>JAJOLD010000001.1:0-46505 GCA_021129515.1 Minisyncoccota bacterium
AAAACATGCTTGCTGTGGTTGTAGAAGCTATGAAGGAGATGTGGGAGGTTGTGACTGGCAACCAAGAAAAGATTGAGACCCTTGAAGGTCGTATAGAGGCACTGGAAGCCGCACTCGATGTTGAACCTCCTGAGTCAGACGACCAGGAAGACAATGAAGAAAGCGAAGAGGAGACTAATTCAGAAACCGAAACAGATGATGGTGGGGAAGAAAATACTGCAACAACTCCTGACGAAGTAGTGAACGAAGAAGAAAGTGCCGGCTCTGACGTATCAGAAGAAGATTCAGAGCAAGAAACTGAAGACACTGAATCTGAGACTATTGAAGAAAATGAAGAAGATGCCGCAGAGGAAGAGTCTGAAGCAGATGAGGCGGAATCAGAAGCTGAAGAAATCGAGGAGGAAGTAATTGCGGATGATTCTGAAGAGATTGAAGAAGGCGCAATAGAATCTGACGATGTTGAAACTGAAGAAGGGGAGTCAGAAGAGTAAAAATATATAGGTCACCAAGTGTCCTAGGGGACCCCTAGGACACTTGGAAAATTTAATACTCTGCAAGAAAAAATATGCAGCGTAGTATTACATTTGAACCAGGTGAGTTTTATCACATTTATAATAGAGGCATAGATAAGCGTAAGATATTTTTTAGTGCGGGCGACTGGACACATTTTCAAAGATTGATGTGGGTACGAAACATAGAAAATGTACACGTAAGAGCAGATAGATTAAAAAGCTTCGATGAAAAACTAAATGCATCAAAATCTACATATGTAGATATTTGTGCATATGCACTCATGGATAACCACTTTCATTTTTTGCTCAAGGAAAAGAAAGAGGGAGGTATAAGTAAGTTTATGGGTAAATTACTTACTTCATACTCGATGTATATGAATAAGAAATATGACCGAAGCGGTCCGCTTATGTGTAGGTCATTCAGGGCAAAACATATAGACACAGATGAATATTTACGATGGGTTCTTACCTATATACATCTTAATCCAGTAGGGAAATTGGAGTCAGATTTTGAAAAAGCAGGGATTAAACATGAAAAGGAGGCAATTAAATTTTTGTATGAATATAAGTTTACAAGCTATGCCGATTATTGTATTGAGGAGAGAGACGCCAGTATGATACTGAACCAATCAGTATTACCGATAGAAACCGACTTGATGTGTGATATGGAATACTTGTTCACGACACTAAAAAACAACCTAATGTCCTAGGGGTCCCCTAGGACATTAGGTTGTAGTTAGGTTTGGGTGCGGTTTTTGAGTGCGTTTTTGATGGTTTCAGGGTCGGCGTATTCGAGTTCGGAGCCGGTTGAGAGTCCTCGTCCGAGTATGGCAATGGTGAGATTGTGCTCAGTAATGATGTTTTTGAGAAGTGCTTCTACGTATCGTCCAGTATTTTCACCATCTGGATTTACTGAAAAGCCAAGAATGAGTTCTGAAAGCCCTTCTGAGACACGCTGTGTTACCAAGTGTTTAAGTGCATCTCCGCGTACCTTGCTTGTACTCTCTTCATTCAGGAGTGGTACGGTGCCTCCAAGTATGAAATAGAAACCATTGTATACACCGCCGCGTTCAATGGCTTGCATATCGGTATCGTGTTCCACAATCATGAGCTTGCTATGGTCACGCGTGGTGTCGCTGCACATGCGGCAGCGGAAGCGGTCACCTTGTGCGGTAAAAAAACAATGACACATTTCACATTCAACAATGCTTGTGTGGATATGTTCTATGAGTTTTGCAAGTTCTTGCGTTTGGTTTGGGTTTTCTGAAAGGAGGTGATATGCAAAACGCTTTGCCTGCCGAGCACCGATGCCTGGGAAGCGTTCGAAGTGAATGATAAGTTTTTCAAGGGTGGTCATAGGGTAGTGAGTAGAGAGTAGTCCATCGGGTACTTAATTAGTCGGACTAATTAAGTTTAGAAGTCGTCATCTTTGCTTGCTGCAAATGCTGCGTCCATACCGGTATGGTTTTTGTCGAGGTCGACGAAACGGACGTGCTTTTCATCGAAGTAGAGTTCGGTCATGCCGACAGCACCATTTCGGTGCTTTTCTACCAAAATTTCTGCAATATTTGGACGTTCTGCCTCTTGATCCTTGTTCATTTTGTCTTCTCGGTGAATGAACATGACCACGTCAGCATCCTGCTCGATAGAACCTGAATCACGAAGGTCTGAAAGGCGTGGCTTACCACCACGTTGCTCAACGGCACGCGAGAGCTGTGAGAGGGCAAGGATTGGTACATCAAGCTCGCGGGCAAGAATCTTCAGGGAGCGAGAAATCTCGGTAATTTGTTGCACCATGGAGTCGCTGGCTTTGGTTGCCGTAGGATTCATGAGTTGGAGGTAGTCGACGACGAGGAAATCAAGACCATGTTCGTTTTTAAGTCGTCGTGCAGAAGAGCGCATTTTAAGAATATTTGCACCTGGCTGGTCATCGATAAAGATGGATGCGTCAGAGAGCTTGCCCATTGCACCTTGTACTGCTTCATATTCCTCATCGCTTCTAAGGTTTCCGGTGCGAAGCTTCCAAGCATCAACACCTGCTTCTGCGGCGAGCATTCTATCGACAAGCTGTTGATCACTCATTTCGAGTGAGAAGAATCCAACGCTAGCCCCATGTCTGAGAGAGGCATTGCGGACTATGTCGAGGGCAAAGGTTGTTTTTCCCATACTGGGACGCGCGGCAAGGATAATGAGGTCTGATTTTTGGAAGCCAGCAAGGAGGTCGTCGAGTCCATGAAACCCACTCTGTACACCACGTATTTCATGGTCGGTAGAGTTGAGCATTTCAAACCGCTCCCACGCTTCGGTTAATGAGCTTCCGATAGGGGTGAATTTTTGTGCGGTGGGCGCGTTGGTGACGTGATAAATCTTTTTCTCTGCAACGTCCATTGCTTCTTCTACGTTTTCAGGATCTGAATAGCCGAGTTCTGCAATTTCATCGGCTGCATAGATGAGTCCACGAAGTGTTGATTTATGTTGTACGAGTTCAGCATAATATGCCGCGTTACTTGCCGCCGGGACGGTTTCAACGAGCTCAGTGATATAACTTGCACCACCAACGCGATCAAGAAGATCACGTTTTTTGAGCTTGGTGGTAATAGAGAGTATGTCGATGGGGTCACCCTTGGTGTGGGTATCGAGAATGGCACGATAGATTTCGCGATGACCATCGGTGTAGAAGGATTCGGGGTAGACGGAGACAGAAACATCGTGCATTGCCTCAGGCTTGAGGATGATTGCACCAAGGAGTGCTCGTTCAGCATCAATGTTGTGTGGTGGCGTGCGCATAGCCTTGTGCATCACCGGAGATTTTGCTGCAGTCGTGGTAGTCATGTATGGGCTATTGTATCACGCAAATGAGTTGTGATGAATTGTGCTAAAAAATGGCTTATTTCGGTTGAGTATCCACTGGATATCCTCGGTGTGTGATGTGTGTGCTCATGAATATAATGCCGCAACAGCTTAATTAGTCGGACTAATTAAGTTTTGGAGATTTTTTGTCCTTGGGGTGTGTCTTCGACGGTATATCCTTTGAGGTTGAGCGCTTCTCGGAGGGTATCGGCTTCTTCCCAGTTGCGGGCAAGTCGTGCTGCTTCTCGTTGTGTGAGGAGTGTCTGAATTGCTTCAGGAATGTCAGTGTCTTCGAGGACGCCGAGCTCTCGGATGACGGTATCGGGTGTATCATTGAGGCCAAGGGCGAGTACGGAATCAATCTCTTTGAGTGTTGCTACTTTTGCACCGGGTGTGAGTGATTTGTCTTTGACAATTTCCCACATAATCGCAATTGCTTGTGGTGTATTGAGGTCGTCGTTTATGGCATGGTGAAATCGGGTGCGGTATGCCTCGTCGACAGCGCCAGCTTCATTTTTGAATTCTTCAAATATGTATCGCTTGAGTCTATAGAGTGCTTGTTTTGCACCGTCAAGTGCGTCGAAGGTGAAGTTTGCCGGTGACCGGTAGTGACTTTGGAGCAAGAAATACCGGTAACTCTCTGGACTATAACCTCTATCTGTGAGGTTTTTGAGGGTGATGCCATTTCCTAGTGATTTTGAGATTTTTTGTTCATCAATACTGATGTGCGCGTTGTGCAGCCAGTATTGTACGTATGTTTTACCGGTAATGGCTTCTGCTTGTGCTATTTCGCCATTGTGATGGGTGTGTTTGAGGTCTTCACCACCTGTATGAATGTCAATTTGTTTACCAAGTGTGGCAAATGCCATAGCAGTACACTCGATGTGCCAACCAGGGAAGCCTTTGCCCCAATCACTTTCCCAGCCAAGGAGTCCTTTTTTCCAAAGGGCAAAGTCGGCAGGATGCTTTTTCTCAGGATTGACTTCGACACGAGCACCTTCTTTTATTTTTGCGATATCGACATTGCCAATCTGTCCATAGGTGGGGAATTTTGTAACGTCAAAATAGACGCCATCGCTAATTTCGTAAGCGTAGCCTTTTTCGACAAGGGTTTTGATGAGCTCGATTTGCTCCCCAACATATTCGCTTGCTGGTGCATAGGTGGTTGGTGGTGTGTTGCGAAATGCTCGCGTGTCTTCTTTGAATGACGTGATATAGATTTCAGCAAGCTCGCGCATCGCGGTAAGGGTTACTGGTTTGCCTTCACGGTGAAGTGCACGCATCATTTTATCCTCACCAGCATCACCATCATCTGAAAGGTGTCCAAAATCGGTGAAATTGATGGTGTGCTTCACGGTATAGCCGTTGTAGGTGAGTGTTGCTTTAACGATATCTGCCAATAAGAATGCACGGAGATTACCGATATGGATATGGTCATAGACGGTTGGTCCACATGAATACATAGTTGCAACACCGGGTTTCAGTGATGTGAATTGCAGTTTCTCACCAGTGAGTGAGTCTGAGAAATATATTGGTTGGGCTGCGGTTTCTTCTTTTTTCTTTAATATGCCAAACATGGTTTAGGTAGCGTAGTTACGAATCAATAGTGGGGAATGCGGTTGTGGCATGGGTATATATGCCACACGCTTAGTGGCAGCAGGGGATATGCGGTGTATGTGCAAATATATGCATATGCAGTTAATGTGTGTAGTGTATCAAAAAGCCGCGGGAACGCATAGCGTTCCCGCGGCTTTTGTCTGCATGTCTTATTTATAGCCACTTTTTAAACTTAAAGAATCCAAAGAATGTAAAGGCAACCACGGTCATTGCACCAAGGATAATCCAGAAGTCTCCATCGGCACCAATGATGGGTGTTGCTTTTGTATTCATGCCGAACATAGAAGAGAAGAGGGTGAGCGGGAAGGTGACAAACGCAAGAATAGTAAATATCTTCATAATTTCATTCTGTTTGGTGGTTAGGAGGGCAGAATTGGTTTCTTTGAAGTTGTGGAGTGTTTCAAAGAGTGCCATAGTGCGGCGAATGAGGTGATAGTAGTGCATGTGCACGTCTTGTATTTGGGCGCCGTAACTCTTTTTAAAGACATGCTCAAATAATGGTTTTGCATCCCGAAACACATCATCATGGGCTTTGAGTGTTTGTTTGAAGTTGATGAGCTTGCGGTTCATTTCAGAAATATGGAACACCATCTCGCGCTCATTGCCGTCAAAAATCTCGGTTTCGATGTCGGTCAATCGGGTCTGGATATAATCGAGTTTTGCTGCAGTGGATGCATAGAGTGCGCCGATGAGTGAAAAAAAGAGATCTGCACCGTTGAGGCGTTTTTTGTTTTTTTTGAGGGCACTTTCGATTTCAAATGCGCTTCTGAATTTGTCGATAGCCTCCATATCTTCATAGCGTATGGTGATGAGGGTGTGTTGAGAGATGACAAATTTGATTTCGTGTGGATGACGCATGTCGGTGCGACGCACAATCGGGAAGTCCATGGTCATTTTAATGAAACCATCAACCTCTGAAGCGGTACTGCGCGGTACAGGAGTGACAAAGTCGTTGGCAAGTGTTGGAGGTAGGTTGTAGGTGTCAATAAGCTCACGCACCTCTTCATTGGTGGGTGATTTTACATCAACCCAGGTAGTTTTACCTTGAATGTGTGTTTCAATCATACGTTGTAATTTTTGATATTTTACCATGTTGTTGTACGTCAAAAAGTTATTTTTTGTATAAATAGTGATGAATGTGCGATAATGCAACCATCTATGCATACAACCCACACACAAACACCAGAGACCGGTGATACAAACGCGGAAGCACCGTCAACAACACCTACAGAACAACGTGCTGCGCGGTGGTCACTGCTTGGTGTTGGACTTGCTGTGCTCTTTGCCTCAGCAACGTTTTTCTCAGGATTTCATATGGGGTCAGGTGCGCGACTGGAGGCGAGTATTGGTTCGTGGTTTGTGGGCGCGCATGCAGAAGAATCTTCATCAGAATTGGGTGAATTTTGGAATGTGTGGCAGTTGTTGGAGGATAAATTTGTCTCAGCAACTACTTCAGACGCACTCACCCATGAGGAAAAGATATGGGGTGCAATCGGCGGATTGGTAGATTCGTATGGTGATCCATATACCGTGTATTTGCCACCTGAGGATGCAGAAATGTTTGATGAAGATATCTCAGGAAACTTTAGTGGTGTGGGTATGGAGGTTGGTATTCGTGATGATGTACTGACGGTTATTGCGCCACTTCCTGATACACCTGCCGAACAGGCAGGACTCCATGCTGGTGATCGGATTGTGAAGATTGATGACACTACTACAGACGGTATGAGTATTGATGCAGCGGTGCGACTTATTCGTGGTGCGCGTGGTACGGATGTGGTCCTCACCATTTATCGAAAAGGAGATGCTGAATTTACAGAAATTACCGTCACTCGTGACACTATTACTATCCCAACGATTAAGACAGAAACACGAGAGGGGGTATTTATTATCTCGCTCTATAGTTTTAATGCGCTTGCTGACAGTGAGATGCAGCGTGCGCTTCGCGATTTTGTACGGAGCGATGCAACCAAGCTCGTGCTTGATGTGCGCGGTAATCCGGGCGGATTTTTGCAGAGCGCGGTGTCCATTGCGAGTTATTTCTTGTCAACGGGTACGGTAGTGGTGCGCGAGAGCTTTGGTGAAGGACTTCGCGAAGATGTCTATCGCAGCAATGGTCGTGTATTGGGTTCATTTGCGCCTGAAGCAATGGTGGTCTTGATTGATGGTGGGTCTGCGTCTGCATCTGAGATTCTTGCGGGTGCACTCAGTGAACATGGTGTTGCGACACTTATTGGCGCACAAACCTTTGGTAAAGGGTCAGTGCAAGAATTGGTAGAGTTGAAGGATGGTTCGTCACTTAAAGTGACAGTAGCGCGGTGGCTGACCCCTGAGGGTGTTTCTATTTCAGAAGCGGGATTGACCCCAGACATCGAGGTGGAGCGAACTCCTGATGATCGTATGAACGACATCGACCCACAGCTTGATGAAGCTATTAATTTCCTCAACCGATAGTCTGGTAATGGATGTGCGCAGTACAATGCTTCTGCGCTGCATGTTGGACTCTAGCTCGTTCTTTGGTATGATATCGCGAACTGAAGCGTTAATTTAATTGAAACTATGAAAGTAATTCTGTTACAAAATGTGGCCCGTATTGGTCAAAAATTTGAAGTAAAGGATGTGCCTGATGGGCATGCGCTCAATTTTTTGATTCCACGGAAGCTGGCCGAACCAGCAACCGCACACAGTCTTCGCCGTCTCCAAAAAAAGGCTGATAAAACTGCTGCTGATACCGCAACTGCGGATGCTGCCTTTACGGCGTTGCTTGAAACGCTTGGTGGGGAGTCGGTATCACTTGCGGTCGAGGCAAACGAACAAGGACACCTATTTAAGGGTATTAAGGCAGAGGATATTGCTGCACATATGGCGACCTTGGGACATGCGGTAGCTGCAACTGCGATTGTGCTTGATACACCAATTAAAGAGGTGGGTGCGCATGACATTACATTGACACACGGAGCGCATACGGGAGTCTTTACCCTTACGGTAACTAAGAAATAAGTATGGCAAGTAACACACAGGTGGTAATGGTAATTGTAGTCTCTGCTGTATTGATTGGACTCTTGGGCTGGTGGATTGATTTTCGTGCACAGCCAGCAGAAGTGGTCCTTGAAGGACATGAGATGCTTGATGGACCATTGGTCCCTGAAGAATTAGAAATTGCTAACCCTGTAATAACAAACGATATGAACCGTATTGCAACGATGCATACCAACAAAGGCGACATTGTATTAGAACTTTTTGAAGATATGATGCCAATCACAACTGGTAACTTTATTACACTTGCTGAAGATGGATTCTACAATAACACCAAATTTCACCGTGTGATTGATGGTTTCATGATTCAAGGTGGTGATCCTAACTCAAAGGGTGACGACACACGCATCTACGGGCAGGGTGGACCTGGATTTACCATTCAAGATGAATTTGTGGCTGGTGAGCATCTCTCTAATATGCGCGGTACTATTGCCATGGCAAACACGGGACAGCCAAACTCAGGTGGTAGTCAGTTTTTCATCAACACCGTAGACAATATTGCGCTCGACTTTGACAAGGAGCCGCTCTCCTCAAAGCATCCGGTTTTTGGAAAGGTGATTGAAGGACTTGATGTCGTGGATGCTATTTCAGGTGTTGCAACTGCACAGGCTGATGTGCCGGTAGAGCCGGTGGTTATCGAGTCAGTCACGATTGCGGCGCAGTAATTTCTTCCAAAAATGAGTGCATATGTACTAGCTGGAGATATTTTAGCGACTCAGACCTATATGTCATAGGGCGCTGAAGCAAAAATATTGAAGCTGGTGCAGATGTGCCATTTTTGGAAGAAATTTTTCCAGGAGATTGAGAGTATATAGAATGAGTATTGAGTATGGAATATACGAAAAACCGCCGGCATGCCGGCGGTTTTTCGTATACGTGTACTCGGCTACTCAGTAGCTGGTACTACGTCTGCGACCTTCTTGGTACGCATACGCCCGTCAAATCGGAGTTTACGCATGGTGCGGAAGAGTACTTTTCCTGGCATGAGTGCAAAGAGAGTATGGTCTTTACCAGCTTTGACGTTTTTTCCGGGTTCAATTTTTGTACCGCGCTGTCGTACGAGAATTTCACCCGCCTGCACAGCCTGTCCGTCTGCGCGCTTCACACCCAGATATTGTGGATTTGAATCGCTTAGGTTTTTTGCTGAACCACCAGCTTTTTTATGTGACATGGTTGATTATCTAATGCATTACGTACGTGCGTTTGCGGGCACGATTGTCTGTACGTGTATCTCAGATACTGCGTACACACTCATGTATAATTAACCGGGTGAGTATACAAGAGAAGTATAGGAATAGCAAGTCTCGAGCTGCTGAATCGCACAGTATCATACCGTATCTGCGTACCTACTGGCGTGAAGAACACTATATTGCCGTACTCTTGGTGTTCGTGGCATTGGTGTCGTTTGCCTTGGGACAATATTCGGTGCGAGGAATACCAATAGTTACTGAACATACCGCACATCATGCGCAGCGCATTCAGATTGCATCAAGTACTACAGATACGACACCGGTACACTATGTCGCATCAAAAAAGGGCACCAAATACCATTTACCGTGGTGTACAGGTGCTGATCGCATACATGATGCTAATAAGGTGTTTTTTGCCTCTCAAGAAGCAGCGATAGCAGCTGGTTATACTCCTGCAGGTAACTGCAAGGGTATATAAGCCTGATATGCACATACTGCAATGCCTTTCTATACCACGTGTACTGATTCGATGTCACTATGCATACCATTGGACTGCTCGACTGTAATAATTTTTTTGTATCGTGTGAACGACTCTTTCGCCCTGATTTGTTGCATCGCCCTGTAGTGGTGCTTTCTTCAAATGACGGGTGTGTGATTGCGCGCTCTAATGAGGCAAAAGCGCTCGGTATACCCATGGGTATACCGTACTTTCACGTGAAAGATATATGCGCCACAGAAAAAATAGTGGTGTTTTCATCGAATGGTGCCTTATATCGTGATATTTCACGGCGTGTCATGCATATTGTGGCTGCACTTGGTACTCAATACGAGGTGTATTCTATTGATGAAGCATTTTTTACGGTCCCTACAGATGTCTGCACAAAGACGCTGGTACGACGTATTCGGGATACGGTATGGACAGCGGTTGGTGTGCCTGTATCGATTGGTATTGCCTCAACAAAAACAATTGCTAAATACGCTAACACCATGGCAAAAAACGCTGATGATATCGGGGTTCTTGATGATGCGGCGTGGTATGTTGCGATGTCGAGTTGTTCATGTGGCGCACTCTGGGGGGGTGGTGGACGTACCGCAGCAACGTTGCGTACACATGGCATACATACCGCTGCTGATATACAGCAACGGGGTATTGGTACCATGCGCGTTGTGCTCGGCATCATCGGTGAGCGGCTATATTTAGAGCTTACAGGATCAGTAGTGGACCCTGTGGGTGCACCACATGAGGATATTGAGCAGCAAAGCGTTACTAGCTCACGCTCCTTTGCCCAAGTAACCACAAAGCGGTCTGAGCTCCGGAGTGCCGTTGGGTATCACACGGTACGGCTCGCGGAGAAAATGCGTGCGCGGGGGAAGGTTGCAGGGAAGGTTTTGGTGCGTATCACCCCAGGCAGGCATGATCGGGAATACGACGCAGTCTATGCTGCTTCAGCACTCATGGCATATGCAACAAACGATACACGCAACTTACTCAAAACAGCGCTCGCGTTATGTGCAGAAGTGTACACACCAGGGGTGCGTTATAAAAAGCGGGTTTCACCTTAGGCGAGGTGACAGTGTCGGAGCAAACGCCATCGTTGTTTGCACATACCCACGAAACGCAATCGTCACTCGATGATGTACTCGATAGTATCAACCGCGCACATGGCGCGGGCACCGTACGCCCTGGTGTGGTGCATGCGCAGGGTATTGCAACACGGCGTCAGTATCGGTCACCTGCATATGCAACGCAGTGGAGCGATATCTGTACGGTAAAAGCCATATAACAGACACGTCTTTTATGACCGTAATGTGTCTGTAATACATACCATGTTCCATCCCCATACTATCGACATAAGTTATCAACACAAGGTCAAAGACATGGTTGTATAGGTCACGTATACTGTAGTCAGGTCGATTGAGGTATATAAGTCAACCGATAGGTTATGAGTAAAACGGCTGTACATTTTTTGTACGATTCATAACATACCTCTCCATTGACTTTCTTCGATTGAGACGTATCTCGGCGAGGTCACCCAGATACAACAGTTATTTATTATTTATAATATAAAGTACATGTACGCTTTACATCTGCAAGCGTCTATGTACCGAGGGATCGCGACTCTCGTTGCACTAGCGCTTGTATATGGGCTGTAGGAACCCACATGTTCACTCAGAAAGTTGAGGCTGCGAACCTTACCAGCATGAGTGACCTTCTTACAGACTCAGCACCCGGTGAGGATTCAGTTCACACGGTACCTTCACCACCCCTAATGGAATGTTAATCGGCGCAGATTTTGATGTTCAATTCCCAGTAGGATTTGATCTCACTGCACTCGCCATCGGTGATATATCGATGACCGTAGGAGGTGGCGCAGCAACACTTGCTGCAACCGCTGCTGCCGGCACATGGGGTGTTTCTATCGCAGGTCAAGACGTTACCTTTGAAACACCAACTGATGGGGGAGTCGCATCTTCAACAGAGCTTGTTATTACAATCGGGCAAGAGGGAGGTAACATGATTACCAATCCAACTGCCACTACTTCGTATGAAATTACCGTCTCTGGAAGCATGCAGGATTCAGGACAGACACGAGTGGCAATTATTGACAACGTGCTCGTGACTGCGAACATTAACACAATACTGACGTTTACTATTAGTGGAACGTCCACTGGCGCAACAGTGAATGGTAGTGCGACCACTACGTTTGCTGATTCGACCAGTACGGCACTGCCATTTGGGACGCTCAGTTCGGGAGTCTCCAAAACACTGGCACAAGACTTAACAGTTGCAACCAACGCCATTAATGGCTATGTGGTAACTGTTGAGCAAGATAGTCAGCTGCAATCATCTACTGGTGCAGATATCGACGGATTCGCCGATGGTGCATGGGATACTGATCCAGTAGCATGGACTGCTCCGTCAAATAGTATTACGGACGAAGACACATGGGGTCACTGAGGTCTCACCTCAACTGACGGTACTGCCAACCGGGGCGGTGGATCAAATGAATTTGGTTCAGACGAATGGGTTGCTGCAAGTACCACACCTATTAATGTGATGTACCATGACGGTCCTGCAGATGGTGTTACTGAAGACATCGGACGCGCAACGGTTGGATATCAAATCCAAATTACTGCACTCCAGGAAGCGGGTGACGACTACAACACTACGCTTACATATATTGCAACACCTACTTTCTAGAAAAGTGTCCGTTGCATACACAAAAAACTCCCCTCGGGGAGTTTTTTGTTCATACACATGTTGCGTATAAATATCGTTGCTATACATGCTATGCTTATAGGTACAATGCAGAAATCATTCATTGCTACTGCGGTATGTGTATTGAGTATTTTTTTTGTACACCCCACACAGACAGATGCAGCAACACGATGTAGCCAGTATACCGGTTCGTCAAATACACCTCGTACCACACTTGGTGCACCGTATGATTTGTTTGATACAGCAAAGACATTGCTGTTTACCGCGGACTGTACTGATGATACGCTCAGTATTACTCTAGGAAATACAAAACGGAATCACCTAATGTACAGTATTGTATATGCTGAGTTTGAAGCTGGTCAATATACACCACTCAAGCTGACTACAACAAATAACCGTATTAGCTCAACCGATTGGTTGCTCATCAACACGGTGCAGGGAGATATTGCGATTCCCCAAAGTGCGCAAGGGAAGACTATTAATATCTATGCCTACATGTGCCAAGTGCGCGTAGGTGCAGAAGGAAAAAGCTTGAAATGTGGCTGCAATGAAAATAATCGTGATACGTGTGTGAATCAGCATGGTACGCATCTTGGTACTTGGAATCATCAACGAGTAACATTACCAAGTTCGAGTGGTACTCGTGAAGGTGGTGAGAACTATGGTGTTGATACACTTGGGCCTGATGTTGTAGAAGATGCGTGGCGACCACCGTATGATGTTGACAATATTATCAAGCCAGTAGACCCTGTACCATATTTAGAAAAGTTTGATTTACCAAGCTGTAACAGTAGCGACGCATTCATTATTGATAGCAATAGTGATTGGGGACAAATCAATAGCTCACAATATCGAGTGTTCTGTGTAAAGCCAGGAGATTATCGTGGTGTTGGAAGAATCACCCTCACTGCTGATGGTTCATCATCTAAGCCACGGGTTATCCGATTACTTAATAGCAATGTAACAACCGACAGGCATATTGTGAATATTGGTGCCGGTGATCTTGCCCGGGTGAAAAGCTTCTACTTTAAAAATGCTGATCACTGGATTATTGACCGTATGTTTATTTCGTATGGCGAAGCACCACCTGTGCAGTTCCATGGTTCATCGAATAACATTATCAACGGTATGCGGTTGGAAAATGAACATAGTGGTGTGCTGTTTCATCATGGTTCACACTATAATATGTTCCAAAACGGATATGTGTATCGACGTGGCGTAGGGGAGAATGTGTGTTTCCACTGGCCAAGCTGGTTTGGTCCTAATGGTATGAGTCCTGTAATTGCAAAACACAATGCGGTGGTTAATAACGAAATACGTGACTGCGGCGATGGGTTTCAGCCACAGACACATGGAGTTCGAAATGGAAAAGATTTGAAAGAAGAGTTTGATGGTACAAAAATCATTGCCAATGATATATATCTCACCTCAGACAAGTATGCCGATTGTAGTACGGGACGTCGTACGCCATCGGGTAAGTGTGCTTGTGCTGAAAATGCAGTTGATATTAAAGTTGGTGGATCTGCGGCACATCCAATGATAGTCAAAGGAAATACCATGTGGGGATGGCGACAGGCGGTCAAGACGTGCGATGGAAAAGCAACTTCACATAGCGATTGGGGAAATGCTATGCATGCCCACCAAGTCGCCAAAGACATTATTGTGGAGGACAACATTATGTTTGATTCTGATAGAGGGTACAGTAGTGTACGACATGCAAAGAATGTTGTGGTACGTAATAATCTCTTCTATAACATTAAAGATTATCCAGTATTGGTGTATCACGATACAACCAACTGTTCGAGCTTCCGCGGTTTTGGTAATACATCGAGTTGTGTGCTCAATAACTTCACTATTACCAACAATGTCATTCATGGAGGAAGAAATTGGTTCTCTGGAGGAACGATTGGCCCAACCAATTCCCGGTTGAGTTGTAATGTGGTGCTCGATGCTGGTGGTGCTGTGGGAAAAAAGAATGGCAGCACGCAGGTGTCTCAAAATTCATTTTATGACGCAAGTGCAGGTACGTATGGGGGGTCTGGAGATGTGCGCAAAAGCGGGGTAAGTGCTGCACGGCATGATGATGTGTGTGTCACGACACGATTCTTCTCAAATCCAACCAAAAAGTGTTTCAACGATGTAAAACCAACTGGGCAAAGTCCACATGCATGTACGGGAGTAGGGCTTACTAATTGGTAGTGCTGTAGTAACTGTGTATGGTATGTGCAGTGTATAGTGAACCTGCAATGGGGTGCAGTTTCTGTGGTGTGTGTGCTCTGTCTATAATTTCTTTATGTATAGTGTTTTTCTAGAGATTCATACATTGGAGTGGTATTATTGAACGAAGTTTCAACGTATGCACTATATTCACATAGCTGCATTTTTAGTATGGGTGCTTATTTCATTTTTTGATACGGCGTCTATTGCACATGCGCAAGGGGGTGCTGCAGGCATCACCCTTGTACCTGCGGTGCTTGAAACTGCGGCAAATCCTGGAGATACACTCACTGAAACACTCATCATCACCAATCATAACGATGAGGAAAAAGAATTTTTTCTTGTAACAAAGGACATTACTGGTGTTGAAGCTGGTGGTGTCCCTATGTTTGCTGAGGAAGGTGCCGAGGTGACTGGATTTGAAATGACAGAATGGATTGCTTTAGACCGCACCTCGGTAGTGATTCCTGCAGGTGGGGAAGTGCAGATTCCGTTAGTGGTTACGGTGCCTAATGATGCGTCGCCAGGAAGTCACTTCGGTGGTGTATTTGCCTCGGTTGCCGCACCAAGGTTACGAGAAATTGGTGCGGGTGTTGGTTATGAGGTGGCTAGTATTATTAGTATCCGTATCAATGGAGATGTTATTGATAAGGCGCGCATTCGTTCATTTTCCACAAGTAAGCTGATTTATGGTGAAAAGAATGTTGCATTTGAAGCAATGGTTGAGAATCAGGGAAACATTATGATTCGACCACGTGGTCCGGTCACAATTACAGGTATGTTTGGGAAGCCAGTGACATTTGTAGTGAACGATACCCTTCCGGGGTATTCCCAGGGGCACAACGTCCAATAACCTTTTCTTGGGAGGAAAAAGGTATTGGTTTTGGAAAATATGACGCAGTACTTGCGCTCGTCTATGATGGGCAAGGTGGGCAAAAAACAATTGATGCGCGTGTGTCGTTTTGGATTCTGCCGTCAAATATTGTAGTACCGATTCTTGCTGCGCTCTTTGTGCTGT
This sequence comes from Minisyncoccota bacterium, assembly GCA_021129515.1. GTDB lineage: Bacteria > Patescibacteriota > Minisyncoccia > Phycocordibacterales > UBA918 > JAJOLD01. Next base: position 15,661 of record JAJOLD010000001.1, read on the forward strand.
TCTTGGCAGGATACATCTTTGCAAAACTCTATGTCCGACAAGCAGTTGCACGAGCAACTGGTGGCAGACGAGCTCGAAATGTCCGCACTCGACGGCGGAGAGGTGTATCAAAATTTGCATTTGTTATGGTGTCACTTTTTGCCGCTGCAGTGGTGTTCTTGATTGTGCTCTTACTGCTTACAGTATAGCGTGGACGTGCTACTATGATGGGATACGAAATTGCATATGAAACAACATTCTATGTATCACAAAATACTACGAGTAAGTGCGGTGGTGCTTGCAGTTGTGCTGCTTTTTGATGGTGGATTCGTAGCCCCAATGACCAAACAGCTATCTGAGAACACCTCGCAGTATTTAGCGCAAAGTGTGGGGTTGTTTGCGTCGGTAGAGCAAACAGAATTAAATACCTATACCGCACAACTGACCGCAAAAGAACGTGAGCTTGCAGCACGTGAAGCGGCGCTTGTGGAGCGAGAAATTGCAAACCGCGATTTTGCAACCCCTGAACAACCTGATTATTCAATTTATATCCTTAGTGCCATACTCTTTATTCTGACAGTACTTATTGTCTTGAATTATGCACTCGATTGGACTCGTGCTGCACGTCCACGGATGGCTGTGGCTGGAGCTGTGCAGAAGTAGCGCTACGAGTAAGTCGTTTCAGCGTATAATGCATACATGAGACGAGTACTTGGAGGGCTCAGATGGCTTTTGGTGACGATGGGTATTGTCCTACTTACGAGTATTACTATTGACGCAACCACCTCACATACCATTAGTCAATCAGCATTGGGCATTTTGGCTCGCACTGTCACGCAAACAACATGTCCTACCGGTATGGTAGAACATACCACTGCAGACCGTCGTTTTTGTATTGACGTATATGAAGTATCACCGAGCTGAGCCTGTCCGTTTGAGACGATAGCAAGTATTGAAGATACTCGTGCAAATATCGATGAGCCAGATTGTATGCCTGTATCAATACACAACGTATCACCATGGGTATATGTCACCACACACCAGGCACGGGCACTGTGTGCTCGTGCAGGGAAGCGACTGCCGACACATGAGGATTGGTACACCGCTGCGCTCGGGGTGAGTGATGTTGCGTCTGACCCTGTGTGCAATGTTGCAGGACAAGCTGTGGCAGACACTGGTGCGCATGCGTAGTGTGTATCGGGGAGTGGTATCTATGACAGTATCGGAAATGTATGGGAGTGGATTGATGCATCGGTAACCGATGGCAGGTACGGTGCGTCGACGCTGCCTGAAAGTGGCTATGTGCATGGCGTGGATCAGTATGGTGTTGCACTCCTCACTGGTGACACGGGTCATTCCGATTATCATCATGATTATGTGTGGACACAGCCTGATGGTACATACAGTATGATGCGTGGTGGTTTTTATGGTAGTGGTACCGATGCTGGTTTGTATAGTATTCAGGCTGCTGTGGTGTCAGAGTTCTCGGGTGTGGCAGTCGGGTTTCGGTGTGTAAAAGATATCTAGTTGTGTATGCAGTAGGACCATGAAAGCAATTAAAATAACACTTATTATACTCTGTTCGGGCATTGTGACTGCGCTTGGTATTGATGCTGCGGATACCCTAAAAGGTGCAGAAGGCACCCTCCTTTCACAGGTCATCCGCACCAGTGAGACTGGGTGCCCTGCGGGGATGGTGTCTGTTGCGCATGTTGTGGGTGTCCGGTGTGTTGATGTGTATGAGGCAGGTGCGAGTGCTGACTGTCCCGTACAACATCCAGCAAATACGTTTGATACGGTTTCGAATCTAAACGATGCTTCGTGTCAGGTAGTGTCAGAGGTATCGGTCGTGCCGTGGCGGTTTATTACTCGCGATCAGGCGATGCAGATGTGTGCTCGTGCAGGGAAGCGGTTGCCTACAAGTAGTGAGTGGTACCAGCTGAGTTTAGATATGGTTGATGGAGAACAGCAGTGTAATACGAATACCTCACAAGTGCTCCCAGCAGGAGATACCACGGCCTGTGTATCTTCGCATGGCATATTTGATATGGTTGGGAATGTATGGGAATGGGTAGGTGATGATGTGATTGATGGTGTGCACAATGGTCGTGCTCTACCACCTTCTGGATATGTGACCCAAGTTGATGCGGGCGGTATTGCGGTATATACCGCAGATACGCCATCGGAGGTATTTGGTTCAGATTTCTTCTGGTCAAATGATGTTGGTGCCTTCGGCATGATACGCGGCGGGTACTATGATAGTGATACTGATGCCGGTATATATACCGTGCATGCAGATACACCACCAAACTTTGCTGGTGCTGCTATTGGTTTTCGATGTGTTAAGTGACCAAACGAGCGTACGCGACTATTGGGAACCTAGTTCCCGATTTGCGGTATTCATAGCAAATCGCTGGAACTCGAAGTCTGAAGTATTGCTAAAGACGATGGTCTTGCGTTAGTTCTGGATTTTGCCCTTACCTAGGCAAAATCCCTAGAACTCGCGGTCGGCATTATCGCTACAGGTGATGGTACTATGTTAGCTCCCGATTTGCGGTTTTCTTACAGAAACTGTCTATATACTGGGGTTTTGAGGCTGGTTCTAAGGTTTCCATATACATAACATGGGAACAGCCGAAAAAACCTGTCGATTGGCTACGGTACAATACAGATATACCATGGTACATACGTGGGGTCGTATATGTATGCAGTTTATAGGTGCGGTGCTGAGTATCGTCGTGCTTTTTTGTATTGTTGCTCATGTTGCTGGTGCTGCGGATATCAGGAACTATAGTGATACGCTGACTGACTCTGCACCAAGTGAATACTCAAACCATACGCTCAGATTTATTACCAAAGTACCTATTCCGACCGGTGGCTATATTCGCTTCAGGCCGAGCCCTGGAGACTTTACCATTCCTACTACTAATTTTGGACTACGCAATGTTGCGCTCTATGTTGGTGATGTTCTGCGCAACACGGGTACTACCACGAGCACTTCTACCGACGGGGTAAGTATTACAACCGGCACCAATGGTGCAATTGAAATCACACTCAACACACTCACTGGTATTGCAGCGGATGCTGAGATTCTGCTACGTATTGGCTCGTCTACCGTACATGCCACCTCAAGTGATTTAGGTATCTTGAATCCGTCCTCAATTGGTACCTATCCAATACATATTGAAACGGGTGGTGGCACTACCAGTGAAAGTGTTCGAGCCTTGGTGGCAATTGTGCATAACGTACAAGTGCCAAATGTCGATACTACTGAAACGGTACCGCCGCATCGGTTTAATGGTGCGCCATCGGGTGAGCTCTCGGGTACGTCACTCATTGTGCAGGTGTCACTGGAGACAGATGAATTTGCGTTGTGTCGCTATTCGACGGCATCCGGCACACCATATTTTTCAATGACCAATCAATTTACAACTAATTTTGTCACGGTACACACCTTTGACCTGGAGGTCGCTACGAGTACTGCATACGATTTATACGTTCGTTGTATTGATGACGAAGGAAACTTTAATACCGATGATTACCTCATTAGCTTCTCTATCCCTGAATATCCTGAGGGTGAACCAGGTACTGAAGGTGACAGTGATGGTGATGGGGATGCAGATCCAGGTGACGGCTCACCAGATGGCGATACCGACAGTGATGACTCAGACACCGGTGACGGCAGTGGCTCCTCAGGTGGCGGCGGCGGGGGTGGAGATGATGGTGGAGGCTTTGAGGGTACCGAAAAGCCATACCAAAGTGGCGATGGGCGCGTCATTATAAACGGGTATGCATTCCCTGATAGCGATGTCACCATACTTGTTGATGGGACGGTTATTGAAACAGATGATGCTGATGGTACGGGTAAGTTCTCAGTCACGGTTGATGAGATTGCACGCGGTGTCTATACCTTTGGTGTCTATGCAGCCGATGCAAATGGCATAAAATCCTCAACATTTTCAACGACCTTTAGTGTAACGGGATCACGAGGATCAACACTTTCTAATGTAAACGTCATGCCGTCAGTGCAGGTGACACCTGACCCTGTGGACCCTGGTGCAACAGTGCAATTTTCTGGATACGCAATTCCGAACGCAACCATCACTATTGAAAATCAAAGCGACAAGTCGAGTGTCACCCTGAAAACATTTACCACAACTTCTGATGGAGATGGTGCTTGGTCATATGACGCGAGTACTGCAGGATTTCAGACCGGTACCTACAAAGTACGTGCAAAAGCAAAACAAGAGAGTGGTGTCTCAACCGATTATGCTGATTGGACGTTCTATGGAGTCGGGGAAGAAGCAGATACACCACGTGCTTCTGACTTGAACCGTGACGGCTCGGTTAACCTCATTGACTTCTCTATCTTGCTCTTCTGGTGGGGTACCGATGGTGGGGAGTCTAATCCACCTGCTGATATCAATGCTGACGGGAGGGTTTCTTTGACGGACTTCTCCATTATGATCTTTAATTGGACGGGCTGATATAAAAATTAAATAGCAAAAATAAAAAATAAAAATTACATTGCAAAAATCAAAAATAGTGGCCAGTGACTGCTTTTTGTGGTTGCTTTGTCCATGTTGATTTTACCTTTCTGTGTATAAATCGACATAATGACGACGCGGTTACAGTAAGATATTGGTATATGTCTTTTTTACAAAGACTCAAAGGGAGGGGTGCGCGCGCGGGACAACGACTGCAATCGAGTGAAGAAGAAAGTGCCGTCGATACCATTGCACAACTCGAGGTCGATGTGTTCCAAACTACTGACCTGATTGTTGTGTATGCGCACGCTGCAGGAGCTGATCTGTCTGATATTCATGTGTCTATCGAAGGCGACGCAGACATTGTGTTAATCGAAGGTAAACGATTGCGTCCTGAGTATTTAGCGTTCCCTAAGAAGAAACCTGATGGTGCCTACTTTACTGAAGAGTGTGTCTGGGGTGAATTTTACCGACGTATTATTTTGCCGGAAAGTGTTGATATTACGCAGGCAGAAGCAAAGGTGAAAAATGGTGTCTTAGTGCTTGTACTGCCACTCTTGAAACCCGAGGTAAAAGAAAAAGTGAATCTTCGGGTCAAAAAGGCGAAAAGCAAGCGATCAAGAAAGAAATAATAGTAGGAGTTTGTATGCAGGTTCTTTTACAACGTAAAAAACAAAATATATATGCCATTGTCTGTATACTCTGTGTAGCACTTCTCTTTCTCTGTGCCACACATACGGCATTTGCAGCGCAATTGCTGGTTTCACCAACAAGTGGTGCCTACTCAAATGGTCAGACATTTACCGCAACGATACAAGTGGATCCGCAAGGGAAGAGCGTTAATGTGGTGGAAGCACAACTTGCCTTTGATGCAGCGCGACTGTCGGTCGTGAATGTTAGCAAAACAGGTTCAGTCTTTTCTCTATGGACCACAGAACCAACATTTTCAAACAGTGCGGGAACCATTGATTTTGGTGGTGGTAGCCCAACACCATTTAATACTCGATCAACCATAGCAACGGTGACCTTTAGAGTCGTTGCGCCAGGAGATGCAACCGTGTCAGTGAGCAGTGCTTCTGCATTGGCGGCTGATGGACTGGGTACCGATGTCTATGCTGGTAGCGTTGACGCAACCTACGCAGTGAGCGAAACGACAACTCCAGAGCCTGAAGTACCAGTTGCATCAACACCAGAACCAGCACCCGCAGCAGAAGAGCCGTCAGATGCAGCAATCACCTTTGGCGATCCACCACGTGCACCAGAAGCTGGCTCTTCGGTATTCCTTGATCCTGAATTATGGTATGCAACGAAAGTAGGTGCCTTTGTGTGGGAATTGCCATTTGATGTTGATGCATTGCGTCTTGATATTGCTACTTCTTCAGATGCTGAGCCAACGACCGAGTATGATCCACCGATTGAGGACTTTACGACCAGCGATGCAGTATTGCGTGATGGGGAACAGTATCTCATCATGCAGTTCAAGAACCAGGTCGGTTGGGGTGCTGTATTGCATCGTAAATTGCGTATTGACACCATGCCTCCGGAGGCATTCGCTATCAGTGTTCGTGCTGGAAATTCACCAACCGCATTCCCACTCCTTACCTTTGAAGCAAACGATGTCACGTCAGGTATAGAGCGATATGAAATGACCATCGCCGACAGTGAGGCAATAGAAATTACACCTGATGAAGCAAAGCTTGGGTACCTCTTAGGAGAATTGAAGGATGGTACCTATACGGTGCGCGTCACTGCGTATGACTATGCAGGGAATAGTACTGAGTCATCGGTACCCGTACTCATTACGGCAGGATGGTTGCCACCACTTGAAACAGTTGAAGAGCGATCAGTCTGGGAATTCTTTAGTGGTAAGAACTTGGTCATCATCATTTTGCTCGGTATCATTCTATTCTTGCTTATACACATGATGCTTGAACGCAAGCGGCATACACGCAAAGAAGAGAAGTTGCGTAAAGAGACAAAAGAAATTCAAGACCAGATGGAAAAGATATTCTCAGCATTGCGTGATGAAATCTACGAACAAATCAATACCATCACTAAGCGTCCTCGATTATCTAAGAAGGAAAAGGAAGCAGTCGAGGGACTCCATCAGGCACTTGAAGTATCGGAAACCTTGATTGAAAAAGAGATTGGAGATGTAAAAGAAATATTGAAGTAATTGAGAGGCTCCCAATCCACACCATAGCGCGCCAAACCTACGTTTGGTGCGCTATAATTACAATTGGCGGACATTCTATCCGGATGTTTCCGTCTAATTGTTAGTGTGATGAGATTTTTCTCAAAAACAACAAGAAAAAACAACATAATACCCTTATTTACAGCGCTATATGGTACTGCGTCGGCTTTTCGTAGTGGACGACGCAAGATATTTGCAATCTATGGGCTCTGCATGTTGTGTGGACTTGGTATGTTTGCACATGCACAACTCGGACAATCAACCGTGACCACCATTGAAACCGTGCATGTATTCCCAGAACAGGTCACTGCAGTTGGTTGGAAAAATGTTGAGTCAGTAGTGGTGCAAAACCTGGATGAGTTTGCGTTGTATCAAGAGTTCAATAAGATTAATTCCTCCTACCCTGATTCTGATTTCTTTAAAAAAGAGATTGCCACACAAGAAAAGAATCCTGACACTGAGTCTGAATCGGCAGAAACGCCTGAGCCTGTAGCAGTACCGCAAGACATAGAAGTCGAAAAAGAAACGGAACAATCAGAGGTGGCAGCATCTACCTCTGAAGCACCTGCAGTGGTGTCCGATGATACAGAAGTGCAAGCAACCACTACTACTGAGCAGGTTGCGGAACCAGTGGCAGCGGGTACAACAGATGCTGTTTCTGATACGGATGCAGAAGACACAGATACTGCTGAGACACCTGCTGCAGACGATACTGCGCCTGTGGCTGATACTGATGCTCTAGAGGTTGCGGAGGACGAAGAACCTGAAGCTGAAACTGAAACACCTGCTGCATCAGATGAGCAGGATACAGTTGATGCTCCAGTTGCCTATACACCAGTGCCGTTTACCTCTGTATTTGCAGCGCTCATTGACCCAATGCCATTTGTATCGACTGCAACAACGGTGCCATTTATTGATATAAGCCAGGAGTCTGTCGCATACATTGAAGCAGATGCGGAGGTGGTTGAAGACGTTGTGTTAGTCGATAGTACTGTCGAGACGGAGGTGCCTGTGGATGCGTCTGAAGACACTCCTGATACTTCGGTAGGGACGGTTCCTATGGCAACCACTACTTCGTCTGAAGCAGATACAATACCTACTGTTACTACAGAGACACCGCATGAGGAGGTTGTAGCAACATCAACCATACCTACTGCATCCGAACCATCAGAGGCGGCAACCACAACGGAATCTGTTGTGGCAGATGTAGACACACCGCATGCAACAACGACTACTGCCACAGCAACTCCAGTGCATGGTTCCGTTGCAGAAGAGGTGTATGCATCGACTACTGTGAGTTGTGATGGTGCATGTGCCTTTTCAAGTATTACGCTCTCAGGTTTTGGATTGCCAATTTTTGATGAAGAGCGTGCATTACGTGGCGCACAGCTTCGCATGTCGTTTGCAGCACAACGAAAAGAAACGAGAGATGTTATACAAAATATGCATGTGCGGTATTCATTTGATGATGGTGCTACATGGATTCCTGGTGGTGATGTGTTCATCCAAGAGGATGCATCAAACAGTCTCAATGGTGGCTACTTCTTGTTTGCATTGCCACAGATTGCGGATCCTGCATTGCTTGATAACCTCACTGTTGAACTAGTGTACCGAGATAACCCAGCAGTGCTGACCGGGCTGTTTGTAGATGCGGTGTGGTTGGAAGTGTTTACGGTGAGTGAAACTGTTGATCCGCTCCTCTCAGTGCAGGAGCTATTGAAAGATAATGGATTTGATGCACAGCCTTTGTCAGGAGATGTATTGGTACTTGATGATGGCACTGCGTTGCAGTTTGATACCACGGATGAAAATGAAGATGAAACACTCATTATTAAATCGAACGATTTGATATATGAGGGATTGACCAAAACAACCACATATTTCAATGTTACCAATACGAGTAACACTAAAGACACCTTTACCCTACAAACATACTTCCCAGAAGATGTTGGTACGGTACTCGCGCTCGAAGAGTGGAACCAAAACAAAGAAAAGGAAATTGTCGTTCCAGAATATCGACCGTATATCTATCACTGTGAAGCTGGTTGGGAGCGATCTGATGGTTCCGTCGAGAGTACTCTCGAAGATCTCTCGCGTGCACTTATTGAAGCGGTTGCGGAGACTGAAGCTGACACTGCCACCAGCACTCCGGCGTCAGATGCCGCTACGACTACTGAAGCAATAGATGTAGCGGAGTCCCTAACTGCAGCAACGACAACCGATGATGCACCAGTGCCTGCACCGTTAGATACTGACGCTGATGACATCGATGTACCGCACTCTGCAACAACGGAGATTGAAGCACCTGTCCCAGACGCGGTGCCGTTATTGCAAGCAAATCTCTCATTAGTATCGAGCGCTACAACCACGGACGATGCTACAGCTACAATGGACGAGGCACATCCTGCTGATGAGGAAATACCGGCATATGTCTGTCGCAACACCACCATTGTTCGACAGTGTGATGTGATTGAAGGAGACAATACCACCTGTCGTGTCAACAATATGAAGGTTGCGACACACGAAGTGACTCGATATTACGGTGGCTGGGAAGAGTCTGCAATTACAGCGGGTGCCGTAGAAAAAGATACGGGCGTGCTGCATAAGGTGAAACAATTCTTTGGCTTTGCGGCGCGCACTAAAGCAGTGCCTGATGTATTTGAAGCGCGCTCATACTCAGAAACCACCTACACCATCGAACCTGGAGAAACAAAATACTTTAAGATGGATATCGAGTTCCCGCCACTTTCACGCGGTGAGTTCTGGGTAGAGGCAATTGGTGCACGTGAATACGGACTCCTTGACCCATTCTGGTCGAGTGAATGGAAGTATCGTTTGCCAGTGATGCTTGATAATACACTGGGTAGTGACACGCTGACTGACCATCAGGTGCGCTTTACCATTCCAAGTACGGCAACTGATTTTTGGAGCAATGTAAATGCCGATGGAAGTGATGTGCGTTTTGTACAAGAGGTTCCTGGTACGTCAGATGATACCTGGTATGACACATCATGGAATACCCGTATGGCGATTACGGTGCAAGCATCTGAAGTGGATGCGACCTTAAATAATTTCCCCGTGTATGTAGACCTTGCCACACTGGGTGCTGAGTTCTTTGATGCTGTGCGGAGTGATGGCGGTGATATTCGTGTCACGGCAGCTGATGGTGTCACTGAAGTGCCATATGAACTGGTCGCTATTGATACAAGTGCAGAAACTGGTGAGTTGCACTTCCAGGCATCGTCGATAGCAAGCAGTGTTGATACCGTGTTCTACATCTATTATGACAATGAGGGTGCACTTGGATATGCGCGCACTGATACCTATGGAAGTGAGCAGGTCTGGGATAGTAATTATCTCGGTGTCTACCACTTAGTAGAAACAAGTGCTGGGGTTGCTGGTGAATTTAAGGACAGTACCAGTAATGCGCATGATGGTGTCGGAGAAAATACGCTGCCAACACCCACAACTGGCTTCATGGGTGTGGGGCAAAATATGCAGTCGGGTCATATTGACTTGGGTGCTGCATCGCGATGGACGGATATTGGTACAAACGATGAATTCAACCTGTCTGCATGGATTAATCTTGATAATTCTTCTAGTGATTATGCGATTGTGTCACAGTGGAGTGGTGGTGGCGCAGGTGTGTTGCTCTGGGCTGATGCTGGAGGATCGGGAGATGGATTCTGTCTCTATGGTGGCAATTATGCACCGTCTGATTGTCAGGATCAAAATGATCAATCACCTGGAACGTGGCAGCATATTGTTGCACGCTATGACAGCATTGATTGGTCGCTGTATATCGATGGTGCCATTAGTGGGTCTGGTGCAGTATCGCAAAGCTTAACGCAGCAGCCGGTTGGTTTTTCTATCGGTTCAGTACAAGCGGATGATAATACCCACGCCTTTGATGGACGAATGGATGAGATTCGTATTTCAAGTATTGATAGGGGAGAAAACTGGCTTGAATCAGAGTATACCAACCAAAGTGCCCCAACAACATTTTATGCTACTTCGACTCCAGATGAGCTCGTGACCACACAGTATAGTGAGCTCGATTTCTGGATCCAGCACTTTAGCACCACCACCAACGAAGCGGACGTCTGGGTGCAGGTAGACACGCTTGCTGCGGGCGCCTCGACTACTATCTATCTCTACTATGGTAATGAAGACGCAACCATGGGCAGCGATGCCTTTAGTCCGTTTACCTATGACACGCTTACGCCAACATATTATGTGCTTGATGATATTGCCACCGGACCAATTCAAGTCTACAGCTATATTGATAATAACCAGGTGCGTATTGATGATGGTACCCCGGTGTCGCTTGATGCGGGTGAAATGACTTCCTTTAGTACCTATAGTGGTTCTTCAACGATTAGCGCACTTGGTCCTATCGCTGCCACTATTGATGCTGCAGCAGCAGACTCTATTACCCCGGTTGCGTTTGCCTCAACTACACAGGCAGGACCAACTAATCGTAATACCTCACAATGGTTTGTGTTGTCACCATTTGCGAGCAGCTCGGTGCAAACCTATATTGCAAATAGTGGTACGCCAGATGAGAACTTTAGTGTGGCAACTGGTACGGTTGTGACTTCAAATACCGATGCAGGAGGGGGTCAGTCCGTGATTTTGGAATCATCGGACCCAATATTGGTGTACCACCGTGAATCAGGAAGTCGCGATAGTTTTGTGCTCTATCCACCAACTACTGATGATCTCTATGGTATTGATTCAAACAGTGTGTATGTCACGGCACTTGCAGATGATCCAGATCCAACGGTGTACTGTTCAAGTGGCTCAAGTGCTACGGTCACTGGTGTTACGCGGGGAGAACGACAAAACGTTAGTACCTGTGTGGCAGCGGGAGAGGGTGTCGGTGATGCGGTTCGGTTTACTGGTGCGAGCACGCCGTTTGCGGCTATTCAGCAGGCTGACTCTGATGGTAGTGAGTCAACGACATTCTGGCCTGAGTATGAGTTTGGTACAACATACTATATCCCTACCGACATGGCGTATGCGGCGATTGTGTGTGCACCGCGGTATGGCACGACCACCCTTGAAATACAGCCAAATGGTGGTGGGTCTGCATTAGAATCTGCAACCTGTGTGCCTGGTGCAAACATACCAGGTAAAGCGTACTTTGATAATGGACGGGGGGGTGACACCTTGGCATATGCAGCAGGGCATATGATAGTGTCGACCAATGACGTCCCGTTCTATGTCATCTATGAGGATGATGAGGAAGACAATGATGAAACCAATATTCTGACCAATGTCCAGGGTCGTAAATTTACAAAGACACCTATCACGGCTGCATTTGGAGCACAAGAGATAATTATTGACGCTGAGTATACCCAACATTCATTTGGGTGGTATGAAAACACTGATGCAGAAACCGTTACTGATGCGTGGTCACTTGGTGAAGGTGCCTATGCGACCGAAGGCGTGCATATTACCGGGCAAGGCGCGGTGAACGATGATGATGTGTTGCGACTCCGTATCAATGCATTGGCGAGTGCGGCAACAGGCACGGCAACATCATCAGCATTTAAGCTGCAATATGCGGTGTCTGATACCTGTGCCGTGAGTAGTACGTCGTGGCATGATGTCGGTGCAATCGGTAGTACTACCGCACACTTTACCGGGTACGATAATGCTTCAGTGTCTGATGGTGCCACACTTGCTTCTACGACACTGGCATCAAGTACGGTCTTTGCAACCTATGAAGAAGAAAACCTATCAAGTCGTAACCCGGTAGATATTAATCCAGGTGCGTATGCAGAATGGGACTGGGTCATACAAAGCGCCAATGCATCGGTAAATACAAACTACTGTTTCCGGATGGTGCGCGAAGGTGGACAGCCGTTGGTTAGCTACACAACGTATCCAGAACTCTATACTGCGGGACCACCACTTCAGGCAACGACATTGGTCTACTTTGATAATGAACATACCGCAGACCTTGATTCGGTACTCGATTTCACTGCAGTAGATGCTGCGGGTGATGATATTAATTACCAGGTGCAGATTGATACAGACCCTTCATTCGGTAGTCCTGTTGTCGACAGAAACTCGCTCACCAACTTCTTAGAATTTGAGAATATCAATACACCGTCTGACAAGGCACCATTTACCAGTGGTAACCGTATTCGGTTTACTTCACCAACAACGCTGACAGCGAGCACTACGTATTGGTGGCGGGTGCGTGGTCGTGATCCTGATGGTTCTAATACCTATGGGACGTGGTCAGTACCAAGCAGTTTCACTACCAATGGCGCTATCGTGGTCAGTGAGTGGCATCAGACTACTGGACATCAATTTGATACGGACACCTTGGTCAATCTTGCAACGAGTACGGGTGCGGTGTCACTCACGAGTAGTCCGGCGGTGCTTACCACATCAGCTATTGATTTTGACGATGCAACCGTGGGTAATGCATGGGGTGCGGTCACGTGGAGTGATACTGAAACGTCAGGGACGATTCTCTATCAGATAGAGTATTATGACGGTACCTCATGGGCGTTGGTGCCTGATAGTGCACTTGCAAACAACAGTATTGGTAATGGTACCGCACCGCTCAATATCTTAGGACTTGATACAGATACCTACAATCAAATCCGTATCGTTGCAACGCTCACCGGCGCCACACTCTCAATTGAAGACCTCACCGTACAATGGGGGCAGCGAGTGAACACACCGACACTGCTTGACCCGTTTGATAACGAAAAAATTGCAGACACCACACCTGAATTCACCTTTACTACCACCGATCCGCAACTCGATGATTTGGTCTACGAGGTGTCCTATAGTACCGACTATATATTTGTAAGTAGTACTACTGTCAACTCGAGTACCACACCGGCAGATTTTGCAAATGTCTCGACACCGCTTGATACTAATCCGTACAATTCGGGTGATACCATTCGCTACACCATACCGGGTGGGGCAGCCCTCACTAACGGTGAAACTTACTGGTGGCGGGTGCGTGCAAAAGACCCAGCCGGAGGAGATGCCTGGTCACCATGGTCTGATGCTGATGCGCTTACCGTTGATACCTCGGTGACGGTCTCGACCTGGTTCCAAACGACCCAAGCACAGTTTGCACAAGGGGAACTTGATGGATTGGTTGCGTCGACCTCGGGCTCAGTGGGACTTAACACAGAAATTGGAGAATACGGAAAAGTAATTGTTGATGCAGAAGATTGGACAACGGTGAACACAACAGGCTCGTACAACACACCAGTGGTGGTAGCGTCACTCCGATATGCACCACAAGGTGAAACACAACGTGCCGTGCGTGTCCGTAACAAAACTGAAACCTCATTTGAAATAAAAGCAGATGATCCAAATGGTGTGTTGACGGGTACAACAACCGTTGATTATTTGGTGATGGAAGCGGGTGATTGGACCATGGCTGATGGTGCCGGCGGTACACGCGTTATTGCAGGTACGTTTAGTGAGGTGAGCGATGTGCAGGGAGGTGGCAGTTATGCAGGAAGTGGATATGGTGAAGATGTTGCCTTTTCTCCACCATTTGCAAGTGCGCCAGCAATTGTTGCAACCGTCTCAACTGAAAATGATGCGTCCTGGGTGGTCGCGCACCTCAACGACGGCAATACACGCTCAAACCCACCAGATGCAAGTAACATGGGTATATATCTTGGAAGGAGTGCCTTAAGTGCGGTGCATGATCCTGAAGATGTTGATTATATTGCGATAGAAAGTGGACACGGTACCAATAACGGTGGTGAATTTGATGCTGACGTAGGTTCAGATTCACACAATGAGCCACCGGTCACTGCAGAGGCATATAACACCGCATTTAGCGTTGCGCCTGAAGTAATCATTGTGATGCAGGCGGCAGAACAAGACGGTAATGGTGCATGGTTCTCAGTGTATGAAGATACAGCACCAACTGCTGCAAACTATTATCCTGTAAGCGATGAAGCAGGAGACCGAAACCATACCCCTGAACCGGTGTTTGCGATTTCATTTGAAAATGCATCGGGAGTACTGGTGCGTGAAGCATCATCGGGCGGTGGTTTGTCAGGTACAATCTATAGTGAACCTATCTACTTTAGTGATGGTGCTGGTCCAAAGTTTGAGGAGTTCCTTTGGAGTGATAGCACGCCAGGTACGAGTACTATCCGGTATCAGCTTGAGTATCTTGCGGGTGGGTCTACCTGGACGCTCATTCCTGATACCGATTTAGCTGGAAACAGTGTGGGTACTACTACTGCACCAGTTGACTTGACGGGGCTTGATGTGGTGACATATGACACCATTCGTATTGTTGGTACATTGGCGTGTGCAAATGGTACTTGTCCTGAGTTACACGACTGGACCATTGCATGGTCTGAAGGGGTGACTGTGTCAGGTACTGCACAGGAATATGACCGAGCCACGGCAGTGACTTCAGGGACGGTGCGGATTGCGGTAAACGGTGTGTTGAGTGCTAATACCGGCACTATTGCAGGTGGCACCTGGAGTATCAACAACATCACTGCATTTGCAGGCGATGTAATTACCGTGTTTGTCGATGGAGCCGCTGAAGCACAAGAAGCAGTGAATGTCTTTGTATATGACGGCATCGGTGACATGACGGGCGTCGCACTCTATGAGCAGCATCTCGCACTTGATGCAGATGAAACAGCGACCACAACGCTTGCACATCTCAGTACATACGATAATAGCGTGTCTGGTGATGAAGACATCTTCTTTGATGTCGACGGGTTAGGCGATTTGACGCTCTGTACTGCTGGTGCGTGTAGTCGGATTAATCTGTACATTGGTGCGGGCAATAGTTTTGTGCCCGCAACATCAACGGCTGAAACACTCCGTGTACACGACTATGTCAACGATGGATTTGTTGCACTTGATGGTAATACGCTTGAGGTAAGTGGATCGTGGGAAAATAATGCCAATACGCAGATTGATACATCGACCGTTATATTTACTGCATCCTCGACGGTTGAGACACTTGCTGATGTGTCAGGTACACTTTCTTTCAATAACCTCACTTTT
Source organism: Minisyncoccota bacterium (assembly GCA_021129515.1). GTDB lineage: Bacteria > Patescibacteriota > Minisyncoccia > Phycocordibacterales > UBA918 > JAJOLD01. The sequence continues at coordinate 31,351 of JAJOLD010000001.1, forward strand.
GGTAATGCGGCAAGTACAGCACAGTGGCAATCAGCGTATCCGTATAGTATTGCCGGTGATTTGTCAGTGCAGTATGGAACATTGGATAGAGCGTCGTCGACGATAACGGTGTCGGGTGATATTACGACGGGTGCAGCAGGTATCTGGTCTGGTGTAGCAACGACCACCTTTGCAGGAACAGCACCGGCGCAATGGACCGATGCAACTACGCTTGGACAGGATATTGGACATGTGGTTATTGATGGACCAGCGCTGACCGTTGCTGCACAGAGTAATGTACGTGCGTCATCGATCATCATTGGTGCTGATGACACCTTTGATGCTGGTGGTACCTATACCATTGCCGTGCTGGGCGATGTTACTAATAACAACATATTTACCCCACGCACGAGTACCTTGGCATTGGTTGGTGCGTCATCGGTGGTGACTATGAACAATTCGTCACTCTACACCGTGCATGCGTCTGCAACTATGAGTGTTGCATTTACTGATACCAATATCGTCGTGTTGGATAATTTCCAAATTGCGACAGGTACGGTGACCTTGCCAACGGGTACCACAACCATTGGTGGCTCCTTTAGTAACATCGGAGGTAATTTTGCACACAATAATGGTGCGGTGGACATGGTTAGTACCGGTGCTGAAACGATTGCGCAACAAGGTACCAATTTCTTAAATGCATTCTACAATCTGTCATTTACGGGTTCTGGTAGCTGGTCATTTGTCGATACTGCAGCAACAACCACAAACGATTTTATTATTACCGATGGTGCGGTGACGCTCCCAAGCAGTCAGCTTACGGTTGGTGGTGCATATCGTACTGAGGGTTCTGGTTCATTTGCGCACAATACTGGTGAGGTCGTGCTCTTGGTCACTGCAAGTGATGCGGTGACGACAAACGGTTCTGCCTTTGAGGATGTCCGTATCCGTAACGCGGCAAGTGGTGCCTGGTATGACTTTGACTGGACAAGTCGAAAAGCAATTACTATTGATGCAAGTGTGATTGACGCAACACTGACCAATTTCCCAGTCTATGTTGATTTAGCGGACTTGGGTTCTGATTTCTTCACTGAGGTCAATGCAGACGGTGGCGATATTCGTATCACACAAAGCGATGGGGTCACTGAGGTTGCGCGCGAAGTGGTGGCTATTAATACCGGTGCTGAAACAGGAGAATTGCACTTCAATGCAACCAGTATTGCAAGTACGACCGATACCACCTTCTATATCTACTATGGAAATAGCGGAGCGTCGGAACCTGCAGCAAGTGCAACCTACGGGAGCGAGAATACCTGGAATAGCAATTATGAAGCGGTGTATCACTTGAGTGAATCCGGATCGACGTATAGTGATAGTACCAGTAATGGGCACGATGGTACGGGTGAAGGTACCAATCCAACCGTAACCACTGGGGTGCTCGGTGATGGGCAAGATATTGCCAGTGGGCGCATTGACCTCGGTAATGGCATGAATACGGATCTTATTTCCGCAGGTGCGTATGTAGTATCTGTGTGGGTGAATCTCGACACCTCAGCAAGTGACCAGTCACCTGTCTCACAATATACTGCTGCAGGAGATTTTCTCTTCTGGGCTGATGCAGGCGGAGGTGGGACGGGATTCTGTCATTACAACGGTACGTATATGCCAAGTGACTGTGTGGATTTGAATAATCAAAATGTAAGTACCTGGCAATATCTTGTTGCTCGACACGATGGAAGTGTTGGTTCGGTGTATGTCGATGGACAGATTACAGGCGTGGGTGATACATCGTCAACGTTTGCCGTTGATGCAGGTGTGCGGTTTTCTATCGGTACCCAAAATGGTGACAGTACCGCCCGGCAGTTCAATGGACAAGTCGATGAAGTGCGTATTGTATCAAGCGCACTCTCTGCGGAATGGATTGCCGCAGAGTACCAAAACCAAGCAACCACCACTGATTTCTATACGATTGCTGCTTCAGAAGATGTCTTTGCGCGCACCTTTACTGAGGCTGCCGCTACGGTGCTCGGTGACATCACTATTGAAAGTGGTGAGGTGGTATTTCCATCAGGAGTACTCTCAGTAGGTGGGTCGTTTGATAACGATGGTACGTTTGCTGCAAATAACGGTACCGTGCTCTTTAACTCAGCTGCAGGGAGTGAAACTATTGCTGCGGGTGTGTCTTCGTTTGCGACCGTGCAGTTTAACCATGCCGCAGGCGACTTTACAATTACAGAGCATGCCACAGCAACTGATGCACTTGCACTGGTAGATGCTGCATCCTTTACGGTCAATAGTGGTTTAGTACTTGCATCACAAGGTGCCTTTACCAATACCGTGGGCGGTGCAAGTACGACTTGGACGGGTACAACGCTCAAACTCTCAAGTGGTGGGGATGTTCCTATAAATACTACTGCTGACGCCGGTGACACCTATGCAACCCTGCTAACGACAGGTGATACCAGCGTTTCTATGTGGAATTCAGCTGCAGGTACGTACACCACCATGGATACTGCATCTATTTATTCACAAGATCATGCGGGTGTTGATGGTGATCTCTATATCTTTGGAACATACACACGAGACAGTGGTACAGAATACTGGAGTTATGCGACTGATTTTGACGGTACCGACCTCGGCACCACATCACCGCGTGCCGTCTCCGTACATGTAGAAAACGGCGCGTCGGTAACTATTGCAACATCTTCGTTCGAAATGCGCGGTGTTGCAGGGGCATCAACTACGGTCGATGCACAAAGCGGCAGCTTTGCTATTACTGCAGCACATGCAACGGTCACGGCAGAATACTTTACGATGACCGGTACTGATGCAGACGGACTTGCCTTGACGAGTTCAACAACCGTCACTACCTTTGATCGCTTTATGTTCACCATCGGTGCTGGGGTGTCTGCAGTCACGGTAGATGCGTCCACTATTGATACGAATCCTGCTGCACAGTTCTTTGAAACAGGATTTGTCAGTGGTGGTGGGTCTGCCAACGTAACGCTCAGTGGTAGCCCCACTTCATTCTGGTGGTTCCGCGATGGTGCGGGTGACCGATACGGAGAAGCCTTTGATAACGCTGATGGTAATCCTGGTGCATTACGCTGGGATGATAGTAATTACACTATCGATATTTCGGGTACCGTGTATGCCGATGATGGTACCACTACACTCGGTGGTCCAACCTGTGACGGTGTCACCAATGTCGTGCGTGTGGTTGTTGATGGTGGTACCTATACCGATAGTGTGCCGTGTAGTGATGCCAGCGGAGCATACACATTGAGTAATGTTGCGTATGTGGGTGATGCTGATTTGGTAGTGTATCTCGATACAAATGGTGGTGTGCTCGGCAGTGTCTATACAAAGACACCAACGGGGAATATTACCGACCTCAATATATATGCACATCGTGTCATGACTCGACACGAAGATACTGCTGCAATGACTATTGCCGATATGGTGCATTATGATGAAGACGATGATAGCGACCTGCGTGTGTCTACCGCGACGGGCTCACCAGATACAGTGATTGTACGTGCTGACACTGAGCTTATCATTGCATCAAGTACCACGTTTGCACCGAGTGGTACCGTTACGGTGGAATCGGGAGGTAGTGGTATGGCATATGATGGCTCATTCCATATCGATGACAACGCGACCTTTACTGCTAGTGGTACAGAAACACATCGTGTTGGTGGTAGTTTCTTCCGTGATACTGGCTCGAGTTTTGATGCAGCATCGACCACATTTATCTTTACTGCCACAACCAGTGGTAAGGCAATTACCAGTGTGGTGAGCGGTGATACAGCATTCCATGCAGTGCAGTTTACTGGCGTTGGGGGAGCCTGGAATCTGAATACCGATATTGCATTGACTGCAGACCTGACACTTGCCACCGGTACGCTTACAGGAACTGGCAATATTACGCTTACGCAAGGCGCATTTACTGGTGACGGTTCGCTGTCACTTGGTGGCGGTACGGTGAGTATTGCGGAGGGGAGTGTGCTTGGTGGGGTCAATCCATGGACATTCCACAACATAACGCTTGGTACCGGCACCACATACGGCACGACAACCAGAGCATCGCTCGCGACGACGACGGTCGGTGGCGTGCTCACCGTTACTGCAGGGCATGTGCTCGACATGGGTGGTTCGCACTGGGAGCTTGCTGGCGCAGGAACGCCATTGGTGCTGACGGGAACACTTGATACAGCAACCAGTACAGTACGGTACAGTGCATCTGCGGCAACCAATATTGTGAGTGGTGCGTATTACAACCTCCTTTTGAGTGCAAGTGGTAATGCACCAACATATACGGCAATCGGTCCTGGTATTACCGTTGGTAATGCGCTCACGATAGGTGGTGCAACTACAACCAATGTGACCTTTACCACCAACGATACCGCTCTCGATGTTGCAGGGGATATGACCATTGCAACAACAGGTGTCTTTGTGGCAAGTGACAGTGGCAGCTTCACCCTTGCGGGGAGTTATGATAATAACGGCACCTTTACCGCAGGTGATGGTACGGTCACCTTTGATGGTGTCGGGAGTGCAACGGTTGCTGCGGGAAGTTCGGCATTTGCGACGGTGCTACTCACCGGTACCGGTGACTATACGTTTAGTGAATATGCATCAGCAACGGAAGCATTCAGTATCGGAAGTTCGGTGGGGTCGTTTACACTTGCAAGTGGGGAAACCTTGGCGGTTGGCGGCACCTTTACCAACGCACTTGGTGGCGCATCAACAACATGGAGTGGTTCAACGCTTGAGCTTGCGGGCGGCAGTAATTACGCAATCAATGCAAAAACTATCGCAGATCGGTACAACACGTTGGTCGTAGCGGACGGAACACAAATTCGCATGTGGAATAGTAGTGCAACTACTACCATGGTACTTGATACGAGTTCACTCTATTCAATGGATCATGCCGGTGTGGATGGTGCGGTGTATGTATATGGTACCTACACTAAAACGGCTGGTACTGATTATTGGAGTTATGCAACTGACTTTGATGGTACCGATTTGTCTGGTGGTGATGAGCGAGCCGCATCGGTGTACTTTGCTGAGTATAGTACTACCACATATACCGGTGGTGGATTACAGGTGCTTGGTACGGCATCGGCAACCACGACCCTCCAAAAACAACCACCACTTGCATCTGGGGTGACCATTGTTGATGGCTTTACTTCGGGCACCACTAAAACCATTTCAGCAGGCATTAATCGACTATTGGTGGTTGGTATTTTTGCTGAAGATAGTGCAACAAATGCAGATATAGACACCGTCACGTATGGGGGAGAAACAATGACTGAAATACATGATGAGCAAATCACCACCGTCTTTACCAATGCAGTATGGGTTGGGTATCTCGATGAAACAGGGATGAGTGCTGCTATTGGAAATACCATTAGCCCAACATGGGTTGGCGGTACACCTGACTCTTCCGTGCTCTATAGTTCGGTGGTGCTCGGGCATGTTGATCAGGTTAACCCAATTTCTGGCTGGAGTGCAGATAGTGCGGCAAGTGTTGCAACACTGCAGGCGACGTCATCACTCTCTGTGGCAGATGGGGACCGCACGCTCTATTTCACGGGTGTTGGTTCGGGTGGGGTAACGCATACCCCTTCCAGCGGCTATACCGAAGGTACTGAGGAAGACGATACCAGTGCCGTTGCAGCAACTGCCCACCGCGCAATTACGGGAAGTGGTACAGAGTACCCAACCGCAACATGGTCGAGTGCTGTCAATCATGTGGTAATGCTTTCACTCAATGTCCGTTTTGCAACACCACTGGCGAGTACCTACGGGTTGCGTATTGGTGGTACGGCATCAACCACATGGTCCTACTATAGTATTCGCGAAATTGATGCAGATGGGCTTACCTTTAGTGGTACACCAAACGTCACCTCATTGTCATATGGTGATTTCCTTGTCGCACATGATGGTGGTTCAGCGCTCACTATTGGAGGTACGGTGATTAATGAAAATCCAGCAAAGAACTTTGTTGCAAACACCTTTGCAACGTCGAGCACCTTCGCGACTGCATACAATGTCACTGCAACGGGTACGGCAATCAGCTCATGGCGCTTTGTGAGCCATGTCGGTGATCTTGCGGGTGAATCATATGATAATGATCTGGGCGGTGACCCTGGGTACGTGGTGTGGGATGATAGTGCGGCTAATATTACGATTTCAGGAAACGTCTACAGCGATGAAGGAAGTACTGTGTCTTCAGTGTGTGATGGTGCAACCAACAACATTACACTGCGGGTTGCTGGCTTAACCAGTTACACTACAAGCTGTAATGCAACCACAGGCTTCTATCAAATTACGGGTGTTGCCTATGGTCCAACCGATACCCTCACACTCTACATTGACAACGAGCCGGAAAACGCGGCAAACGTGACGGTAGCCCCGGTATCATCAATTGGTGATATGCATTTGTATGAAAATCGTGTCATTGTGCGTCATGAAAATACTGACCCGCTCACCATCGCAGATATGTCTGTATGGGATGATAGTGATGATGGTGATATTCCATTCACTGCGGTCGATGGTGGTACCGATACCCTGACCCTCCCTGCAGATTACAAACTCATTGTATGGAATAACAAAACCTTTGCACCAGCAGGTAATATAACGCTCGCAGGCGGTGGCGCAGGTGCCGCGTATGATGGTACGCTCGCACTCTTTGCAGATGCACAATTTGCCGCAGCAGATGGAGAAAATCATTCCATTGGAGGCAGTATGGTGATGGATGCCGATGCAGTATTTGATGCACAGGAATCAACAATGACCTTTACCACCACAGCTGCAGCGCGCACTATTGATACCAATGAGCAGCCATTCTATAAACTCACCTTTAACGGCACTGGTTCATGGTCCATTGCAAATACCGATCTGGCAGTCGATAGTGATTTGAGTATTACGCAAGGTACGCTCACACTTCCAAGCGGTACCACAACCATCTCAGGGTCTATGAATGCGGGTGGTGGTTCATTTGCACATAATAATGGTGTGGTGGTCTTTGATTCAGCAGGTACCGGAGAAGTGCTGTTGACTGGCGGATCCGCATTTAATGAACTTATATTCACGGGTGATGGTTCATGGAATATGAATGATACACATGCCACCGCAACTGACCGCGTGCGTATTGCCAATGGAGCTGTTCGATTCCCATCAGGTTCTATGGCAATTGGTGCAGATTTGACCGTACATGCTACAGGAACTCTGATGCACAACAATGGTGCTGTGTGGCTCACCTCAACTGCACCGACTACAACCGTGACACTCACTGGGTCCGATTTGTACACACTGGTTGCAAACGGTGATAGCGAGCTCGTGTTTGCCGATACTAACGTGGCATTGCAAGGTGACTTGACCTTGCTCCAAGGCACCACAACGGCAGCGACCGGTACACTCTCTATTGGTGGCTCATTCCAAAATGATGCATCGTTTAGTCATGCTTCAGGAACACTTTACTTCAACTCAGGCGACACTGGAGAAACGGTGTCAGTTGGTGGTGATGCACTACACAACGTGCTCTTTGCATCAGCGGGCGGTGGTTGGACTATGGTGACGAGTGCAACCACAACGGGTAATTTCTCACTCACCAATGCAACGGGGTATGTACAAACATCAGGTACCACACTCACGGTTGCCGGTGTATTTACCAACACAGTGGGTGGTGCTGCAACTACCTGGACTAATACCACCCTTCGACTCACCTCTGGTACCGACTATGCAATCAATACCAAGGCAGCAGGAGGGGATAGTTACGCAACCATAGCACTTGCGGATGAGATGGATGTGCGTTCATGGAATTCAAGCTACACCACGGTCACGCTCGCGACATCATCACTCTATTCTCAGGACCATGCATCGGTTGATGGTGACCTCTATATCTATGGTGACTTCACACTTGCAACAGGAACCGCATACTGGAGTTATGCAACGGACTTTGACGGTACGGTGCTGACTGGTGGTAGTCGCCGCGCGGTTGATGTGTTTATAGCATCAGGATCAACCGTCAGTGTTGATGGCGGCTCGCTCTATATGGTCGGTGACGCAACAGCAACCACTACCGTGCAGGGCGTGAGTGGCTATACCTATCCATTTAGCGTTGCGAGCGGTCTCTTTGATGCACAATATTATGCATTTAGAAATCTCAATGCATCAGGACTCCATTTTGCAGATACACCAACCATTAATGCACTCTCATATGGAGATTTTGTCTTGGATGTTTCAGGCGGCTCTTTGATTACTCTCAGCTCAACCACCTTAAATGCAAACGCCTCAATGGTTATTCCGGGTGTACGCTTTGCAACCACATCGGCAATTTCTGGTGTTAACGTTACGCTCTTGGGTACTACCACTAATGCATGGCAATTCATTGGACACAGCGGCAATATCAGTGGTGAGGCATATGACAGTGACGATGGTACTAATTGTGGTTCAATTCGATGGGACGATAGCTCATGTTTGCTCACGCAGCAGACTGGGTATCGATGGCGTACTGACGATGGCGGGTTGGGCGTGCCTGATGATGAATGGCTTGATACCGACTGGAGTAAGCGTCGGCAAATTCGAGTACGTAATGATGATGCAACGACCTATACCAATATGCCAGTACGTGTAGAAGTATCTTATGACAGCGACATGCAGACTGACTTTGAAGATGTACGCTTCACCGATGCAGCAGGAACGACCGAACTCTCATATTGGGTTGAGCGATATACCGCAAGCACCGATGCAACTGTGTGGGTATTGGCACCGTCATTGGCAGCATCAGACATTACCACTATCTATATGTACTATGGGAATGCACTAGCAACCTCATCGGCTTCTGGCACCGCAGTCTTTAATGCATTTGATGATTTTGAAGATAATGATATTGCTGAATATAGCGGTGATACAACCCTCTTCCAAACCGATACCACCTTCAACTATAACGGGAACTTTGGTCTTGAAGCGTCAGACACCAACGAAAAAACAGATAATGGACTCTATGATACAACCGATGTTGCAGGGCAGGGTGAGATTATTCGCTACCTCCAATATATCGATACCAGTGCTGGTTCAGGTGATGAAACCTGTACGTACTTTGGTGTACAAGGCATGGGGAGTAACTACGGTATCTGTCTTGCACTCTTTGGTATTGACCGTATGGCATTGGTTGAAGATGTCGAGTTTAACGATAGTAGCGGTACGGTGCTTGCGAGTACCACTGTCAGTTTTGTGACAGGATGGCACGAAGTAGAAATTGACTGGCAAACCAGTGGCACTATGGATGTCACCCTTTCACGTAGTGGAAGTGTCGTTGCAACAACATCTGCAACCGATAGCACCTATACATCAGGTGGTATTGGATTTGGATTCTGGTTCCAGAATGGTGGTTGGGATAGTTATACCTCTCGACCGCGCATGCAGACCGCACCAACTGTGTGGATTGGTGATGAATCAGTAGCAGGTGGTGCGTCTTGGGCTGCCGCACAAGATACCGAGGTGACCACACTGTCTATTGGTGATACCGCACGCGTACGATTCTTAATTGAAAATACTGGTCTTGATATTACCAATCAAAACTTTGAAATCGAGTATGCTGCGAAAGGAACTGCACCAAGTTGTGAAGCAGTGGCTGGCAACACCTATACGGCAGTACCAACACAAGCGTCATGTGGTGCAAATGCTATCTGTATGAGTACGTCAACGCATGTGGTAAATCTTGCTGCAACCGCTGATTTGCTCACGGGTGCAGCGGGTGACTTCACAGCAGGTCAATTTGTAGAGGACGCCTCAACACAAACGAGCAATCTCGATGTCCTGACCGATGAATTTACCGAACTTGAGTACGCACTCACTCCAACAAGCAATGCCATTGATTCAAGCTACTGTTTCCGAGTGACCAATGCGGGTACCGATTTGGATGCATACATTAGTGTTGCGGGTATGGTGCTCCGCTTTGACCCCGTTATTACTGCACTCAGCTTGAATAATGGAGACGATATTGTATTAAGTCCCGGTGCGACCACCACCGTTTACGCAACGGGTACCGTCACTGACCTCAACGGTTTTGCCGATTTGGATGTTGCCACAGCAACGATATACAGAAGTGGGGTGGGAGAGACCTGTACTGAAGATGCTAATGATTGTTATCGAGCGGGCAATGCATCTTGTACTTTGAATAGTTGTGGCGGTACTGCTTGTGCATTGGAATGTTCGGTTGATATGTACTACTTTGCTGACCCAACCGATATTGGTACCTATGCCGGTGAAACCTGGCGGGCATTTGCTGAAATTGCCGACGTATCAGGCAGTACCGCAACCGCAACCGCACCATCTATTGATTTGTTGACCCTGCGCGCAATTACGGTTGACGATAGTATTGCATACGGTGCTCTTGCGCCATCAAGTGATACCGGTGCCGTCAATGCGTCAACAACTGTTGAAAATATTGGTAATGATAATATTGATATTAGTATTTCTGGTACAAACTTAACGGATGGTGCGACCTCAGAAATTCCAGTGTCTGAACAACGCTTTGCAACCTCGACCTTCACCTATGCGTCGTGTGTGATTTGTTCCACGCTCAGTACCACCTCGTCCAGCTATGAAGTTGACCTGTGGAAACCAACCACGACAACACCAGGAGTCACTGATGAAATCTACTGGGGTATTAACATTCCATTTGGTGTTGCCGGTACCGCACATTCCGGAGAAAACACATTCTCCGCAATCGCGGATTAGGTACGTGTTTATAAGACTATCAGTGCAATACCTTACATGATGCTACACTTATGTATATACGGTATGAGACGTTGGTTTTTTGGGTGGACTTTCGGGGATAGTTATGGGGGTAACCTTTGGAATAACTGTGAATATTCTGCTGAATGTCGTTGCGGGGCAGTTTGGCGGTCAGGCAGTTAATCTGTTTTCGTTTCCATTGCAATTCCTCTTATTTATTACCATTTTCTCAGCAGCAGTGGGGTATTTAACCGGTATTTTCCCAGCACGACGCGCATCACAATTGAACCCCTCGGATGCGATTCGGTATGAATAAGGTTCTGTGCATAACTCTCGTACAGAATTGTCAACAGTTCGATACAATAGTGGGTAAGTATATATTAATCATTGTATGTCATATAACACAGATTATTTACGTACGGCGGGTAAAATAACTGTGTACACAACACTTGTAGGTGTATTGGTATTCGTGGCGGTGTTTATCTTTAACCTTGGTGCGAAAGAAATTCATGTCGTCGATGCGCAAAGCTCTGCAACAACAACGGTAACGGTGCTCAACATTGCTCCGGCATGGACCATAGACGCACAGGAAGAAATTGGTTCTTCCACAACCACGCCAACCAACGCTGGTGATGAAATTGCATGGGCTGCTGTAGGTACTGACTCTAATGCAGAACCATACTATTTGCTCGTGTGTAGCGACAATGCCACACCAACGGCAAACTCTGGTGCTGCACCAGAGTGTGACCCTAGTGCAACGCAGTGGGCAGTGTCCACCTCAACGGTGAGTGGTACTCAAGCACGTGCCGCAACGACAACCCAAGATAGTTGGGCTGAAGTAAATACCTGGTATGCATGGATTTGTGACGACAACGCGGTCAGTCCACGATGTAATGGTACGACCACACAGGGTACGGGTACCACCTCATCACCATTTGAGGTGAATCACCGTCCGTCATTTACACTCTATTCTGACGACTCTCCTGCAGATCCTGGCTCAGTAGTGACATTTACGGCAACCTCATCAGACACTGATGTTTCAGGTATACAGGACTCCGTACGGTTGTTTGTGTGTGCAACTGCTGGGTTTGACACGGTAACCGATGACTGTACGGGCGATACACTTGCCAGCACGACGTTACCTGGCTCCACCAGTGGTGTCGCAACCGCAAGCTATACCGTTGTTATTCCAACACAAGACGCCGACTTTAACGCGTACGGATATATTATCGATAGCCACGGATTTGAAGCATCAGGTGGCGCACAGGGTACTGATGCAACCCTTACCGTCAACAATGTAGCGCCAACGGTAGACAGCTCTTCTATTAGTGTCAACGGGGGAACCGATATGGCACTTACCGTGGAGGCTGGGGAAACCACCGGATTCACGCTCTCATTTACCTCAAGCGACAACAATAGTTGTGATGCAGTTGGAGGAGGCGCTGCTGATGAAATTACTGATTATCAGTTGTCACTCTATCGTTCTGGAGTGAGCTCAACCACCTGTACACCAACAGGCACCTATAATGCAAACAATTGTTATCCAAGTGCTGTAGCGACAACGACATGGGACCTTGCATGTACCGCATCGACTACCTCATGTACGGGTGCAACTGATGCAACTATGGATTGGAACTGTACATTCCCACTTTGGTACATTACTGACCCAACCGACGGAACAGCAACCTCAACGCAATACAATACTGAAAACTGGCTCGCGCAGGTACAAGCAATTGACGACGACTCTGCAACAGGAACACTCTCAGAAACTGATACTGGTGTTGAAGTAAACAGCTTCCTAGCATTTGCACTCAATACACTTTCTATTCCGTATGGTTCACTTGAACCAGGGCAACAAAACGACCCACTGGTTGCTACAACCACTATTACGGCAACTGGTAATGTCGGACTTGATAAAGATGTGGAAGGTGAGTCGATGTGTACCACCTACACCTCAGCAACTGAGTGTCCAAACTCTGCAAGTTCCACTATTCCAGCATCAGAACAACGATTTAGTACTACGTCATCAACCTACGCTGCAGCGACTGCACTATCCTCAACAACACCGCAAGAAGTTGAAATAAACGTACCAAAATCAACCGCAACCTCCTCAACCGCAACTGCAGATGCATACTGGGGTATTCGAATTCCCGTATCCATCACCCATGCAGGTGACTACACCGGTGAAAACACCTTTACGGCAAAGGTCGGTGAGTCTGTAGACTGGTAGCGCACACTGAAAAGTGTCACACAACACAAGAACCACTGTTATGCAGCAGTGGTTCTTGCTTTTGCGGCTTAGGTATTTGATAATTAGGAAGTGTGCGCGTCATGCACCAGCTTTTTTTGAATGATGAAAACCATTCGCTCATTCTTTTATATATGCTTGCTCTTTGTGTTATGCGCCCGTGGTGTTGATGCCGGCTTTGGTATTACGCCGCCGTATCTGACAAACACAAGTCTGACTCGTAACTCTGTGTATGAACAGACTATTCTTTTGGTGCGTAGTAACCCGGTTGATGATTTGAAGGCAACCATTACACTCGATGTTCCTGGTGTTAATGAATGGTTTGAAATTGTGGAGGGGCAAGAATTTCTCTTGCCAAAAGGCGAGCAAAAAGTGCCTATGACGGTGCGAGTGACCGTGCCTGGTGACGCTGACTATAAAAAATACACCGGTGATATCCGTATCAAAACAGGTGCCCCAGATGACCAAGTAACCTCGGGTGCGGTGAGTATTTCTTTGGGTGCACAAGTCGACGTTGATATTACCGTTATAGATAAAGTTATTAAAGATTTTAAAATTAGAAAGATTGGTATCTCCGATTTAAATGAAGGGCACGCCGTGGGATGGCTCTACTTCCCAGGAAAGATTCGATTTGAGATGAAGCTCGAAAACCTCGGTAACGTACCCGTTGCGCCTTCAGAGGTTGTATTCAGAATGTATGACTCTTCGGGAACGGTCCTCATTGAGGAAACAAAAAATAAAGGTCGTATTGCTGAGGTAGATCCATTTGAAATTGATACTGTATATGCAGAAATACCAACTAAACTACCAGCAGGAAATTATCTCGCCCGGTTTGAAATTAAAAATGAGGATGACATAAAACGAGAAGGGGAATTGAGTGTGAGTATCTTGCCCTATGGTACATTGCAAACAGCAGGATTTGGATTCACGGGTCTTTCGTTACCACACAAATTATCAGTCATCCTGCCAGTACTCTTCTTGCTCGTACTCATTGCACTCTTTAGTGTACGGGTAGCCTCTGGGCGTAAGCGACGGCGTTGATATGCAGGCATATACACAGCATTATGTCGGCTACCTTATGCTCGTATGCGCTTTCTTTGTTGGTGCATATGAAGCGCATGCACAGGTGTCTATGGCGACCACAACACTGACTGTTAGTATTTGTGGTGACTTTATTGTAAACGAAAATGAAGACTGTGATGTCGCTGACCCCTTAGACCAGTACAGTACAACGATTGCTGGACGCACCTGTACGGCTGCTTGTCAGTGGGCGCCGTATTGTGGTGACGCCATCCTACAAACTATTTATGGCGAGGAGTGTGATGATGGTAACAATATTGATGGTGATTTCTGTGCTGCTGATTGTACTGAGGAGGATGTTGATTCTGGTGGTGGGTCATCTGGGGGCGGTGGAAGTTCTTCGTCTGGTGGGTCAAACACGGAGCTTGGTGATACGGAAGTGGTAGTTGAAGGAAAGGCATACCCACAGAGTACCGTGCGTGTCCTTATCGATGGTGTGCAAGATGGTACGGTACGTGCAAATTCACAAGGAGAGTTTTTGTACACCACCGATACTGAGCCAGGTACTACTTCGTTTAGCTTTTGGGCAAACGATAGCGAAGGTACTCGGTCGTCAACATTCAATACCACCTTTGATGTGACGCAAGGTGCGGTGACGAATGTAAATGGTATTTTGATTCCACCAACCCTGCGGGTGAGTGAAACAGAAATTGACCCCGGTGATCAGGTGACCTTGTCGGGACAATCAATCCCTAATGCAACTATTGAGATATCTATTGATGATGATGCTGATGTGTTTTCCGTCACCACTGATAGTTCGGGTAATTGGTCCTTTGGTTTAAATACCGCGCAACTATCCATTGGCACGCACACAATAAAAGTGCGGTTTGTAGAGGGATCAAGTACATTAAAAACAGAAAGTAGTTATGGAACCACCGTGTCATTGTTCGTGGGGGTAGAAGGACAACCTGCTAATAATTCAGACCTTAACCGAGATGGTTCGGTGAATCTTGTGGACTTTTCTATTTTGGTATTTTGGTGGGGAACAAATGGAGGAAATTCAAATCCACCTGCTGATATTAATCAAAACGGCAATGTAGGACTCGAAGATTTTTCTATTTTGCTGTTTAATTGGACGGGCTAGTAGAAAAAGTAAAAA
>JAJOLD010000001.1:46605-142783 GCA_021129515.1 Minisyncoccota bacterium
AAAAATACACAGCAAGAAGTAAAATTTTTGAGGATTTCGTACGTTTGATAGTTTTTTAGATTTTTGTCACGACCCAAAGGGAATAGCTCTTGAATACATTTTTTAATTTTTACTATGTATGTTTGCTTTTTACATTTTACTAGTTACTTTTTGTAAAATTTCGTGGATAAGTGACGCATGCAAAAAATGTCGTGCGCTACAATGTAGGTACGTTACACGCAGACGATTGTCTCGTACATGTGAGAGATAGTCGTCCACACTGCGTACAGTGTCAATGCTTACAGCCGAGTGTTGTGCGTGTGGCGTACCGTACCTGATTTTGAGGGTAGCAAAGGGTGGAGACTTTCGCCCTCATTGTGCGCCTCGTGTTGAAAGAGCACAACGCATGTGCAACTCATTATCAGAGACAGGTACGGTGTAACAACGTAAAGCCTATATGAGCACGGCACAAACCGTGAAAACTCTTCAGGCTGTTGCGATGTTGGTTGGAATCGCACTCCTTCTTTGGAGTACCGGACTTCCAGCATTCCTCAACACAGTTGAGGCGGCATCAATCACTAATGCAAGTGATACGCTTACCGTTTCAGCACCAAGTGCTGCTGCCAATCACACAATCACCTTCACAACACCAAATGGTATGATTGCAAATGCAACCTTTGAGGTTACGTTTGACGGATCATTTACCATGGGTTCAGTGGGAGAAGACGATGTTGACATTCTTGTTGCAGACTCTTCATCCTCAACTGCAGCCTCAAATGGTGCTGCGACATAGGGTGTTGGTGTCAGTGGTTCTACAATCACCTTCACCGCACCAAACGATATGGGTGTGGCATCATCTACAGAAATTACGATTCGCATCGGAACAAATGCTGTAGATTCAGGTACTGGTTCGAATCAAATCACTAATCCAAGTGCTACTTCTTCTTACGCAATTGATATTGGGAAAGGAGCAAGTACCATGCAAGACTCAGGACAAGTCCGAGTTGCGATTATTGACGAGGTAACTGTGACGGCAAGTGTTGATACCTCACTTACCTTCACCGTATCGGGAGTAGGTTCAGGTGCAACTGTAAACAGTAGTCCAACGACCACTGCTGCAGCAACCACCAACACCACACTTCCATTTGGTACGCTGGTTGACGGTGTGTCAAAAACACTTGCACAAGATCTCTCTGTTGCGACAAACGCAGACAATGGGTTTGTTGTCACAGTTGAGCAAACAGGAGAACTGCAATCTTCAACTGGTGCTGACATCAACGGATTCGTTGATGGTTCATACACCACAACACCAACTGCATGGCAGTCACCAAGTGGAACCATTGGTTCCCTTGATACGTACGGTCACTGGGGTCTCACATCTGACGATGCGGTGACACCAAGTCGTGCGGCCGCATTTGGTGCCAATCAGTGGGTTTCTGGAAGTACCACACCAATAATCATCATGGAGCACACTGGTCCTTCAGATGGCCTTATCTCAGGTGAAGGTGCTAACAGAATTGGGTATCAGATTGAAATTACTGCATTGCAGGAAGCTGGTGATGATTACACCACCACATTGCGCTATGTCGCAACTCCGACATTCTAGTGAAACAGATAAGTAAAGAGTCAGAAAAACCTATCTCCCACCACAAGACGGGTTTTTCTTTTGTATGGGTACAACTGTATACGGTATAGCGGAGGTCGCTTGGTATACTTACGGTACACAGTTATGACACGAGGAGGTTTTTTAGTATCAATACGGGTACACATGCTGTTGCTATGTGTTGGTGTGTTGCTAGTTCCTGGTAGCAGCGATGCTGCAACATTGTATTTTGATCCAGCGGTTGCTGAGATTAATCGTGGCGATACCGTGACCGTGGCAGTGCGTATTGATACCGATGAAGATGAGTGTATCAATGCTGCGGACGTAGTGGTGACGTACAGCGATGCAGTACGTGCCGTTGATGTGTCTCGTGGAGAATCTATCTTTAATGTATGGGTTGAAGACCCAGTAATTGATGCACAGGCACGCACGATTAGTTTTGCAGGTGGCATTCCGGGAGGGTACTGTGGTCGTATTGCAGGCGATCCTCGGTTGACCAATATTCTTGCAGAGCTCGTATTTCGATTACCTGGATTTAATATAGGTAGTGGAGCAGAGGGGTCGCATGCAGCAATTACATTTACCGATGCCTCACAAGTACTCCTCCACGATGGACGTGGTACACAAGCACCGCTTACGCTTCGTGCTGCCTCGTTACATATCAGTGATACGCCTGGCACGGCACTCGATAATACATGGCGTCTTCGTGTGCAAGACGATGACATTCCTCCTGCTGATTTTTCAATAACGCTCGCAAAAGATCCAAATGCATTTAGTGGAAACTACTTTATTACGTTTAACTCAAATGATAAACAGTCAGGTATCGCACACTATGAGGTCATGGAAGAGCCATTTGAAGAATTCAACCTCTTTGCATGGGAACGTGTGGACGCACCATGGGTTGAGGCAACTAGTCCATATGTATTGACTGATCAGTCACTCAATAGCACCATTCGCGTAAAAGCAGTTGATAAGGCTTCCAATGAAACCTTTGCACTCTATGTGCCTGATGCTGCGTTACGAAAAATATCTGCACAACGCATGATTGGTATCAGTGTTGGTGTATCACTCGCGGTACTGCTTGGTGCGGGTATGCTGTACGCTATGTATCGCCGGCGTAACACTGTTATGCATGAGTATGAGCAGCACCATGACAAAATATAAGCGTTATTTATGAAACATATACTAGTACAACCAGGAGTAATGCACCGCATGACGGTGTCTGTATTAAGAAGTATTACACGTGATTTTGTAATGATATGCGCGTGCATCATGCTGTTCTTCAGCGCCTCTGCGCTTGTAGCTGAGGCAGCATCATTGCGGCTCTCTCCGAATACAGGGGTATATACTGCCGGCGGGACTATTACTGCACGGGTCATCATCAATACGGCAGGGAAGCCGGTTAATGCTGCCGAAGGTACTTTGTCATTTAATCCCCGTGAATTAACCGTGGTGAATGTATCGCGTGGTGGTTCTATTTTTAATATCTGGACGCAAGAACCGTCATTCTCAAATAGTGCCGGTACCATTTCTTTTGGTGGTGGTTCACCATCTGGCTACACCGGAAGTGCGGGCACCATCATGACTATCACCTTTCGAGCTGCCAGTGCTGGCTCACCAAAAGTGCAGTTTACCAACGGCTCAGTGCTTGCTGCTGATGGGTTGGGAACAAATGTACTTAAAAATATGACTGGTGCCTCATACACCATTGCAGCACAGACCGCGACACCTGAACCCGAATATATTGCGCCAGCGCATACACCTGCAGCACCAAAGATTAGCTCCGATACCCATGGTGACGCTGACGGCTGGCATACCGGCACGACTGCATCGCTCTCATGGTCAGTGCCAAGTGATGTTGTTGCCGTGCGAACCTTACTGGATGCATCGCCAGGTACTATCCCAACAAAAGTATATGATACGCCTATTGCAGGCATAACGATTGAAGATCTTGACCAGGGGGTTTCATATTTCCACTTACAATTTAAGAATGAAAATGGATGGGGTCGTGTCGCACACTATCGGCTCGCCGTTGATTCTGAGAATCCAAGTAACTTTACGATTACACAACCAGACGGATCTGATCCTTCAAATCCAATACAGCAATTGGTATTTACCGTTACCGATGAAACTTCACCAGTCACTCGATTTATGGTGCAGGTTGATGGTGCTGACCCGGTTGCTTTTGTTGATGAGCAGGGCGACGGTGTCTATACATTGCCGGCACTTACTCCAGGCAAGCATACGGTTGTTGTTGAAGCGTTTGATGCTGCAGGCAATGCTATTGTTGGCACGCATTCATTTGAAATTGAAGCTTTTGATAAGCCGGTATTTACCGACTATCCAACACGTGTTAATGAGGGTGTTATACCGGTCGTGCTCGGACATACACGCCCTGGTGCGGCAGTAACTGTTACAGTGCATCAGATTGGTGGCAGTGCTACCGAGTATCAGGTGGTAAGTGATGATGCTGGTGTGTTTACGGTAATTCCTGATGGAGCACTCGCAACAGGTGTGTATGAATTTACAGCTGTTGCAGTTGATACGTATGGTGCACAAAGTGAAGCGGCTGATCTAATACGGTTTGCGGTTGAAGCTCCTGGGTATATCCAAGTTGGTTCGATGGTTATAAGTGTACTGTCTATCTTGGTACCACTGATTGCCTTAGTGGTGTTGATGATATTTGGTGCATGGTACCTATGGCACCGCTTGGTGTTATGGCGTCGTCGCGTGCGTAAAGAAGCTCGCGAAGCTGAAGAAATACTCGCAAAAGAGTTTGCGGTTATGATGAAAAATTTGAGTCAAAATGTTACAAAACTACAGAAGTCACAACGAGGTAAGTTAACAAAGGCTGAAACTGCCTTAATTGATCAGATATCTGAAGATGTCGCATCAGCAAAAGCACGTATTAAGAAAGAAGTGCAGGATACTGAAAAGATAATCACATAAAGGACTACTATGAAAATGTTGCTGAATTCACATATAATGTTTGCCATCCATATGGTTATTGTTGCTGTGGTGATAGCAATAGCAGCATGGACGGTACATGCTGCATCACAGGATGTACGCACGCAGCTCTAAACCTATGCGGCGCAGCAGTACACACTACTCATTGATCTCGCACAAAAAACTGACTGAAATGATGCTGATGCAGTGATTGCCTCCATTATTACTGATTGTCCTAATCGTACTGAGTTTGAGTCATTACTCGCGCGTCTTCATTTACTCCAGCACCGTGAGTTAATACGTGTGCAGCAGCACTTCAATGCGTGTGGTGATTTTTATGCGGAACGCAAGGCGCTTATGGTGGCACGCATTTAATTTTGCATGGGAGGGCGCAGCAGGACTCACAGAGATTGGACGTCATAAAGCAGTAGTAACTCTTGCGTACGGTGCCGCAGCATCAAAAAATACACATGCCATCGCCTATTTTTGGGTGATTCCGGTAAAAATTACGTTGTTGACACTGCTTGGCGTAGCACTCTTCATTGCGGCAGTTATCTGGATGGTGCGCCTGTATGTGCGTCGAATACTGGTACTCGCTGGTGTTAATGTAACGCCTACACCTGCAGCTCCAGCCGACACCACACAGAAACCCGCAACACACTATCGAGACATACTGCGTCCGGCGGTTCGTGGCATTGCTGACTTGCGGCAGCATATGCATGGTGCCTCTAAAATTATTGATGTCTGCGCAACACTGGGTATGTTCATTGTGCAATACAAACGATTCTTTATTGCATTACTGATACTGAGTATTGGATTTGTCGCGCTGGTCTACTTTATTGCCGCTACGTCAACAGAGCACAAATCATACGAGGTTACCATCAAACGCGATGATGGCGATATTGTAGTGGACTCAGAAACAATTTTAAAAGAGAAGCTTGCAACGACAAGCACAGGAGTGGTTAATAGTGATCAACACTTCACCTTACACCTTATCAATGCGTCTGGTGAAGCAGGTGTCGCGGCAACAATCGCACAAACACTTGAATCACATGGCTATGTGGTGCATTCACTAGATACAGCCGACGCAGTCCGTACTCAAACCGTTATTATTTATAACGACACCCTCGATACCGAAGCCCTTGCACTCAGCAGCACACTGAACAATGTGCTGGTATCTGCAATTGCAGCACCACACACAATGGCATCGTCAACGGTACAGCATCAAAATGCGAGTATTGTTGGTGAAGACTGGACTTCATTTTAAACATGCTACAATACAACAACAAGTCTTAGTATGTTTACCATGCACAAACACACAATCACCATAGCGGCAATCATTTTTGTATTGATTGTTGTTGGTATGTTTACCTATGCATACCTTAAAAAAAACGAACTGGAGCAACCACAGGTTGACCAACCAGCAGCAACGTCACCTGAGGCACCTATAGAAAATCCATATGCACATATTACCCGAGTGACCGCAAAGCATTTCTTTATCGAGGATACGCATACCCTTGCAGGCGAAATTATGTTGCCAACCGCTTGCGATTTACTTGAGCCGGAAGTAGTTGTCATGGAGTCGTATCCTGAACAAGTCCATATTGATTTCCAAATCATAAACACCACAGGTGACTGCCCGCCGCAGGCAACACCGCAGCGCTTTAAGGTGTCATTTGTGGCAAGTGAATCCGCACAGATACGGGCAACCGTAGCGGGTAATCCAGTAACTCTGAATCGTATTCCAGCAGCAGCTGGGGAGACGCCCGATGATTTTGAGCTTTTTATTAAAGGATAACCGAACACATTGTTGAACATACTATGAAAGAATTCTATACACCAATTGCTATTGTGATTGCTGGCGCATGTATTGCACTCGCATTATTCTACGGAGGCACTGCGGAAGCGCCTGACACTCGATATGCAGATACACAGGGCGCGCCAACTCCAAGCGCAAAAGAAACGCCTGAACCACCGCAGCTGCCTGACGAACCAGTGACGCGTGAGACCAACAATCATATCTACGGTAATCCAGATGCACCAACGACTATTGTTGAGTTTTCTGATTTTGAATGTCCATTTTGTAATCGAGTACACACAACACTCAAGCGCATTGTTGATGAATCAGGAGGCACTATTAACTGGGAATACCGTCATTTGCCGCTCTCTATGCACCGCAATGCACAACCAGCAGCAGTTGCTTCGGAGTGTGTGAAGCAGTTTGCAGGAAATGATGGATTCTGGCGATACGCAGATACATTAGTTACAAACCATAACCGCATCACACCGACATTCCTCAAGACCGAAGCTGAAAAAATCGGACTCGATGCAGCTACGTATGACACCTGTATTGCCGACCCACAAATGGCAGCTATTGTCGCTGATGATGCCGGTACTGCGGTCGCTTTTGGCGGGTCAGGGACACCATACTCAATTATTGTCTATGCAGATGGCAGTAAGGAAGCAATCAATGGTGCGCTTCCATACGAGATGTGGCTTCCATACCTTCCCAAAAACTAATCATGACATTTGACGGCACTGCAAAAAAATATCTTGTGGTCCTACTCCTTATTGTGCTTGGTGTTGTACTGCTGGCTATGTGGCTACGAAGCAGTAATCCGACAGTACCTGAAGAAAGTGACTTAGGTGCGGTACTGCAGCAACCCGCTGCTGCATATACTGATCTCCATGGAAATCCCGTATCTCTTTCTACATACACGGGCACACCATTGGTCGTCAATGCTTGGGCAACCTGGTCTCCGTTTAGTAAAGCAGAACTTGCGCACCTCATTACGCTTGCGGAAGAATTTAAGGATGCCGTAACCATTGTTGCCATCAACAGAAAAGAGTCAACAAACGTGGCACGTACCTATATGCAGCAATACGCTGATACTGGTGCATTGGTGGTGCTGCTCGATATGCATGACACCTTTTATACCTCTATCGATGGCTTTGCCATGCCAGAAACGGTCTTCTATAACAGCGCTGGAGAAAAAGTGACCCATACACGCGGGCACATGAATCTCAAAGAAATGCGCGCACACGTCATTACGCTTCTTGACGCAGAACAGGCAGAGTAGGAGACCGTACGTACTCGTTATTGACTTATAGACAGTACCGTATTATAGTCTTGCTAGAGTATGTTTCTTGTATCCCTCGAGGCAGTGGTGTTCGCGGAACAGAATCCAGCTAGAATGTAGTCACTTCTAGCATGCGTACACAAGACACACACTATGTTTCGAGCAATTGGCTTGATACTACTATTGTGGTATTTAAGCGGACAATTTCAAGACTCATTTGTTGCACTCGATAAAGCGGCAACAGCATCATTCAACACCATTGAAGCTGCAGCAACGCTTTCACAACAACATATGAATCCATAGAAAAAGGGCTGGAGTAATTTCCAGCCTTTTTGAATGTCTGATACAATAGGGTGTATATGACTGGAGCAAACAGAATCGTTGAATACGTATTTTTCTTTGGGCTGCTTGGCGCTGTTGCGTATTTGGTATGGGAAATTATCGCACCATTTGCAGGTGCGTTAGCACTTGCCGCGATTATTGTGACTATCTGTTACCCACTGTATGAAATTATCCTCAAGCGCATCACGCGCAACAACAAAACGGTTGCGTCACTGCTGTCAGTACTTGTGGTTATGGTGGTGGTTATTATTCCACTGATTTTATTGGGCACCATACTCCTTAATGAGGCACAAGATATTTATACATTGGTCAATGAAGATTCGCAGGTAACCCTCGAATCGTCGCTGGTTGCATTTGAGCAGTTTATACAAAAATTTATTCCTGGTTTTTCAATTGAAATTACCAGTTACATCAACCAGCTCACTACCTTTATTGCATCAAACATCAGTGCTATTTTCACGGGTACTGCTTCGACCATTTTTCTGTTTTTCATTGCACTCTTTGGCTCGTTTTATTTTTTTCGAGATGGCAAGGTGTTTACCAAGTTTCTGATTCAAATCAGCCCACTTCCTGACAAGGATGATGCAAAAATCCTTCGCCGACTCGCTATTTCAATTCGAAGTGTCGCACTGGGTACGGTGTTGACCGCACTCATTCAAGGAACCCTTACCGCTATAGGATTGTCACTCTTTGGCTTTGAGCGCGCGGTGCTCTGGGGGTGTATTGCCGCTATGGGAGCACTCATCCCTGGTATTGGTACCACTATTGTATTTGTTCCCGCTATTATCTACCTTTTATATACTGGTCAATATGCCATTGCTGGTGGCGTATTTATCTGGAGCGCCTTTGCGGTGGGGCTCATCGACAATCTCATTGGCCCGTATCTCATGAGTCGTGGCAATAAGCTGCATCCATTCTTTATCTTGCTCTCAGTACTTGGTGGTATTGCAATGTTTGGTCCTATTGGTTTCATTCTTGGTCCGGTGTCACTGACACTTTTGCTTGTATTGCTCGAACTCTACTCAATGCATATCAGCGATTTCTCAAAGAAAAAGTAATATGATTGATAAGCATCAAATTGCAAATTTCTTACGTATCAATGGTGTTGCAAGCACTGCCTCTGATGATGATATTCGTGCGGCACTCATTTCTGCACGATGGGATCCACGCGATGTTGAAGTGGCACTCTTAACCCTTCACGACGAATCAGTACCTGCAGATGTTGAAAATGCCGCAGCACATCAAGTATTTAATACCGATTCACCCATTGCCTCTGACACGCTCACTGCATTGTTGGGTATCGATGTTACCTTAGTACGGTCCCAATTAAAGAAAAAGGCTCCTGAAGGCGTATTTGGTACCGGACATACCGCAGGCTATATGATTGCCATGGTCCTGACGCCACTGATTATCGCCATTGTGGTTGGTGTTTTTGCAATGTACACACTGAGTATTGGTCCGTTTTATACTCCAGTTGAACAATTTGTATTTTAAGTTTAGACTCCGTGCATGCTTACTAAGGGGCTTATTTTTATATGCATCGCATTACTGTCACAGAGTATCCAGACACTGAGCTCGTTGCATGCGATGCTCTCACCCGTTGCCTATGGCAATGTTGCAGTGCGTACTGATTTAGAGACCACACCACGAAATGATGTACTCTTTGTTGGTGATATTATGCTTGGGCGCGCCATAGAGCGCATCATAGCGGACAATGGACAGTACTATCCATACGCAGCAGTACGTCCATTTCTATCCGAGCGTGCCCTGACGGTAGGGAATTTTGAAGCATCTGTTCCAGAAACACATGTACCAACAGATGATTTTGGGTTTGCATTCTCCGTACGCGAAACCACACTTGCAGCAGCACACCATGCGGGGTTTGACGTGTTTTCATTGGCAAATAATCATGCGTTTGATTTTGGGGCAGAGGGGTATAACCATACGCGTACTGCATGTGCACGGCACGCACTGCGCTGCATTGGGCATCCCCACGTACTTGATACTGGCGCAGTACAGACATCAGTCATTAACGGTGTTGCCGTCGCCATCATCGCGCTGAATGCACTCACTGATGCATACACGCATGAGGAGTTAGTAGCACTTCTCACTACCGTGACTCAGCGCACTGATTTTCAAATTGCGTACGTGCACTGGGGTGATGAATATGAAGATACACACAATGCAGCGCAAGCAGCATTTGGAGCTTTTCTTATAGAGCGAGGCGTAGATGCTGTCATAGGACATCATCCACATGTGGTACAAGACATTGCAATGTATCAAGGAAAGCCTATTTTTTATTCTCTTGGAAATTTTATTTTTGATCAATATTTTAGCGATGCGGTACAAGAAGGTTTAGCGGTCCTCCTTACATTTGAACCCACACAGGTACAATTTTCACTCCATCCTGTCAGCAGCATAGAACACCGTGGGCAACCAGCGCATATGGAACCAGATCGAAGACAAGCCTTTATAGATGACGTACTTGCACGGTCTACACTAGGTTCAACCACCGTATCAGCAGATGGTGTATTTACCATCGACTATGACTAAGAACCAATCTCAAAACCTCAACAAAAGAGCAATACATAACCTCCTTGGGGACAGTTGATTTTCATGAAAACAGGGAATTGTAGATAGCGAATGAGACTTGCAACTTCAGAAATCATCGTTATTATGGGGACTATACTTTTACAACATACACTATGCATTCAATCAACAAATACGAAACACTCGGTATATTCGGCAGTATCGCAGTTATGGCAATTGCACTGGCACTTATTACCCAAAAAACGGACGACCGTATCACGCAGCAACCCGCTCAAGAAACGCAGGTGGGGAGCGTAGTTGCAACAAGCGATACCAAGTCACTTGCACATACTTTGCATGATGTTGCGGGGAACGATAATCAGCTTCAAGAGGTAGTTATTGATGATGTCACCTTTGGTACTGGTGAAGCAGTAGCTATTGGCGACACCGTGCGTGTACACTACATTGGATCAACACAAGACGGCGTACAGTTCGACAATTCATATGTCCGTGGTGAACCATTTACCTTTACCGTTGGCGAGCAAAAAGTTATTGAAGGCTGGGAGCGTGGTATTCAGGGCATGCAAGTAGGTGGAGAGCGCGTACTCGTGATTCCACCAAAATATGCATATGGCAACCGTCAAGTTGGCCCTATTGCCGCAAATTCCACGCTGGTATTTGTTGTTGAACTCCTTGCAATTGAGTAAGCGTATTTTTCAGACATACGCGCATGAAAAAACCAGTAACATTTGAAATACTGAAGTCTCAGCCCGGCACCCTTGGTCGGGCTGGTGTTATCCATACTCCTCATGGCGATATTGAAACGCCGGCATTTGTTGTGGTTGGTACCAAGGGTACCGTGAAGTCACTCAAGCCTGAAGATATGGAGGCGTATATTGGCAATCAAGTAGCCCTTGCCAATACCTATCATCTCTACCTCCAACCAGGAAGCGATCTCGTGCAAGAGGCAGGCGGACTGCATACCTTTATGAACTGGGACAAACCCACCATTACCGATTCGGGTGGGTTTCAGGTATTTTCGCTTGGTGCGGCATTTGGAAAAGGAGTGACAAAATTTGCGCAAGGTGATGTAGCGCCCGATGAAAAAGCAGGGCTTAATGTATATTCAAAGGAGCTTGCGCAAGAGCATGGCAAGCTCTGCGTTATTGACGAAGAAGGAGTGACATTCACCTCACATATTGATGGATCAATGCATCGCTTTACCGCTGAGCGCTCAATTGAAATTCAACACCAAATAGGTGCGGACATTATCATTGCGTTTGACGAATGTACATCACCATCAGCCGACTACGAATACCAAGTGGAAGCTATGGAGCGTACGCATCGGTGGGCAAAACGGTCTATTCTGGCACACAAACAAAATTTTGAGGCACTCAAAAAGCAAGGACTTCTTGGTGTCGTCCAAGGGGGAAGGCACCTCGATTTACGGAAGAAGAGTGCGGAAACACTTGCCGCAATGGATTTTGATGGATTTGCCATTGGTGGTTCTTTTTCAAAGGAAGATTTGGGTGATTCACTAAAAGTAGTAAACGAAGTACTGCCCGAAGATAAGCCGCGACACCTCCTTGGCATTGGAGAACCGCAAGATATCATGCAAGGGGTTGCCATGGGCTGCGATACCTTTGACTGCGTGGCACCTACGCGACTCGCACGCACGGGAACTATTTACGCAAATGTAAACGGCACTCACACACGGCTCAACCTCATGAATGCAAAGTACCAGCGCGATTTTTCAAAGCTTGACGAATCATGCGACTGCTATGTGTGTCAAAATTATACAAAGGCATATCTTGCACACCTATTTAAAGCACGTGAAATGCTTGGCGCACACCTCGCGTCAATCCATAACCTTTGCTACATTGTGAATTTCACTAAGCGATTACGGGAGGAAATTTTAAACGGATAATGACAAAACCTCTAAAATGTGGTATACATATATCAATCTGAACCAGCATTTAGGAGGTAATACATGCCGGAGGACTTCAAACAGTTCATCGACAGTACAGTAGCCTCCCCGGAGGCTTTTTTTAACTTCATGCGAACAACGTTTCCAATGTTTGCGTGGGGGTGTGTGCCGCGTCCCTATAATATTTTGGGAATGTGGTTAATTCAGCGCGCATACTACAAATCAGCTGCGATGCACGAGGGTGAGACACGAAAAAGTGGCGAACCGTACGTTACGCACCCCATGGCTGTTTCAGTCATCTTAGTGTGTCACTACAGCGGTGCACGACCAAGCCACATTGCTGCCGCCTTGTTGCATGACACTGTTGAAGACACAGCAGGGTCACGGTGGTGGGCATATGTAAGTATTCTGTGTATAAGTAATCCACTTGTGGTGCTCCTTGTATGGATGCTCACAAAGGAAAAGATAGATACAGAAGACTTGGAGCCAGACGCAACGAGAGATGCAAAAAATATTCGCGATAGAGATTATCGGAGACGTATGAAAACTGGTACCTGGGTAAGGTATCTATCGAAGCGTTTATTGCATATCGTGTGGCGTCTCAAAATTGCTGATACGTATCACAACGGCAGTAGCATAGAAGTTATGCTACCAGTTCAACGAGCTCGCTGGTACCGACTTGCGCGGCACTACTATGCACAATTTGCTGATGAAATTGGGTTTTTATCAACAGAGCTTAATGCGTTAATCGAGGCTAATAAACCGCTTTATGAAGCAAATACAGCAGGTTAGGTGTATATACTGACCTGCTCTTTTTTTTGGTATACTCAACATTCATGGAATTTCAGTTAACTACCGACAAAACTCCAGCAGGAGACCAGCCCAAAGCAATTGAAGCATTGGTGCACGGTGTGCATGCCGGACAACCAGATCAAACGCTGCTTGGCGTTACTGGTTCTGGTAAAACATTTACCGCAGCAAACGTCATTCAAGCAATAGGGAAGCCAACCCTCGTCATTGCGCACAACAAAACCCTTGCAGCGCAGCTCGCACAGGAGTACCGCGACTTTTTTCCAAACAATGCAGTGCACTACTTTGTCTCATACTACGACTACTACCAGCCTGAAGCGTATATGCCGGGGTCAGATACCTATATTGAAAAAGAAGCCCAAATCAATGAGGAAATTGACCGTCTCCGCCACGCCTCAACCCAAGCACTTCTGACGCGTCCCGATGTCATCATTGTGGCATCGGTATCATGTATCTATGGGTTGGGGTCACCAAAAGAATACGAGAAAAAACATCGAAAAATTGAGAAAGGCTATACGACAACCCGTGCCGACATGCTGCGCGTACTTGTTGATATGCACTTTGAGCGCACCAATGCCGACTTAACACCCGGTCACTTTAGAGCAGTGGGGAACACGGTTGAAATTATGCCAACCAACGAGCGAACTATTTACCGACTCAACTTTAGTGGCAATACCGTTGCTGGCATCACCAAAATTGATGCCGTGAGTCGTGCAATTATTGAGACACCCGATGCCTTCTTCTTATTTCCAGCAAAACACTTTGTCACACCAGAAGACGAGCGCAAGCGCGCCATGACCCAAATACAGACAGAGCTTGATACACAACTCGCACAATTTGAAAAAGAAGGCAAAGTGCTCGAGCGCGAACGCATCAAGCGACGCACCCAGCACGACTTAGCACTCATTCGTGAGGTTGGGTATTGCAATGGTATTGAGAACTATTCACGCCACTTTGATGGTAGGGAAGCAGGCGAAGCACCGTATACACTGCTCTCATACTTTCCGCACACTCCAGACGGCGCTCCTGACTTTTTAACCGTTATTGATGAATCACACGTCACCGTGCCGCAACTTGGCGGTATGTACGCGGGCGACCAGTCGAGAAAAAAGACACTGGTTGAACACGGATTCCGTCTGCCAAGTGCAACGGACAATCGACCGCTTAATTTTCCTGAGTTTAGAGAACGCGTGGGACAAATCATCTATACCAGTGCCACACCAGGCAACTATGAACTAGAACACAGCGCGCCGCCCAAGGGGCAAGTGGTTGAGCAAGTCATTCGACCGACAGGGCTGGTAGATCCACTCATTGATGTACGCCCTATTGTTGAAGGTGGAGCATACCCAGCTACAACATCCACAAGTGGATGTTCGCCTGAACCTTCGCAAGGCAAAGGTTATAAAGGGCAGGTGCAAGACTTTATCGACGAAGCAGAGGCGGTTATCAAAAGTGATGCCCGTGTCCTGGTGACCACCCTTACCAAAAAAATGGCAGAAGATTTGTCTGAGTTTCTAACCGAACGGGGTATTACCTCAGAGTATATTCATAGCGATGTCAAAACCATCGAGCGCATTGAGATTTTAAGTAACTTCAGACGTGGGGAGTTTGATTGTCTTGTCGGCGTCAACCTGCTGCGTGAGGGGCTCGACCTACCTGAGGTAGAACTCGTAGCAATACTCGACGCAGACAAAGAAGGATTCCTACGCTCCGAAACCGCGCTCATTCAGACCATTGGACGCGCTGCACGAAATGTAAGCGGGCGCGTCATACTCTATGCAGACGAAGAAACACCGTCACTCAAAAATGCAATCACCGAAACACAGCGACGTAGAGAACTCCAGCTTGCGTACAATGAACAACATGGTATCACCCCAGAAACCATCAAAAAAGAAATTCACGACATCACGAGCCAACTTCATACCGAGCACACCGAGACGGTAAACACACTACTCACTGTAGACGCTGAGCGATATGCACAAAATCCAAAGAAAGTTATCAAGGAAAAACGAGCACAGATGGAGGAAGCGGTCAAAATACTCGACTTTGAAACCGCAGCAATCCTACGCGACGAAATAGCAGCACTCGAATCACTCAACAAAAAGTAATCGGCACATACCACACTACGCCGTATTAGGGATGCAATCCCTAATGATGCAGGGTAGTTATCGACAGGCATATATGTCATGGCGTGATGCACTTTGTATACTGTAGGTAATGGCGACCAAAAAAGTCACCACTTCTAAACGAGTAGGTACAAAAAAAGCAGCCACGAAAAAACGTACAACGAGAGCACGAAGTGCAAAAAAAACAACAAAAAAGCGAGCTTCAAAAGCACCAACACGTGCAGTTAAAAAACGTGCCGCAACAACAAAAAAACCTACGCAAAAACACAGAGCACTGATGAAGCGTCCTTCAGTTGCACTCAGTGCACGCCGTTTACAACTCTCCATACTCTCTCCGTTTCGTCTTCCTATTAACCATGATGCGATACTCACACAAACAGCACGCTATGCTGGGTGGGCACTTATGAGTATTGGGGTGTGTATTGCATCATTTCAGATACACCACGTACATACCTTCTACGCACAGGTGGTCGCGCAGCAAGCAAGTACTATTACTGCCACGACGGCTACTTCAAGTGGTGCTACTTCTACAGCACCAACAGCTACCGCACCCATTTCAGTGACGCTTGGCACGGCTAACCCATTACACGATACAACAGGAATACGCATTGAAGCCACTGATGCAGCTGGGGTAACTGCCGTGCTTTTTCATACAGCATCACAGCAATTCATAACACTTGGAAGCGGCAGCAAACAAGAACAGCATATATGGTACATACCGTGGGACACCACCATGTATCCCGATGGAATCTACACCCTTAAACTAATTGTAAAAGACACATCAGGCACCTATGACTGGGAGTACGGTGACTCGCTCGTTGTACAAAACACACCCGACCAGCAAAACACGCTCTTTGCAACGACCACAACAGAAACAGCTACCAGTTCTGCACACACCAGCTCACAGGAAGATGTTGTGCCGTACAACACGACCACTGCTGCCACACACCTCACACCGACCACCACCATACACTTTGCACATGACGGCCCCTATAGTGGTCATGTACCGTTTGTTCTAACGGTTGCACATGCAACATCTGTTGAAGTCTATGCGCAACACCACACGGGTCGCCTTGAACAGTATCTCGGCACCGCACAAACACTTGATGCTGCACGATGGCGTTTTGGATTTGATTCAACAGCACTTCCAAACGGCATCTATACACTTGTCTTTAAAATAACCACCCCGTATGGCGTGCACACAGACACGACACACTCACTTACCATTGCAAACGAAATACACACTCCATACACCGAAGCACAGCAAGCCTATATAGACAGTCTTACCGTAACGCAGATACCGACACTCACCACACACGACACGCATGCAACGACGAGTACCACACCACCACAAGCAGGGCAGATAGTTACTTCAGCAACTGCGGATGCAGCTATACAACCATTGCTCGAGGAGCATCACGAAGCTATTACCGAAGTGCAATTATCGCTTGCGCAAGCAATTCGTTCTGGTAATCAAGACCGCATCCATACCGCTCGTGAAGCAGTGCAGACACTCAAACAGACCATTATCGATACACTCGACATCCAGGCAACAACAACCATGCATACCTATACGCAGACACTTTCACAGGCGTTTGAAGCAATCACCATTGAAACTGAGCGTAATGAACGCCTCATTCGTAGCCGTGTTGGCGATGCAGTTACCGCAGATACCGATGCAGATGGTGTGACTGATTATGATGAGATAAATTTATACAGTACCAATCCATTTTCAGCTGACACCGATGGTGATGGCTTTACCGATGCCTACGAGATAGCCTCAGGATTCAATCCATTAGAGAGCACACCTGAAGCATTGGTCACCTATGCATCACCTAAAGACTCGGGCACAGAGCGTGCAGATATACTTTCAGTGACCGACATCACCGCCCTCACTCATGAACATACAGACGCACCGAGCGCAGACATGCCCCCAGCGGCACTTATTACGGGCACCGCACTCCCAAACAGTTATGTCACACTGTATATCTTTAGTACACCAATTATGAGCACCGTACGCACTGATGCGGCAGGGAACTGGAGCTATACCTTTGATAAAGCCCTTGAAGATGGCACCCATGAAATATATGTGGGTATGACCGATAACACCGGCGCACTCATTGCAAAAAGTAAGCCGTTTATGTTTGTAAAACGAGCCGCAGCATTTACCCCTGCTACAGCACACACAGCGCATCCACCAGTACCGTCTGAGACACCGACACTAGCAACTGATACAGAGTCGTCGTTCCTTGCGCAACACGTTATTTTGCTCATACTCTCGTTTACCATTATTGTGCTTGGACTTGCATTACTTCTTATGGGACTCCATATCAAACCAGAGGCACCTCCTGCGTCCGCACAGGCGTAACACAGACGCACAGCATCACTATGCATTGTGTGGTATATTCATAGACGCATTATTCTTGTATGGCATCAAAAAAACAACCAAAAACTGGCTGGCATGCACGCGATGACGAACACATCATCATCCGCGGCGCACGCACACACAACCTCAAAAATATTGACGTCGATATGCCACGCAACAAACTGGTGGTGATTACTGGACTTTCTGGATCGGGCAAGTCATCACTTGCATTTGACACTATCTTTGCAGAAGGGCAGCGACGCTATATTGAATCACTATCAGCATACGCACGACAGTTTCTTCGGCAAATGCAAAAACCCGACATCGATGAAATCTCAGGGCTTTCTCCCGCTATTTCAATTGACCAAAAGTCAGCATCGCGCAATCCACGCTCCACTGTAGCGACCATTACCGAAATATATGACTATTTGCGCATCCTCTATGCGCGCATAGGGCAACCCTACTGTATTGATACCGATGTACCTATTCAAAAACTCTCACAAGATGAGATTTTAGGTATTATATTGAAGTCAATCGAAGAAAAAGAAATCAAAAAAGCGACCAAGGCCTCTGCTCAAGAGGTCATGGGTGTGTCAGTAAGTACCGCAAAGGTAGCCATTTTTTCACCAGTAGTTGTTGGAAGAAAAGGTGAATACTACCAACTTCTCTACGATTTGCTCGGTAAAGGCTACGAAACGGTCAAAATCGATGGGGAAGTGAAGCAGCTTCGTGAGAAAATCACCCTGAGCAAAACAAAACGCCATGA
This sequence comes from Minisyncoccota bacterium, assembly GCA_021129515.1. GTDB lineage: Bacteria > Patescibacteriota > Minisyncoccia > Phycocordibacterales > UBA918 > JAJOLD01. Next base: position 65,079 of record JAJOLD010000001.1, read on the forward strand.
CATAGATGTGCTCATCGACAAAATCTATGTCAGTGAGTTTACAGACGATCCTAAAGGATCAAAAGAGCGTCTTTCAGAAGCGGTAGAACTCGCACTCAAAGAATCTGAGGGTCTGGTCAAAATTGAGAACCCTGATGGCACCGAGCGCACCCTCTCTGCAAAATTTATTTGTCCGGTTGATGGCTCCTCATTCCCAGAGGTAGAGCCACGCCTTTTTTCTTTCAATTCGCCCTATGGTGCCTGTGAGGAGTGTAATGGACTTGGTACCGTGGGTCTCTTTAATACTGACATTTGTCCAAGTTGTAAGGGTGCACGACTCCGCAAAGAAGCACTTCGGGTATATCTTGGTGGCGATGGTAAAAAAGATTTAGGTAAGAACATTGTCGATTTCACCTCTATGACCATCGAGGAAGCCGCTGACTTTATCGCCAATCTCAAACTCAGTAAAACAGAACAAGACATTGCATGGCCTGCATTACGTGAAATCATTGAACGCTTGCAGTTTATGATAAATGTTGGTATTGAATACCTCACACTCGATAGACGTGCGAACACCCTCTCAGGTGGTGAAGCACAGCGTATTAGGCTTGCCTCACAACTCGGTTCAGGACTGGTAGGAGCACTCTATGTGCTTGATGAACCCACAATAGGGCTCCATCAACGCGATAATGACCGCCTCATAAAAACCCTTACCGAACTGCGTGACCTTGGCAATACCATCGTCGTAGTCGAGCACGACGAAGACACTATCTATGCAGCAGATTATATCGTTGACATTGGTCCTGGAGCAGGAGTCCATGGGGGAGAAGTGGTTGTGTCTGGCTATCTCGACACGTTGCTCGATGCAAAAACCAATCCTTCAAAGTCGGTCACACTTGACTATCTCCGCGGAGACAGAGCCATCCCCATACCTGAGCAACGACGAGATGCAGAAAAGGGCTCCCTCAAAATTCGCGGTGGCAAAGCATTCAACATCAAAAACGCGCAGATAGATATACCGTTGGGTAGATTTATTGCTGTTACGGGTGTTTCAGGATCAGGAAAGTCAACATTTATGTATGAAATTGTACACAAAAACCTCAGGTCACGCCTTGATAAAAAATACCGCACCCCAGATACCTACAACGCAAAAAGCGTTACCGGCACCGAGTATCTTGGGCGCACTATCCTTATAGACCAGTCACCAATTGGGCGCACTCCACGCTCTAACCCTGCGACATATACAGGTGCATTTACCCATATTCGTGATTTATTTGCCGCAACCAGTGAGGCACGCGCGCGCGGTTGGAAATCTGGACGATTTTCTTTTAACGTCAAAGGTGGTCGGTGTGAGGCGTGTCAGGGTAATGGTATGGTTGCTATTGAGATGCATTTTTTGCCAACTGTGTATGTAACCTGTGACGTTTGCAACGGCACCCGATTTACCAAAGAAACACTCGACGTTACCTATAAAGACAAAAATATCCACGAGGTACTCCATATGACCATTGAAGAAGCCGACAACTTTTTCATTGACGTACCAGCTATTCATGAGCGACTTAAGGCGCTCCTCGACGTCGGACTTGGTTATCTTGAGCTTGGACAAAGCGCAACGACACTCTCTGGAGGGGAAGCACAGCGTGTCAAAATTGCGTCAGAGCTCTATCGTCCACATACAAGCAAAACCATGTACCTACTCGATGAACCGACTATCGGACTGCATTACGAAGATGTTCGAAAATTAATTGAAATTCTCCAAGAATTGGTCAACCGAGGCAACACCGTTATGGTCATTGAGCACAATCTTGACCTTATTAAATGCGCAGACTATATCATTGACATTGGACCTGAGGGTGGCGCACGCGGTGGCAACATCGTTGCAAAGGGTACACCGGAAGATGTGGCTAAAAACAAAGACTCTTTCACCGGTCACTATCTCAAAAAGCTTTTGAAATAGTATCGAATGTGCATAACACAGACACGTTGTATCAATAAAAAGGTATAATGGGTTTTTAGAGGTTCTCACTTACATCCATACGGAGGTACACCATGGAGAGCAGGGCACTTACTTTCGAAGAGAGTAGACATTTACGAGAGGTGTATGAAGCATATCGAGACGCACCTCTAGGATTATTGCGGCGTGTATATTGGTATAAGCAATATCACAAGACATCATTTATGCGCATAATAAAGGCAATGTGTACACCTCGTACACACAAATGATGTATAGGCAAAAAACCTGGGCAAACTGTCCAGGTTTTTTCTCATATATCTCTCATACGCTACTCAGCAATAAAGGTGAGGGCTTTACCACGCTGTGTACCACGACCAGTGCGGCCAATGCGGTGTACATAGTCTTCAAAAGTGCTCGGCAGGTCATAATTGATAACATGTGAGACATTATCAACATGAATACCGCGCGCGGCGACGTCGGTTGCAACAAGCACGCGTGCATTTCCGCTCTTAAACTTTCGCAATGAGTGCTGTCGCTGTCCATGGCTCTTGTTACCATGGATTGATTCTGAGGCAATACCGTGCGCCACCAGTGCCTTCGAGAGCTTCTCAACACTGTGTTTCATAGCACCAAAAATAATGACGCGCTTGAACGCTGGGTCCTCAAGGAGCTCAGTCAATGTGTGGAATTTGTCACTATGCGCGAACGGTACGACGTCTTGCTCAATACTATTAGTCACGTCTTTCTTCTTTACGGAAATAGTGACAGGGTCGGTAAGGAAGTCGTGCACCAGTGCTTCAATGTCCTTTGACATCGTCGCTGAGAAAAAGAGCGTCTCATGTGCATGTGGCACTGCGTCCATAATCTTGCGCATGTCATGAATGAATCCCATGTCGAGCATACGGTCTGCCTCGTCGAGTACCACCGTGCTGATGCGGTCCATTTTTAGATTTCCACGATCGATAAGGTCGAGGATACGACCTGGTGTACCAATAATGAAATGGTTTTTGCGACGGAGTGCATTGATTTGTGGACGAATGTTGGTACCACCCACGCAGGTTGTTGCATACTGCTTAAAACTCTTTGAGAGCTTTCGAAACTCAGCTTCTATCTGCAGTGCAAGCTCACGGGTTGGGGTTAGAATAATGGTTTGGCGATTGTACTCCTTATCTGTTTTGTGAATGAGTGGAAGCAAAAACGCAGCTGTCTTTCCCGTACCGGTCTCTGCAAGCCCTATAACATCGCGACCCTTCAAGATTTCAGGAATTGCTTGGTCCTGAATAGGTGATGGGGTTGTGATGCCGAGGTTGTGGACGGTCTTTACCAATCGATACACCAGCCCAAAGTCTTTAAAGGTGTGCTTTGGTGTATAGATTTCTTCTTTCTGTTCGACAGGGTTTTTGTTGATGAATTGAGATGGATCAAATGTTGGCTGTACTCGTCCACCACGACCAGTGCGACGTCCTTTACCGTGGTGTCGACCACCACGAAATGACCCACCGCCACGGCGAGGTCCTTGATTGCTTATATTGTTGTTTCGGCGACGTGACCCGCTACTTGAAAACGGGCGTCGCTTGCTCGAATTAGAGCCATTCCGATTGTGTCGGGGGCTCGAACTAGAGCCATTCCGACTTCGTCGGTGTTGTGTTGTTTGCATCTATAGTTGTTGTTTAGTGTGTGGGAGTTACTGAGACAAGCACGAGTACTTTCTGCAGGACATTACTAACGAGAGGGTAGTTCTGCATGTCGAAGAGAAACACCCCATGCTTCTGGACCCCACACGAGTATCAAAAGCGTTGCGGTAAAATAACATATTTTTTATTATTCGTCAATGTTTCTGTGGAATGATTCGTGATTATATATGTGCAGAACACACGTATCTTCCACAATCAGTTCGAGAGGAAAAAATCATGTTTACACACCTTTTTCATCTCCACAAAGCGTATCTCAGGTACCAGTACCACATAGGGTTGCAAGACCATTGCAAACATGCGCTTCGCTATACGAGCACGAAATTAAACATATTTGGCGAGGCACAGTGCCGCTTCTTGCACATATCAATGATGTGTCGAGACTGCTTGCACATAATACATCAGAGCGCACACTTATAGCCCTTTTGGCACCTCAAGCATTTTTAACTGCACGTTTTCTTCCAGGTATTTCGCATGCACAGCTACACACTACTTTGAGCAAAGGTCTTGCAGACATGTCTGCTGCACAGTTCAATGTAGCAACAGCAGATGCAGATATAGTGAAATTTCTCAAGGTACTTCTGACGTACAACCAGCAGTTCTCTAGAAGACACAATCTACAAGACCTCAGGAGCACTGCATTCTATAGTGAACTCTTTCTTGATTTAGCGAATACTGCTGAAACACATCAGCTCCCTGACACTGCACAATGGTGCATTGCGGAAGGACTCACAAGAAGTAGGATGAGCCACGACATCACTCTGTTATACAGCACATTCTTTCGGAAGTTGTTGTCGGCACCTTTGAATCAGCAATACAAAAGATATGGTGCTTGGAGTATCAAAAACAGCATACTGGAAATACATTCTGAACTAAGACCCCCACATCTGGAATTGTATTGGTCCGTGGTCAGCGATGCCGTAGATGGTGGAATAGAAAATTTTTCACTCACAGAATCAATTACCTTTCTTATGTCTCAAAAATTTCATTTTACAACACCTGTTGCAAGAATTTTTGGGAAGCTGTATGAAGAAAACCCCGTATGTGCCAAAGATTTCCCAACCTATCTACTTGATGGGGACGAGGAATGGAAACCTAACGCACTGAATCTCCAAGCACTATATAGGCAGGTAACATCTCTTCGTGATGCTGGATTATCAGGAGTTTTGGACGCTTCTATAGAAAAAGATGCGGAGGATACAGCAGTACAGTAACGAAGCAGGACCACGGTAACGCCGTGGTCCTCATTGTGTTACCGACCCTGACCATAAACCTCCTTTAGTTTTGCCACATGCTCCGCATAGGTCACCGAACAGTAGAAGTTGCTTTTTGTATCGTGAAAATAGAAGAGGCAGTCCGTGCGGCGCGGGTTGAGTGCTGCGAGCACCGCTTCGGGTGCTGGGTTAGCAATAGGCGATGGCGGTAAACCCGGATGCTCGTAGGTATTAAATGCAGACGTAATATATTTATCATCAGGCACTACTTTCGGCCACCAAGGTCCGTAGGGAAGTGAACCTTTCGCATACTGCAAACTAGCATCGAGCTGGAGATTCATATCAATAAAAAGTCGATTCCAAATGACACCGGCAATGTAGCGCATGTCGGTAAAGTCGTAGGCTTCCCGCTCAATGAGGGACGCAATAATAAGCGCATCTTTAAGCGGTACGAGCGCGGCAGCTTCATCACTATACCGAGCAATAACCTCGGTATTGAATCGATCAATAACCAAGTGTGCAACCTGTTCGGGTGTTGTGTCCTTCAGTACGGTATAGCTGCCGGGAAAATAGGTGCCGTCGGAAATATGTGGAGTTGCCTCGTGCATGAGGTTGGTAAACCGGCGACGCTCCTCTACATTCCAGCGCAAAATATCGGCAAAATTTTTGGCAATTTGTTCTTTACGTTCGCCTGGTTGAATGACTAAAATGCGACTCATTGGAGATGCGAGGTTTTGGAAAAGGTGCGACCTAGTAAGTGCTGCAAGTGTGCGACGAAACCAACTGGTGCGTTTGCTTGCGGCAGGAGTCTTTGCGATATGTGTTTCAAAGAATGCATCAACCAGTGCATGCTCAGTGATTGTTTTTGTGATTGGATTCACACCTATCGGAAATTGTGCATGTGGAGATTCGGCAGGTACAGTGTCGCTAGTGAAAAATTGTACCGATGTATCAAACGCTACCTCTTTTGCTTTCAAAACAAAGAGCAAGGTCAGACTCATACAACACAATATGCTAAGCAGTATATACAGAACGAACCGACGGTTAGCAGGTGGTGGTGTGTTTACAGGCATACGCACAAATTACCTGCTTAGTGTACCATTGTTGGTATCGTTTTTTCTTGTAGTACGAGTATACGAGTGATGCCCGGACGCTTGCGTCCAGGCCGTTGCAGATCTTTTAGTGATGTTGCGCACTGACTTTGTGAGTCACTGTTGCTGCTATGCTCTGGTTTTCAGATGTAATGTCGCAAAGCGCTTCGACCACCTTTTGCATTAAGATTGGTCTATCTTGGAGCGTTTCAATCTGCACATCTTTGCCACCGGCATCATAATAGTCTTGAATAAAAGGCATCCAGAGCTTAAATATGAGGGCAAAACAACGTTGACCATCTTGGCTCTGAAGCATTTAGAGAAGCTTGCCAACGTCAATGCCAATTTGTGCAAGCATCTGCCACAACTCTTTTGCCTGTGCCGTATTACTCAGATTAATATGGTAAGTACTTTCAAGCATAGCATACAGGCGTTCAGGCAGTTACTTGTGCATCGCCTGCGCCTGCAAAAAGGATATACGTTGAGCATTGCATGTATAGAAGTTTGCAGCTGCTGAAGCAAGACTGTCTACGGACAGTTGTTGCTGTCTTCGACTCATTCGTTCCCGTCGTTGCTGCCGCTGCCTGCGCGCTTTCTTTGTTTCGGGAGGTGATCTTCGAAGAGATATTCTCTGAGAAGCTTTAGGCTACTTTCCACACTTTTGTTTATGACGAACTGTACCACTGCGCCGTTTACCGCAAAGCTTTGCACTTGGGTTCACAAGGTACTCCTTCTGGACTTTCCAGATGTGTTGAATATTATCCCGTAATATCACAAAAAAATAAAAAAGGAAGTGACATCCAAAAAAAGCACCATCATAGTTGATGGCGCTTTTTTTAGTGAACTTGGGTTTTTATTTTGAACTACAACCTCCGATGGAGATTGCAACGCTGTTTCTTCGAGCACAATGCGTCTCCTAATCGAGGTTGAAGGAATGATGTAAATGTTCTTATTTTTGACTACCTATAACGGTACCAATCATGAATAGCGGTGTCAAAAAGTCTGAATATCTGCGCTCTTTTGTGTCATCACTTTGGTATACTAAACAAAATGAGACCGCATACATATACACAACGCATTGAGAAACTTAAGAGCCGTATGCAATTCTCGGTGGTCTTGGCTTCGTTTTTTCCTGTGTTATTGCAGGCGATATTTTTTGGGAGCGATGCGACAGCAAACCGTATTATTTTGCTTTGGGGTTTTGTGGTTGCCGTACTAATCACAAGCTACATGCTGATTGAAATATCACGTGGTGTGATTCATGCAAAAATTCTCTCATACACCAATGCGATGGTACTCCTCAACACCGCGTCATATATTCCGGTCATGATCATTGCAGCGTTAGTACAGGGAAGTGAAGTTTCGTTTGTGCTTGAGGCACTCTTTCAACTGAGTATGCTTGGTGTATTGGTGATACCGGTAGCTATCACCACCTTGCTTGTGTGCAATGTAATACTCAAGGCGTTTCGGATTCAAATTGATGCACCTACGGAGTAAGTGCGAATTTGTGTTTTATGCAAAATACAGTTGCACTGATTTTTTCAGACATCGTCTATAGACAGACACTCGCAGGTGTGGTTGTATGTAGCAACAAAACAGGGGTAGGGGTGGTCGAGCTCAGTATGCGCCGTTTTGGATACAATAAATTTTAAGCAAGAACTATGAAAGGAACCATTGCAAACCTCAGTGACCGAGGTTTTGGATTCATCACTCCTGAAAACGGAGAGAAGGATTACTTCTTCCATGCTCGATCGCTTGTAGAGGGTGTAGAGTACAATGATCTTAACGTTGGTGACGTTGTTATGTTCGACGTTGAAGACGGAGAGAAGGGACCAGCTGCTGTGAACGTAAGCGTTGCAGAAGGTGGTGCGGAAGCTCCTGCTGCGGATGATGCAGCTATGGATGCAGATGACGCTGCAGAATAGGTCGTTCATCAAAGCAAAAAGCACGCAAAACCAAAGGTTTTGCGTGCTTTTTGTATACCTACCGTACTTAGATAATTCTCGAAATAATAATTGCGCCAACAGCTAGTGCCGCAAATGTATGTGCCACCACAACCGCAGCAGCTGCCACATCCTTGCTTTGCCCAATGTGTTCATGTCGTTCAGGATGAAGTCTATCAAGTGCCATCTCGAGGGCAGTGTTCTGCAACTCGGTAATGAGCAGCAGCGTCCAAGACAATGTGAGCGCAACGAGCTCAAACGGGGAGAGCGGCCAGAGCACATACCCTAGTATGAGGTAGAGCACGCCAACCCCAACCTCCATGCGAAAACTTACATCATCACGAAACGCGACATACAGCCCATGCATGGGATGTGCAACTTTCTTTGCTGCTTTGTGTACAAGTGTCTTCATGTCTATACAGTATACACGGCATTATCAACACACATGAAGGAACAATGACTGATACGCAGTTCCATGTCTATAGTATGATATAATGTAACGTCATACTATAACCGTTACATACGGTTGATGCAAAAAGTGTCTCTGGCGACATCGCTACCGCTGAAGGACTTGCATTTAGTACCGATGGTACCGCAATGTTTGTACTCGACACCTCAGGCAACGATGTGCATGAGCATATACTCTCAACCGCATGGGATGTATCGACCGCATCACATGAGTCAAACTATGACTTTACCACCTACGAAACGAGTGCACAGGGCATCACCTTCAACACCGACGGTACTGCTATGTGCATTTCAGGTATTGATAGTGACGAAATACAAACCTTCTCACTTTCTGTAGGGTATGACCTCTCGTCAACCATTACCCATGAGCATTCCCAGAGCATATCGACACATATTGTTGATCCAAATGGTCTTGTATTTAACAACGACGGTACACGACTCTATGTCGTTGACGCAGACCCTGAAGATGTGACCATGTATGATTTAGATGCTGAAATGAGCGCACATGTCGTTCTTGATGGCACTGAAAATAGTCATACAGCCACAAGTACCACACCCGTGATTGGACGGGGTAAAATAGGGCAAGGGATTGCACTCGATGGTACCGCTGATTACATCGATGTTGGAAATGTAGCATCAGGGATTCAAACGATAGCTTTTTGGATGAAGGCAGATGACATCACCACTCGAGATATTATTGATATTGACGGTACCGATAGAATTGAAATAAATGGATCAAGCACCATTGTTGCCACAAGCTTTCCAACATATACCATCTATGTAGATGGTTCTTCGAGTTCAGCAACCATTGATAGTGATTGGCATCATGTGGCAATTACTGTGTCTGCGGGCGTAAACGCAAGCGACTTTGAAATAGGACGGGCAGATGGAGGCTTCTTTGATGGAAACATTGATGACGTGCGGCTCTATACAAGTGTCTTAACACAAGACGAGATTACACAACTGTATGGACTTGGCAGATAGGCTTTTGCAATGACTATTACTTTTTTACAATCCCAAATCCTTTAAAAACTGCTTCTGTTCTTCTCCAGTGATTTTGCGAAACTGTCCAGGCTTAATGTCTTTAATTGCAATATCCATAATACGCACTCGCTTCAATCGCTGGACTTGGTAGCCGAGTGCTGCACACATACGGCGGATTTGGTGTTTCTTACCCTCGGTGAGGGTAATAGTAAATGAGTTCTTTTGCTTGGGGTGTACCTCAGCTGGCTTAGTTGTGTAGCCCTCTATGTCGACACCCTCTTCCATATGCTTTTTGAAGTGACCGGTAAGGTTCTTATCTACCCAGACGGCATACTCTTTTTCATGTGCATTATCGGGATGGAGCAGTCGGTCAGTAATACGCCCATCGTTGGTGAGTATAATGAGTCCTTCGGAATCCTTGTCGATACGACCAACAGGGAAAACACCAGTGAGTCCATAGTCCTTTTTAATACGGGCCTCAATATCAGTTTCTCCTTCAGCCGGTGAATGAGTAATAACACCGCGCGGCTTGTAGTACGCAAGGTATTGGTATTGCTTGGCAGGCTTAAAGCGGACGTCAACGACATCGCCTTCGTTTATTTTCTGCCCAACCGCTGCAACCTCGCCATTAACCAGCACTTTGCCAGCGGCAATCAACTCATCAGCAGCCCGGCGGGTACAGTGCCCCTTGTGTGCAAGATATTTGTTTATACGAATTGGATATTCCATACATGTGAGAATTTTCCCTAAGTGTCCTAGGGGACCCCTAGGACATAGCAGGTGGTCAGAGACTCCCTCTGACCATACGGTATATTTCCTTTGAATTAGAGAGTTATTGTGCTAATATTTCGGCTCTATGTCAAGTTACGACGTCATCATTATAGGAGGAGGACCATCAGGCATGATGGCAGCCGGTCGCGCCGCAGAGCGTGGACGTCGGGTTTTGTTGCTTGAGAAGAACCGCGTGCTTGGCAAGAAGCTCTCCATTACTGGTGGTGGACGCTGCAATATTACCAATGCGGAGATGGATGTACGCACCTTTCTTGACCACTATGGTGAAAATGCAAAATTTTTCTTCAGTGCGTTTTCTCAGTTTGGGGTGCAGCACACCTTCCACTTTTTTGAATCACATGGCTTGCCGCTTGTAACTGAAGCGCACAAACGCGTATTCCCGCGCTCGCAATCTGCTGAGGACGTGACTAAGACTATGAAAGCCTATGCGTCACATTCAGGAGTAACCATTCGTACCGCAGTCCGCGTTGATGGGTTCATCATGAATGAGGGGAAGATTGTGGGTGTGAAGACGAATCACGGTGACTTTAAGGCTGAAAACTTCGTGCTTGCAACTGGTGGGCTTTCCCATCCTGAGACGGGTGCAAGTGGTGAAGGTTTTTCATGGCTGCGTGAGCTCGGGCACTCGGTTACTGAACCAAATCCTGACATTGTACCGCTCACGGTAGGGGAGGACTGGGTCAAAAATGCCTCAGGACGTACACTCTCATTTATGAAGATTACTTTCGGCGAAGGAAAGCAGAAATTCTTGAAGGTAGGAAAGATTCTCTTTACTCACTTTGGGCTTTCAGGACCGTTGATTTTAAATAGCGCACATCAGGTAAAGAAGCTTCTCAAGGATGGCGATGTCCCCGCGACGATTGATATGTATCCCGATACCGATGTGGTAACACTCCGCAATCGAGTACTCGCAGTGTTTGATGCGAACAAGAACAAACAACTCAAGAATGTGCTGAAGGAATGTGTGCCGCATGGCATGGAGGGTGCGGTACTTGAGCAGCTTGATACCGAATTAGCAGAAATGAAAGTGCATAGCGTTGGAAAAGAGGAACGACTTGCGCTTGTTGACCGCCTTAAAGCAATGCCACTGACGGTCACGGGCACCATGGGTTTTGAATGGGCTGTTGTCTCTGATGGTGGTGTTGACCTGACGGAAGTTGATACACGAACCTTTGCGTCAAAAATCCATCCCAATCTTTTCTTGACCGGAGATGTGCTCAATGTGAACAGACCTTCTGGTGGATTTTCACTGCAACTGTGTTGGACTTCAGGCTACATCTCAGGTTCTCATGTTTAGAGGGTGCTTGTCATTCTGAAGGATTGAGCTGCAGTTGCGTGGTCTCATTAAACGAGAAGGGGAGGTGAGTGACCGCAAGGCGGTACTGACCATCAACAGCGATGGTGTGTGGCGTAAATACGGTAAAGAGGGTAAATGTCTTTTTGGTACCAGCAGGAACTTTGTACATACCATTTTCAATGGTGGCATTACTAATAACCATACTGGTGGTGTCACCATCTATGGTTGTGTCGTCCGTACCATAGAGTGCATAGGTAAGCGCGGTGTTGCCCCTGTCTTCGGTGGTGGCAGTAATGGGTACGTAGATGTCATGATTCCCGTGCCCGAGCTTAAATGTAATGAGGTAGATACCAGCAGTGTTGTCGAGAGTAAATGCGGTTTGGTCAGTGATCTTATATCCGTGACTCGAAAGTGGCATCAAGATACATACGGCACAGAAGAGTGTGAAGAATCCAAAATGTTTCATACAAAATATAAATAGAATCACTTAATCACACTACATACTATGGCAATATCGAATATGCAGTAATGACACACGTTAGTGTATGTCGACGTCAAAAAGCAACGCTTTTTGACGTCGTTACGAGCGAATGCGAAGCAATCCAGAATCTTTGCTACAAAGTACGACTTAAGATATGAATTTTAATTAACATAGGTGCCCAGGAAGATACTTGACGTATTAAGAATGTGATGTAGAATATTTCGCAGTAATTAGTTATTCTTATCTTTCTACATCTACTGGGAGACCGACATGGTCACACGATTTTTAGTCGTATCCGTAAGTTTTATCCTGCTTGCCATTACAGGCTGTGCAGGTCCGCATATCAAACCAAACGAGGAGCAAACAAAACGCTGGCAGGCAGCAAATGAAGCAATAGGGGAGCAACATGCTGAATCGCATATATTGGATGCAGAGGAAAACGCTGCTGCCTGGAAGCAGGTAAATACAGAACGGGGGAATCGTCAGCAAGAGATTGTTGCTGCAGAACTTCGGTTTCGTAAGGAGCAGGCGCAGTGTTGGCGTCATCCACGCGCGGTGAGTATACGCGGACGATGCGAAATACCACCTGAGGTTGCAGCACGACCCGTGCTGCAACAGCCTGTAGCATCATCGCAATCTACCCAAATACAAGCCCCACAGAACAAATCTTCTATAAAATCGAGAAACACGGCAGCAGCGTCACAATCTGCTTACCGTAGTGCGACAAAAACAAGTCAGATAGCATTGCAGCACGATCAACATGCTCATGCTTGGGATGCAAGCGGGCGACGTCCATATACACCCCCTGCGTACATTAATCACAGAAAGGGCACAACCTATTCAATGTTTGAGGATATTCCTCCTGGGAAAAACAGTGTCACACCACTCTCGAAAGCAGGTCTAAACACTATGTTACAGCAAGGTGCAACAGTTGAAGATATTACACGCGCCTTTTGGGCAGATGTGCCCATTATGACCACAGCTGCATTTTGTGAGTCTACGTTTCGTCAGTGGGATACAAAAGGAAAGGTATTGAGTGGAAAAAAACACGCTCTCGATAAAGGTGTTATGCAAATCAATATAAAAGTTCATGGTACAGAACTACGGACATTAGGACTTGATGTGGCAGAGTTGTATGACAACCTGTTATTTGCTCGCACGCTCTATAACAGGAATGGCGTCAGTGACTGGAGCGCTTCATACCAGTGCATGCTCAGAAAGCATGACGAGATAACGAACGGGCAGCCATATGTACTGAGTTAAGAGAGTTTCGTAGAAGTCCCAGGAGTAAAACGGGACATAAAGCCGCAGCAGCAATGCTGTGGCTTTTTTATGGTTTACCTTTAGTTGACCCACCAATGCCTGCATGAGAAAATTGATACACATGAAACAGACGGCAAAAGACCTCTTTATTCCACATGAAGGCAATGCATATGCGCCAAATGTATTGCAGCGAGTATCGATAGGAATCATGGCAGTATTGGTCCTACTCTCGTTTGCCCTCGCGAACCTGCAAGCCTTGTTGTGGATTGGTTCAGATTGGATGGTGGGTACCGTACTGCCGGCGGTCATTGTCGAACTCACGAATGATGAACGTGCAGATGATACACTCGGTATGCTCACACGAAATGCACTGCTTGATGCTGCAGCAACCCAAAAAGCAAAACATATGGCACAGCATGAATACTTTGCACACTATAGTCCAGATGGCACGTCTCCATGGCACTGGTTCGATGCCGTAGCATATGACTTTGTGCATGCGGGGGAGAATCTCGCGGTACACTTTAGTGAATCAGACGCTGTCGTGCATGCATGGATGGACTCACCAGGACATCGTGCAAATATTCTCAACGGTGACTACACAGAAATTGGCGTTGGGACGGCACAGGGAACTTATAAGGGCTTCCCAACAGTGTTTGTAGTACAACTCTTTGGAACACCACAGGCTATAGCTGCACCACCTGAAACGGTTACCCAAGAACCTCCGAGTACCACCACGCAGCCAACCACCACAACACCCACGACAACCAACAATCCACAGGGTGCACAGCCAACACCGACCACCACTCCAATCGAAACTCCACTACTCCAAGATACTGAAGTGGCTGGTGTCGATATCATTGCGTTACCTGTGGTTGAAGAAATAGCACTCGCAGTACCCACCACCACACCTGCAACTGTCGCTTCTTCTGAAGACACCCCTCCAGAGACCAGCTATGCATCCCCGTCAGATACAGCACTTCTCACCGAGCACCATGAAACGGCACCCGCAGAAGAAACGGTACATGAAGTACTGGTGGTATACTCAGATTTTGCGACCACATCACGCAGTGGTGTAGCAGCAATGCTTGGTGCTGATTCGTTTAGTCATGCTACCTCAGGTGGCACCGCACCAACGGCAGGACTCATGGAGCGGAGCGCTACACAGTCAAGCACCTGGCTCCAAGCAGTGTACGTAACGCTTGCTGCGTTTGTCGTCATCGCACTCGTGCTCTCTATTGTGGTTGAGTGGCGAAGACAACATCCTGCGCAAATTGCATACGGCACGGGGCTCTTGGCAGGAATGGCACTGTTATTCTACGCACATACACTACTAGTCGGCGGTGTCACGATTGTGTAATAAGGATTGTCTATACAAGAAACAACTATACACATACTCGGCTCGGGACACTCAAGGAATCACATGACCCGAAGATACTCTATCGTTCGCGTCCAGCAGCGGGGTTTCCCGTTCCAGGAGACGACGCAGTAGAACAAATCCTCGATATTAATGACCTTGTGGTGAAGAATCCTTCAGCCACCTTTTTTGTACGCGTCGAGAGTGACTCAATGAAACATGCGGGTATTTTTTCTGACGATGTATTAGTCATCGACCGCTCGGTACAGCCAACACATGGATGCATTGTCGTTGCTGCCGTGTATGGTGAGATGGTTGTTAAGCGGCTCGCACTCACAGACAATACGCTCACATTGGTTTCAGAAAATCCTGACTATGCACCGATAGTGGTATCGGACTCCGAAGACTGCCATATATGGGGTGTCGTTGTGGGGAGTATCCGAGTGTTTTAGTCCACGATACATGGGAAGGTGAGGGTGAACGTTGCACCCTTATGTTCAGTACTGGTTACTGTGAGTGTGGCATTGTGTTTTTCTGCAATGGTCTTTGCAATTACAAGCCCGAGTCCAGACCTCTGCATGCCTGCATGCTTGGCATTGTGCGATCGATGGAAACGTTCAAAGACATGCGGCAGATCTTCTTGCGGTATACCAATACCCGTATCACTAATCGAGAGTACCGCATGGTCTGCGTCTTTGTGTAAGGTAATAGTAATACGTTTCTCGGCTGCTTTTTTCGTGTATTTTTCTGCGTTACTTAACAAACTCAGGAGCAATTCTTTGAGTTTTGGTGTATTACCTAATATCGTCACTCCTGAAGCAATATCACTGGTAACGGTCATGCCACTATGCGCTGCTGAAATTGCAAAATATTCCACAAGGCCAGTGAGTTCAGTACTCAAGTCAATGCGGTCAGTACGTAGATGCTCATTATTAGATTCAAGTTCTGTGAGTTTCAATAAATCATAGATAAAGCGTGAAATATCATCGATACTTTTTTCAAAGAGCGCTATTTTATCCTGATGTGGAGCATGTGCATGGAGAAATCCTTCTTCACCATCTTCGGCGACGTCCACAGCAAAACACTCAGCCTCAAGGCTTTTTTTGAGAAAATCACTAATTTTCTTTTCATCTTCTACAAGCAAGAATGCGCATAGAGCGGGGATTCATACCAATTTGCAGATTTGATATTTATTTTAAGTTTACTTTAACTAGATTTTAAAACGAGTGCGTATACTAAGGCAGGTCTGCAAAAGTGTTATTGGGACAAAAGAGCAACAACACACTGTTACTCTTCACTAGAACTCGAACATATACTGTCCGTCGACCTGTGCGGTATATGAAGTAGGTTGTTATTGCAGAGGCAACACACTTGACCGAGTTCTAGTGAAGGGACACAGTACTGTCTTGAGTTGTGTACTGCAGTGTACACGAGCTGTTGCTCAACTCAGTAGGTCGTTAATGCGTACGATACCTACTAACAAATGCTTTAAGAATATGCGCGGGATAGACAATATCTTGCGTTGCACAATGCGCTTTTACATGCTCAGCGTCTTCGGGCTTAAAGTATCCTGCATGCTTATAAAAATCAATACGCAGACAAATACTTTCATAATCAAGCTCCGGATGAAATTGTGTTGCGTATATATTTTCTTTAATCCGGAACATTTGTACAGGACACACATCGGAGGTAAGGAGCAATGTTGCTGATTCGGGGACCTCTTGGCACGCTTCTTGATGTCCACAAAGTGCGTAGAAATCGTCAGGCAGGTCACGCAGCAATATATCTTGTGCTCCTGCTTCAGTTTTATAGACATGCGTTGGACCCACCTCCTCGCTATACTTTTCTTTCGAGACACACGCACCTTGGTGTGCTGCAAGAATACCAATACCATAACAAGCGCCCATGTAGGGAATATCGTGCGCATAGACCACATCGCTGAGTTTGAAGAGATCCGCATCAAACTTCAGTTGTTCGGGCGACTGATCTTCTTTTGGTGTACTAACGCACGTAGGACCACCACCAACAATAATACCTGCATAGTCTTGCGGATTGATGTCATCGGGAATACCGTTGTGTTCAATACGCACCCGATGTACCTCGTCTTCAGTGAGCCCTCCCATACGCAGCATGGCATGGAATTCATTGTCTGCCACCTCGTCATCTGCACGAAGTTGAAGAATTAAAAATTTTTTCATATGAGCAAATATACCATGACTCGACATGAAAAAAGCCCGCGCTATCGCGCGGGCCTTGCAAGCATATCCTTGAGTAAAATCAAAAAAATATTTCAACATTGCCACTACCAGGAACAGAAGCACACACTATGTATGGCTTGTCTGGATTAAATAGGAGAGCAGTAACCTCTGTAGGTTTAGTGACTCCAGATCGAGCGCACACAAGCTCTATTCTCTTTATAATTTCAGGGTGTGCTTTTGCGTCCACTGATTTGGAAGCAATAACCAGGAACACATGTTTCTGTGGTTGAGAGTTCCGCTTATTTATTGTTACCGTGACACGGTATAGTCTTTCTTTTTTTACTGCCATGATGGCTCCTTTGTGAGTTGCATGTGTCGACCATATACATACCGTACATAGTCAAAAGAGAAAGGTATCTAGTGCAGAATTTAACAATATATATAAGACAAGTCAAGTAATCTCTGCGGATTTTAGAGACTTGCTATGCTATGCTACTCATATGTTAATTTTGGATGTTGAAGCCTCAGGCACCGAGTATTACAAGCACTCAATCGTCTCGATTGGTGCGGTTGATGTACTTAATCCTGAGAATCGCTTTTATGGTGAGTGCAAAATCTGGGATGGTGCACATATTATGGACGGTGCGCTCGAGGTAAATGGATTTACCGAGGAAGAAATCACCGATGAAACCAAGCTCACAGAAGGGGAGCTGGTGCAGCAATTTCTTGAGTGGGCTGAACCAATCGAAGACCGAACCCTCACTGGGCAAAACGTCTCCTTTGACCGCGATTTTGTAAAAGCGGCGTGTGAACGCGCGGGTATCGCATACAATCTCGCATATCGCACACTCGATACACACACCATGTGTTGGATGCATATGGTCAAGCGAGGCATGGATGTGCCTATTGATGCAGAACATCACCGTTCCAAATTGAATCTCGATGCAGTCCTCAACTACTGTGGTATTCCCGAGGAGCCTGAACCACACAATGCACTCACCGGCGCACTCTGCCATGCTGAAGTGACCGCTCGACTCCTCGACGACAAGAAGCTCCTTCCTGAATTTGAGCAATACGACATGCCGTGGTTGAAAAATAGCACGTAGCGCTGAGCACCTAGTACTTAGAAAGCACCCGAAAGCCAACGGCTTTCGGGTGCTTTGCTGTGAATGTTCTATCTATATCCCCCATACGCTCGTGCTACACTAGTAGCATAAAATGTTAGTACTTTTAACTGCATAGCAAAAACATATGAAAAAGAAAAAAACGTCAAAGAAAGACGAGGAAATGATGCATTGTCGGGTCATCACCGATCTATTTGAAAGCGATGACGCAGTGCAATCATGGCGGACCTTCCGCATTATGTCTGAGTTTGTGCAGGGATTTGAGGTACTCCGCAAGTATGGCACTGCCGCTACATTCTTTGGAAGTGCGCGGACCGTCGCCGGTGACGATGTATACAAAGCAGCAGAAGAGCTTGGCGCACGACTCGCCAAGGCAAACTTTGCCGTTATTACCGGTGGTGGACCGGGTGTTATGGAAGCTGGGAATGTGGGCGCCTTCAAGGTGGGCGGCAAATCGGTAGGGCTCAATATCGAGCTACCCATGGAGCAAAAGCTCAATCCCTATGTGACCGAGAGTGAGGACTTTCACTTTTTCTTCTCACGCAAGGTGATGCTCTCCTTTGCCTCTGAGGTATATGTCTACTTCCCAGGAGGATTTGGCACCATGGATGAGTTCTTCGAAATCATCACACTCATCCAGACCAAAAAAATCTCTCGTATTCCAATTGTACTCTACGATAAGGAGTACTGGGAGCCACTCCTAAAATTCTTCAAAACCACATTACTTAAAGAATACAAAACCATCAGCAAAGAAGATTTAGATTTATTCCATGTAGTTGATACGGTTGATGATGCGTATGAATATATTATGAAAAATGTTGATGTGAACACCCCGCGCCAAATCTAAAAGAAAAGCATACGCAGGTGGCAAACTTCTTTATCCTTTCCGTCGTTCGGACGCTCACCGTATAGGCATACGGCTCGCGTCCTCACTCTGTCACTCCTCGAATTTTACTCACCTGTGTATACTTTTAAGTAAGTAGACAAAATAATTGCAAAGCATATGTCACAGTTTCGCTCCCTGGTTCCTCGAAATGCATCCAAACCTACGTACCCTAAGTGATGAGTACATTAAAAAAGAGACTATGAGCTACCCAAACAAACAAATTCTCGACACCTTCACCGAAGAAACACTGCCTGACTTAGATGTGGTCACGCTTGGTGCGCTCGAGCTCCTTGGTGGTGCCGCGCTCCCAAATATCGACACACTCTTGAGTAAACGCACACTTGTGGTCGGCAGTGGCAACGCAGGCGTCACCGGTCGGATCATCTTTGATGGTGTCAAAGCACTTCACGCAGACGAAGGCACCTACAAGCAAATTCTTTCAACTGCAAAAGAAAGTCTCGACAGCGCCGTACTCATCTCTGCGTCAGGAGGGAAGCATGCGGTCGAAATCGCTGAGGAATTGAAGCGTTCAGGACTCATGGTGCATCTCATGACCACAAATTCAAAAGCAGAGGCAGCGGTCTTTGTCGACAAAGACCGCTGGTATACATTCCCAAAGAATCGAGAGCCATACACCTACAACACCTCAACCTACATGAGTATGTTGCTTGCAAAAACAGGGGAAAGTCCGGCGGCAATTTTGGCATTTCTTATGGAAGATACGGCGCGCAGATTGCCCGATACCTTGGGGCAGTACGACGCCTTCTACTGCATCATTCCACCTGAATTTGCAGCCATGCGCGAGATGTTCACCACAAAGTTTGATGAACTCTTTGGCGCAAAAGTATCCGGGCGTGTATTTACCTATGAGCAGACCAAGCATGCAAAGACCGTGGTTCCTGGCGACAACGAATGTTTCATAAGCTTTGGAGCAGAGAACACCACCTTTGGCATCCCCGGCTGCCGCGTGCATGTACCACTTCCACGCGAGGTGGGATGTGTCGGTATGATGGCAGTTGCGTATTACACCATCGGACAAATCCAAAAACAGCACCCGCCATACTATAGAGACAACATCCAAAACTACACCCGCGAAGCATCCAAATTATTCGGAAGCATCATTACACCGGTAGTTGAATAAACCCATACGTCCTAGGGGACCCCTAGGACACTAGTAAATAAAGAAGAAGGGAATTGATAATTAAAAAAGCCGCCCTGACCTGGGCGGCTTTTTGGTTAACGCACGCTGCGCGTTATGTAGAGATGTCTTCTTCTCCGGAGTTTTCGGAGTCGTCCTGCTCCGTGTTGTCCACAAGCGTCTCCTCGCCATCATCATGTGTTCAAACTTAAAAAACCCGAGATTTTAGCTCTCGGGTTTTATTTTATGCTTTAGCAACAACACACATCCACCGCAACTGAATATCCGATTTTGATTCAGGATACATCGGAACCCTAGAATTTGCCTCATAGTCGAGCCATAGTCTGAGGAATTTAATTTTTCCCATTTTTAACATCTTACCAGCTGTAGGTTCGGCTAGGTAAATATGGTCTTCACAAACTTTTTCTAGAACACTCAGATGTCCAATGTATCCATCTAACATCCAGTAAAGAATAATGACAGAATCTTTAGTGTTTAATTCTGTTAATTCGTCCCATGAAACATTCTTTAGCACCTTTGTTTTAAGTCCATAGTGTTTCAGAGCAGTCACAAGCTGTTTGTTGTATATACCACCCTCTTTTTTGTAGTTAGTTTACCTTGGCAATATCTGCAACTGTATATGGTACTCCAAAGTATCTTAAAGTCATTTCAATACAAGTTGGTCCACAGGCACTAGTGTCTCTTTGTTTGATAGGTCTTATTTTGGTATTCCTCATATAACCACCAGTTACTTTTTAACAATACCAAAATGGAGTACATTGACTCGCTTTCCGTTTTTTACCCGAGCTGACTCAAATAGCCCATCCTGTGTGAAGCCGATTTTTTCGAGCACCTTTGTCATTGGTACATTTTCTGCTTCGACCTCGGCGCTGATTCTCACAATACCCATATGTGCAAAGGCATAGCGCACCAGAGCAGTAAGTACTTCAGTTGCAACACCCGTACCCCAATAATTTTTGTCACCAATCACAATACCAAGGTCTGCAACACCATGGTGCTTGTTGAATTCAGTGAAGGCAACAGTCCCAATAGTCACACCATCTGTAGTTTCGATTGACCAATAGTATCCTTCCTCATCAGCCTCACATGCTTCGATGTATGCACATTGTTCTGCAATGTCTTCTGGTTCATTGAGCGGTCCAGGCATATGTGCCTGTACTTCAGGGTCAATATCCCACACCTGCCATAACGCAGCATCGCTCTTTGTAAAAGGTCGAAGCATGTAGTGGATTGATTCAATCGTTGGAGATTTCATATGCACAGTATACTAAAATGGTTTTTTAATCATCCTCATGCTCACCACATCATCGGCGTCGAGAATTCCGTCATGGGGGTTATTGCACCAAATTTGTTTGGGTGGTGAATGTCCTTGTATTAAATATCGCAGTAAGTGACTGACAAAGTAAAAGTTATCCGGATAACTGCTATAGGGACCTTGATTAAACATGCCTTTTCTCCTGACAGAGTACAGCCGCCAAATCCTCAACCGGTGCCGGAGTTGTCCGTTACTAACAACTTTAAACGACCTGACGGTAGTGATTTCGAAGATACGACAGTTCAAAACATAACTGTCGGTCATGGTCTACTTGCTCGTGCGATATGGAAAGCTTTCAGGAATCCAATCAGTCATGAGTTGGCTGCCGACCTACGTGATTCTGGACTATATACAGAGCAAGACTGCTTGGATGCTCTCGGCTTGCTGTCCCATCTCTTCAGACGGCTCGATAATTCAGCATAACAGATAATCTATCTCTGATTATTCAAACAACATAAAAACTGCTATATTGTCTGTATTAGAAAGCTAAGTATTTGAGTTATGCAGTGGATTTTTATTGCGGTTATTATTCTTCTCATCTCATTTCTCCGTGAGGTGAAGCAGTATGAGCGCGGTGTCATGCTTACCATGGGTAAGTACACGGGGCTTCGGAATCCGGGGTGGAGTATTGTGGTCCCTATCTTTCAGAAGATGATTAAGGTGGACCTCCGTGTGAAGGCGGTGGATGTGCCTGACCAGAAGGTGATTACCCGGGACAACGTGTCTGCGAGTATTAACGCCGTGATTTACTACAAGGTATCGGACGCGGCGAAGGCAGTGCTCGAGGTAGAGGACTTCCGGCATGCGGTCTCGCAGCTTGCGCAAACGACTATGCGTAACGTGGTTGGTGGTGCGGAGCTCGACCAGGTGCTTGCGGAGCGTGAAGAGCTCTCAGCACGTATTAAGGAAGTGATTGACCGTGAGACCGACCAATGGGGAATTGCGGTAGAGAATGTGGAGCTCAAGGACTTCTTCCTGCCCGACGACATGGAACGAACCATTGCAAAGCAGGCTGAGGCAGAGCGAGAGCGACGTTCGGTGATTATTAAGGCGGAAGGGGAGGTTGCTGCGGCTGAAAATATGGCAAAGGCGGCTGCGATGCTTGCGTCTGCTGATGGTGCGCTGCATTTGCGCACACTCCAAACGCTGAACGACTTGAGCTCAGACCAGTCAAATACGGTAGTGTTTGCAACGCCGATTGAGGTTTTGCGTGCACTAGAAGGACTTGCGCCTAAGAAACGTACCGATAATCAAGGGTAGGTGGGTGACTTCTGGATTGCTTCGTCATTCCGTTTCACTCCACTTCTCGCAATGACGTCTAGCTGAAACTTACTGTATCCGACTAATTAGTCGGATACAGTACGTATGTTGTGTGCTGCGACGGCTAAAAGCGAAGATTTTAGCCGGTGACGAACGCGAAGCGTTCGTCATTGCGAACGGAGTGAAGCAATCCAGTAGGTAAAAAATCCTGAAAATAGGGGCTAAACTAGAGTAACACAGAAAAAACGGCTTAAAACATGCCTATTGTAACTATTGACACACATCCGAAGTCATTGCATAACTTGACTTTGGGTATAGGTGTGCTATAATAGGCGCATAAGCGGCTAACGCCGTTTTTTTTGTTGGATAAGACTCTTGGCTTATTTTATCAAGCGTTATTACTGCAATTCTTGCGGTAACACAGATTGGCGCAGTTCCTGCATTGGATACTGCATATGGGCACATTGCAACAAATGAAGCACTCATCGCTGAAACACTCGAAGAAATGACTACCGAAGAAGCGGTACGTACATACTTCAGCGATATACCGGTTATGATCCACATTGCTCGCTGTGAGTCAACGTTTCGACACACACTTGAAGATGGTTCAGTTCTTCAGGGACGGGTAGACCCAGCAGATACTGGGGTAATGCAAATTAACAAGCGTTACCACGAAACTACTGCTGATACCCTTGGTCTTGATTTGGACAACCTCTACGATAATATGGCGTACGCGCGTAATCTCTATGAGAGACAAGGCGTACAGCCATGGAGTGCTTCGGCACCGTGTTGGGGAAAGACCATTGCGATGCGTTAAACCCTATAACAAAAGCCGCACCCACTTCGTGGGTGCGGCTTTTGTTGTGCCTGCGTGTGGCACTACTTAGGGATACGAACCCTAAGAGTTGGTGGTTATCTTTTCATTGCCCAGCCCTCACCAGGACCATACGCCATGACATAGAGGAGCCCTCCCATGATTGCGAGGTTCTTGAAGAGTCCATGGTCGTTGATATCCAAATGGAAGAAGAGTGTGGCAAGCGCGGTAAAGCCAAGAAGGAGAAACGCACCGCACCCGACACGGTAGCCGAGGATAAGTGACGCGCCACCAAAGAGCTTCACGGCGAGGACCAGCCATGCGAGGAGTCCTGCAAGTGGCAGTCCCGCGTTCATAATCATGCTGGCAGTACCTTCCATACCCCCGGGGGTCATAAGCATACCAACACCACTAAAGAAAAAGAGCAATCCCATGAGCACACGTCCCACCAAGGTGCCGTGGCTCCGGAGCATTGCTCGCTGTGATTCACTCATCATCATAATACGTTTTGGTTGTATGAATAATGTGGAGAGTCTTAGAGTGTGTTCAAAAAGACTTCGAGTTTCAAAGATGGTCAAAATTGGTGGCAAAAAATTGATAAAATTTCGAGCAATACTAAGCTATGGGGAGAAATTATAGCCGTTTTTTGATCAAATTTTGGCAATCGACGAACAGAAACAAATAGAAAGTTTAAACTATTTGTGTAGGATTTTTGAACATGCTCTACTATACATTATATCGTGTTTGCGCCATTATATATATAATTTCTATGCAATATTGGTTAATGAAGAGTGAACCGTCGTGTTATTCGATTGACGACCTAGCGCGCGATGGTGTTGAACCGTGGGATGGTGTCCGCAATTACCAGGCGCGCAACCTCATGCGTGACGATATGCAGGTAGGGGACATTGCCTTTTTCTACCACTCCAATGCAAAAGAGATTGGTATTGTGGGGCTCATGACCATTGCAAGCGCGGCGTACCCCGACCCGACCCAATTTGACAAACAAGAAGACCATTACGACCCGAAATCTACCAAGGAAAATCCACGATGGCTCTTGGTTGATGTGAAATTCAAGCAGAAGTTCACGGATATTATTCCGCTTGCAGTTCTGAAGAACGACCCCGCATTTGCCGACATGGCACTGACCCAGAAGGGGATGCGGCTTTCGGTACAACCCGTGAAGGAGAAGCATTACAAGAAAATAATGAAGATGGTAGGACAGTCATAACAACGTATTTGTATGGAACGATTTGTAGTAGTAGCACGACGGTATCTCTTTATGCAGAGTTCAAGCATGGCGTTTGTGAAGCTCTTTGTCACCAAGCGGCTCATTCATGGTGCAGCAACCGCACTGCTTGGGGTGTTTGTCCCTATTTTCCTCTATGTCACAACCGGCGAAAACTTCTATGTTGTGGGGACGTTTTTTGCGGTGGTGTCGCTGGCGTACTTCTTAGTATTAGTACCCGCAGCGCAGATTATGAACCGCTTTGGTACGCGCGTCTCTTTGGTGATTGCGGGTATCTTTAATGTCTCATTCTATGTGATACTCTACTTTGCCGACGAGACCAATATCTGGATGTTGCTTGGTCCGTTGTCTGGTGCACTCTTACTCCTGCGACTCTTCCACTGGGTGCCGTATCATGTCGACTTTGCAACCTTCACCAAAGACGGACAGCGTGGCAAAAGCGTTGGGCTGACCTACGCGACCATTGCGTTTATGGGCATTATTGGTCCCATTCTTGCAGGGTACATCATCAAAAATTCCGGATATGATGTGCTCTTTGCTATTTCCGTGATACTGCTGGGGGCTGCAGCGGTGTCGTATGCCTTTGTCCCTAAGACACACGAGAAGTTCACCTGGACGTATGGAGAAACACTTAGGCGCATGTGGTCACCCGAGTATCGACCCATGGTCTATGGCTCTTTTGCCAACGGGCTTGAAATACCAATCACCCTCATTGCGTGGCCCATCTTCCTCTATGAGATTCTCGACGGCAATGTATTTGAAATTGGTGCAGTATCAACCTTGGTGACTGCCATTACCATATTGTTGCAACTGGTATTGGGCAAATATCTCGACGGTGCAAAAAGCGCAAAACAAAAAACGCTGCGTGTCGGGAGTACGCTTTACGCCATTGGATGGATTATCAAGATTTTTGTCTTGAGTGCCGCACAAGTGTTTTTCGTCGGACTCTACCACAACATCACGAAGGTCTTTACCAAGACACCCTTTGATACCATTCTCTACGATATGTCTGCCGACCAGGGTCGGTATGTCGATGAGTTTACCGTCATGCGTGAAATGTCCAACCACCTCGGGCGGGCCGTTTCTCTCGCACTCATTGTACTTATGACGCTCTTTATACCGCTCAAATGGACCTTCGTTATTGGTGCAGGCGCAGCGCTGTTGCTCAATGTGGTGTACAAAGCAATACACGATTAACGGCACAAACTAAAGCTTAAAAGTTATCAACACAAGAAAAACTTGACGGTGAACGAACGTTCACCTATACTATATGTATCACTTGGAGAGGAGATTATACATTTAGGTCAAGGTATATGAGCAAAAAAGAATACATCAAAGCACTCAACGAAGAAATCCAAAAGCTAAACGGTCTTATCGACTACAAAATCATCCATGACGATGACTACCGCAGGGAAGCGCGCCGTCACAAAAAGCTCCTTGCACAGATTCGTAGGGAAGAGGCAGGACGAATGGTCAACCGACTCATGCGTACCCTCGTACCATCATGGAAATAATCACACAGTATGAGCAAGTACGAATCATACAAAGAAAAAATATTCGCATTCTACGAAGCGCAAAAGCGCATGCCCAGCTATGCCGAAATCATGGAGCTCGTCGGCTTTAAGTCAAAAAATGCCGTATCAAAACTCATCGACAAGCTCATGGATGAAGGACTTATCGATAAAGATGCACAGGGGAGACTCATCCCCGCGTCACTCGACACCGGTGTACCACTCTTGGGGCTGGTAGAAGCCGGCATTCCCACCATGGCAGATGCCGACATGCTCGACTCTATTAGTCTTGATAACTACCTAATAGAAGATAAAGCAAAAACCTTCATCCTCGAGGTAAAGGGTGACTCAATGATTGAGGCGCATATCGAAGAAGGCGACTACGTCATTGCAGAACGCACCGAAGATGCACGCGACCGCGATATTGTCGTGGCAGAAGTCGATGGAGAGTGGACGCTCAAATATCTCCGTAAAGATCCCGCACAAAATACCATCTGGCTTGAACCGGCAAACAAGAACTATGCACCCATTCATCCCGCGCATTCATTGCGCATTGCAGCAATTGTAAAGGGTGTATTAAGGAAATATTAGTTAGTCAGATAAACTACACGCTTAGTTTATCTGACTAACTAATTCCGTGTCATCATTGCGAAGCATGGAGCAGAGCGGAATGCTGAAGCCTGACTGCATGCGACGCACCTGTTTGCGTAAGTATACGCACAGGCAATCCAGAAAGGGTAACCAACATAAAACTTTTTATGTTATAACGTCTATCACATATGAAGATAGGCTTTTTTGATTCAGGACTCGGGGGACTCACCATTATGGATGCGGTACGAGCGGCGATGCCGCAGTACGACTACTATTACTACGGAGACACCGCGCACGTGCCGTATGGCGATAAGACCGAAGCAGAAGTATACGAGCTCACAAAAGCTGGTGTGACACACCTCTTTGAACAAGGTGCGCTCATCGTGATTATTGCCTGCAACACCGCGTCTGCAGAAACACTCCGCAAACTGCAAGACACTTTTTTAGTAGAAGCATATCCTGACCGGCGTATTCTCGGCATGATAATTCCCACCATAGAAACCCTCTTAGCTGCAGGCAGCACAAAACCCTTACTCATAGGAACCAAGCGCACCGTTGATTCAGGCAAGTACCAAATTGAGCTTGATAAAGTTTCAGAAACACATATTGCGTTACAATCCCTCGCAACACCAACACTCGTGCCGTATCTTGAAGCAAAAAGTAGCAACAAGGCGTGTGCGGAACTCACGCAACTGTTGCATGCCTACGCACACCCCTTTGATGCACTTATTTTAGGATGCACGCACTACACGATACTTACTGACTGCGTACGTAACCAATATGGTGACCAATGTGTCGTACTCTCACAAGACGAAATCATTCCAACCAAACTCCAAGAATATCTCAGTCGACACCCAACACTTGAACATGCCTTGACTAAGGGTAGAAACACAACTTGTTACTATAGTGGAGCGTCACACACTATCTGAGTTGCTGTGTGCAATAATTCTGGACAAATATTTTCTTAGTGGCATACTACATTTGGACATACAAGTAATATTTGTTTTTTCATAAAGGAGACAGGGCTATGAGTAACCATCAGAAAAAACCACCCACAACACCACCTACAAAAAGCAGACCCGCAGAGCCGGTTTCAACTTTTGCGTTGATTGCATTTAGCCTGTGTGTAATATACATAGGCATCACTGGTTCTGAATAAATCTGTCGCTGTCGTGGACATCTCTTGATGCCCACATCTTTACGCCATTGTATAGTGGTTGAAAATAATCGATAAATATTACTCCGTAGATTACTGCATAGGCAAATATAGTCGAGAGGTTCTTTAAATGGCTGCAATCGTTTTACAGAGACCCTGTATGGGTACACACCCAAGAGATACAGTTAACCACTTCTGCCAACACTGTCATAAAGCAGTATCTCCAAGTCATTGTGGATCGAAAAGCCTCACCATTAATGGTATCTTTGTATGGTTTTGTGATGATGTATGCGAAAATGCTCATCTAAAAAATAGAAAGATCACACCTGATCACAGATAAGTCTAAGAACCGCCGAGAAAACTTCTCGGCTGGTTTTTATTTTATCTGCTACGAAATATAGCGTTGCACACTAAATACCCGAGATAAAGAGGGAAGCAGTGATGGAAAAAATTAGCATGTATCTCAAATCACTTACAAATGCAGCCGGAACGATAGATAGTGAAGTTGAGTGTGAGTAGTGTATGGCACGGGTCCAGCGTTGTAACACAAAACCTTTGCTGGCATAGTTTGCAAAAGGAATTCCTGATAGTGCAATAAAAAGAGAAGTGGCTTTACGCCACGCTTTTATAATTATATAAGCGTCGTACAATATATCTTTTGCGACATATAGAATACTTTAAATACGTTCTAATATATATCCTGTACCATCCCACAATAAACGACTTGTTGTATCGTTGTTGATACGTAAGTCGCGCATGTTTTGTGTGTAGGTATCCAATACTTCAATTGTTTGTATCGTATAGAAAAAATTTTCTATTGCATCAAAACTTCCTGTTTCGCTTTGCAAAAAAATGCTACTCATACATCCTGCATTACCACATGAAATATCTGATTCCAGAACAGCAACTATGTCCTTACGATCATCATTATTGATATCAACATACTGGGTATTAAGATGAAAGTCCTTAAAATCGATTTTAGAGCCTTGTGGCACACCGATTCGGTCAATAAAGTGCTGAATGATTTTTGCCTCAGTTTGGGTACCGCTGATGCCAGACAAAATCAATGCAGCCGGCATGTCGTTTGTAAATTCTGTATATACGTTTTGTCCAAGCAAAAAAAATAATTCCCAACAATATGAGTGTCACCAAGAGTCGCTTCATACTATCAGTGTAGCATCAAAAGTACTGATTTTTGGTGTCCGGTAGGGGTTTTGCAACCTACCCCTCCCCTGAGCACAACCCCCTAAATAGGTCGCACAATTTATTAGGGTTCGTATCCCTAATACAAAATTATTCCAGTAAGCATGCGTCATTAAATCTGCGTTTTTTATATATTGACTGTGCGAGTCTGGCAGCTTCTCGCGCATTGTATGCACTAGTATGTTTTGTGACTGAGTCAGGCATGAGTACACTTCTCTTTTTACCTGTGTAATGTAACGAGCTTGTATACCAAATATGCTGTGGCACTGCTACGTCGTGAACAGTATGATTTTCGTTTATATACGCAAAAAGGTATTGATACTGTTCCTCACTTACAACATGCACTCGCTTAAATCGTCCTTGAAATAATGCGCCGCTTCTTTCATTTTTTTCATTGAAATACCCTGCATACCCCACGCTTACGCGTCTCATGAACTCAGTAATGCCATCCTCGATCACTTGTTTGATGAGCAAATGAAAACGGTTTCCTACCAAGGCATACGCATGAATATCGACCAATTGCTTATTAGAATCATGTCGGTGTATGTATGCCTGTTGAAAGTTAATGATTGGTTCTACTGTATTAAAGAGCTGCAGTGAATAATAGAATCGCTTGTAATCAGCTTCATTGCAGAAAATGGTGCGTGTATCCACACCTCGACTATATATATGGTAGATTTCATTGGTTATGAGCGGAACTTTTTTGTACGGCATAGGCAATTATCACAAAAAGAATAATAATTGACCTGTGGTATTAGGGATACGATCCCTAAGAATTTTTAGCGTTGAGGTAGATAGAGCATCGGGTCGATATAGGCATCAGTAGGTGCTACTGGTGTAGTCGCAGCTCCACAACCAGTCACCGTTTTGATTTCGTTGAATTTCCGAATAGTAACAGCTTCTTGTACATATACCGTAAAGTGAAGGTGTGGACCGGTCGAGTATCCTGTATTTCCGATATAACCTAATATTTCCCCTGTTGCTAGTATGTCCCCAGGGTTCGATGAAATAACACTCAAGTGAGCATAGAGCGTTGAAAGACCATTTGCATGATCAACCAGCACCCATTTACCCCAAGAATAGCAACCAGGCACTGCATCAGTATTTCCAACTGCACGCACGGTTCCCGCAAGTGGTGCATAAATTGGTGTACCTCGAGGAGCACCAAAATCGACACCTGGATGGTATGGGCGCCCGCCATATACGTGCGCATTCCGCTTAGCAAATTCTGTACCCCCAAATAGTTGTGTGATAATAGGGTTTGCTACTGGCCAGTTAAACACCACGGTACCTGGAACAGGAATAGTATTTGGATCAAGAATAAATTGGAGTTTGGACTCAAAGTCGCGCAACTCTTTCAAAAGCTGCTCCTGCGCAGCTTTCCTGTCTGCTAAAAGCCGCTGATACTCCACCTCTTCGTTCTTGGTTTGTTTCAAAAGATCATCTTTCTCAGATTGGTTATTGACCAATACTTCGTTTTGGTCTGAATATTGTGCCTTAAGTGATACAAGCTCTTCTCGTTTATAGGTACTGCTCACTTTTTTTTCTTCAAGCAGCACTTTCTGTGAAACAAGACTTTTGACCCGGTCGCTCATAACACTTCGTACTTGTTCCAGCTCTTGCACAGTGTTCCAAAATGCAGAGAGATTCTCATGGTTCAATAGCGACTCAACAAGTGGCACCTCATCAGATTCATGAATGCGGCGCAGAATTTCGCTAATTGCTTGCTCATTAACCGTTATGGTGTCACTTGTGTCCCTAATCTCGATACTGAGGCGGTTGATTTCAAGATCGGTAGCACCGATTTTGTTTTGAGTGTAGCTGATGTCAGCATTCACTTTTTTTCGCTCAAGCTCGAGTTGATTAATAGCGCTTTGGAGCGTGCTTTTTTCTGCACCTACCTTTTGAATTTGTTGTTGATATTCTGCTATCTCTTGTTCAATTTCTTTTAGTCGTCCCTGTCGGTCATCGATTTGGTTTTGAAGTTTTTCAACCTCTGTTTGTGCAAAGGCATCATAGGTTGTATACGCAAAAAACGGCGTACAAACGACACTTATGCAAAGTATGTATAGAGCAAATCTACGTTGTATCATGCACTTAAAATTGTATCACATGCAGACTGTACGCGTTTGTATGACTCTGCTGAACCAAGAATATGAATGAGTGTAAATGGATCTGGAGACCGTTCGCGTCCTGAGAGCGCAACCCGGAGTGGCCAGAGCACCTCTCCCTTCCCTATCTCTTCAGCATAGTTCCAGAGGGCGTTTTTTGCATCGTCAGCTGTACATGCATCTGGAATAGTTGAGAGAATCTCAGCCACTTTTTGGAGTCGCGGCAATGGATCACGAACATGTTCGTCTTTCTTCCACATAAGCATTTCAGCGGGTGGTTTCGGTGCAGCAAACGCAAAGTCATACTCGCCTTTTTCTGCTTCTTGCGCGATGTCATATGCAACACTGACGCGCTCACGAATAATCGGCGCAAGTTTTTCAAGACGCGCACCCGTATACTGCGGAAGTGCTTTTTGTGTATCAGGCATACGATCGGTAACCATAATACGAAATTCGTCGTCGCTGAGGCGACTCATGTGTTCACGATTCATCCAGCGTAGTTTCTCGATATCGAAAATAGCACCTCCCTTCTGCACACCAGCAATATCGAATTCTGACACAAGCTCATCAAGCGTGAAGACTTCTTGATCGGTGCCTGGATTCCAACCGAGCAGTGCAAGATAGTTTGTAATCGCACCAGGCATATAGCCTTTTTCAGCATATTGGGTAAGTGAAACTGGTCCATGTCGCTTGGAAAGCTTTGAACGATCAGGCGCCAAGAGTAGTGGTAGGTGTGCATAGGTTGGGCGTTCAAATCCAAGTGCTTCTTGGATAAGTATTTGCCGTGGCGTGTTGGGGATATGATCTTCACCTCTAATGATATGTGTAACTCCCATTTCATGATCATCAACGACATTGACAAAATGAAAGAGTGGGTCGTCGATAGCGCGTGCAATAACAAAATCCCCCAAGTCTGTGGTGTCCATGGTTACTTCACCACGTATTTCATCTTCAAAAGTGATAGTTTTGTTTGGGTTCTTCAATCGTACCACCTCAATTTCTGTACCTGGCTCACGAGTACTATCCTCTTTTGAGCGGTATGCAGCACCGTCAGCAATTGCCTGTTCTAGATACGGACGATATACCTCGCTGCGCTCTGACTGACGATAGTAGGCATCCCACGACATACCAAGCCATGTGAGTCCTGCTATAATTTCTTCTTCAAATGCAGCGGTACTTCGTTCCTTATCGGTATCCTCACAGCGCACAATAAAATCACCACCCTTGTTCTTTGCGTAGAGATAGTTATAGAGTGCGGTTCGTGCAGTACCGACATGCAAATGCCCGGTGGGGCTTGGCGCCATACGGGTCACTACTTTTTTTCCGTGCGTAAACATAAGTATTAGGTATGCTCCAGACCAATTTCAAGCAGCGTTGAAGCGAGCATGTGTGCAGCCTGTCTTGGTGCAAATGCTATTGCCGCTTCAGACATTGATCGATAGGTCATAGGGTCGCTCATAATACGTGTTATCTCACCAGTAAGCAAGCCATCAGTAAGGTTTTGTTCTTCCATCACCACAGCAGCGCCAGTACGTGCATATGCGTAGGCATTGGTACGCTGATCATGACTGACATCCTCAGGAATCGGAATGAGAATAGCAGGTTTTCCTTTGACCGCAATTTCGTGAATACCAGTGCTTCCTGCTCGAGAAACAATAATGGTAGCACTATGCATTGCCATGTTGAGTGTTTCGGCAGACATAAACGCAACAGGATGATAGTGTCGGAGTAACTCAGTATCCGTAATGAGTGTTTTTGCAGTTTCGGTAATCACATCAAATGAAGCCTTGCCTGTTTGATGAATAATGGTGTACTCTGGCAACAACTCATCAAGCGTTTCCAGTATGAGCTTATTGACTCGTTCGGCACCTTGTGAACCTCCCAAGACTACTATGACAGGGCGCGAAGCATCGATTCCCAACCGTTCATGTAGATTATCAACTGGTGCAGCAAGCATCTTTTTTCGCATTGGAATGCCGGTAAAGGCAGTCTTGCTCTCAGGAAAATATGTTATAGCATCATTGTATGAAATAGCGATATAGCGTGCAAAAAGTCCTCCTATACGATTTGCAGACCCAGCTACCGCGTCAGACTCGTGCACAACGATTGGAATACGCAAGAGTCCTGCTGCAATGGTGACCGGTACACTCGTGTAGCTCCCTTTGCTCATCACGACATCAGGATAGAGTATAAACAACTTCCACAGCGCAACTAAAATGCCAAAACTTGTTTTAAAAAAATCGAGTATATTAAGTGGCGAGAAATATCGTCGACGCTTTCCTGCCGGACATGCAATAAAACGAATACTGCGCGCCGTAAGCGCTGCTTCATCATACGTATCTGGCCCCATGTAGTATAACTCTGGAGTATCAATTTTTTTTTCCTTGGCAACATCATACACAGCATCAGCAATTGCCATTAATGGATAGAAATGTCCTCCCGTACCTCCTGCGACAAACACAATTCTCATATGTTCTTTATTTTAGCATGCTGTACGCCGTTGGTAGCGTGACACACTGAGAATAATACCCACCGCAGTAAGCGTCGCCAACAACGCAGTTCCACCATGACTAATAAACGGCAACGGCAATCCCGACAACGGTGCCAGCGCAAGCATGGCAGCAATATTGAGAAAGGCTTGTACCAATATTAGTGTTATGAAGCCAACAACAAGCAACATACCAAAGAGATCTTTTGCATGCGAAGCAATACGGTAGCCTCTAAAACCAAGTACCGTAAAGAGCATAATGAGCACCACACTTCCTATAAATCCAAACTCTTCCGCATACACGGCAAACACGGAGTCTCCGATAGGCTCTGGAAGATACTCAAATTTTTGAATACTTTGTCCAAAACCACGTCCCACCGCACCACCTGAACCAACGGCAATGAGTGATTGATGTATCTGATAACTCGACCCCTGCGGATCAATGGTGGGATCAAAAAAGGTAGTAATTCTGTCCATGATGTATGGTCTGGAAAATGCCAATGCAGCAATAAGCACGACACCGGCAAGCACCATTAAACACACATCACGCAGTCGCCCTCCTGCGGTAATAAACATTGCCACACCTGCGGCACACATAATTGCGTACGTATCTGTATCGGGCTGCAAGAGCATCACCACCCCTACTAACGCAGTAATACCAACAAACGGCAAGGTACCCCGCACAAACTTCTTCACGTGTGTGTGCATACCAGAGAGCCAGGTTGCCATATAAATCACAAAGGCTATTTTAAGGAATTCTGCCGGTTGAAATGAAAAACCACCGAGCAAAATCCACCGCTTGGCACCACCATGACTCATGCCGAGCCCCGGAATAAACACCAAAAGTGTTAGCAGGAGTGCCCCAACAAATATATAAAAGGCATATTTTCTCCAAAAACGGTAATGCATGGAACTGGTAATAAAAAGCGCAATAGACCCACCGACAATACCGAACAGTCCGTGATTCAACGCAACCGAAGAAAACCGTGCACCCGAACGCGAGAGCAGCCCGAGTGACGCAGATGAAAATATAAAGAATCCCATGACCACGAGTATGATTACAATCGTGAGGAGTGTTCTATCAATTTTTTTAGGCATATCAAAAAACAACTGACAAAATAACACCAATGAGTGCAAACACAAATCCAAGAATCCAGTAGCGCATCGTTACCTTTTCTGCAGGCCAACCGATTGCCTCAAAATGATGATGTATGGGTGCAATATGAAATATTTTTTTGCCCCGTACTTTTTTAGAGAGTACCTGGAGCACATCTGAAGCAACGGTAAGCACGAGCAAAATACCAATGACCGGAAGAAGTGAGACCCCCTCTCCACCAGCAATGCTGTCGGTCATAAAGGCAACGATGGTGAGAGTCATCGTGAGCGCCATGATACCTGTTTCAGTCATGTAGAAACGTGCAGGCGGCACGTTGAACCATAAAAATGCAAGGATGCCGCCCACAATAGTGGCACAGTATGCAGCGAGGTCTACCTGATTCTGCAGCAACGCAATACCTGCATACGCAGAGAAAATAAACATAAACGTGCCACCTGAAAGCCCATCGAGCCCATCAATGACACTACTTGCATAGATACCCACTGCCACGAGCACAAAAAACGGTATGAAATATATACCGAGATCAAGTGGTCCATGTCCAATAAGCGTGACAGTTGACACCTCTAGTTTTTCATAAAACCACCATGCTGAAAAACTCGCAGTGGCAGCAACAACCATAAGACGATGTGAAAGCGGAATACCACCCGCAAAGTGAGTACCACTGCCCCGCACCACAACCAAATCATCCACAAAGCCGACCACAGCACCGATCAGCAATGCAAAGAGTGGCAGCCACGTCTGTGAACGACTCAGAAAATCAAGTGAAGCAAGAAATGAGTTGGGGAAGATAAATTGTAGAATCCAAATCACAAAAATGGTCAGCAGTACACTCATCCAAATCACGATACCGCCCATTCGTGGTGTATTTGTATCTTTTTCTTTGTGCAGCGCATCAAAGAGCGGTGTATTTCCTCCCCCATAGCCAGTCCCCTTACCCGCTTTCTTCTTCCACATTTTATGTTTGTAGAGGTAGTGCGTGACGAGCGGTGTGATAAGCATCCCAATACCAAAGGCCACAGCCGTTGGTGCAAATACTTTGATAATGACACTTTCCATACAATACTTATTGCACGAGCTGTGCACGAGCTGCACGGGTTAATGCTAATACATCACGAAACCTTCCCTCACGTGAAGAACCAAGGACCGAAACAATAATCGGTCGATTAAGCCCTGCATCAAATGCCACTACCAGATTCCCACCAGCAAGGGTTGTATAGCCTGTTTTGGAGGCAATTAATCCAGGGATTGCTTCTGTATACGCATTGGTGTTTTGTGCCGCATGTGCAGCCCCACTATCATTTGCAATATGCGTAAAATCCTCACGCGTGCTCTCAAGCAATGACGGATAGGTAGTAATAATATGCTCCATCAAAAAGGTGACATCACGGGCCGACCCGTACGCACCACTCTGTGTCTCCGACACATCAAGTCCTGTAGTGTTATAGAACCGTGTTTGTGAGAGTCCAATATCCTCGGCACGGATATTCATCGCGCGCACAAATGTCTGCTCAGCATTGCGATCAGGAAAGAGCGACGCACCCGCAGCCGCTGCCAAGGCATACGCACCATCATTTGATGAAGTAATCAACGTGAGATCGGTCAAATTTTGCATACTAAATGTCTCCCCACCAAGCAGACCGCTATCACCATCCTGATGCAGTGCTTCAGTCGTGATTTCCACAGCGTCAGTGCCTTCTAGCAATTCATATGCAACCATCGCCGTCATCAGCTTTGTAATGGACGCAAGCGGGAGTTTTGTGTCAGCGTCCTTGTTGTAGAGTACCCGCTGTTCGCGCACATCCCATACATATGCTGATTGTGCTTCAAGATACACTTCAGCAAACATATCAGTCTCCACTGACTCCTCAGGAACGACTACATGGTCAACACGAGCGGCAGGCACTGCTGCAGGTGCATGGTGCTGTTCTGCAGGCATGTTTTTTTCTTTTTGTGCAAGGACGGATAGTACATCATCAATATACGAAGTGCCAAAAATAAGCAAGAGTATACCGAGCGTAATACCCAACTGCTGCACAACAGGGATCCGTGTTTCTGTATCGTGCAGCACAGCATTCACATCAAAATCCTCAGCAGCATCTGGTGCATCTGCTTTAGCGATAGTTGTATCTACCTCAATGTCCGGAAGTGGTTCTGTACTCATACGTTTCTATTGTGGTGCCTTTTCTGCGTCTTCAGATTCTTTCTGACTCGCTTCAAATGCATCCAATGCATTCAGAATGTCCTCATATTGCGGAAGTTCTTCTTTTTTTGCAATACCCAAATGACCAAGCAGTGTTGGCGTCACAGTGTATTGAAAAGTCAGCTTTCCTTTTACGTTGACCCGCTCAATGAGTCCTCGAATCAAAAGATTTCGTAAGATAAAACTTGAGTTCACACCCCGAATTTTATCAATCTCTGCTCGTGCAACAGGTCCGCGATACAGGATAATAGCAAGCGTTTCAGCGCCCGCTTTACCAATCGTCTTAGACAATTCGTCTTTGCGCAACCCCTCAATAAGGTCACTCAATTCTGGTGCGGTCGTGAGCTGCACTTCGGTATCGGTACGCACAAGGCGTGTTGCCCCCGCCTGCAAGCGTGTTTCAAGTGCCGTGAGTGCTTCACGAACGGTCTCTTCTTGCTCCTCAAAAAAAGCCGCAAGCGTCTTTATTTTCATAGGTTCTGTTTTATAAAACAAAACACCCTCAATTTGTTGCTCAAGGCTCATACCTGTAGTATACCAGCAAAAACCATTATTTTAAGCGGTATACACACCCTGCATACACCACTTGGGGTTTTAACCCCCAAGTGGTGTATATACTCATACTACATACTTATACGAAATACTTGCTGCTAGATATAGCGTGGCACCTGATTACTTTCCCGTTCAATTTGAATATCTGAAAAGCGCGCATGTTGCTTCACAAGGACATTGCCCTGCTTTACCATTTCAAGTACTGCCAAAAATCCCACAATCACCGTAGTAGGTTCTTGCGAGTGCCCGGTAAATTCTTTAAATCCAAAACGCAATTGCCGTTCAACACGCTGCTTTAATCTATCAATCATTTCTTCCAAAGACACCACCGGACGAACCCGAACCTTTTGCCTTACTTCTTTCTTTGGGAGTTTTGCAATCACCTCTTGTATCGCAGTCGCAAGCATATCGGTTTCGGTAAACTTGTCGGTTACAAAAAGTGGTTCGCTATAGGGCGCATATGTTTTCTTATACGCAATCTGTTTTCCAAAGCGATCTGCAACTATGTTACCTGCATCTCTGAAAATCTGGTACTGCTTCAGGCGATCTTGCAGGTCCTCAATACTCTCTTCCTCTTCACTGGTGAGTGAGAGTACGGGAAGTAGTGACTTTGATTTAATCAAAAGGAGTGTTGACGCAAGCGCAACAAAGCGCGTGGTTTCTTTAAGCGGATTACGCTCCATTTCAGCGACGTGCGCAATATAGTCATCAGTGACCGTTGCAAGTGAGATGTCGTTTACGAGGAGCTTACGCTTTTCAATAAGTTCAATCAGCAACTCCAAAGGCCCCGAAAACACTTCGGTTTGCACAGCAAAATCAGTCACTGATGTAGGGTGCTCTACGTCCTGCATGTCTGTATAGTATAGCACCCTTATTTCAAGGCTGTATTTTGGTTATACACCATTAAAAACAACTAGGTCTGATTCAGTTGTTTTTGTAGATTTTTTTAATATTGTTCCAAAAATCGAACCAGGAGTCGGACCGGTTCTCCGGTTGCGCCTTTTGCGAGTTTGTCTGAGGGAACAGCATCCATACGTGGCGCCATATCGATATGTGCCCAAGGCACATCCTTCGGCGCAAAGTGTGAGAGAAACGTCCCACCTTCGATACAGCCACCCCATCGAGAAAAATTTGGTGCCATATTTGCAATGTCCGCCCGCGTACTCTTCAGGTGTGCTTTGTATTCATCCCAGAGCGGCAGTGGCCACGTGTAATCGCCACTTTCCTCACCGAGCTCTTTGAGCTTCGCTTCAAGCTTCGCATCTTTAGTCATGCAGGCGCTTGCGTGTTGACCGAGTGCTACAAGTGATGCCCCGGTCAGTGTTGCAACATCGAGCATAACACGTGGATTGTACTTTGTTACGTATGAGATACCGTCAGCGAGCACCAAGCGCCCCTCAGCGTCGGTGTGAATGACCTCAATGGTTTTTCCTGCATGTGAACCAATAATATCGCCTGCGCGCATTGAGCGGTCTGAAATAGAGTTTTCAGCAGCAGGGACAACTGCCACAATGTTTTTCTTAAGTCCCAGCTTTGCAGCACATACAATACTCGCAATAACTGCTGCACCCCCCGACATATCGAGGTGCATCTCATGCATAGCGCCTGCTGGTTTTACATTAAGCCCACCTGAATCATAGGTAATGCCTTTCCCAACAAGCGCAATAGGCTGCTTCTTTTTGTCTTTTGTTCCTTTGGTTGGCTTTCCTGCGCCGTAGTACTCCATGAGAATAAAGCACGGAAGGTCGTCAGCTCCTTTCCCCACTGCCCAGAGTGCTGGGAAGTCTTTCTTTACCTTTTTGTGGTCAAAGATGGTGACTTTCACACCCGTTCCTCGTGCAAGTTTTTGTGTGGTTTTGCCGAGGATTGACGGCGTCATGTCGTCACCCGTGGTATTGGCAATATCACGTGCCTGGTTGGTGTACTCGCCGACGGTGCGTCCTTCGGTAAATGCTTTTTTCTCCTTTGGGCTCATGCTGCCACAAACAAGTACTTCTGTAAGTTTTTTCTGCTTGGCAGTACTCGTTTTGTACTTCGTGAACTCATACGCTGCAATAGTGAGATTCTCTGCGAGTGTACGCATCATCCAGGTATCACCATGCTCTGCAAGTTTCGGGAATACTGTGTTTGAGAGTTGCAGTGCAAGATGTTCTATCTGGTGGCTCTGTGCTGCCTGCACAATGGTCCGCACAAAGATGATAAACCCGCGTGGTGTCATATCCTTCCACTTCCCTGCACCCAGACGGTACTCAAGTGTGCCGTCCTTGCACTCAACAAGACGATGTACACTTGGTGCGTCTTCGGTTACAACAAGCCGACAGTACTTCTTGTGCGCACCGGAAATATCCTTAGTCGTTGTCTTTATCTTCGTCATTATCTTTAGTCTTAGAGAGTAATGTATCGATACGGTTAATATCGCGCGGGAAGTACGTTGCTTCCTTTACATTGTGTACACCCGTGAATTTTTGGGTGAGTCGTTCAAGACCGAGCCCAATACCGCCGTGTGGAGGCATGCCGTGTTTGAAGGCTTGGAGATAGTAGTCAAATTTTTCTGGCTCAAGCCCTTTTTCTTCAAGTCGAGCCACCACGTCATCGTACTTGTGGACACGCTGACTTCCTGAACACATCTCGAGTCCACGGAAGAGGAGGTCAAAGCTGCGGGTGAACTTGGGATCTTCAGGCTCTATATAGGTATAGAATGGTCGCTTGCTCGTTGGGAAATGTGTGACGAATACAAAATCTGAGTCAAGATTTTTGTTTACATACTCACAGAGAAATCGTTCAT
Source organism: Minisyncoccota bacterium (assembly GCA_021129515.1). Lineage (GTDB taxonomy): Bacteria > Patescibacteriota > Minisyncoccia > Phycocordibacterales > UBA918 > JAJOLD01. Next base: position 105,309 of record JAJOLD010000001.1, read on the forward strand.
CTTCTGGTTCTAGGTCTGGTTCATTGGTCTTGTCAACGCCTGTTTCTTTAAGGATGAGCTCTTGCGCTTCGCGAAGTGTAAACACGGGGAATGCCTCGGGAGCTTTTGCCGGTTCCATCTCAAGAAGCGTGAGTTCGTCCGCGCATTCAGTCGCAACAGCATCTGCAACAGCACGCATGAGTTTTGTGGTCATATCCATCACATCGGTATGGTCTTTAATGAATCCCATCTCGAAATCAAGCATGGCGATTTCGCTGAGGTGGCGTGAGGTGGCACTTCGTTCTGCACGGAAGGTAGTACCAGTTGCAAACACGCGTTCGAATACACCGACGAGGATTTGTTTGTAGAGTTGTGGGCTGGTTGCAAGGAACGCGTCTTGGTCGTTGAAGTACTCTACCTTAAACACTTCCGCACCTCCTTCAGCATCTCCTCCGACAAGCTTTGGTGTTTGAAACTCAGTAAACCCTTCTCCAGCAAGGAATGAACGGAATGTGTTTACTATTGTGTGCTGTACTTTAAAAATTGCTTGCTCATGCTCACGGCGAAGCGTGATTGGTCGATAGTCAAGGAGTGTGTCGATAGTGAGCTCACTCTCAAGATCAAAGGGCAGTGCATGTGCTTCGTTGAGGACTTCGATACCAGTGATTTCAATTTCAATATCACCATTTTGCACATCTGCTTTGCGCATGTTTTCTGGTCGTTCGTTGACCACTCCCGTAATAGCAACCACCCATTCGGCCTTAAGTGTCTTTGCCACCTCAAGCACTTCGGGTTTCCCAAAGACCACCCCCTGCACTTTCCCCGTGCGGTCACGAAAGTCGAAGAACGCCATCTTTCCTTGATTGCGTTCAGTGTCTACCCAACATTGAATAGTCACTTCCTTTCCTGTATGTTCCGACAAATCTGTAATCAATATTCTCTCCATACCTTTTCTTGTTACGTACAAGGTCCGACCTTGTAGATTTAATAGTGAATAAAAAACACCCCTACAAACAAACCATAACCCTTAAGGAATGATGTGTTTGTAGGGGCGCTCGTGGCGCGGTGCCACCCTACGTTCTCCAACCGTATGCAAAGCACATGGTATAGGACTTCATTGTGCGTGTGTCGTACGCGAACGGAGGGTTCTACTCAATGGGCAACGTTGTATTGACTGCGACATCCAGCAATTTGCTTTAGGTAAGAAGCAAATTGGGATGAAAATTCGCAATAGTCGCGTACGCTCGTTTACTCATTTTTCCTCCCTCACCTCAGCAGAGTTAGCTGCATCATAGGTGTAGCATCAATACTAGGATGAGCGCTACAATTTGTCAAAGTGTTTAGAATGTAATGCCAATAGCTTCTCGCACACGAGCAAGTTGTTGGTGCGATACTTCGCGCGCCTTAGTTACCCCTATTTCGAGCACCTGCTCAATATCAGCATCAGAGATGTTTTTATAATTTTCTCGCATTGGGGCAACCACAGCTTCGATATCTGCGACAAGTGCTTTCTTGAGGTCTCCGTAGCGTCCTTCATGTTCTGTATAGAGCGTTTCAAGTTCTGCTTCATCCTTAAATAGTTTGTGGATGGCATATACGTTCTCAGGGCGCTTCCCTTCAGAGTCGGTTACGATACCCATCACGGCTTTGCTGATTTCTTCTTCTGACCCAAAGAGTGGGATAGTGTTTTTGTAACTCTTACTCATTTTTGCGCCATCAGTACCAGGCACCACACCAACAGCTTTGAGAATAAGCTCTTTTGGTTCTTTTAGTGTTCCACCGTAGGTATTGTTAAATTTGGTTGCGGCTTCGCGGGTGTATTCGAGGTGCTGCCGTTGATCTTCTCCTACCGGTACCACATCAGCATTATAGAGCATGATGTCTGCCGCCATAAGCATTGGGTAGGTAAAGAGTCCTGCATTTGCTTCAAGACCTTTTGCAACCTTATCTTTATAGGCATGTGCTTGCATCAAAAAGGGCACGGTCACCAGACAATTAAGGATCCATGCAAGTTCCATATGGTCTTGATTATCTGATTGTCGAAATAGGGTTACCTTTTCTGAGTCTATCCCTGCTGCAAGGTAGGTGCGCACAATGTCATATATATTGGCACGAAGTGCCTCTTTGTCGCGAATAGACGTGAGCGCATGATAGTCAGCAACCATGAGGAAGCTCTCATATTCCTCATACATATCCTGAAATGGCTTGAGTGACCCAAAGTAGTTCCCAATATGAAGCGTGCCTGAAGGTTGGAGACCAGTGAGTAACACTTGCTTCTTTTGCTCGCTTGGAAGAACGATACTATCATCTCGCTCGGAAGTAAGTAATCGTGTTTTCTGTGACATATAGGAATAGTAGCAAAGACGCCGCGGAAATGCTATGCATTTCCGCGGCGTCGTGCGTATAACACCACTTCCCTTATACCGTTGGCATTTCTACCGTAAACGCAGAACCCTTTCCTTCTCCTTCTGACGTTACCGCTATCGCACCTCCCATTTCCTCAACCATCTTCTTTGCAACAAACAGTCCGAGTCCAGTGCCAGTTGTATTTATATTGTTTGCATTTTTTGCACGCACAAACTTATCAAACACATCTTCAAGTGCTGTGGCATCCATCCCCACACCGGCATCTTGTACAGTGATGCGCATCTTTTTGGTAGCGACATCGTTGTGTGCAATCACGTCAATACTTCCCTTTGGGGTGTATTTCATAGCATTATCAACAAGATTTTGAATGACCTGCCGCATTTTACCAATATCGGCATTGACCACACACGACCCATCGCAATCTGAACGATACATGAGCACCAAACCTTTCTTCACTGCAGTTGGACGCATATCATCAACAAGTTTTTCAGTCTCCTCGGCAAGGTTAAAGTCGCTCATTTCATAGCACATATTACCTGCTTCAATCCGAGACACATTCAAATAATCCTCAATGGAGAGCGCCATAAACCTGCTCGACTCAGCAATACGCTCCACCGCCTCAGTTGATTTTTTTGAGAGTGCACCAAATGAACCTTCAAGCAGCATTGAGGTATATCCACGAATAGCCGTAAGCGGACTCCTGAGTTGGTGCGATGCAATCGAAACAAACTCTGACTTCATCTTATCGAGCACCTTGAGCTTTTCGTCTGCCTGCGCAAGCATCGCTGCTGACTCTTTTAAAGACGCAGTATACCGTCTCGACGTCATAATAATGATGAGCGTCAAAATAGTAATCAATAGAATCAAAAAGATGATAAATATCAAAAATGGAAGGAGTGTCTGTGTGATGATGGTGAAGAAGTCGTCAGCCTTAATATCAGTTGCAATGACTGCCGCGACCGAATAGAATGATTCGGTGTAGCTAAAGGCGAGCGCTTCCTGCAAGTGACCAATCGCAATATCTTGCAACATCTGACTCACCGCAACACCGACAGCAAACAACACCAACTTTATGCGGTATGACCACTTACTAAAGGCGGTATACCCATCTGCCATCCCAAACAGTATAAGTCCTACTACAGTGACCAAAATCGCTATCATTTGTCCTGTAGAGACACTGTCGGTATATATCGAAAATTGTGCAAGAAGTATGGAAAGCACCAACACCACAACACCACCATAGGTGTTACCCCCTCATACAACGACAATTCTGTAGCACCCCCACAAGTTTAGCTTCCCGTGTATCTGCAGGAAACATCACCAAGAAATAGAACCAGTTTGCCCAAATCAGGACAACACCTGCCATGCATGCAATGCCAGCGGGCAGCAACGGCACCAGGTGCCAATGTACATTCCACGCAACAAACGGATAGTTATCAACAAATGTAAAAATGAACATCGGCACAGTAAGCAGCGGTACAATCGCACTGACAATCATCGCATGTGCCGACCGAGTATATACCTTTAAGCCTGCAAAGACGATATCCATGATATAGAACAGCCCCATTGCAAGGGCACTTACCAATGCAAATTGATAGTGCATAATATCTACTTATGTGTGATAAAAACTGATACAGTTATACTATGAATTTAGTGAAAAGCAATAGAGTGGCATCATGCAATACCCCTACCGCACGGTCCATCCCTGTGCAATGACGGCTGCGTTGACAGTTTCCATAATTTCATTCACCTCTTCATCGGTGAGTGTTCGTTCGTCTGATTGGAAGACGAGTTTATATGCATACGATACCTGCGAAGTGCCATCTTCGTTTTCTTTCGTAAAGACATCAAAAAGTCGTGGTGCACGCACAAGCAAATCACCTCCCGCTTTGGTTAGTATATGCTCAAGCGCTGTCTGATCTGCTTCACTAGGTACAAAAACAGCAATATCGCGAGACATATGCGGATATGGTGAAATAGGTGCAAACGTACACTCAGGCGCACCTGTTTCGAGCACAGTATCGTAGGTGTCTGGTTGCGGAAGCACTTCAATGAGTGCAGTAAAGTCAATTTGCACGGTAGCACCACCCTCGTGTCGGTCGACGATGTCTCCAGGCACCTCTATACCAAGGTCTTCTGAAAGTTTCTTAAGTACCGCTTCGAGCGCTGCCTGCTCTCCTGCTTTGCTCTTCTTTCGCTTTGGATTATGGTAGCCAATACCCAATGCCGTATATTCTCTCTCTGGGGTGAATATCGCACCAAATTCAAATATATTCACTGTGTCTGCACCAAGCAAATCAAGATTACGTGCGTTGAGTATCAGACTATCGGTGATACCATCATGTATATTGTCACGTAAATATGGGCGGTCTTTTGCCAGTGGGTTTTCAAGCACAAGAGCACCTGTTGCACGAAGCACGTAAGTCTGTACTTCAGAGTACCCATAGTCATTGAGTACCTGACGGATTTTATTTCTATAATAAAACTCCTTGAGGACAGTTGGTGCAAAATCCATAGCACTCGGTAGTTCCTCAGGTACCTTGTCGTACCCGTATATACGCGCAATCTCCTCAATGAGGTCTTCAGCGATACGCATATCCAGCCGCTCATGCGGCACAGTAATGGTAACGTCGGTATCAGTCGCATCATATGGAAAACCAAAGGCTTCAATAATACGGATAACTTCGTCACAGGGCACCTCAATACCAATCACTTGGTTAATCTTTGCATATGACACGGTTATCGTTGCCTGCGTTTCTGAATGTGGGTATACATCAGTACATGGTGCTACCACAGTATCGTCAGTGCCTGCAAGTGCTTGTATCAGTGCTGTTGCCATCTCGATACCGTGCGCAGCCATTTCTGAGGTAATACCATTTTCATAGCGCTTTGATGCATCAGTTTTAATCTGTGTTTTCTGCACTATTTTGCGCACCAATACGGAATTAAAATTAGCCGACTCAATCACAATGTTGGTGGTATGCTCGTCTACTTCCGCTTTCTTGCCACCTTTAATACCCGCGAGTGCTATTGGGTCCTTGCCGTCTGCAATCACGAGCACCGTTTCGTCGAGTTCGATTTCTCTGTTATCGAGTGTGGTTATGGTTTCACCTGCACGAGCAGAACGAATCCTGATTTCACCATCCTCAATCTTGTCCGCATCAAACACATGCAGTGGTTGCCCCATGCCAAAGAGAACGTAGTTGGTAATATCAACAATATTGTTGATAGACCGTTGTCCGAGAGACTCAACGCGTTCCCGCAACCAATCCGGTGATGGTCCCACGGTCACATTTGCCATATAACGACCAATATATCGAGGACAAAGCGCTTCGTTTTCAATGGTTACTGACAGTTTTTCACGCAAGGTTTCATCTCCTGGTACTGGTTCGTACACCTTCTCTGTGACCGGTGTATTGGTAAGGACACCAATTTCACGTGCAATACCTCGATGACAGAGACAGTCGTGCGCACGGTTTGGCAGCACATCAACATCGATGAGGTAGTCGTCCCCCTGCGGAGTCACTTGCTCAATCTCAAAAGCACCCTTGGTAATACGGGTAACCAGTTCCCTAGGATCGGGCAATGTGCCATTGAAATACTCTTCTGCAAGCCATTTATATGAAACGTCCATATCTTAAAATTGATTTACAAGCCTCAGATCACCACTCGACATAAGGCGAATATCAGTAATGCCATACTTGAGCATTGCAAGACGCTCCACACCCGTACCAAATGCAAATCCCTGATACCGCGTAGCATCAATACCTGCAGCGTTTAGTACATTTGGGTGCACCATGCCAGCGCCAAGAATTTCTATCCAGCCACTTTGCTTGCAAGTTGGGCAGCCGTCACCACCACACTTAAAGCACACCATATCAATTTCAACACCAGGTTCCACAAATGGGAAAAAGCCTGGACGAAACTGCGTTTGCACATCGTCACCGTAGAGCTTGCGGAGATAATGATTCAACGTACCTTTAAGATGCGCCATAGTGACATCCTCCCCAACAACAAGCCCTTCTACCTGATGAAATTGAAAATCATGAGTCGCGTCAGTTGCTTCATTACGAAAGACACGCCCCGGTACAATTATTTTAAACGGTGGCTTTTTTGTCTCCATGTATCGTCCCTGCACAGCTGAGGTCTGTGTGCGGAGGACTGTTTCCTTGAGTCCCTTGACCCAAAAGGTATCCTGCATATCACGTGAAGGATGGTCACGCGGGACATTCAGTATGTCAAAATTATACTGCTCAGTTTCCATCTCTGGTCCAGCAGCAACTTCAAAGCCCATCTCAATCAGTGGACGTGCAATGTCGTTAATAATATGTGTTACTGGATGCGTATGCCCTTTCTGTGTTTCCATAATCGTACTCGCGATTATACCGCTAAAAATAGAAATAATAAAGGAAAGCACTTGCATGAGTGTCGTTTTTTGTGCATCATCAATCGCAGGTGTGCATACCTGTGAGGTGCGTCATGAATGATGATGAATTGCGGCAACATAACGAACAATGTTTTGAAGTGTCACAAGGACCGCTACGTGGATTCATTGATTATACTGAGCAGTTTGCGGCATTTCTGTATGCGGTTCTCTTAATACAGAAGGACAGTGAGACATGGGATCAGCTTGTGTCTTATCTGCAAAAGGAATGCCCAAACGGTTATCTCTCATTCAGAAACTATACGATTTGTGCAGTTAAGCGGTGTACTGCTGAGGTATACATCGCTGGACATCCAGAACTGGAAGACAACATGCAGATGCAAAATCTCATCCTAGGTGATATTGAGCATCATGAAGTGAAGGTGTTTGTGTGCACTGAAAAATATTTGTCAGTGAGAACCATGCCTATATCAGTCTACGAAGCGGCGTCGCATAGCGATGCTTAAAATAAAAAGAGTCTGCAACAGCTGTTGCAGACTCTCTGTGTTATAGAAAGAAAAGTCCAAGAAGGGGCAACAGCATCCACCAGAAGAAGTGTGCCTCAGACGCAAAGAGTGTATGAATTGGTGAACCGGGCGTAATAAGGTCGGTAACCGGGAGTACATGATAGCTATATGCCATCACAAGCACTGACGCCATGATTGCGAACAGTGCTTTTTTTCCAAAACCTTCAAAGGCGGTTTCATCAGGATCAATGGGCATCAAGCGACCAAACAACATCGTGCTCAAGATGGTAAAGACTGCAAAGATAATAATCATGATAATCGAGTCACTCGACTGGTCCCCCACCTCTCCACTTAAGAATGATTCAAAGTATGGAAATTCAAGTGTAATGAGGAGTGCGACATAGAGTCCCAAAATTAAGTTAATGAGCGACTGCCGCCCACGAATCATTGCAAACATCATGAATGCACAAAACACCAAAATCAGAAATAATGATTCATGCAAAAAGCTAACCAATGTTGCTGTGTCCATAACGACATTATATGGTCATGAAACCAAATTTTCTTATAAGCCTCGGGATAAGAATACAGGGGTCGGACCCCTGTATAGGATATACTAAAATCATGCCAAGAAATCTTACTCCCCTTATTACGGGCGAAACATACCATATATACAATAGAGGTACTGAGAAGAGAAATATTTTCTGTGATAAGCAAGATTACCTCAGGTTTTATGCATCATTAGACCGTTTCAATATTGAAGAACCAGTTTTGAGCTTGCGGGATGCGAAAAGAAATAGTGATACAGATATCAAGCGTCTTGTTTCTATATCTGCATATTGCTTACTTCCAAATCATTTCCATCTTATGATGACTCAGTTATTGGATGGCGGTATTAGTGAATTCTTAAAAAGAGTCACTGGTGGTTACAGTGGCTATTTTAATGAAAAAAACAATCGTTCAGGCTCTCTATTTCAAGGTAAATTTAAACGCATTCATGTAGATAGTGAAGCATACAGGCAATATTTGCTTGTATACATCAATGAAAATCATCATGTACATAAACTTGATGGTGTTTGTGATATATATCATACAAGTTCCGTGCATTATCAGGGTCTCAAGCGCAGTAATCTTATTCAAGACAGTCATATCGAAAAATATTCAACACAAGAAGCCAAAAAGTTGGCAGCTGATATATACCAAAGACGAAATGCTGAAAAGAAACTACTTCAAGTCTTAGGTGAATAAATACACTATACAGGGGTCGGACCCCTGTATACAGGCTTGTGTGTATGTTACATGCGATTTATTGCATAGGTTGTGGCGTCCTGTACGTGTTTAAATCTATCTCCCATAAGCTTGATGCCACCAAACCAGCGGGTGACACAGACGACACAGTTTGAGACATCTTGTTTTTGCATAATGCGGAGAATGACCATACCGGCACCGGTCTCACCGTCGTCATTCTTTGTTTCAAAAATAGCTCCATCTTTGCTAATACGTGCTGCCCATGAGTTGTGTGTTGCTTTTGCGTACTTTTTGTTTTGTTTGAGTGTTTTGAGGAATTGTTTGATATCTTCCCCACCTTCGACTCTTCCGATACTCACAGAATAGATACTGCCACGGTCTTTGATAATCTTTTCATACAGCACAAAAGAACCTTGCGGTTCTTTTGTGTCTCCAAAATCAAATTGTGTGTTTTGCTTGGGCATGATGTGACTATGGAGATGTAAGTGGTCGCTCTCTGGATTGCCTGCCTGTGCATGTTCACATGCAATCGGGCTTGTCACTTCACTTCGTTTCGCTCCTCGCAATGACGGTAGGCTATATTCCTTCATTTCGTAAGTCCTCCACGAGCTTTTTTGCTTTCCGTGACAGTTTCTGTGGAATATCGATTGCAACCTTAACCATGAAGTCGCCGCGTTTGCCCTGTACAGGCACCCCCTTTCCTTTGATGCGGAGCATTTCTCCATGACTGATGCCTGCAGGTATCTTGATAGTCACTTCTCCATCGAGGGTCTCTACAGCGTATGAGCTGCCGAGTATTGCATCAGATAGTTTTACGCGGAGTGGGCTGATGAGCGTTGCACCTTCGCGTTTGATGCTCTCGTGTGGTGCAACGTGAATCTTTACATAGAGATCGCCCGGTGTACCGCCAGGCACTGCTTCTCCATGTCCGGTAAGGCGGACCATTTCACCATGTTCGATGCCTGCTGGGATGTTGATTTGTACCTCGTCATCACTACGGCGCACGCCAGTTCCAGAACAGTTTGCACAGACCTCCTTCGGAATCTGTCCCTTGCCGTGACACTTGCTACATTCGCGAACGGTCGCAAAATTCCCCATGATACTCTGACGCACTTCACGTATTTTTCCATTTCCGTTACACACGTCGCAGGTAGTCGTCTCAGATGGGTTTTTTGCTCCTGTTCCGTTACAGGTCGTACATTCGTTGTTCTTGGTGAGCTTGAGTGAACGCTTGGTACCAAACACTGCTTCTTTGAATGAAAGCTCAATATCGACAGAGATATCGTTACCCCGCGCACGACCGCCTCCTCGCCCGCCACCAAACATATCACCAAAGTTCTCAAAGATGTCGTTAATATCAAACTCAACGCCACCTTGTCCTCCCTGGAATCCGCCAAAGCCACCGAAGCCTGCACCTGGTCCACCTGCAGCCCCGTTGTATGAACGACCATAGGTATCGTACTCGGCACGTTTTTTGTCATCAGAGAGCACTGAGTATGCCTCGCTGATTTCTTTGAACTTGGCTTCGTCTCCCGTTTTTTTGTCAGGGTGGTACTTACCGGCGAGTTTGCGAAAGGCCTTCTTCACGTCAGTCTTCGACGCGCTTTTTTCGACACCAAGAATTTGATAGTAGTCCTTCATCCCGTTAGAGTTTATTAATGATAATTCTATGTCACTATAACACTTCCTTCACAACTAAGTTCTTTGTACCAGAATACTCTTTTTTATAAACTCTAACGGGATTCATCCCTGGCACTATAGAGTTTAGTTTACAATCCAAGCAAATGAACGCCTTTATCTCTAACGGGATTCATTGTTCAAATACTATTTTGAATCGTCAGTTTTCTCTTCGTCAGTCACTTCTGCGTCACGCACAGCATCCTCTGATTGTGGAGCTTCCTGCGTGTCAGCATCTGCCTCTGGTGCGGCTCCTGCATCACCTCCCTGCTGTTGCATGGCCTCACCAATCTTTTGCATTTCGGTTGAGAGTGTTTCGGTTGCTGTGGTGATTGCGTCCTTGTCGTCTTTGTCTTTCACCTCTTTTACACCAGCAATCGCTTTTTCGACTGCTTCTTTCACGTCGTCACCGATTTTATCCTTGTGGTCAGTCAGCGACTTCTCTGCAGTGTAGATGAGCTGCTCTGCAATATTGCGCGTCTCGATGAGCTCTTTCTTCTTCTCATCTTCACCTGCATGCTCTTCAGCTTCCTGCTTCATGCGTTCGATATCGTCTTCTGAAAGACCTGAGTTAGCTTCGATGCGGATTGACTGCTCTTTTCCGGTTGACTTGTCTTTTGCAGTTACATTGAGCACTCCGTTTGAGTCAACGTCGAAGGTTACCTCAATCTGTGGCACGCCGCGTGGTGCTGGTGGAATACCATCGAGCACAAAGCGTCCAAGTGACTTGTTGTCAGTCGCCATCGGTCGTTCTCCTTGGGTGATGTGAATCTCAGTACTGGTTTGGTTGTCAGCTGCGGTTGAGAACACCTGCTCTTTCTTGGTTGGGATGTGGGTGTTCTTGTCGATAAGTTTTGTTGCAACACCACCCATAGTTTCAATGCCGAGTGAGAGTGGAATCACATCAACAAGCGTGATGTCCTGTACGTCGCCCTGGAGTACACCTGCCTGAATTGCCGCTCCTTGTGCAACCACTTCGTCAGGGTTAATGCTCTTGTTTGGCTCTTTACCAAAGAGTTCTTTTACTGCCTCCTGGATACGTGGCATACGAGTCTGTCCACCAACGAGAATGACTTCGTTGATTTCTTCCTTTGAGAATGATGATGCCTCGATTGCGCGCTTGGTGATTTCGATTGAGCGGTCGATGTATTCTGCTGAAAGCTCTTCAAGCTTCGCTCGAGTGAGGGTAAGAATAAGGTTCTTCGGTCCATCTTCACCGTAGGTAATGAATGGAATCTGAATTTCAGTCTCAGGTGTTGCTGAGAGCTCCAGTTTTGCTTTCTCAGCAGCGTCGTCGAGTCGCTGGAGTGCGAGTGGGTCCTTTCCAAGGTCGATACCTTCTTCTTTTTTAAATTCTTCAATAAGGTGTCGCACGATAGCACGGTCGATATCACGACCACCCATATGTGAGTCACCGTCAGTAGACTGCACCTCAACCACGTCGTCACCAACTTCAAGTACGGTCACGTCAAAGGTGCCACCACCGAAGTCGTACACCACAATCTTTTCGTCTTTCTTTTTGTTGAATCCGTATGAAAGTGCCGCTGCAGTTGGTTCGTTGATGATGCGCTTTACGTCGAGCCCTGCAATTTTCCCTGCATCCTGTGTTGCCTTTCGCTGTGCGTCGTTGAAGTATGCTGGTACAGTAATCACCGCTTCAGTAATCTTCTCACCAGTCTTTGCCTCAGCATCAGCTTTGAGCTTTGAGAGAATCATTGCTGATACCTCTTCTGGGCGGTACTCCTTCTCACCCATGACCACAATAGCACCACCATCCTCGCCCTTCTTGATTTCAAATGGCACGATATCCTGATCGTCTTGTACAGACTTGTCATCAAAATTGTGCCCCATAAGGCGCTTAATGCCGTAGATAGTATTTTGTGGGTTGGTTTCAGCTTGTCGCTTCGCGATTTGCCCAACGAGCCGCTCGTTCTTCTTTGAAATTGCAACGATAGAAGGCGTTGTTCGATTACCTTCTGCGTTTTCAATGATTGTTGGTTCACCACCGTCAACAATAGCCATTGCTGAGTTGGTGGTTCCAAGGTCGATTCCTAAAATTTTTGCCATACGTTTGTTATGAGTTACTTATGATTACTTTTGCTGGACGAATAATAGTGCCGTTTCGTTCGTAGCCGTATTGGATGACTTTCAGTACCGTATCTTTTGGTGCATCAGCATTTTCTTCAATCTTCATTGCCTCGTGACGCTCTGGGTCGAATACCTCTCCTTCTGGATGTATTTCGGTGACACCGTGCATGGTGAGAATATTCTTCAGTTGTGCATGGATTCCCTCTACGCCGACACGCCAGTTCTTGTCGACTGCCTCCCAGGCTTCTTTGTTTGCCATTGCCATGGTGAAGCTGTCGCACAGTGGCAGGAGGTCTTGAATAAATCCTTCGGTAATACGTTCGGTGTCACGCGAGAGCTGTTCTTCCAGTCGTTTCTTGCTGTTGAGGAAGTCTGCTTTCGTGCGCTGGAGATTTTCGAGGTGTTGCATTTTTTCCTCCTCACAGACTTTGAGCTTTTCACGCAAGGCCTTCATTTTATCGCCTGATTGTGCTTCTTCCTCTTCTAATTCGAGTTCGGGAGGAGCTTGGTCTTCCGTTTCGGGAATAAATTCCTCCTCGTCAAGGTGCTTTTCTTCTTTCATAGTGAACAACATTATAAATGGAAAAGAGTGTTGTGTAAAGAGAATTTTAGGGCTTGTATAAAGGGTATAATAGTGATGTAAAGATTCCTGGTTATTTAGGCGCCGCCGCGCTTGCTTATTAACCAACTGTGCTCGTGCTACGAGAACAGTTAAACCAATAAAAAATATTACAACTTATTTTGTGATTAAAAAACCCTGAAATTTTATTTCGGGGGGTTAATAGAGCTACACACATCAATCAAAGAATTCGTCAGCGGGCTCTATATTGAGCTCTACTACCATCTTAATAATCTCATTCCGAGTAACTAATTGTGGAATCAGTGATTCATGACCAAGATACATGGGCGAATATATATAGTTCCTTGCTCGTCTTTGTTTCCGAATGAACTCAGGTATTACTTCGTCTACGGGTATATTTTGCGTATTTGCAATCAATTGCTTGAACAAAGGTTCAAGGTCAGTACCCGAATATTACTGAATAATTTCTAGGTTTGTCACTGCTTGTCTCCTTTGGAACGAAATCAAACTTTCAACTACCATATCTGCATATAAAGTGCATGATATTTTTTATCGTTTACCTCACAAGTTGCTAACTATTTTAAGAAACTGCGTTTTTAAAATAGTAAGTACTCGCGAGCCCGCCTCGCGGTTCGTCGCCCTAGGTTAGGGGCGACTCACAACGCTCCGGCCGTCGAAACTAAAAAAAGCCGCGAAGGCGGCTTTTTTTAACGCTTTGGCGTCAGGTTTGTAACTCGCTGCGCTCCTAACAACCTCCTGCCCGGGCTCGCTCGTTTCGGCATGTAGGAATAGCCGAAACATTGCTCCGCCTGTCCAAGCTAAAAAAGAGCCCGCAGGGGCTCTTTTTCTTAACGCTTGGACCACTGTCCGCTCTTTCGAGCTTTCTTGAGACCAAATTTCTTTCGTTCTACTGAGCGTGGGTCTCGCTTGAGGAATCCTGCTTTCTTGAGTGGGACACGTCGTTCTGCGTCTTCTTTCACGAGTGCGCGCGCAATACCGAGTCGAATTGCTTCTGCTTGTGAAGAGAGTCCGCCGCCATGCACCTTTGCAGTAATGGTGTATGTGCCTGCAGCTGCATCTTCAGTATCAAGTACTGAAAGGACATCTTTCTGGAGTGCCTCAGCTGCAAAGTATTCTGCAAGCGCTTTGTCGTTTACGAGGATTGACTGCTCTTTCGCAGGAGTAATACGAACGCGTGCTGATGCGGTCTTTCGTCGTCCGATTCCCTCAATGTATTGTGTCGTTGCCATATATTAATAAATGATTACTCGGTTACTTCTAGATTATGCATACGAAGCTTCTGAAGCTTGTTCTTAGGAAGCATGCCGTTTACTACGCGACGTACTACCTCAGCGTATCCTCGTCGTGCTGCGAGGTGTCCGAGGGTTTCTTCCTTGCGTCCCCCTGGGTATCCAGAATAGGTCTGAAATACTTCAGTCGCTCGTTTTTCTGAGATATCAAGCTTGCTTGCGTTCTCGATTTTGACCGTTACAGGTGCAACTACATTTTTTGCAAACTCAGGAGTATCTTTCCCAATGAGTATAGTTGCAGCTTCAGTTGCTACACGACCAAGTCGCTTCCCTGTTGCGTCGATGATGTGTTCTCGTGTTTCCATATACCTATACAAATTCGATAACTGCCTCCTCACGTCCGGCAGGAGTTGAACCAGTCTTAATGATACGGGTGTAGCCACCGTCTCGATCCTTATAATTCACTGCAATCTCATCAAAGAGTTTTTTAATAACATCGCTCCGTGGTTCACCAAGCTTTGTTGCAGCGTTTCGACGTGCAGCAACAGTTCCTTGCTTTCCATAGGTGACGAGTCGTTCTACGTATGGACGAAGTTCTTTTGCCTTTGCCTTCGTAGTCTGAATCTTTCCGTGTTCAATCAACGAGATTGCAAGGGTGCGCAAAAGTGCTGTACGTCCACGACGGGTTCGTCCGAATATTCTGTTTTTATTATGGTGACGCATAATGCTTAGTAATCAGTTAGAGCTTAATCTTTGAGCTGGATACCCATATCCTTAAGGAGCACTTCAATCTCTTCAAGTCCTTTGTCTCCAATACCGTCGAGCGCAAGAATATCATCTTTTTTCTTTCGCACAAGTCCTCCGACAGTGCGGATGTTTGCATGTTCAAGTGCTGCAAGGGTTCGACCCGACAGGTCAAGTGTTTCGATGCGTGTTTTGAGCGCGTCAGAATCCACTTCTTGCTCCTCAGCTTCAGCCGCTTCGGGAAGTACTTCTTCTTCTGGCTCAGGAGTATCTTCTTGGAATCCAATCACTGCTTTGAGCTGGTGAATCATGATTTCAATAGAATTTTCAAGCGCTTCACGAGGTGTGAGTGTGCCGTCAGTTTCCACAAATACACGCAGACGGTTGTAATCAGTACGGTCGCTGACACGCATGTTCTCTACTTCGTAGTTTACGCGGCGGATTGGGGTAAACACGGCATCAAGGGCAATAGTACCGATTTCAACTTTGTCCTTCTGGTGTACTTCGCGTGGCACGTAGCCGAGTCCTTGCTCAACCGTCATCTCAACTTCAAGCTTAGTGCTTTTGTTGGTGATTTCTGCGATTGGCTGTTCTGGGTTCAACACCTCGATTTGTGATGGCGCTTCAATCTGTGCAGCCGTTACTACTCCCTGACCGTTTGCCTTAAGCGTCATGGTCACAGGCTCATCGCCATGCATTGCGATACGAACACGCTTGAGGTTAAGCAGCATAGTAATAACATCCTCCTTTACACCTGCAAGGGTGGCAAATTCGTGCTCTGCACCATCAATTTTTACCTGCGTAATTGCAGCACCCGGAAGTGATGAAAGAATGATACGACGAAGTGAATTACCGAGGGTATGTCCGTACCCTGGGTAGAGCCCGTCAATTTCAAACGTTCCCTGAAATTTATCTTCAGATACAACTCGTGGCTTTGATGGTAGTGTTACATTTGTCTCAAGCATAGTAATTGCTAATTAGTGGTGAATAATAATTGGTTCCTACTATCGGCTATAGTACTCAAGTACTTGCTGTGGATCGAACTGTGTTTCTGAAGGTTCGTATGTCGGCATATCTTTCATTTCTCCAGAGAGTTTCTTCAAGTCAAAACCGAGCCAGTTTGGCACACCTGCTGCTTCATGCGTATCAACAAGTGTTGCAAAGAGTGGAGATTCTACACTACGAGCTCGTACCGCAACGGTATCGCCTACGCGCACTTTGTGTGATGGTACTTTTACACGCTTTCCATTTACGTCGATATGTCCATGTGCAACGATTTGTCGTGCAGCCTGACGAGTCTTTGCGAGCCCGAGGCGGAATATAACGTTATCAAGACGTGATTCAAGTCGACCAACAAGCAAGGTAACTGGCTGATGACTCTTTGCAGTTGCTTCATCAACATAGCGGCGGAGCTGCTTTTCTGAGATACCGTAGGTAAAGCGCATCTTTTGTTTTTCGATAAGCTGACGCTTATAGTCACTCATCTGACCAGGACGCTTGCGGTTGGTACGACCAGAGCGCTGCTCTGAAAGTGCAAATTTTGCAGTTTGTGTTTTTGCAAAGATTGGTGCGCCAAGACGCTTTGCAATTTTATATTTTGGACCAATTATCATAATGCATTAATTACTACACGCGACGCTCTTTCGGTGCACGAGGACCGTTAAATGGTACCGGTGTATGATCAGTAATCTTAGTAATAGCAATACCTTTTCCAGCAAATGCTCGAAGTGCAGACTCACGACCCGGACCTACACCACGTACAACAATAGTTGCCTCCTTCATACCCATCTGCTGTGCTTTTTCACCGATTACTTCACCCACCTTTGCAGCTGCAAACGGTGTACTCTTTCGAGACCCCTTGAAGCCAAGCGCGCCGCTTGACGCAGCAATAATCGCATTTCCTTTTGTGTCTGCAAGCGTGAGGATGGTGTTATTAAATGTTGCAAGAATATTAAGTGTACCTGCTGCAACTTTCTTTTTTGGTACACGAGTAAGGGCACGTGATGTACCTGCCACGTCAGAACCGCCCTTTTTCTTTATGATTCGTTTCTTACCCATAGGAATGTTGAATATCTAGATAGCAAATATTAAGTCTTTTCGAGCTTACGACGACCAGATCCCATAGTCTTCTTAACCCCCTTCAATGTGCGTGCATTGGTCTTGGTACGCTGACCCCGCGCAGGGAGACGACGTGCATGTCGCATGCCTCGGTACGATGTAATGTCTTTGAGGCGCTTAATATTAGCTGAAACTTCACGCTTGAGTTCCCCTTCAATAGTAAACGACTCTATTTTGTCACGAATAGCATTCTCCTGATCTGTTGAGAGATTGGTTGGCTTCTGTGATGCTTCAATATTGAGTTCTGCAAGAATCTGCTCAGCACGTGCGCGACCAATACCGTATACGGCAGTCAAGCCGTATCCGAGTTGTTTTGTGTCTGGAATTGTAATACCTGAAATTCGCATATGTAATATTAACCTTGTCGCTGCTTATGGCGAGGCTTTTTCTTATTAATGACGTATACACGCCCGCGCCGGCGAACAATAATGTCGTCCGGGCTCATTTTTTTAACTGATGATCGTACCTTCATATGTTTCTTTATGAAATTTCCTACACACTGTAGATGCATATGCTCCAGGTGCAAAAATGTTGCGCTGATGCCGTATCGCAATACGGCAATTGAACAAGATTTCGAAACTGGTGCAGATGCGTTACGTATGGAAGAAATTACAGACGTTTAGTTATGCGCCCTTTACCACCGTAGGGGTCCGGGACAATCGCAACTTTATCGCCCACAAGTACACGTATGCGAAACTTCCGCATCTTACCTGCGAGGTATGCGATTTGTGATTCTTCTTCTCCGTCTATCAGAACACGAAAAAGGGCGTTCGGTAACGCCTCTTCTACCGTTCCGTAGATGAGTTTTTCCTTGTCTGAATGTTCTTGCATCAAACGACAATGACTTTAACAAAGTTGCTGGATTTCGTCAACTCCTATGCATCTGGTTTATCCCCAATGACGGTGTGTACCTCAATCTCAGAAACAGTATCAGGGAATGCTTGTTTCCAAAATGGTCGAACCACAGCCTCGGCACGTTCAATTGCAGGATACCCAGACAACACATTTGGTAACGCAGTCTTCGATACACCAGTAATATCATTGAGCAATGCGGCGTCGTTATACTGCCACACAATACGCGATTGTCCTGCAAGGTTAAATGAGAGTTCCGTGTGCGGCGCGATATCACTCGTAGTGGTCGTTGGTGAGGTATACGCAAAGGTCAATGTAAATGGATCTGGCAGTGCAACTGGCGCACCTTCATATCCCGCGACGGTGTTTTTAGCGAGATATGCAGCAAATTCTGATTCCTTGAAAATAGGCACCTGCAGCCGTGCACGCTCCTTGATAGTTGCAAGCTCATTCCCATACTCAGTTGCTGGCAACGTGTCGAAGGCAAAGGTCACAGCATCTGGATAGAGCACAAAACCTGCAGGACGTTCTTCATCAATACGCGCGAGTAGTGCATTGCGCAACTCAAGCTGGAGCGCCTGCTTTGCTGTCGTGAGTTCGTCGTCATCAATAATAAACCGCTTCCCTTCAAAACCGCCCATGAAGCCTGTGTTAGATGTTGCGTACATCTTGTCGTACTGCTCGCTTCCCTTCAGACCGGGAATGGTAAATTGTCCTGCAGCAATGTTGTATTGCTCACCGGTACCATCGGCAAATACTGTTGCGGTAATAACACCAGGCACCAGCTTCCCATCCGCATCTTTGGTAGCACCAGGCACCACAACCGATTCATTGATACGGAAAATGAGCCCCTCTGGTGATTCGAATCGGGTGTTTTTAATGAGTCGCTGTGTATCTGTACTGTATGCGTTATAAATGAAAATATCGCCCATTGCCCGCTCTGACACCTCTTCTTGCCCGGTTGCCGACACCTGCCGCTCGCCGTCGGCTTCAATGGTCAGCAATTCATAACTCAACTCACCAGCACCCGGTGTGCGGTGTGCGGTAAAGGTTGCCTGGACCGTTGCGTCCTTAAACTTAGGATAGACTGTAATTTCTGCACCACTGAGGAGCGTGCTCATAAAGAACCCACCTCCCAAAATAAGTGCAGCAACAATCGCAGCAGTAAACACCCGCTTGCGCTTAGACGCGCCACCATCGAGAATTTCAAGTGTGGTCACATCGTCAGTATGCTCAGTATGCGACGGCTCATGTGCGGGTCGCCGCGTCGGGCGCACCATATCCTGTTGTGGACGATTCGATGCCTTTGGGCGCGCGCTACTCCGCTGCGGTCGTTCAGGCGGCTTAATATCCTGGAGATTCCATTTTTGTGACATAGGTATAGTATAGCTTCTTTACGACATCTCGAGGTCACCACAACCATGTAATTTGTGGAAAAATCGACTGCTGAGTGCAATAAAGATATCAGGGTTCTGTGTCTGTGCTGTTTCCTGTAAGAGTGCTGCGCGTAATTCAAGGGCAGTATAGGTGCTTTTGCTCCGTGACTCCATCGTCGTTGGTAACAAAGTACTAAAGAGTGTCTCTAATTCTGGATCAGCAGTCACAATCATAGTGAGTGGTATCCGCCGACTCTTCTGTAATGAATCAAATACCGTACCTACTGACTCTGTGTATGTAGCAAGCGCTTTTTTAATCACGCTCATATTACTTGGTGCTAAGGTGCCTTCTGCATGCGACCTGAGCAAGGATACCGCATCATCATGTGTGCCTTTTGTCTGCTCCTGCACCGCACGCACCAGTGTGTGACTCCCCGTGGGTACATGCGACGTCTCTCGCAACACACCCACTTCAACAATACCAATCTCAGTTGATTCACTGGTGATATCAACAATACAAAATGATGGCATCTCTGAAAACAAATCACGCATCACACAATACGCAACCAACATATAGGTATGTACCGAAATTGATGCATTCACAAAGGTCTTATCATGCATTTCATCAATTGTTTCAAGCATTGCCCCTGGAATCAGCCCCGTGATGTGTGACAGGTCGATGGTCGTACCTTTGAGCCCCACTGGATCTTTTACCAGATATCCATTAACACGGACATCGACAGTATTGCGCTCAACAACGTGTAATCCAAGTTTTTCAATAATTGCTGACTCTTCAAGGGTATTTGCAATTTCATCTTCAGCACTCGCAATTAAGTCTGCAATTAATCCTTTAGTAATACGGTCACGCTCCTCATGGTCATATGAGATACTGCGCGAAATAGTGTGTGACCAGGGTGATGAGCACGTCACCAACACCTTTTCTATCGTGGCATGTTTTGCATGCGCACGTAATGCCGCTAATCCGTCACCATTGAGTACCAGCAATGCCGCAAAGAGTGCCTCGCGCAACTTACGCATACGCACATCACGGTTTTTTGATATCGCACCCGTTGTGCGTAAATACTCTCGGTGTGTAAAGAGAAGCTGCGGTACAGCAGCACCTTCACGAGACGCAACAACCCCAACCCCAACACTTCCTGAGCCAATATCAATGACCACACCATAGGTGCTCTTTGATCCTTGTGTTCCAAAGGAAAACATTCCCTGTATTATACCCTGCGATAGAAAGCACCATGTGTAGGCTTTGCACAGGTCGGTTTAATTTTAAATTTCAATTTAAAAATTTTAATTCAATTTTAAATACCCAAATTATAATTTGTTCATTTAAAATTTGTACTTGAATTAAAACTTAAAATGTATAATTTAAAATTGTTTTCTTACTCTTCAACAAGTACTGCTTTAATGCGACGTACTCCAGCAGACGACGACTCCTCCTTCTGTATTGTAAAGGTGCCTGTAATGTCGTCAGTATGCGCAACGTGGGGTCCTCCACAAAGCTCACGTGAATACACAGTGCCATCACTCCCGGTAATGGTGTATACCTTCACCTCATCAGGATATCGGTCCCAAAAGCTTCCTTCAACCGTTGGGTCATTTTCAGCAGCAACTTTGCTCATCGTTTCCATAGAAACAGCAGCACCAGTAGTCAAAACAGTGTTGACCCACACTTCAATCTCCTCGAGTGCCTCGCGCGATACTTTTTCAGGATGAGTAAAGTCAAAACGCAATCGTTCACCCGTGATATTTGAACCTGCCTGATGCACATGATCCCCAAGGAAGTGCCGTAACGCCGCAAGCATAAGGTGTGTCACAGTATGGTATTGCACGACCGTGTCTGACTGGTCAGCAAGACCACCTTTAAACTTCTGCTCCGCCCCCGCACGTGATTTTGCACGATGTTCTTCCATGAGTTTCTCAAAGCCTCTGGTATCCACGACCAGTCCTTTCTCTGCTGCAATTTCCTCCGTCAATTCAATCGGAAATCCGTAGGTGGTGAAGAGGTCAAATGCATTTTGTGCCGAAATCGCCTTTTTTGCTGTTGCACTGTCCTTGTCGATGACTTTTTTGCCATCAACTTCTTTGGTAGAGACATGCACCTGTAGCGAGAGTTTGTTGAATTGCTTTAACCCATTCTCCAATGTCTTCCGAAATTGTGTTTCTTCTTTTTCAATGGCATCAATAATGTCCTCTTTTTTCTCGGCAAGATTTGGATATGCTGCCGCATACGTCTTCACCACACTCTGGGCAAGGTTTTTGAGCTCACCAGCAGAAATTTCGAGTATATCCGCATACCGTACGGCACGCCTGAGCAGCCGGCGCACAAAGTATCCCTGCTCAGTATTGCTTGGCGGTACGCCATCACCAATCATAAAGACCGCACCACGGATATGATCCGTAATTACACGAAATGCCTCCTTGTTGTCTTCATACTGTTTTCCAGAGAGTTCCTGAATCTGCTCAATAACATTCCAGAGTACGTCGACTTTATACACATCGGGAGAGTTAATTGATGCAGCTGCAATACGCTCAAGTCCTCCACCAAAGTCCACATTTTGCTTCGGCAGTTTTTCAAAACCATGTTCGGTTTTGATGTATTCCACAAAAACACTATTCCCAACCTCTACGAAGCGACCATTATCACTTGCTGGGTGGCTGTGTTTGCCATATTGCGCTGGATCATGCAAAGAGTCAGAAGGGTCAAAATCGTAAAACATCTCACTATCCCCGCCACCAATCTCACCAACGGGCATGTTCTCTGGTACACCAGCCCTGCTCCACCAGTTTTCTTTAGCGTCATAGTAGAAAATGCGCTCCCCTTCTTTCATACCACGCTCCGCAGCTTCCTCAGCACTCCCCATGTATGCAATACCGTTACTCACACCACGCTTTGCAAACTCTTCCTGCCAGATGAGTGCAGCCTCTTCGTCTCGAGGCACCCCCGCAGCTTCGTCTCCTGCAAAGACCGTGACATAAAAGCGCTCTGGATCAAGCCCTACCTCGTCAAGATAGAAACTCGCAATCCATGGAATTTGCTCTTTTTTGAAATAGTCACCAAGTGACCAGTTGCCGAGCATTTCAAAGAAGGTGGTGTGACTTGCATCTCCTACTTCATCAATATCTTCTGCACGGAAACACTTCTGTGAGTCAGCAAGACGTGTCCCTTTTGGATGAACTTCGCCCATGAGGTACGGTACGAGTGGTTGCATACCACTGCCAGTAAACAATGTAGTTGGGTCATTCTCAGGCACTAGGGCAGCAGACGGTAATACTGCGTGACCGTGTTTCTTCATGTAGTGTAGATATTTTTCTCGAATGTCGTTTCCAGTCATGTGTTAGTAAGTTAGTACCGAGCAATTAGTACTTAGTAAAACAGTGCTGTGCACTGTGTGAATATAGCAAATACTACAGCACTCGCAAGGTAGCGCACAATTAAGGGGTGTAACCCCTTAATTGTGCGCTACAAGGCTTCGTTGATGGCGGCTGCACATTCGCCAAATGCACACGTAAGCATTGGCGTATAGCCGTAAAAAATAATCTCCAAAAGATAGCCCGTGACAATCAGCATAAGCCCAATAATCGTAATCCACCGTTCACGCTTGATAGCGTCGAGCACCACACCGTCAATTTTGTGCTCATGGAGAATTGCAATATGTGCACGAAGCACCGCAACAGCAAGCATCACCTTACCAATCACGCCGATGGTTAATGCCCAAAATAATAGATTCATACTCTATAGTATAGCTTATAATCGCAGCTTATTTCTTTGTTTTTGTGAATTTTTCAAATGCTTTGATATCAGCCTCGTGGTTTTTTAACGCTTCGATGTACGTGTCTGCATTACTAGTATTGATACCAATTTTCTTAAATATGTTTGGCACGGTATCAGAAGCACCTGCTGTTAAGAAAGTGTCAATCTTTTCTACATATGCGGTGTCTGCTTTGTAATGATTTGCCATGATGGTACTCATTAGAATGCCAAATGCATAGGTATACACATAAAAGCCGTATCGAATGTGTGGCAAGTTTACATAACTATAGCCATCGTGTTTGTCGAGCCTTATGGCTGGACCAAGATATGATTTGAGGTGTCGATACATACAATCGCGAAGCTCCTCATTCGTCATAGCGCCTTTTTCATGAATTGTGGTGTGTATTTCAAGCTCCGCGTTGAAAAAGGCGATTTGTCGTTGAATAGTTGCAATGTCTCGTGTAATCCTATCGTGCAAGAGTACCGGCTTTTCTTTTTCTGTTGCTTGCTCATAGACGGCATTAAACAACAAATTTTCAAATAATGTGCTTGCAGTCTCTGCCGTTGTTATTGAATGTCCGTCATAAAGTGGTGTTTGTGTTGCTGAACGATGCGCGTGGATTGCGTGCCCCATTTCATGCGCAAGTGTTTCAAGGGACTTCATATTACTCAAATGATTCAAGAACACATGGGTTGGATGATTTGTTTCATCCGACATGAATGCACCACCCCGCTTCCCTGCGCGTGGATACACGTCAATTTGTCCATTGGTGAGCATTGCATCAAAAATTTCACCATATAATGGCATAACGCCATAGAACACGTCGCGACATATTTCAACGGCTTGCGCAAATGGGATTTCAGGTGACGTGCCAATTGAGTCGTACTTCTGCGTGTAATGCAGTGTATCCACACCATGATGCTTTGCTTTTAATTTGTAGAACTTCTTACTCAAGGTAAACCCTTTTGTGCTCACTGCATCAACAAGGTTTTCGATACTTTTTTCAGAATCTTCATACCCGAGGGCGGTTGCACTATATGGTTTTTTATAACCGCGTAATTCATCTTCAGTACGTACATCTGTGATAATTGCATTGAATTCGTGCTCAGCAACTTCTCCAATCTGCTGCATTTCATCCATAATTAAAGACCACAGCTTTTGCTTTTCTTTTGTACCAAGAAGGTCGATAGTTTCCATTGCCTCAGGAATGGCAAGTTGCTTGTTTTTCCAGGCAACGGTGCGAGCACTCACGATTCGTTCAGTCATATCCACCCAACGACTGTACGACTGACTCGATTTGAGGCTTATTATTTTTTCTTCAGATTCACTTAAGTGATATTTCGCCCCGAGGAATACTCGTTCCAAAAAATATTGAAAATGAGTTAGTTCCTTGTGTGCAAGGAGCTTCTTTTTTTGTGCTTTTGGTATTTGTCCCAGTGTTAACGTGAAAAAAATTAACAAGTCCGATGATTTACGAAGCCGTTTTTGAATAACTGCTATATGCTTTTGCGCTACTTCGTCCTTCGCATTTAGGTTCGCCCGAAAATGAAAGTATCGCAATGCACGAGTCGACTCCGGCATGCCAGACAATTTTTCATATGCAATAAGTGCTTTCTTGAGTGTTTGAGCACTACTGGTAAATGGTGTATTGCGCCATTTCTTTGCAAATGATACATATGCGCGCTCCGCAGTCCGAATATCTTTTTCGATTCGTGGGTCGTGTTCATTTTTATAATACAAGGCTGCAAGGTTCCACGCAGTCTGTATCCTCCTTAATTTTGGCAGTGTCTGTGTTGGGGTATAGTTAAAATTTTTCTGCTTCTTTTTGGACATGGTCTATAAATTTCTTATATTCATCAAATACGTAGTTAAATTCTGAGAGAATTTCATTTTCAAGTCGTCTGTTGAGGATGTTACTTATTTCTTGATACAACAACACGCGGTCTTCAAGTGAGCCACCAAAGTCAGCAACAAACTTGTCATGCGCATCATAGTACTCTTCCACAACACACCGCATGTTATGGATTTTATCAGCGGCTGCAACAATCAAAGATCCTATTGGCGCTTTTTTAAGCTGCTTAATGTATGTTTTTTTCTTCAGATGCCAATCATGTGCTCTCCCTTCAGGAAGCAGAGGCTCACTCACCGCAAGCACCATATCCTTCACCGGACCACCAAAATCTGCTTGCAACTCTTCGGGTGTATAGTCGGTGTCCTCAATAGTGTCGTGGAGCAGTGCCGCAATAATCACATCCTCTTCATCGGTGTAATCACTCGCAATCGTTGCCACTGCAAACAAATGCGTCACATACGGTAACGCTTGTGCGCCCTTGCGTACCTGGTCTTTATGGAGAATCGCAGCAGCGCGTATAGCTTGTTCAACACGGTAAGAATACTTCATGATTATCACTTATAGTTATGTATCAATATCGCGTTCCTTCTTTCTCTTGCAATGTATTCAATCTAACCTGATCTAGTTTTTTACGCATTTTGTCTTGCTTTATCTTGAGACCGCGCGCTTGGTCACCCAACATTTTAATATCTCTATCCTGCTGAGCAATCGCCTTCCTTCCTTCATCATACTCCCTTTTGTGTGCGATATACTGCTCTTCTAAATCCTGTATACCGCGCTTTGCATTAGTAATTTGAGTCAAGAGATGCTCAGCTTTTTGCCGCACTTCAAGCAAATCACGCTTATCATGCAAAATTGCCTTTTTGCCCATATCCATTTCCGCAAGCAATTTTTCCATATGCT
The DNA here is from genome assembly GCA_021129515.1 of Minisyncoccota bacterium. GTDB lineage: Bacteria > Patescibacteriota > Minisyncoccia > Phycocordibacterales > UBA918 > JAJOLD01. Next base: position 131,000 of record JAJOLD010000001.1, read on the forward strand.
GCTCGGTGGTACGTATATTTTCTTCAATATGCTGTACTAAGTAATCATCTCTATTCCTCATACATATATTATATCGATGCCCCTTCACTCAGTAATATAGCACATTTGCGCGCCACTCCTCCACGGCTATATCCGCCCAAGCCTCCATCGGTACGAATCACCCGATGACACGGAACGTCGGGATCATAATTGTGTGCCATGATGTTTGCGACCGCACGCGCGGCCTTTGGATTGCCAGCTACCGCTGCCACTTCACCATACGTCACGACAGCACCTTTTGGAATGGCACGCACAATGTCTTTAACTGCGGTAGTAAATGTAGGCATATTACTTTTTATTTGCCATATGAAGTGCAAGGAGCTTTTTGCCCGCAGCTTCTCGATAGGGACAATATTCACAACTATCACCAACAGGTGGAATGGCATCGGATTCAAGACAGGTCTTAATATCTGCAAGTGTGTCAGGTATCCAGTCAGTGTCCCCTTCACACGGCACCAAGGTTGTCTCAAAGTGTAGTGTATTCTCAAATGCATCTCGAGAGTCATCTGCATTTGCATAGACAAAATATCCCGTCTTTGCGACGTCAAAACCTTTTTGTGCAAGCAGCCACTGGTACACACCCATTTGCCGTCGGTACTGCGATTCCCATGATGAATCACTCAGTGACTCAATCTTTCCTGGCTTACAGGTTGCTTTGTAGTCAACAACAATAAGCGCTCCATCGCTGTCTTGCCAAATATCATCAACCGCACCCGATACCACAAGCCCTGTATCCTCATGTGTGTGTATGACCCCTTCAAAGTTGTCTCGCCACATATCCATATCCGCATGCGCAAACGGAACGGCATCAATACCAGCGGCTTTCATAAGCGGATGTGGTGTCCCTGCATTTCTGTGTACATCAAATTCTTTTTTAAATAGTGCGTCAACCGCAATATTGAGGTTGAAAGAAGGAATATTCGGACGCTTGGTACCCAACTTATTATCAATATAAAAACATCGTGGACACTCAATAAATAAATCAATTTTTGAACGAGAGAGTTTCCACTTACTCCCGCCATAGTTCCATTCAGGTGAACGGTTGGGGTTGTATCGTCGTACGTAGCTCATGGGTGTTAGTATAGCATTTTGAGATGTCCTAGGAGTAGCAAGTGCTGGTACCTACATCGGTATATATTGAGCTGCTCATCAATTTTAATTTGTACATTTAAAATTTACTTACGAATTAAGAAAAGCGCTTGGAGAGCCCCAAGCGCTTTTTTGCAATGTGTGTTATGTGGCGCCTATTTCGCTGTGAAAATCACTGACTCGCCTTCCATTTCTACGTCGTCCGCGAGATCAAAGACCCTGTCGCCGTTTTCAGTGTAGAACACCACCTGATACGTCTGACCTGCCTCGGTTGCACGAAGCAAATTCACTGCCGTCGGGGTAAGTCCTACGGTTGTACTGTATCGTGCCGCACCAAGGACACGTCCTGGTACTCCATCAATGTAATCACGCACGCCAATCCAACCATCTGTTGTTGGGTACGTCACATCATCAAGTGTCACGAGCGTACCTGCAGTCTGATTTGATACGGTGACCGCACCTTCACCAGTGGTTGACACCTGTACTTCAGGTGCTTCAGGTGCTTCCTGCGGTGCTGGAGGAAGTGTGTGCTCTGAAGCCTCCTCGGCAGGAGCAGTATCTGCTGCAGATGGTTCTTCATTGGTATTGGCAACCTCTTCTTCTTGTGTTGCAGGAGCAGAGAACACCCACACGAGGAGTCCACCAATAAGCAACCCTGCAATAAATGCTACTACTGTCTTTTGACCTTCTTGCTTTTCTACGTCTGACATAAAATCTATCTACTACCCTGATATGCCGAGCATTATATCATGCGGAAAACCGCGAAAATACTGAGATTACACATTTTTTTGGTTGTCAAACCGCTGTATGTGTACCTGTTTTTATTACGACTGGGTAATTATGTTGCATTTGTTGGCATAAACCCTGGATTGCCTGCCTGTGCGTGTCCGCACGCAGTCAGGCTTCGTACCTCGCAATGACACACACTTTGTCCGTCATTGCGAGGTACGAAGCAATCCAGAGTTTGTGTAGGAAGTGTTGAGATTCAGAAAAAAATCACGGAGCATTCTTTGAGTTATAGAGTAGCTGCGCTTCCGCAACAACGGCATCAACCTTTGCAAAGGGCACCCCTGCTGATTGGAGGACTGCAGGTTTTCGTAGTATATCTCGACATAGAATCACTCCTGTCTCAAGCAGTGCGCGCTTGTATCGGCTTGAGAGCGTAGTCAATGCAGTAATAGGATACAACCCTGCGGCTTCAATACGCTTATGGAGTGAGTGATGTTTTGGATAATTCCAACTCAGGAGATTGATACCTGCACATTCAGCATACTTCATAGCCGTACGCGTAAACTTGGTATTGGTAATCACATAAAAATCATTGACCCCACAGGTATCCTGACGACAAATATGTGCATTCTGCAAGTCCAAAAAGCGCGCATACGAATACATAACCACCTGTAAATCAGACTTGGTACCGGGACGCATATGAAATTTTGCCTCCGCAACAAAGCTGTGTGCAGGGGTAAACCCAGCGACATCTATTTCATGCTGCGTGCACTTCCCCTTCAATGTCACGCGTGTTTTTGTAGTATATCCTTCGGTCTCAAACAACTTTGCGAGAAAATCTTCAAATGGAAACCCCGTTGGACCAAGTCCAAAGAGTGCTCTGCGAAGTGAGTATCGAGCTGCTGATGGTGTATCGCTCTGGCGCAAGAGCTCAAACGCTTTGCGATAGATAGCTTGGGTTTTTACCCCTTCGGTGAGCCATTGCTCTATGTCACGAAGAATTGCATCTACTTCATGTTTGGTTGCTCCTGCGCGACGAAGCGAAGCACGGAGCTTTTCTGGTCGGAACGGTTCTTGGGTGCCGTCTGCCTTGGTGATTATCATGCTATCCTGCCGTAATTATCCCCCCACCAAGACACTCATCACCGTCGTAGAGTACGCATGACTGCCCTTCGGAAGGCTGTTCTACATCTGTTAATACCGTAAGAATACCATGCTCGGTGTCTGTCTGCGCGTAAGTTACACGCAATGGTGTCTGCCGATAGCGAAATTGCGCATCCATTTCTTGTGGCCATGTCGGGCGAATAGCGTTGCGATGAGTGAGTGTGACAGTTTCGCCCACAGCACTCCGTGGCGTAGTCGCAACCGTGATGGTATTTGCAACAATATCTTTGTCGACTACGTAGTGGGGCTTACTTGCCACACCTTCGGTCTTCAAGGTAAAGCCGTGTCGCTGACCATAGGTATAAAACAGTGCACCATCATGCACCCCAACCACAGTCCCCGCTTCATCGAGCACGTCCCCTGCTTCAGTAGTCACGTAGTGTGCGAGAAATTCCTTGATATCAACATGCCCCAAGAAACAAATACCTTGGCTGTCCGCCTTCTTGGAAGTGAGGAGCCCTGCGTCCTCGGCTTCCTTTCGTATGTCTGCTTTTGCAGTGTCGCCTATTGGGAAAATGCTGTGCATGCGTTGTTCCTCCGTGAGTGTCCAGAGAAAGTAGCTCTGGTCCTTACCTTCGTCTACACCGCGAAGAAGCGCATGGTACCCGTCACGAGCTTCCATGCGTGCATAGTGCCCCGTCGCTACCTTGTCTGCACCGTGCGCGAGTGCCCAGTCAAGAAAGACACCAAACTTCACATACTGATTGCACATCACATCAGGGTTCGGCGTACGCCCCTCGGTATATTCACGAATCATGTAGTCGGCGACCTTGGTTTTGTATGCTTCCTCCGCATCGAAGGTCAAAAATGGAATATCGAGATGTGCCGCAACGCGCATAGCGTCAAGCCGCTCTGCCTCCCAGTTGCAGTTAAGAAAATCAGGCTGCCACGTCTTAATAAACACACCAACAACGGTGTGTCCTTGCTTTTTGAGCCTCAGTGCTGCGACCGATGAATCAACACCACCCGAGAGGCCTACGTAGATAACTTCCTTTTTCATACTGGGTACCATAGCGTACTCACGTCTTAAATTCTAGCGGATGTTTAAAAATATAAATATGTTGTCATTCTGAACTGACCCATTTTTCTTATGACTGAAAGGAATTAGAAAGAATGGTAATGCCCTTGTGGTGTGTTTCAGAATCTTATAAGATCCTGAAATAAATTCAGGATGACAAAGCAACTTAGCGCAAATACTTCGCCTTATTCCGCTTATGCTCCGCAAACGTCTCTGCGTAATAGAACGTACCGTCAGGTGCCGTGAGGTAATAAAAGTACTCCGATGGAGTTGGATTAAGCACGGCATCAAGCGCGACCATACCGGGGTTTGCAATGGGTGTTGGCGGCAGTCCTACATTGGTATAGGTGTTATAGGGTGAGTCTGTTTCAAGATCCTCATATGTCAGCTCACTGCTCCCCTTGCCACGCTCATATTCGAGGGTGGCGTCAACCTGAAGCGGCATACCAATAGCAAGCCGATTAAAAAGAATACCTGCCACCAACTTCATTGAGGTTTCATCATTTGCTTCACGTTCGAGAATAGAGGCAAGCGTCACCACTTCTTTGAGTGATAATCCTTGCGCTTCGATGTCTGGGAAGAACGGCGTTATGCGCGCATCAAAGGTATCCTGCATTCGAGTGAGTATCAATTCGAGTGAATCATCTTCAGTGACAAAGTAAGTATCTGGGAAGAGGTATCCTTCAAGCGGTATGAGCCGCTCTACAACTACGTCCCCACGATATCGCTCGGGGAGCAACTTGGGAAGCTGCGCAACTCGAAAACCCTCTGGAAACGTCACCGACTCTGGTGGTGTAATGGAGCTACCCTCAGTAATAACACGTGCCACCTCCTTAGTAGTCAATGGTGCATCGAAGCGATATGAGCCAGCTTGAATGTACGCATCGCTATGGGAAAGGTGCAACACCGCACCAAGATACGTTGCAGAGCGCACGACTGATTCGTGCTCAAGGAATTGTGTTATGGCCTCCATTCCGTTTCCTTCTGCAATGACGATATCTTGCCCAAGGGGAAATGTTTCTGGTGGTGTATTGAGGCGTTCTATATGTGACATACCCCACACACCGACCAAGACACAGACACCAAGCACACCAAATCCCACCCACCGTTTTCGTGGGCGTACTGGGGTCAGAGCGTCAGCAGATGCTGTTGTGTCGTCGGTAGGCATAGAAAGAAGCTCGCTACACAGGCAAATTATTTGGCGCTTCACTGCGCGCAGATGGAATACGACCAAGTGCCGGTGTAAGCACTACCTGACCTGGAAGATGATAGATGGTTGCAAGCTCTTCAGTGGTAAACACCTTTCCACCGTCTTTCTTATGCTGTGGCGTATAGGTACGACGTTTATATTCATTGAGCTCATTCTTTTTCATGGCTTCTTTTTTCTTGCCTGAACGGTCTTGCCACATATTCCAGTCAAAGTCAGTCCGCCAACAAACACCGATATTGTTTTTGTTGTTGTCATCATATGCGCGCCACGAGGCACCTATGGCGCCGAGCTGGTCACCATTAAATTTGCCTGACGCTGCAATGTATACAGCACGAATATTGGTATCAAATGCATTTTTCCCCAGACTACGCTCAATCGACTTCACCTTGTCTTGCTCAACATCAGTGAGCATTGGAAATGGCGATTCGCCACCACTCCGCTTAGCGGCACTGTCGTAGATATTCTTAATTTCTCCCTGGGCATCTTTCTTCCAGTCAGGAACAGTCTTGAGAGAACCATTTTTAAAGTTGTGCTCTTTGTTTGCAGTAATCATAATTTGTACCCACATCTGTTCGTCTGGACCCATCCCACCAAGCGCATCAAGCATCGTGGTCATTGGGTCAATTTTCTCCTCTTCTTTTGGCATATCTCGGTGCCCATAATCTACGTACGTCTTGATGGGATAGGCATCAGCTTTCTTCGGTGCAAAATGGAACGCAAAGTATTCAAATCTATCGGTATCCCATGGCACTTCAGCAGTATAGTCGATTGAGAGCTCTTTCACTTCAATACCTGGATATTGTGCATAGAGCTGGTTCTCAATGAGCTTCATAAACTTCTTCCGAGGTGTATTGATATAAAAATGAATGTTGCCACCTCGTGAGACCAGCTCGAGTGAAAACACAGGAGCGTGCTTCCCGTCCCAGTACGTTTGAAAGTGATTATCAGGATTTGCTGCCTGGTGCAGTTGATTGAGAATAAGTTCCATCGCTTCAGGCGACTTGCGCACTTCTTGTGGGAGCGTGATTTCAAGCGTGGTTCTCCCTTGGTTGATGTCGTACTCGAGACGCACTGCATACACCCACGCCTCGTGAAAAAGCATAAAGGTAATAATGGGGAGCCACAGGGGCGCAGTGGCAAGAATGGTACCGAAAAATGGTCCTGGAGCGATATTGAGTGTGGTAATAATGAAGTAGAACATCAATGCACCAAGCCCCATGAGTACCCAGCCAATATTAACACCAAATCCTTCAAGAAAATTCAGAATCGCTTTCATTGCATCTTAATTGTACAACAAACCAGCCAAAAGACGTACGTCTTTTGGCTGGTTTGTGTGTAATGAAAATGATGCTGTAGTGGTTATTCGGCAACTATGTAGCTACCATCTGAAAGTCGCTTAAACAATGCCGTGTCCTGCAAATTCACAATAATCGTATTATCTTTCACGTACCGCTCCTTGCGGACCTTATCGATAATCTCTTCACGAGTGAGTGGGCCATGCTGTACGAGAATATCCCGAAGCACATCCTTCACCACACCTGCTGAGTAGCCCCATTCGGTGAGTGCATAGAGTCCTCGACCCACAAGCACAAACCGATTGTCTTTAATGAGTTCGTTGTGCGTGGTTGCAATGTGCGCCTTCTTATCGAAGAGTTCTTTGATAGATTGTGCAACTTCCTTGAAGTGCATTGGTGAACCGTGACGCTTTACCGCGAGGTATGCATAGTCACGAATACCCTTTGCGCGCACATTCGGGCTTGTTGCTGGTCCCCATTCACCGAGCGGATTACGGTCGATTTCTTTTGAAATAAGCAGCCACCGCTGGAGTACCGTATCTTCTGTCTCCACCTCACTCATGTCAGCCAAATGTTCACGGAGACGTGCAAGAATTTCATCTTCAGAAATCAAATCATGCTCATCGAGTGATGCATAAATTTTCTGGAGTGCTTTCTCAACGATTTCAGACACCTTTCGCTTGGTGTACCACCGATGATAAAACGCGCTATTTTCTTTACTACGATAGAAGGGATCTCCGAGTACAAGCAAGAAATAAATATGATTACGGGTTGCGCGGTCTTGTGAAAGTTCATCAAGCAATGCTTTTTCACTAATTACACATCCAAGCGAGTCAATAATGGTGCGCAGTTCTTCAAACACTGCTTCATGTTCTGTGTAGAGGTCTGACTTCTGAATGGACTGAATACCGTAGTTTTCAATCTGTCGGACACGCTCGCGGGTAATACCGTATGTCTGTCCGATGGATTCAAGAGTGTGAGCATCAGGTGATTTCCCCAGTCCATACCGCTTTTCAAGCACATCCCGCGCTCGGTCAGGAAGTGTTGCTAGCAGCTTTTTTGTTATTTGTTTTGGTTTAAACGTAATCATATTTCTTTGAAACTCACGCTATTTGCTTAAGTACCCGTATAGGCAGCAACCTTTGTATCACGTTATTTCACATTCGTCAAATAATATGGTGCTGTGGGTTACGCGACGCTGGATTGCCTGCGCCAGGCGCGCAAGCAGGCTTCGCAATGACACATACTTCGCATGTACCGACGTTCAAAAGACTTGCTTTTGAACGTCCTTGCGAGGAATGGAGCGAAGCGGAGTGACAAAGCAATCCAGTAATGAAGCAGTATGCTCGGCAAACACCACAAACACAGCCAAGCTACTTCTGCATAATATTAATGATACGCCCAGGTACGTAAATCACCTTCACAACCTCTCCTTCAAGGCGAGCTGCCAATCCCGCATCATTTTTGACCACAGCCATTGCCTCGTCTTCCGTTGCATCAGGCGCAATATCCACGGTGCCGCGTATTTTGCCGTTAACCTGCACACCAACAGTCACCACATCGTCTTTCGTGAGTGATTCGTCTGCTTCAGGCCATGCCTCAAGGTGAATTGAAGTACTGTTCCCCGCTTCATGCCAAAGTTCTTCAGTGAGGTGCGGCGCAAACGCTGAAAGAAGCTTAAGGAACGTAGTGTAGGTCTCTTTGGTCAGTGACTGCTTCTCAACCGTATTTACAAAAACCATCATGGTACTGATTGCTGTGTTGAACTTAAGGTCTTCGATATCGCTACTGACTTTCGCTATGGTCTTATGCAACTGTTTGGTAATCTCTTCGGGTTCTGTGTCAGTAATGTGCTCTGAAAGCCCATAGACGCGCTCTAAGAAACGTTTAAGGCCAGTGATGCCATCGAGGTCCCACGGATAATTGCCCGGCTCGCCGTACGGTCCCATAAAGGCAAGGTACATTTTTACGGTGTCGGCACCGAGGTTACGCACCTGCTCATCTGGGTCAATCACATTCCCCTTCGACTTACTCATCTTGTTGCCATCGGGACCAAGTACCAGTCCGCGATTCAGTCGTCTTTTGTATGGCTCATTGTGCTCGACAAGGCCGAGTGAATAGAGCGCCTTCTGCCAAAAACGCGAGTACAAAACGTGCATGGTGGTGTGTTCTGAACCACCAAAGTAGTAGTCGATTTGCATCCAATCTTTCTGTACTTCTTTTGAGGAGAGTGAGTCGTCGTTTTTGTTGTCGATGTAGCGCAAGAAATACCATGATGAATCCACAAAGGTATCCATCGTCTCAACCGCTGGTGTCCATCCTTCCCCAAAAATCTTTTCAACGCGTTCTTTAAGCTCAGCGCTCTTCGCAAGTGGAGGTTCACCGGTTGGCGTGAAGTCCACATCTTCCGGAAGTTTCCATGGAAGGTGCTCTTCTGGAATTGCATGTGGGTTTCCTTCAGGGTCGTACGCAATAGGAATTGGCACACCCCAGTATCGCTGGCGCCCAATAGACCAGTCACGGAGTCGGTAGGTATTGGTCATTTTTCCGCCCACCTTTTCAGTGATGGCAATCTTTGCTTCTTCAGAATCCATGCCGTCGAAGTCGCCGGAGTTAATAAGTGTACCCGGTGTTGTATGCAATTCATTGAGCTGCGAAAGCATACATTGTTTAAATGTATTACTTCTTTCTTCAGGATTAAGCGTCTCCAAGTGCTCTATAGAATCGAGCTTAAAAATTGATTCTCCTTCATGAAGCACTAACGCACCATCATCAACATCCGTAATTAAGAATATTGCGTTTACTTTTTCAGGTTGGCTTTTAGAAGGTGTTTGATACCATAACCGCGGAGCAGAACCATTCGTTTGTATATCTAACTCTAGCTCTTCCTGTAATTCTCGAGCCAAACATTCTAGTACAGTTTCTCCTTCTTCTCGCACATCACCAAACGGACCAATCAATCCAGGTGAAGTTGGTGCATCCAATGTCCTCTTTTGGAGCAACACCTCACCTTTCTTGTTTATGAGCACGGCACCAGCAGCCTTCACATTTTCAGGAATATTGGTTACAACATGCTTTATCTGTATGCCATATTTCTCTGCAAACGCAAAGTCACGCCCATCATGTGCGGGTACTGCCATGATTGCTCCCGTTCCATACCCTGCGAGGACATAGTCAGCGATATAGACCGGTAGCTCATCACCATTTGCTGGGTTTGTTGCGGTGATACCTTCAAGCTTCACACCTGTTTTTTCTTTTGTTGCATCGAGTCGGTCTTGCTCGCTCTTTTTCTGTGATGTTTTAATGTATGCAGCAACTTCATCCCAGTTCGTGATTTCGTCTTTGTGAGCGGCTACCAGCTCATGCTCAGGCGCCATCACCATATACGTTGCGCCAAAGAGTGTGTCAGGGCGTGTGGTAAATACTTTGAGCTCCTCTCCGGTTGAGAGGGTAAATGGAATTTCAGCACCCGCTGAGCGGCCAATCCACTGCCGCTGTGCTTCTTTAATATATTCGGGCCATTCAAGGTCATCGAGATCGTCAATAAGTGCATCAGCAAACTGCGTAATGCGGAGTTTCCACTCCTCCATCTCCTTTTTCTCAACCACATCTCCACATCGCTCACAGGCATCTGCAATAACCTGCTCGTTTGCAAGCACCGTGTTGCACGACGGACACCAGTTCACCATACCGGTACCGCGGAATGCAATATCGTTTTCAAAAAACTTCGTGAACATCCACTGTGTCCACTTGTAGTATTCGGGGTCGGTTGAGCTTGTGGTTTTGTCCCATGAGAAGGAGTTGCCCATCGCGCTGAGCTGCCCCTTCATGTACTCGATATTCGATTCAGTCCAGACTTTTGGGTTGGTGTTGTTTTTGATTGCAGCGTTTTCTGCAGGAAGCCCAAAGGCGTCAAATCCCATCGGGAAAAGCACCTGCTTCCCTTGCATACGGTGTGCACGCGCAAAGATATCGACGACAGCAAACGCAAACCAGTGACCAATATGGAGATTCCCTGAAGGATACGGCCACTCAACCAGCACGTATTCCTTTTCTTTAGAATCGTCTCGGTCTCCCACATCATAGAGTCCGTCCTTTTTCCATGTCTCTTGCCACTTTTTCTCAATCTCCTGATGGTCAAACTTCTTGTGCATATTTTTATTTCACCACACTCTACAAGGTCCGACCTTGTAAAATACAAAACTAATAGAACCTCATTATGCCTTGATTTGCTACTATGTAAAGCAATCCAGGTTTCTATTACAAAATAATGCCACTTAAGTCATCCGACTAATTAGTCGGATGACTTAGTTTGTTGCATATGGTGGCATCCCATAACCGAAGCATGTACACTGAAACTCTATGCAGGGCAACAGTAAGAACAATGCCGCACTCATGAAGGATTGAGAAAGCAAAAGTATTGCTACAACACGGCCAGATACGGACCGAGAATGACTACTACAGAATCGCCATGCTTTTTCATCATGGCAGCAAAGAGGAGTATTTTTGGGTTGCTCAGGAGTACGCAAAAATATCTATGGATATGGGGTGCAGTGACGCACGATGGTTATATGCAGCTGCAACCGACCGCCTCTTATTAGCACAAGGAAAGGTGCAAAAATACGGCACACAATACGAATGGACCAAAGCACAAGAAAGAGTCCTACGACCATATGATACGGAAACCACCGATGCAGAGCGTCACAGTATGATGCGTTGGTTTTTAATTAATTGCCCATCAGTATCAATCGTCCGCTCGAAGCACCACTTGCCACTATAGTGTCCCCAATAGCATTCCCAATTCTCTGAGTTCATGATGAATTCTTTTTCAATCATTGGGAGCCTATATGATGGTTCGTATACTCTTACTCTATTATCCGCTGATGGATACATGAATGTTGCGCAGAGTTCAAAAGTATTCTCTCCCGTTACTGCGTATATATACGCCTCACGCCCTTCCGGCGCTTCGGTGAGGTTTGTATCGAGCGCTGAGAGTCCATCAAGTGTTTCGGGGAGCGCAGTATGCTTTTGATAATACTCTTGTACGCGCCACTGGATATCGCGCAGGTCATCAACCTGCTCGGCATCAATGCGCATTTCACGCACCTCAGATGGTGTTTCGGTATAGAAGAATCCCACCACAACTACGGCAAGCACCACTACTGACACCGCAATGCCATACATACATGAATACCTCTCGCGCTTGTCCCAATAACCACGAAGATCGAGCACATAGTACC
>JAJOLD010000001.1:142882-143356 GCA_021129515.1 Minisyncoccota bacterium
CGCCGAGAATCACCAACCCTCCCACGAGGAGCGCGAGGTAGATGAGGAGCTTGGTGAGTCCGAGATAGTCCGCTCCGTCTTTGCGGCGTGCCCGGTTCACAATACGTGTGAGCACCAAGTATGCCGGGAAAAACACAATGAGGAGCGCAATGCTAAAGCGAATCCCCTCACTAGCAACCCCCTTCATCCAGTACGTGTCTGCTGCGTCAGGAAACGCGAGTGTGATAATGTTGAACAAGAGTGCGATTAACGACCCGATTGAGACAAAGAGTGTTGTGAGTGCTCCCAATTGGAGTACGGAATGTTTTACTTGTTGTTGCATGGTGGTTATATTAGTGGATAGTCCTTATAATTTAGTATGCACTTTTTTCTGCTTCTATGCAATTCAAATGTAGTGGCATAACCCTGGATTGCTTCGTCGCACGCTCCTCGCAATGACGAACGCGTAGCGTTCGTCATTGCGAGCCTGCGAAG
>JAJOLD010000001.1:143366-363874 GCA_021129515.1 Minisyncoccota bacterium
CGCACGCTCCTCGCAATGACGAACGCGTAGCGTTCGTCATTGCGAGCCTGCGAAGCCTGACTGCCTGCTTGCGCGCCGGGCGCAGGCAAGCAGGCGGACACGCACAGGCAGGCAATCCAGTATCTTGCAATAGGAATAATGCTATAATCATGATCTAAGATATATTATCGAATTCAGTAATACGCACTTCTTTTTACCTTCTACACTCTAACTACAACCCACTAATTACTAACTACTAATAACTAGCTACTAATCTATGAAACCAGAGGATCTCCAAAAAGCGCCAAAACAGTTTTGTGAAAATATTAAAGTCGGCTTTACCCCCGAGTACTTCATCATGGGCCTCTCTTCAGGAGCCCATGCCAATATCTACGCACTCTCAGCAGGACACATGAAGCGCCTCGCACAATACCTCACCAATCAAGTTGAGCAGTACGAAGAAAAACACGGGCACATCGACGCCGAATGGAACCCCAATGTTCCAAGTCCCTTGCAACAAGATATCAGCGGCGACCTCAAAGACTAAGACTAGTACAAAACCCTCTACGTTGTACAAATGGTCAGAGACTCCCTCTGGCCATTTTCACATTGACTTGTGATGCTTGCATGCTATCTTCACGTATAGATTTCTGTCTGGAGGAAATACATGGCTTACGAAAATGCACTGCAGATTATCGATCAAGCATGTCAGAGGGGTATGCCATCAACATATCCGTCTGGTGAAACAGCACCTGGTGTTGGTGCTATCAAAATCAATACGCGAGTACCTCTCAATTATTACAAGGTGCTGCATCTTATGAGTCGAATTGAGCATGAAATACAGTGTCTCAGTAACTTGTATCTGGCGACGCAAGAGAAGAGACACATGAAAGCAGAGCAGGCTGCACAAAGGGTATGGCTTGTGTGTGACCAGTGGCTTGAGCAGAACCTGGTAGATCACTTCATTGCATATCGACCGAACAGTCTTGCAGGTGAAAATGAAATTGCAATACTCGGTGTCTATAATGGATATTTGTATGTAAGTCGAACGACAGCAAAACTGCCGCTATCCGGTGCTGATATATACTCAGTGCATACATAACACCCAATGACTCGACACCTCTTTTAAGGCTTAATCTACAAGCCACCCAAAAAACCTGGAACTGCCATGTGGTTCCGGGATTTTTTATTTCACCTGCAAACCCTGCTTCCATAACCGCACTGTATTTGGTGTCACCTCAAGACACTCATCATCTGCCATAATCTCAAGACCTTTTTCAATATTGATTTGCAGCGGGTATGTTGTAAGGTGGTACATACATTGTTCTGTTCATCAGTGTATTACTGATTCAGCATAGAGGAGTAGTGAGGTTTCCTTCACATAAACTAACTCAAGAAATAATTACTGCAATAAAAAATGAGGATGAACCCGCACTCATACCATTGGATACCTCATATGAGCATCACTCAGAGGATATTTTTGCGGGCACACTCGAAAAGTCACTGAGGCACTTATTTCACCTCAAAGCATGGTACATCACTCACGAACCCACTATTTTTGAAGTAACACATCATCAAGATAACTTTACATTTATCAGAAAATTTTACAGAGCCTTGCTTAATCAATGGATTGTGCAAGCTGGCTACGATCTTAGGTATCGAGTGTGGGTCATGCCGCATGGGCAGGTTATGTTGAAAAGACCTGCGCATGACACCAGTAATGACCGCAGCACGTCCGAAGGTTTGGTAGCGGCACCTGAGGATTTTTGTGATGATCGGGAGTAGTAGCCTCTACATAGACCAGTAAACCCGTAATGTTCATATGAGCATTACGGGCTTTTTCATATACGCTATACCGAATCAGCTTACTTCACGCGCAAGTCTTGTTTTCGAAGGCGAACTGAGTTTGGTGTCACTTCGAGATATTCATCGTCTGCCATAATCTCAAGACCTTTTTCAATATTGATTGGTTGGTGTGGAGTGAGGTCGACGGCGTCGTCTGAGCTTGATGAGCGGATGTTCGTGAGCTGCTTGCCTTTAGTAGGGTTTACCACCATAGTCTCACCCTTTGAGGTGTTGCCGACCACCATACCAACGTACACTTCCGTTCCAGGGCCAATATAGAGCGTACCGCGATCCTGGAGGTTCCAGAGTGCAAAGCCAAGCGCCTTCCCTGCTGCCATGGCGACCATTGAGCCGGTGATACGCTTCTGAATATCTCCCGCGTGCGGGCGGAATTCAAGCACGCGTGAACAGAGAATGCCTTCTCCTTTTGTTTCAATAATAAATTGTCCGCGGTACCCAAGAAGTCCCCGAGTTGGTCCCTCAAAAATAAGTCGCACCTGGTTCTCTTCAGGAATCATGTTTTGCATGATGAAGCCACGCTTTCCAAGGCTCTCAATCACGGTCCCCTGACATGACTCTGGTACGTCGATAATCACTTCTTCAAACGGTTCGTGCTGCACGCCGTCGATTTCCTGAATAATAACTTGCGGCTGTGATACCTGCATCTCATATCCTTCGCGGCGCATGTTCTCAAGGAGAATAGAGATGTGCATCTCTCCACGACCATATACCTTAAACACATCGCCACCTGAGAAATCAACCTTAAGCCCTACATTCACCTCGAGTTCTTTTTCAAGCCGTTCTTTAATTTGGCGTGAGGTAACGTACTTTCCGTCTTGCCCGGCAAATGGAGAGTTGTTCACGAGGAAGTTGAGTCCAATGGTTGGTTCGTCTACTGCAATGGTCGGAAGGAGTTCCGTATCTTCTTTGTCTGAAATAGTGTCACCAATATTGATGTCACTGAATCCTGAGACAAGGACGATGTCGCCTGCGTACGCCTCTTTCACTTCGGTACGCTCCATACCCTTGAAGGTGAACATTTTGGTAATCTTCCCCTTCTTGGTCTCCCTGCCCTCATGCATCACAAATACCGGGTCACCAGTCTTTGCAGCACCTCGATATATTCGTCCGATAGCCAAGCGTCCCATGAAATCGTCATAGCCAAGGTTAAACACCTGCATGGCAAGTGCATCGCTCGCGTTGTATCCGGCTGCTGGCGCTACCTTTTCAATAATAGTTTCAAGGAGTGGTGTAAGGTCGGTGGATTCATTCTCCATATTTCGCTTTGCAATACCATCGCGCCCAATAGCGTATACGACTTCGAAGTCACATTGCTCATCGTTTGCACCGAGCTCAAGAAAGAGCTCGAGTACGAGTTCCTCACAGTGCTCGGGGTTTGCTGCGGGCTTGTCGATTTTGTTGATGACGACAATCGGCTTGAGTCCAAGCTCAAGTGACTTCTTGAGCACAAAGCGCGTTTGCGGCATGGGTCCTTCCTGCGCGTCAACCACAAGGAGCACAGAATCGATAGAGCGAAGCACGCGCTCTACCTCAGAACCAAAGTCAGCGTGACCTGGAGTGTCCACGATATTGATTTTCGTGTCTTTGTACTCAATAGAGGTGTTTTTCGCATAAATAGTGATGCCTCGTTCTTGCTCGAGTGAGTTTGAGTCCATTGAAGCAGTGGCGTTCTCGACTGCGCCGGTTTGACGCATCAACGCATCGGTCAGTGTGGTCTTCCCGTGGTCAACGTGCGCGATTATCGCAATATTTCTAATTTCTTTTGGTGTCATGTGTCCTGTGGCGCCCCGCAGAGCGTTTATGATAATAAAATGCGCCTGTTGCGCATAAAAAGTTACCTATATAACCCAAGCAGTGTACCTGAAAATCCAGATAACACAATGAATAAACCTAAGAACCAGTCTCAAATGGTCTAGGGGTCCCCTAGGTTTTCTTTCCAAGCTTAATTTTTTCGGTTCTTGAAAGCTTGCGGAGCGCATATTCACGCTGCCCGGCTTGGCTGCGTGTAGCGCACGTTTCTTGGTAGACAAGGTGCACCGGGCGGCGCGCTTTGGTGTATTTTGCGCCTTTTGGTCCGTTGTTATGCTCTTCGACTCTCCGGTCAATATCTGTTGTGATACCGGTATAAAACGTACCGTCACTGCATTCTAGTAGATATACAAACCAATTGCTCATGGCAGATAGTATACATCAACGCAAAATGTCCTAGGGGACCCCTAGGACATTCGCCAGACAGACAAATCTTAATTTATTTTGCGTCTTACAGTTTCGTGAGGTTCGCGACGCGAAGCGGCGAGGAATGCTGCAAGTATGTTGTGAGATTTTCCACTGTGTCATTCTGAACTTGTTTCAGAATCTTACGAGACCCTGAAACGAGTTCAGGGTGACAGATATTTTGGGCTATATTAAAAACTCGATGACGTCGCCGTCCGAAACGACATACTCCTTCCCTTCCGTCCGCAATTTTCCAGCATCACGTGCTGCTGCGATACTACCTGCCTGTACAAGGTCCTCAAATGACACAACCTGCGCTCGAATGTATTTATCTTTGAAATCAGTATGAATCGCTGCGCCTGCTTCTGGTCCAGTTGCTCCTATTTTTACCGTCCATGCACGTGTCTCAGTCTCTCCTGTTGTGAAGTATGACATCAATCCCAATCGGTGATACGCGCCACGAATAAGTGAGTCAACACCTGAGTCGAGCGTGCCGTACTCACGGCGAAATTCTACTTTCTCGTCCTCGCTGAGGTCTTTGAGCTCATGCTCAACACCTGCATCAACGACCACATACTCAGAACCCGTCTCTTCGATAAAGTGCATGAGTTCTTGCCAACGCTCATCATTTTGTTCATCAAAATTAAATGAACCATTCTTCTTGTTGAAGACATAGAGAAATGGCTTCATGGTGAGGAGATGCAGTTGCTTGATGAGCGGCTGCTCTTGGTCGGTACATTCAAACCGGTTGGCGAGTTTGCCGTCTTCGAGGTGCTGCTGGAGTCGTACAAGCATATCGTGCTCGATTGCAGCTTCTTTGTCACCTCGCTTCACTTCGCGTTCTATGTTGCCTGCTCGCTTTGCGACAGTCTCCGTGTCTGCCAAAATAAGCTCCAGATTGATAACCTCAATATCAGACATAGGGTCAACAACACCTGCAACATGAATCATATCTTGATCATCAAAGATGCGGACCACTTCGGCAATCATGTCGACTTCACGGATGTTTGAGAGGAATTTATTCCCGAGTCCTTCTCCTGCTGCTGCCCCCTTCACAAGCCCAGCGATATCGACAAACTCAATCGCTGCAGGAATAGTCTTTTCTGACTTTGAGATTTCGGTGAGCGTGTCGAGCCGTGAATCTGGCACGGCAACAATACCGACCGATGGGTCGATAGTACAAAATGGGTAGTTTTCTGCAGGAACACCGTTTTTGGTGAGTGCATTAAACAGCGTTGATTTACCAACATTGGGAAGTCCTACGATTCCGACTGATAGTGACATGATTCGATATAGTTACTGAAACGCAATAGTAGCATAAAATCTTTTTTTCTAAAGCATATACGTAAGTCATTCGACTCATTAAGTACTTAATGAGTCGAATGACTTACGTCGCCTGAGAACAAAAGCCCGAACACTTCGTGTTCGGGCTTTTGTATCTCCATGCTGCCTAAAAGACTTGTTGGAATGCCTTAATAATTTGTCCAAGCTGCGATGTTGCTTCATCAGCTTCTTTGCGTGAGAGTTCGCCAGAGTCGCGTCCTGTACTGATACTTTCAAGAATTGCAGCAACTCTCGCCATAAGTGATGCAAATGGATCTGGTTCCTCTTCCTTCACTACGACATGCACAATCGGGTCTTGGGTACTGTTGAGCTGCGCTCGAGTTGCAGCATTCAAAACACCCGTTACTGGCAATCCATTTGCTTCTTGGTAGCTCCGGAGTGCAGATTCAGTAATTGATCCAAAGTAACCTGTTGAGGTGTGGAATGTGAAGAATGATTCGCGACGTAGTCGCTCTTGCAATGCACGGACGTTGTCTGAACGCTCACCCCGACGTATATCTGCAACAAATTGATACTGCTGCACGGCAGCTCCCAAGACTTCTCCTGCAGGTGACACTTCTTGCGTAACCACCTTACGAACACCAGCTCGATTACCATAGCCATATGCTGAACCAAAACCAATGTTTGCCACCAACAAAAGTGCTACAAAGATACTACCCGCCCTATATACTTGTTTTAATGTTACCTGCATAGTTATATTGCTTTCGCATTTATCTGACATGTGTACTATACTCGAATTACGTAAAAAAAACAAGGGAATTTCTATGACACGCCTCGCATCTCTATATGTTCGATATATACCACTCGGTGTTGTATTTGTGTTTGGTATCTATGGTGCACTACTCAGATATTGGAATCTCTCCATCCAACCATATTGGATGGATGAGGGATATACCATACTTGCCATACGCACACTCATCGAGCGCGGCACACTCGTACTTGATTCTGGGTTTCTCTATCACTGCTTTACCTACTGCTATCCGACTGCCGCTATTGCACACGTGTGGGGGGCATCTGCGCTGACCTATAGACTTATTGCGGTACTCGCAGGCATCGCATGTATTTTTATTATCTTTCACGTTACCAGACACCTCTTTGATGTACGAGCGGCACTCCTCACCTCCTTCTTTATCACCTTTTCCTATTGGCATATTGCTTGGTCACGACAAGCACGCTGGTACACGCTATTTACTGCATGTGTGTGGGTTGCTGTATATTTCTTTCACCGATTTCTTTCAGAACAAGAACACAAAAAACGACACCTGTTTTTTGCCACACTCAGTACTGCCCTTGCCATGGCAACCCATGGTCTTGGGTACATTTTGCCAATGATATTTGCATGTTGGTTCACCGTTAATGCACTCAAGAAACAATCCTTCCGCCTACGACACAGCATAACCGTGCTTGGTATTGGTATAGCAACGCTTGCATTCCTTGAACACACCATGCACTTTCTGTCACACATCACCCTCCATTACACACTCCCCTACTATCTCAACTTTTATATTCGAGAATACTGGTTTCTTATACTACTTGGTCTCATTGGTGTCATGAGTACTTATACGCAATACCGCCACACATACCATATACTCGGCATACTCTGCGTGCCATATATAGTTGCCGTCGCATTTTTCTCAGATATTGTCCACTACCGATACCTCTTTCACCTCACTCCCGTTTTCTGTATGCTCGGTGCAGTAGGTGTTTGTGCGCTTGCTGATACGCTCAAACACCGTATAGGCACTATATTGGTGTATGCATTGGTCGTAGTATGTTTCGGTATATGGGGTGGTGTGTATCTCCCTGCCACAACATATTACCTAGAATCCGATACTATCAATCCACATCAAGCACGCCCCTACTACTCATATACCCCACAACCAAATTGGAACGGTGCGTACGCGCACATCGCCACACACACAACACCTGACAGCATCATCATCTCAAGCCACCCTCACTTCACGAAGATATTTCTCGATACTGCCGGCTACTGGTTGGCACACAGCTACTTGGGATACGACACATACGACTCACACACCGTACAAGGTCGCGAGTTGTATGTAGACGCAATGATTATAGATTCTGTCGCCGAACTCGACGCAATCACAAAAATGAAAACCGGATTCTTAGTATTTGACTACATGGTTACAGACGGAAGATACTCCGAAGAAACCCTTGCGTACATCCAAGACCATTTCAAACTCGTATTTCA
Organism: Minisyncoccota bacterium; assembly: GCA_021129515.1. Lineage (GTDB taxonomy): Bacteria > Patescibacteriota > Minisyncoccia > Phycocordibacterales > UBA918 > JAJOLD01. Next base: position 150,982 of record JAJOLD010000001.1, read on the forward strand.
CGAAAAAACAAATGACGTGAGCGAGATATGGGTCTATGCATTCTGACACGCAACGGTATTGATTTAACACGAAATATATGTTCTAATCATGCCGATTTATGCAGCAGAACAAAGATACAACCGAAACAAAGGCTCCTAAATGGATCCAGATATGTATACGTATTGTGGCTATTACAGCGCCGATTATTTTTTTGTTGTACACACTCTACATCAACTACCTACCTTTTGGTTATTCACGAACCATAGTACTTGATATTGGAAAAAGACATGACACAAATGGTGCGCGCATCCTCTCCTTAGAACCAACACGGGACCTAGGAGACATGGCAACGCTAGAAAATGCCACATCGACATATCGACCATTACATGGCATCACACATCTCATCTTCAATCCAGGTGTAATACTTGAACAGGCGACCACATCGGTAACTATACAAGGCGATAATGTGCGGTTACTACGTTCTGTTGCTGCACTTGATATATCCAATACTGATTGGCAATATTACTACGACTTCACACAAAATAAACCACTCGCTACACAAGGATTGGCAGGCACAGCCTTCCTATTTGAGGGATGCCTATTCTTTAATCAAGATGCAACACTACATCTTCCCAATATTACACATGATTTACGCAAGGATAGATTGGCATTTGCTGTGACATGGAAACCCGTCAATGACACATTGCGGTATCAAAGAATTATAGGAGGTACATACTGGGATTTATTTCAACATAATCATAGTGTACGACTGGAAGTACGCTCTCCACGCAATATATTTGAGAAGACTATTATCGACTATCCAATAGCTGAAGACTTCTTTCATCACAAACACACTGCCAAAGTAGTACTCGATTTTTCACACTCAATTCCTTTCATCGAAATGGTTGTTGATGATACGCTTCCTATCTCACAGTCAGTGCCCGTACGTGACTACACAGCATTCACACAACCAATGGAAGAACATGGTCTTGCAGCAGGTATCCAATACGACACCAATAACCGCCGGTTCAATGGGTGCCTCTACAACCTTGCCTTCAGCACGACTGCTCCATTACTGGTTTCTCAGGACACACTACTACTCTCAAGTGATGCTGACAATCAACCATTCTATTTCACGATAGTGTCTGATGGCGTAGGGGCTCTGCACAGTGCCACAATCACCATAGACCAGTAAAACTTCTATGTCTCTGCTATCCCATCATTTCTTTATAGTACCTAGTATCATAACGGCTATCGTGATGATGCTTATGTTCTTTGGGCATTGGTATATACCATTTGGCATCACTCCTCATCTACTCATGCTCGCGCTCAGTGCGTTAGGTGTACTCACACTATGTAAAGTACTACAACTCAAACACATCTCATGGGTTGATAGATACATAACCAACCTCACCACACTCACCTTCGTCATTTCATTTTCGATACTCACCCTCTCTGGACTAGGATTTCTTCCATATATATCTGAGATATATATACACAGCATATATGCCATCACGCTAACGTCTGGTGTCATAGTGCTATGGTATAGAAAAGACATTGGTATCAATATCTTTTCTACAAAACACACGCCTACACGGGCACCATATTCAGTGTGGCATATACTGCTGATACTTGCTGGTATTGCGGTGCTTGCAAGCCAATTCTATGTGCGGGAACTTAATACAAATAATTTTTATGGTGATGAATTCTTAGTGGTTGATGCAGCGGTGGGATACATAAACACAGACACCTTCTATCGGTGGGATTGGCTTAAGAATACATCAGGTGCCTATACGGACTGCATGGAAATAAGTCCAACCATAGGCACCACCTGTCACTATACACGGGCATGGCCACACACATGGCTCGTAGCACAATCTATACAATTCTTCGGTCTCCACGAAGGAGCAACACGCTTTGTATCTGCAATACTCGGTATCATATGCATACCACTCTTCTATGCAGTATTTAGAGCATTGTCATTTTCACAACATGTCAGCTTGCTACTTGCAACAATTATCCCGTTTACTCCTGGCTTAGTAGAAATGTTTCGGTATACACGCATGTATGCATTACTTATTCCATCAGTATTGGTGTTGCTATGGTTGATATATAGAACACTCTCATTTGCCAAAGACAATGACATGAAGCGTACAATTTTTAATGCACTGGGAGCATTACTCCTTTTTGTATTTTGTATTATTGTACACATCAACACCTTAGTGATTGCATTTGGTGTCCTACTCTATTTATTGTATGCAACAATACAGTACAAAAATACAACACTGTATATGTTGACGACACTAGCTGCCATAGGAAGTGTACTTTTGACAGTACTACTCACACTCGGAAATTATACAACCATCACTGAGCAGGTAACTTTTTTTGCATCCCAAAATTATGCTTTCTTTGAGTTACTTGGTGCGTATCCTTTTCCATTACTTCCAAGCTCAATATTATTCATACTCGCTGGATACTTACTGTACAGCGAGAAACATACACAATATGACGCACTACGATATCTATGGTGTATTGTCTTTGGCGCCATTATATTCTTTGTATTTATTGCAGATAGATATGTAGCATTCAACTATATTTCTCATATTGTACCCATTTTTGTAAGTATATGTATGGTACTTTTTTTCTACCTGACACAACTGCTAAATCGTGCGCCAAAAATAGCACTATGGGCAATATGTATATTCTCTATCACAACCATATCAGTACAAGGGTGGTACACATTACATACCCAAGGGTCAGAAAAATACACTGTTGCGTATCAGGAAATCAATACACAATTCAACACTCATACTGATATTTTAATTGGTCAGTATGTCCGTGGTATATACCTCGATGCTCTTCAAGAGAAAGGTGTTGTCCATATTGATTTATTAAATCAAAAACAATTTTCATATGATGACTTCCTTACTGCCGTGAACGGGGCACACGCAGGCTGGGTAACATGGGAAACAAAAAAGCGATATCATATCGACGACAACATACGGCTGTACGCAGAAATGCATTTTACAAAACTACATGGAGAAAATGTTGATGATACAGGGATTGAAGTATACTACTTTACATCTGACGCAGGAGATACTCGGTCTCCTTTGAGAACATCATAAAAGTACGCAACACCCCCACTCAAACTCGCAAGCATCAATGATATGCGTGTAATTAATGCGACAGCAAAAGCAACCTCATACGGAACTCCTACCAAAAGATACAACATAATGATGAGTCCCTCTGTAATACCGATGGCATTTAGTGACAGCGGAATTAACGCTGCCAATTGTGTAATCGTGCTCACAAACAAGATATAGAACGGATCCAGTGTATATCCAAATGCGCCAAAATACATATACTGACCTACCGCAATAATACTATTGAAGATAAGTGACAACAGCATGCCCGAAAAAAAGAGTTTTGGTGTTACCACAAATGAGAGTACTGTAAATATTTTAATCTCTCGCACTTTATAGCGCAGCAACCGAGCAAGGAATTGATTATGTGGAAAATATCGAACTGCGCACACAGCACCGATTGCTCCAAGAGATAGTCCACATGTCCCCAATGCAATAATGAGCAGTGGCGTATGACTAATAATAAAATCAAAAAAGTATATTGAGAGAGCAATATTGAGCACTGCCAATGCTAACAGACCAGTAAATCGCTCATATAAAATACTGGTAAATACCTGTTCGCGTATCTCTCTGTTTTTCTGCGTTAAACGAGCATGTCTATAAAAATCACCACCAATACTAGTCGGCAAGAAATTATTAAAGAATGATCCAATGAGATATATCTTAAATAGATAGGACATTCGATAACGAAGCTGTTGATAGAGCAAGGCAGTATGCCATTTGCACACCGATACATATACTGATGGTATATAGAACAAAAAGACAATTGCAATACTGTACATATCAACGTTAGCAATAACGCTATAGAGTTGGTCCCAATCAACGAATATAATGAGTACACTCATTAAGGCTATTGCAACCACTATTTTCAGTATCTTCATAGACATTATTTGCTGTCAGCATTGCACGGTATATACCGTTCTAGGAAACTTTTTGTATCCCAAATATTCGCTATCAAATCTGCAGTCTGCTGTACTCCATCTGTGAGATGTTCCAAAGCCTGCGGATTTTTTTCGATATTTTCAAGTATAGCGCGCAATGCTTCTGGAGAGTCATAAAGATATCCATTGTGCCCATCAATAACTATTTCACGATTTGAGGCAGTATCATTTGCAATTACTGCTTTGTGCCACATCGCATAATGAATCGCCTTCATACATGACCCTTCCCGTCTTGGCAGAATGCCACAAAGTGCATGTTGTATCAGATGATTTGTTTCTGGAACAGTTTTACGACCGAGCACATAGACTCTATCCTCACAATTATGTTCCGCAATGCAGGCAGTGACTGCATGAGTAACCGTACCCACAAGACATAATGCATACTTAGTTTTTGTCTTTGCAAACACTGGAATAAAATCAGTCAGCCCTTGGTATGTCTCAAAATTACCTGCGTATATTAAATACGGCTGTGGAGGTATATCAGTTACCATCATTGCGTCATCAATTGGGTCATAATACAAAAACGATGGACGAGATGTGAGCAGCACATCACTTTCATATTTTTTCCAGTTCAAAATAATCTGACTAGATTTGTTCACAAATCGACGTTCTAAAAACAATAAGATGGTATCTAGAATCTTATTTGGTTTTGTTTTTAAATGTAAGTTATCAAGAATTCGGTTGTGTAAGTCATATACAAACGCAGATCGCTTATTGAACCATGCACTAAAATATCCAAGTGCAACACCTTCAAAGTCCTCACAATGCACCACATCATATGTATGCCTCATTGAAAGCCATACAATCTTTAGATACATCAGAAAGTCAAATATCAGCTTTGCTATAGAGATTTTTCCAATAGCCAAATCCGGCTGAAAAAAACGTGGCGTTCTGTGCACCGTCACATGTTCTAGTTGGAAAGGATTACCAGTCGAATAGGTTACCAAATCAATATCATACTCCGTTGCTAGTATCTTTAAAATAGCAAACATACGCAATGAAGACCCTTTTTCAACGTACATTGGAGATGGGGCTATGAAAAGCATTTTTTTACGTTTTGAATGGTGCATATAGTATATGTATTAAGCAGCAACGTATTACCCACGTGTGGTTGTGCGTATATAATACCGATTTTCTTGTGCAGAGGTATTGAGATGGATTTTCATAAGCAGGTCAATCACAATACCAAAACTAAACAACACAACCGAGGTCAGCAATGAAAATGAACCGAGCAAGAAGTGCCCACTTCGATTGATACTCAGGTCAAAAAGTATCTTTTGATACCCTGCATATGCCAAGAGCAGTGCACCAATAGTGAAAATGGTAACACTGACATACCCAAAGATGTGGAGCGGTCGTTGTGAGTACTTATGCAAAAACCAAATATACATAAGATCAATAAATCCGCGGATTGCTTTGCTCATGCCGTACTTGCTCTTGCCATGCACACGCGCACGATCTGACACTACAACCTCATCAATGGTAAAGCCTTTCCAGTAGAGCAAGGCGAGAATATATCGATGCATTTCTCCTTGAATATCAAGGGACTTTGCAGCAGTACGAGTATATGCCCGGAGCGTACACCCTGTGTCATGGACCGTATCTTGAATCATGGCGCGACGTAGCATACGTCCAATACGGGTAAGCACTTTAATACGCCCTTTATCTTTACGTACTTTGCGCCATCCTGTTACCACGTCGACACCACACTCCTGCATCTTGTGCAATAATTTTGGCACATCAGCAGGATCGTTTTGCCCATCACCATCAAGTGATACTACAATATCTCCGGTACTTGCCTTAAATCCAGCATCAAGTGCTGTTGCCTGACCATAGTTTCGATTTAAATCAATAACTGTTACAGCCTGCAGTGACCGTAGTTCTTGTAACGAGGTATCTGTACTCCCATCATTGATATAAATAACCTCCGCCTCATAGCCCTCAGTTGCTATCAGTTTCTTAATTTCAGTATCAAGTGGAACAATATTTCCTGCTTCGTTGTGGATGGGCACAACGAATGAATATGTATATTTCATGCGGGTATTAGAGCATAACGCTTAGTAAATGTCTATACCATACCTGCAGCGTACAGACGACACGACTCCCTGTGTATTTACCGTCCCTTCGAGGCGATTTTTTCAATATATGCGAGACACACCTCACTCTTTCTATCGCTCATTTTGTTGGTTGGTCCAAATGCAGTCACTTTGGTTTTGATGCCTGCAAAGCCGAGGATGCCATGCGCTATTTCGTTGGTAAAGTCACCAAACTTCCACCAGGTCATGAATGGTGAATGGCTCCCTGCAACAATGATAGCGCGCGCGGTCTTGCCGGTGAGTCGCTGCATGAGTTTGCCATTCTCTTTGCTAAAGTTGAACGCAAAGCCCGGCAACCATGAACGATCAAAAAGTCCCTTGAGTGCCGCAGGCATCGTGCACCACCAGTTAGGATACACCACCACAATATGGTCAGCCCACTTCACCTTTTCTTGAAACAAAAGCAAATCAGGCTCCAACTCTTGAATCTCTTTATATCCGGCATGCAAAATAGGGTCAAACTGCATGGCGCCAATATTCATACGAAAGACCTCATGCCCAGCTTCTTGCGCTGCAGCTTCGTATGTGTCGGCAATTTTGCCCGAGAATGTTTCAGTATCCGGATTTCCCAAAAGAACAAGAATATTTTTCATAAATTATATGGTGTGGTGATTTCTTAAAGTTGCGTGCGCATGGATTTCTTTTAAAAGTAGGTGCAGATGCTGTCCGCTGGAGAGATTTTTGCGCCAAGCCGTGAGAAAGTCTGGGAGACTTTCTCAAAAGGTTGCCAGTTGCCTAAGCGACAGCAACCTGAACAGCTTCTGTAAGAAGTGTACATACGGTGACAGAGCAAAAATCTTGAAGCGGCTGCAAATGCGCTACTTTTGGAAGAAAGAGGTTACTTATGAATAGTACCATTTGGATTGAATTGAGTACCACCCCCCTGTTGAGGAACCTTATCGCCCATGATTGCCTGGAGCTGTGATTGGTACTTTGGCATAACCTCCATTGCAGCCTGCATCTGTGTTTTACCCCCCTTCATTGCAGCCTGCATCTCCAGAGCGATTTTTTCAAATAGTTTTGGATCTTTCTCAAGCATGGTGAGAATCATCTCTTTTTGGTCTGCTGGCGCATCTTTTAGCTGACGCTCCAGCATCTTCTTCATCATGAAATTTTTTGCTTTTCCTAACATGGTGACAATTGTATCAGAGGTTACCTATGGAGCAAGTTCCAGAAAATTCTAGATATCTATGATACTGTGTAAGGAGTCTAGAACCTGTGGAGTAGAATTATGGCTACCGACAGCGTTACTGCATTCCTGAGCAAAGTATTGCAAGCAAAACGCAATCGTAAAAACACATCATGTCGCTGCCCCGAAATGTGTGTAGATCCAGGTGATCTTGGAAGTACTGATGCACATGGCAGACCATTGGAAGATTATGGTTTACTTCCTGTTGAGTTGCGACATCTTGGTAATCTATGGTTGTAGGCACGAGGTAGAACACACAATGAAGGGTTTCACGTCTGTTCACCTCACTTTGTACAATTTCAATTAGTACACTGGACGCTGCTCGACAGTCTCATGGAGTTACATATTATTGAAGGTAGTGAGTATGATGTCGAACTTACATCCTTCTGGGTTTTGTACCTGCGCTATTATGGTGAGGAAACCTATACGCACATATACATCGGAGATGGTTTGTATGTGGAAGCTGGAGACATAGACGAACTGTATCTTCCTGTAAAAAAATGTCTACAGAGATCAAACTAGCACCACACAAAAGACCGCTTCGGCGGTCTTTTTCAATATAATCACTTTGTAAAGTAGCAAAACTACGCCTTTTTAAAAATCACGAATCTCAAAAATCAGTCATTTTGCTCTGAACAAAGACGTCGCAGCAAGTGATGCAAGTCGAAAAAACATAGGTTTTTCGACAGAGAACAGGTGCTTCAAACCTATCATTACCAGCGAATGCAACGCTATACAAAATTATCGATATGTACGGCAAAAATACTTGACATTTTTCGTTTTTATAGGTATTTTATAGACCAAATTTAGCTAGTAATTTATATTGATTTGTATGCTGAACCGCTTGTATAGCTGGTACGGGAAGTCTATTGTCCGTGTGGCACTCATACTCATTATTGCACTGACACTACTCGGACTATTTCTTACCAGAGATTCAGGAGAAGCAGAAGCACCAGAACCAGCACTTAAGACAGTACGTGTCGCTCCAGCCGTTACCCTCGGGAGTGAGGCATCTTTGGTGTTGGTTGGTACGGTTGAATCGAAGAGCCAAGCAAATATTCAAACAGAATCTGCAGGGCGTGTTGTTTCAGTACCGGTAGCACTTGGTCAGCGTGTCGCCGCAGGACAAGTTATTGCAACACTTGAAAACGCAAACGAACGAGCTGCAGTGATTCAGGCAGAAGGCGCATACGAAGCAGCACTTGCAGGCGCAGCACAGAGCGATGTGAGCGTGCGTGACGCTGAGACCTCGCTCGACACTGCGCGGACTACCGGTGTCAACACATACCGCAGTGCATACACAACCGTTGACGATATCATTCGCAACCTTGTGGATGAACTCTTTACCAATCCTGATGGTGGCGGACTCATTGGTTTTCGACCAGATTCTAATGGTCAGGCAATTGCACTCAATAACGAACGTATTGCATACCGTACCGTACTTGATGATTGGTCACGCAGTGTCACGAGCATTGTCGACAACACTGACGCTGCTACCCTCCTTGCAGCAGCACGTGCTGATACACTTCGTACCATTGCATTTGTAGATACACTGGCAGACTTGCTTGCAGACGATGACAATGCTGATTACTCAGACATCGACACATACAAAACACGATTTCTTACTGCACGCTCAAACCTCAATGCAACATTGAGCAATCTTACTGCAGCACAGTCAGGTATTAAAAATGCCGAAGAAGCACTTGAGCGCGCGCAAATTGCAGGAACCAACACCGATGTATCAGCAGCAAACGCACAGGTAAAGCAAGCACTTGGTGCCCTTCTCAATGCGCAAGCAACCCTTGCAAAGACAATCATCCGCACCCCAATTGCAGGCACACTCAATGAGCTTTCCCTCAAAACAGGTGATTTTGTAGGCACCAATGCTTCAGTAGCAGTAGTTGCCAATAACGGTGCGCTTGAAATCACCACCTTTGTGGGAGACAACGACCGAGCACAAATTGCTGTGGAACAAGAAGTGACTATCGATACAGACATCATCGGTATCATTACCGCAATTGCTCCAGCGGTCAATACAGAAACGAAAAAAGTGGAGGTGAAAATAAGTACTGAGTCAGACCAAATCGCAAATGGCGACACCGTGATTATTAATATCGCAGGCGTCTCAGAAGCTGCCGATACTGACCGCGTAGTACTCCCTATCACTGCAATTAAATTCTCAGATGTGAACGGGGTTGTCTTTACCGTAGAAGACAATGTCCTTGTTGCACACGATGTGGTACTTGGGACCATTCTCGGTTCAGCAGTTGAGATTGTAGCGGGTGTTGCTACAACCGACGAAGTAGTTATTGATGCGCGCGGTTTGACTGCTGGTCAGCGTGTAGAAGCTATTCGCTAATACTCTGACCTATGTATAAACTTTGGCAATTCTTTGTACAACACAATCGGTTTAGCTACCTCCTGATGGTGGCTTTGGCATCTTTTGGCTTTATGTCACTGGTACTTATTCCGAAGGAGTCTGCACCTGAGGTGCAGGTACCGGTTGGTGTGGTAACTACCGTGCTTCCGGGTGCGCCCGCAGCAGACGTAGAGTCACTGGTGACCAACGAACTCGAACGAGGGCTCATCGGTGCACTTAATGAAGTAAAATCAATCACCTCATCGTCACGTGAAGGTGTCTCTTCTGTGGTAGTGGAGTTTGAGGCGAGTGCTGATATTGATGATTCAATTGATGAACTCAAAGACAAAATTGACACACTCCAGACCGAGCTACCGTCAGACGCTGAAGACTCTGTGGTGAGTGAAGTCGATTTTGTTGACCAACCGATTATGTCGGTTGTTGTTGCAGGACAACTCACCGCACGCGACTTAGTCACACTTGCTGATGACTTAGAATCAGAACTTGAAGCACTCACAGGTGTCTCACGGGTAGAAATTAGCGGTGTACGAGACCGCGAAGTGACAGTAGTAGTTGACCAGTCACTGCTTGCTCGCTATGAGCTCTCACTACAACAAGTGATTAGTGGTATTCAGTCTGCGAACAACACCTTCCCTGTCGGACAAATTGAAAACGACGGCGTGAAGTACAACGTCGCGTTTGAGGGCGACCTCACCCACACCTATGAAGTAGCAAACATTGCACTCGCGACACGTGGTGGACAACCAGTCTATGTGCGTGATATAGCAACCATTGATGACGGACTTGGAGACATTACGACACTTTCTCGCCTCAGTATTGCGGGCGCTCCATCGAAAGACGCGGCATCGTTTGATGTCTATAAACAACGTGGTGGTGACATCACACAGATTACTCGCAGTGTTAATGAACATCTTACAACACTCCAGACAGAAGGCGCGCTGCTTCATGGGCTTGAAGTTGTCGTACCATTCGATGCTGGTGCTGATATTGAAACCGACCTCATTCGACTCTCCACCTCAGGTATGACCACCGTGGTGCTTGTCATGATTGTCCTTGTGTTTGCCATTGGGTGGCGCGAAGGATTAGTTGCCGGGAGCGCGATTCCACTTTCCTTTGTGATTGGATTTATTGGACTCTATGTCTCCGGCAACACGATTAACTTTGTGAGTCTCTTTGCACTGATTCTTGCTATCGGTATCCTCGTGGATTCAGCCATTGTGATGGTTGAAGGTGTGAACCGACGTATGAAGGCAGACAAGCGTGTCGATAAACGACAAGCCGCGCTTGATACGATTAAAGAATTTAGTACCCCACTCTTGGCTGGAACCTTGACGACCGTATCGATGTTTTCAGGGCTCTTTATTGTCGGTGGTGTTACGGGGCAGTTTATTTCTGCAATTCCGTTTACCATCAACTTCATCCTCTTTGCGTCCCTCTTGGTTGCGCTTGGCTTTGTACCGCTTATTGCATCAACCTTCCTCAAGCGGAGCGATTGCACCATGCTTGAAGAAAAGCAAATGGCATTCTCTCAAAAACTTGAGGGCTGGTACCGCAAAAAGCTCGAAGGATTCATTGGTAATCACAAAAAAGAACGTTCGTTCCAATGGATTCTGCGCATTGCACTCGTACTTGCGCTTATGCTCCCTATTACCGGTATTGTGCGCGTGGTCTTCTTCGAGCAATCAGATGTATTCTTCATCTACACTGAGGTTGAAATGCCACAAGGTACGGTGCGTGAAGTGACCGATATTGCCGCACGCCGCGTAGAGGAAGTCCTCTATCAGAACGAGGACATTGAATCGTTCGTCACAACCGTGGGTGCCACAAGTGCATACGGTGGCAACCAAGGGTCACGCGACGATAAGTACGCAAGTTTCTTTGTCTCACTCAATGACGATCGAACAAAGACCAGTACCGAAATTGCAGAAGACTTGCAGGCTGCATTTGCACCGTTTAGAGATATCAAGGTGACGGTTGACCAACCAAGTGACGGTCCACCAACTGGTGCTGCCCTAGGATTCCGATTCCTTGGTGATGATTTGGTAGAACTTGGCACCATTGCTGACCAAGCAACCGAGCTGCTTAAAGAAATTCCGCACGTCATCAATGTGACCACCAGCACCAACAGCAACAGCACTGAATTTGTACTGACACTCAACAGAGAAAAGACTGCTGCGCTTGGAATCAATCCATTGACGGTGTCACAAACACTCCGTACTGCCGTATATGGGACCGATGCAACCTCACTCACCACCCTCGACGATGATATCGATGTGGTAGTGAAGCTCGACCTTGCCAACCAAGAGCAGGTCAATGCACAAAAGACCAACGTCACCACAACCGAAATGCTTGAGCATATTCAACTTGCGACACCAACTGGCGAGACCGTGTTCTTAAGCTCTTTGGTTGATACCACGCTTCGTGAATCAAGTAGTGTCATTCGCCATAATGATGGTGAGCGGGTTATCTCAATTGCAGCAAGTATTACCGCTGAAGGTAACGTACAGGAAATAAATGCAGCGTTCCTCGCAAAGCTCGAGGAATCAAAACTCGTCCCAGACTACGTCACGCTTGAGATTGGCGGTGAAACCGAAGAGTCTGACCAGGCATTCCAGGAAATGTTCCTTGCACTCATCTTGGGTGTGGTCGCAATGCTTGCGGTGTTGGTGCTCCAGTTCAACTCATTCCGGCATACACGATACGTGCTTATTATTCTCCCGTACTCATTGATTGGTATCTTTGTGGGGCTTGCGCTCACACAACTTCCACTCTCCTTCCCTTCAATTATGGGATTCATCGCACTCTCAGGTATTGTGGTCAACAACTCAATTCTCTTGATTGACCGCATGAACGATAATCGCCGCAAGTTCCCAGAAAAGACAATTGAAGAGAACGTAATTGATGCTACAGTATCGCGACTCCGACCAATTCTGCTTACAACCGTTACTACGGTGGTCGGTATGATTCCACTCACCTATGCATCAGACCTCTGGTCACCACTTGCCTACGCAATCATGTTTGGGCTCACCTTCTCGGTAGTCATTACCCTGATTCTTATCCCGGTTATTTACAGCAAGAATCCAGGTGGATTACACGAGGTTGACTAACAAAGTACGCGTTATAGCAAAAAAGTAAGGGGTCTGACCCCTTACTTTTTGTATTGTGGTTTATACTATAGCTATGATTAACTTTCTGAAGTTACATAAAACAATGTTGGTCTAGTCACTCTTGAGTCTGCAACTATTGTTGTTATTTATACCATTTTGTGAAACAGTATTTCATCAAACTGTTTTTGATACGTATGCGATACTCGGCACCCTTGTTGTACCACTCATTGTTTGTTTCTGGTCTGTCACTGCTGCCGGTTTCTCATTTCTTTGCAGTAGCGAGCGAGCATATTTTCTCAGTCTGTTTACTTTTATAGTAGTTTCGCTAGCAAACATACTAGGATTGTTATTGGTAATTTTTGCTGTGGGTTGGCGTGAGGCTCTGATGTGTCAGCAAGTGCTTGCTGGTTATGATGGTGCGTTCATACTCTTCTTCCCCATTATGGGTTTCTATGTATTTGGGGGAGGTATTGTAGCTGGATTGATTATCTATCCATTCAGAAATGTACTTCTGCGCATATTGCATAGGTAATTTTGCGCATATATCAAAATACAGGGGTCCGACCCCTGTATAGCAGTACTTGTTTACATATAAAGTACTGTATGCATAATATAAGTGTAGGTTGATGTGAGGTGTAAATGATGAGTGAAGAATTTCAACTGCGAAAGAAGACTGGTGGTCCAATACAACTTGGACAATACTTAATGCAGTTTACATACTCAAATGGTGAGGTTCGGATTCATGGATATAAAACAAAATCAAATGCTCTGAATGCTGCAGCAACATATAGTAGTGATGTACGCATTGTGCCTATTGGATATATTCCAACCAGAGTCGCAAATGAACCGAAGTATTAGTTTTGAGGAACAAAAGCCCGCAGCGACGCTGCGGGCTCTCTGTATACTAGACATCGACTGGACAAGTGCTGCCTGCCTCAATCTTTTTGCAGAGCATATAGATTGTGTAGAGTAACAACACAACACCGAGGAATCCAAACTCTTCCCCGCCAAACGGGAGGTATGCAAGGAGTCCGGTTGCGCCAAAGAGTGCCAGGAAAGCCGTGAGGAGGAAGCTCCCACAGGCAGCACACCCAATACCAAAAAACCCACTTATCACACCCCCAAGACTTGTTGCGCCTACCCCCTTGATACTGCGCACACCACCACGCATGGTACGTATGTAGTATGTGAGCAACGCCACATTGATACCAAAAAGTATCGCAATCAATATGGTGTATGTAGCAGCTACTGTGGTGAAATTGGTTCCTATCACTCCATAGAGGCTGAGTAGGAATTTTGCCTTCATAACTACTGTGAACATAGGCGAAGCGAGGACTGTGCCTACGAGCGCAAGGTTAGACAGCCACACAGAAAAGGTGAACACCACCAGCGAAACCACTGCCGCGAGTATCGCGTACAGTGGTTTCCTAAAAACAGTGTGTAGTGTTGCCCACACCATACGTATTACTGCTGTCGTGCTGCGTCGATAAGCTGCTGTACAGAAGGAAGCGGCAACGCACCATTAACAGGGAGTGTGGTGCCATTTGGAGTCACAATAATACTCCATGGCGTACCGCGCCCGCCAGTTGCAATAGCGTTTTCAATATCTTCCTGAATGCGTGCATCGTGTCGATTGCTTTCATAACAATCATTAAACGCCACTCTATCAAGCCCCATCTCATCAACAATACGCGGAATCAATGTTTCAACATCGGTACGGTTGTTTGATGGTGATAGCTCGAGATATCGGTCAGCAAAGGTCCAGAAACCATCGTTACCACCAAGTTCGGCAGCACATTCAGAAGCAAGGGCTGCTGCACGCGCTTTTACTGGATGGAGTGATTCCAACGGAAACTGACGATACACCCAGGCTACGTCTGGATTGTCTTCGACAATAGTATACATGGTTGCATGAAATCGCTTACAGAACGGACACTCAAAGTCTGAGTATTCAACCACCTTAATTGGCGCATCAGGATCACCAAGAATGTGGTCACGCTCGTCGACTGCCCGAACGAGGTTAGTAGTGTCTTCTGGTTCAGCAGGTGCCGTTGGCTGTGCTGCTGCCGGATACGTTGGTGCTGCAGGTGGTGTCGTGCTGCCACCACTACTGAAGTATAGTCCACCTGCGATGAATGCTCCTGCGATAACAATTGCAAGTGGGGTGAGGTATGGATTAGCTGTTTGTTTCATGATGTAGATTAACAATTAGGTTAACTATGAGTAATGCGTTACGTCCGTTGCGTACTATCGTACAGTATAGGATGCAAGATACCACTTCCAAAAAATTCTGAAAGATAGCAATATCTCCGTATTGATGTACCTCTGTATACTGCAGGCATTGTACTGTATACAGGCAACCGCACGAGCGCATATGGCACGATACTACCAAGCAACATTGCGCTCAAAAGCAATAATAATAACAATGTATGTGTATCGGTAATAGTAATTTCGGTGATGGTACCAATAATTGCACACGCACCATGCGTGTTGCCATCATCAGCAATGACTGGGTCGAGTGTGGTACATGCAACAATAGTAATACTCAAGAGCATGATCAAAAAGACCATACTTCGTTCTATATACGCATTTGTGTGCCACCATCGTTTCATACAATCACTCTATGATACCAAACAAACAGTATTACGCACACACTGCACTAGGCTTGAAAAAGTGCTCATACAGGGGTACTGTGTGAAGAGATGTGTTGATACGGAGAGTGCCATGAGCGTAATTTCACTTCCTAATCGAAACAAGTCACCAAGCGTATTGCAAATACGAGCTCAGCGATGTGGTGCATTCCACGAATTACTACAGGAGCTGCCTACATTACTTCCCACTATACTAACCTTCGATAGTATAGTGGGGATATTATCTGTAGATGAAAAAGCAATGACTAATCTTTGGCGGGCATACACACATAATAAAACCGTTATACTTGTATGTGTGTCAGCATATGGTCTCCGCCTGTTTCTGGAGACACGAGCATCTTTTGATGCAGCAATAGAGAGAAACTATTTTATATGTGCAGAGTGTCAACAACGTTGTCGCTAAACTCTTTCGGACGATGCCAAGCTTGACACTAGACGAAATACAGGCACTTCGTAAAAACAAACAAGCATTTGAGGATATTCGGTACGTACTTGCAAGTGCTGCTGATGGCGAGCCACTTTCGTTCAACGTACTATAAGTGCGGACAAGTCACAGAAGACCCGCGGACAATGCGGGGTCTTTGCCTATCTGATTGTTTTAGTGCATAATCCTCTGGAATTTTGATCTTTGAAGGAGAAGCTGATGCAAAACACCTACATGGCACTGGTGCAGTTTGGTAAGAGCAAAACGGTGTGGATGTCATTTACTGACAGTACTGCATTTGAAGCGTGGCAAGCAATCAAACGCGCAGATATAGATGAGGGTAGGACTATAATACTCAAGAGAAATTGCACACTTGAGTATGCAAAAGCGAATCCCGTGTTTCCTGCTGCCGTATAACAGTGCCTTACACACAAAAAAGGTCCGCAAGATTGCGGACCTTTTCAATATGTATCAATTTAAATAAGCAGAATCGCGCGGTTGTTGCTGACCTCGAGGGTACCGTTTTTGAGGTCGTGGGTTTCTACGTCTCCGTCAGGCTTGGTGACTTTGATAGTGCCTTTACGGAGTGAGGTGATGATGGCTGCGTGGTGTGCGAGGATTTCCATGTCACCTTCGGTACCAGGCACTGAGAGTGAGATTGCGTCACCATCAAAGACGGGACCGTCTACTTTGGTAACTGTTACGTGGAGAAGTTCTTGGTTTGACATGATAGTTAGCGCTTAGTACGTAGCTCATAGTACTTAAGTTTGCCTGCGGCAAAGTGGTACTGATTGCTGTGTTTTGTTGGTAATATTTTGGATTTTGTTGTCATCCTGAATTTAGTTCAGGATCTTATGAGATGCTGAAACGAGTTCAGCATGAGACGGTTTCGGGCTTATTTCTCTGACTTAACGACCTCATCTATCGAGCCTTTCATATAAAAGTCCTGCTCATTCTTATCGTCATGCTTCCCTTCAAGGATTTCTTTGAAGCCGCGGATGGTGTCCTCGAGGGACACATACTTACCAGGCGCACCGGTAAAGATTTCTGCCACGAAGAATGGTTGACTCAAGTACTTTTGAATCTTACGTGCGCGGTACACCAACTGCTTATCTTCTTCCGAAAGCTCTTCAATACCAAGGATGGCAATGATGTCCTGGAGATCCTTGTATCGCTGGAGCACCTGCTTCACGCCTTGTGCAACTTCGTAGTGTTCTTTTCCTACGATTTCTGGGTCGAGCGCTGAAGAGTTACTCTCAAGTGGGTCGATTGATGGGTAGATACCGAGCGATGCGAGCTGTCGTGAAAGTACCACGGTAGAGTCGAGGTGTGAGAAGGTTGTTGCAGGTGCTGGGTCGGTAAGGTCGTCGGCTGGTACGTATACAGCCTGTACTGAGGTAATAGAACCACGGCTCGTTGAGGTAATACGTTCCTGCATTTGCCCCATTTCTTCAGCGAGTGTTGGCTGGTACCCAACGGCTGATGACACACGACCAAGAAGTGATGACACTTCTTGTCCGGCCTGTGTAAACCGGAACACGTTGTCCATGAAGAAGAGGACGTCTTTTCCTCCCTCTTCGCGGAAGTGTTCTGCCATCGCGAGTCCTGAGAGACCAACACGCGCACGTGCTCCTGGCACCTCGTTCATTTGTCCAAATACAAGTGCTGTTTTATCAAGCACGCCTGAGTCTTTCATTTCATGGTAGAGGTCGTTACCTTCACGCACACGCTCTCCTACACCGGCGAATACTGAGTATCCACCGTGTTCGGTTGCCACGTTTCGGATAAGCTCTTGGATAAGCACAGTCTTCCCCACACCAGCTCCTCCGAAGAGTCCGACCTTACCTCCCTTAATAAATGGAGCAAGCAGGTCAACTGATTTGATACCTGTTTCAAAGACCTCGGTCTTGGTTGATTGTTCGGTGAACGGTGGCGCTGGCTGATGAATTTCACGAGTTGGTACATCAGTGAGCTTATCTGCGTCGTCGAGTGTGTCGCCAAGTACGTTGAAGAGTCGTCCGAGGGTTTTCTCCCCGACAGGAACGGAAATTGCCTTTCCGGTGTCTTCCACCTCCATATCACGAAGGAGGCCTGCGGTATCCTGCATGGCAATTGTGCGAACCCGCTCAAGTCCCAAGTGCTGCGCAACTTCGAGTGTGATGACGGTACCGTCCTCTTTCTTCACGGTAAGTGCATTTTGGAGCGCTGGGATGCCGTCCTCAAAACGAACGTCTACCACCGGGCCGATAATCTGTGTGATTGTTCCTGTTTTCATAATTGTTTAGCTCTTAGCACTTAGTTTTTGCCTTTGGCAAAAAAGTAATGAATAATGTAATTTAATAAATCTTGTCTTGCATGTCATCCTGAATTCAGTTCAGAATGACATCTAATTTGACTCTTTGTAATAACTCAACGTACTGCTGAGTATCTGAGGTAGGAGTGTTCCTGCTCCAGATACTCGGCACTACATATTGTGTTTTCTCATGTCTCAAAACCTGAGATGTTTCCACCTTGGAGGCTTGAGTTGAGCATAATTCAAGGCGTGCGAGGAAAATATTTTAAGGTGTATTGACTTATACAGTGCAAAATATTTTCCGAAGCACAACACAGAAGTATGCCAAATCAAGTCTTCAAGGCTTCGATACCGCCCGTAATCTCTGATACCTCAGCGGTGATCACTGCCTGCCGTTCCTTGTTAAAGCGCAGTGTCAGTTCCTTTTCAATTTCCTTTGACTTGTCGGTTGCGCTCTTCATCGCAACCATACGCGCAGAGTGCTCTGAGGCTTTGCTCTCGAGCATCGCGCGGTAGACCATGATCTGCACCAATTTTGGAATAAGAGATTTGAGCACCTCTTCTGGGTTTGGTTCGATGGTGTAGGTATGCTCACCCAAATCCTTTTCTTCCTCACTGTAGCGACCGGTCTTCGGTAAGATATCGCGCACCATCACCTCAAGCACGTTTGGCTCAAGCGGCAGTACCTGACGAGTAAGGGCGTTCTGTTCAAATGTTGAAACAAAGTTTTGATATGCAATCGATACCTTGATGTACGCACCCCGATCGAACATGCTTGTCACAAAGTCGATGAGGTCGTACATGTCATCGAGTTCTACATTGTCACTAATGTTGGTATATGACTTGTCGAGCATGTACCCTTCACGGCTACAAAACTCCACCGCTTTTCGACCAAAGGCAATCATGCGCATGCGCTCCTTTTCGCCTGCAAATGACTTCTCAAGGTTCTTGAGTACTGCACTATTGAGACTTCCTGCAAGCCCTTTATCACTCGTGATAACAATACAGCAGTGGTGTCCCTCGGCAGTATCACTCGGGGTCTCAAAAAAATGCTTTCCGTCGAGACTGTTGCTGATACGGTGCAGAATGCGGATTGCTGACTCAGCGTACGGTTTCCCCGCGATTGCGCGCTCCTGACTTTTGCGCATCTTAACCGCAGAAACAGACTCCATCGCCTTGGTCACCTTGCCAGTCTTTTTGGTTGAAACTATTTGGTTTTTAATTTGTTTGAGACCCATAGTGGTGTGTAATGATTACTTGATCATTAAGCTTGATAGAAGTTTGGATGCGCTTCTTTGAATGCTGGAATTGATTCGGTCAGTGCTTTTTCGGTTTCTTCAGAAATTGCTTTTTCTGACTCAATACTTTCAAGTACGGTCCTGTGATCACGTTCGATGAAGCCTTGGTATGCTTCCTCAATTTCCTTCACTTGCTCCACTGCTGCACCATCAAAGATGCCGTTGTTTGCTGCAAAGAGAATGACTACCTGCTTGTAGAACGCAAGTGGCTGTCCCTGCACCTGCTTCAAGAGCTCGGTGAACTTACGACCGCTTTCGATACGTGCCTTGGTTTCTTCATCGAGGTCACTTGCAAACTGCATAAATGCTTCAAGTTCACGGAACTGTGCAAGTTCAAGACGAATCTTTCCTGACACCTTCTTCATTGCTTTGGTCTGTGCAGCACTACCGACACGAGATACGGAAATACCCACGTTCAGTGCAGGTCGAATACCTTTGTTGAAGAGATCGGTCTCAAGGAAAATCTGTCCATCGGTAATTGAAATCACATTGGTTGGAATGTATGCAGATACGTCACCTTCTTGTGTTTCAATGATTGGAAGTGCGGTAATAGAACCACCGCCAAGCTTTTCTGAAAGCTTGGCTGATCGTTCGAGGAGTCGTGAATGGAGGTAGAAAATGTCTCCCGGGTATGCTTCTCGTCCTGGAGGTCGTCGAAGCAAGAGTGACATTTGTCGATATGCAACCGCGTGTTTTGAAAGGTCATCAAAAATAACGAGCACATCCTTTCCTTGCTCCATGAAGTACTCACCAATAGCTGCTCCTGCAAATGGTGCGAGGAACAACAGTGGTGATGGCTCAAATGGAGAGGTCGTGATGACGGTGGTGTACTCCATTGCACCAGCTTCTTGGAGCTTACCAACGATACCAGCAGTTTTGGACTGCTTCTGTCCAATTGCAACATAAATACAGATTGGACGTGTCGCTTCAGGTTCGTACTTCTGGTTGATGATGGTGTCGATGGCGACAGTTGTTTTACCGGTACCACGGTCACCAATAATAAGTTCGCGCTGCCCGCGACCAATAGGAATCATGGAATCCACTGATTTGATACCAGTGTGAATTGGTGTATCAACGCCTGAGCGCTCCATCACACCGTATGCAACGCGCTCAATTGGCATGTCTTTGTCAGTTTTGATGGTGCCCTGTCCATCAACAGCTTCACCAAGTGGATTGATGACACGTCCAACGATATCTTCACCAACCGGAATAGAAAGCAACTTTCCAGTTCGGCGCACCTGCATACCCTCCTGTACCGCAGTGGTGTCACCAAGGACAACCACCTTCACCGCATTTTCCTCAAGGTTGAGGATGAGTCCGTAGAGTACGGCGTCAGACGCAATGGTCTCTTCGAGTGTTTTACCGTCACCATCGTCAAAGACGACCATCTCCATCATCTGTGCAGATGCGAGACCATCGATCTCTGCGATACCGTCTCCGATACCGGTCACCACACCGATTTCCTCAGCTGCGACTGATGCATCGATGTTTTCGATTTCCTTTTTGATTCGTTCAATAATTGCTGTACTCATATGCGTTGCGTGAATAATTAGCGGGTTGCGGCCCGATAGAGGTTAATAAGTGTACGTTTAAACGTGTTGTTAATAGTTTTTTGGTGTGCGGTTACCTGGTAGCCACCGATGAGCGTGTCGTCGATATGTGTTCGATACTCCCCTTCGGCGCCAAGTGTTTTGAGTGCATCTTCAATCTGTGTTTTGTATTTTAAGGTATCAGTGTCGGTGCGGATTGATACCGTTGCAACAGCAGTTGCATTTTGCTGCTCGATATCAGTGACGAGCTGTGTGAGGATGTTACGAAGTAACCGCTCATGACCACGCTTTTTAAGGAGCGCAGTGAGCTTTGTAAGCACGGCATCAAACGAAGTGTCTTCGTTTAGCATGAGCAGTGCTGCTTTGCTGTAGTCGGTTACATTCATGTTTAATACAAAATATTACTGTTTCTCGATGAGAATGCGTTCAGCAGCAAGGACGGCAATTTTTGCCACTTCTGCTTCACTCTCCTTCTGTGCTTTTGCTGCGAGTTCTTCCCCTTTTTTCACAGCATCAGCGACGATATTCTCTGCACGAGACTCTGCGTTTTTCACGATGTCAGCACCCTGTGCTTCAGCGTGTGCGCGAGCATTCTGTGCAGTTGTTGCAGCTTCTTCATTTGCTGCAGCGACGATGCTGGCACGCTCTGCATCAGCGGCGGCACGTGCCTGCTTTGCAGCGTCTGCATCACGCACTCCTTCCTCGATCTTTGCTTGCCGCTCAGACAAAATTTTCAATACGGGAGTGTAGAGGAAATACCACAACCCCACCATGAGGATGAAGAAGTTTATGATCTGGATGACGATGAGTCGTGCATCAACACCAAATGTGCTTATAATCTCGTGCATATAATGGTTTTTTAGTTACTGAACTGCCAAAGTCAGCCACGCTACGTAAAACTACGCGAACTTAATGATGAATCCAACCACCAATGCAAAAATAGCGAGCGCCTCGGTAAATGCAATACCAATGAACATCGTGGTCTGTACCTTTCCTGCAGCTTCTGGATTTCGTCCAATCGCTTCAAGCGCCTTTGCTACGAGCATACCAATACCGATAGCTGGGCCTATCATACCAACACCCACGACGAGTGCCATACTAAGTGCTTTCATTGCTTCTAATTCCATGATTTCTTATTTCTTACTAATAAATAAGTGAGAGGGACACACGGTTTAGTGGGGCTCCCTCACCTACCTACTAGTGTGGTTCTTCTATCGCGAGCTTGATGAAGAATAACGTCAGCGTCGCAAAGATAAATGCCTGAATAAACCCAACAAATATCTCAAACGCCAACAATGGTACCGGTACAACGTACGGCACAAAGAAGAGTGCCACAAGAATAAGGGTTTTTCCAGCAAAAATATTTCCGAAGAGACGGAATGAAAACGACACAAGACGCGCCAACTCACTGATAAGCTCAATAATACCAATAAGGAACCCAAGTGGTGACTTGAAGTTGATAAACTTCCCTGCGTATTTCACAAATCCAAGCATCAACACACCGGCGATCTCAATGGTGAAGAACGCCACAATAGCAAACGCAATGGTGATATTGAGGTCAGTGTTACCTGGATACAGAAGTGGAATAAATTTCTCATGGCCGTGTGATTCTCCATAGAATCCAATTGAGGTAACGCCGGGCAGGAGCCCCACCCAGTTAATCGCAAGTACAAAAATGAAAATAGTGAGAATGAGCGGGAAGAATTTATTTGCGAGCTTCTCGCTGCCGAGTGTGTCTTTAATGTATGAAAATGCCCCGCCTACCAATGTTTCCATAGCAGCCTGCCCCTTGCCTGGAATAAGCGCAATATTACGCTTAAACAAAAATGCACCCACTAACACAATGACCATAACGAACCATACGGTAATGAGTGTATTGGTGATAGGTACACCAAAGGCGTACCCGACTATTTCCGGGGCAAGGTGGATTGCAATACCATCTCCTGCGGCGTGTGCTGTTTCTACTGCCATATCAATCCGTGCAAGTACTATTGCACGCGGGCAGTATATCCTAACCTTTCAATCTCTTCAACAATGTTCTGTACGGAAACCTCGTTGAGATCTACTTCAAATATCCCCTTTTTATTATCGAGATCAATATGTACGAATTCCACACCATGCAACATCTCGGTCATGGTTTGAATACCAACCACACAGTGGTTTGAGCGAATACCTGAAATGGAGATTTCAATCTTGTCCATGGGTATAGTATATAGTACGTTGAAAATATACTTGACCTTCGAGTGCAAAACTCGTATTATAGGCAGGTTCAATTTTTTGAACGCCCATTTTTTATACGGGCCTGTAGCTCAGTTTGGCTGGGGTTGAAAAAGTCTGGGGGACTTTTTCAAAGTTTTGATTTATAAATTAACAAATGAGTTTATTGTTCAGTGCACTGTGGGCCCGTAGCTCAGTTTGGCTAGAGCACCTGTTTTGCACTCAGGAGGTCGCTGGTTCGAGTCCAGTCGGGTCCACAGTGCACTGAACTTCAAACGTGAACTCATTTGTTAATTTATAAATACTCAGGAGGTCACTGGTGAGAAGCGAATACTTGGAGTGAGAAGTGCTGGGAGCACTTTGCAAGAGGTTAACTGCTGCGCAAGCAGCGACAACCTGAACAGCTTCAGTGTGAAGTCGCAAGACCTTGGGAGATATTTCTGGAAGCATGAACAGAAATATCCTCAAGGTTGAAACAGGATGTTTCAAGAGGTTGTCAGTCACGTAAGTGACGACAACCTATACTGCATTTGTAAAATGCACAGAATCTGTATGCAAGGCATTCTAAAACTGCATTCGTAATCCAGATAAAAGTAAACTTTATATCTGGTTACTCATTTGTTTTAGTAAGATTCGAGTCCAGTCGGGTCCACAACACATAAGAAAACCTGCCCTGCGGTAGGTTTTTGCGTTGTGGAAGGTAAAACTATATTTTTTCTATTCCTACATTAAAAAATATTTTTGCCCGGGCAGGTGCTAGTTATGAGCGTTAGCGTGAGAAATGACTTAACGTCATTTTGCAAGACTCACTAAGATATTTGAAGTATGAGAAATATCTTAGTGAGTAGACAGTTCCTGTAAGGAATTACTAGCGAACGACACCAGAAGGTCTCGCTTTGCTTTCGTTTCTATGTGGAAGGCGAAGCGCTGTGAGTTGCCCCTTACCTAGGGTGACGAACCGAGGGTCCGAACAGGAGGTTCTTAGCAAACAAAGTGAACTTAGAAACCTGACGTCATCAGAAAAGCGAAAAGAGCCCTCTCACTAGTGAGAGGGCTCTTTTCGCTTAGAAAAACAAGATTATCAATGTCGTATTCAATCAAAATGTTCTCAGCCATTTTTTGAGCCTTGTCGTAGTTGGGAATTCCCATATATCTATAGTATCCACCTCCTCAGTAAAATGTAACTTATCCCCCATGCCCTCCTGACAACTTCCGTAAGAGGCATACCCTACGTATAGGACTCGTGCTTGCAGCGGGTTCGTTTTGGGTATAGGGTAGGAGGACATCCTTCACGTACGAGCAACATGTCAAAAAATCTGCACCAAGCGTCTATTCTTTTTTCTGACCTCTCTGGTTTCAGTAGGCTTTCTGAAAAAGAAATGGGGCTTTTTTTTGAAATTGTACTCGACAGACTCACCCACATCATCACCAAAGAGAAACCGCTTGTTTCTAATACGTGGGGTGATGCACTCTACCTCGTTTTTGATAATACCGATGCAGCAGCACGCTGCGCACTGGCCATACGCGATACGGTCAAAAATACAGATTGGAAATCATGTCACATCACAAAAGATTTAAAAATGCGTATCGCACTGCATGCTGCCACCATAACGATGGTGACCGACCCAGTCACCCACAGAGATAATGCTGTTGGGGTTCAGGTAAATAAGGTTGCACGGCTCGAACCCGTGGTACCACCCAACGAAGTATTTGTCACCGAAGAATTTAAAAAAGCCACCAAACGTTCCAAGACCATACGTTTTGATGACATTGGGTTGGTGACCCTCGCAAAAAAATGGGGCAGTTCCCATATATACCGACTTCGCAGAAAAACTGATGCCGCATTACTCCCTACCGAGTACGTCGCACTCTTTCCAACGCAGTAAAAGACAAAGGGCTATACATGCACTTCTCTTCGCTTGTGTTGCATATAATGGAAAGGCCCCAGCATTACTGGAGCCCTTTGTTCTGTCGTGAGTACATGTGTGCTGCGCCTAGTCGATACTGAATGTAGGAACTTTAGGCATCGGCAGACCTCTCTCAAGCGCAGCTTCCAAAGATGGGCTAAATATACGACCCGCAGGATAAATCGTGAAAAATGGACCTGTGCACTCTGCACCTGCTTGTACACATAGTGTATCGCGTATGTGCGGCGAATCTGCTTCATGTACACCTGTATCAGCATCATCTTCTGCTTCCAAACCCACAAAAAAAGTTTCACTCATGGCGCACCTCCAAAATCATTGAAGAACGTACTTACTCAGCCTACCATCAAATTACTCTACATGCCATATACCTAGTGCATATGGAGACGGAAAACCGTTACTGTGCCGTAACTTCAATCTGGTGATGAGGTTGTAAAAAAAGCTAGCAATCCCTTGCTAGCTTTTCTGTGCATACTATGCCACCTGCAGCTCTTGGTTAATATCAGAACCAAACGATATAGATCGGTCTACAACGCGTGTTGTTATATAGTAAATCTGACTGGTATACAAGATATGTGCTGCAGATTCACGTATACATTCACGCATCGCACGCCGTGCCACAACTGCTGCATACTCCATCGTAGAATGGGTGTCTTTTTGCTCTGGTTTTTGTAAGAATTGATCAGGATTCTCTACAATCCCTTTTTGTATATCCTCTTCTGAAGAATCTATTGGTAGAGTGAGTGTATGAACACTATATCCCAGTGGATACTCCTTATTTACGCGCGCATTTACGACCCACACAAACAGTGCTGCTGTGTCTTGTACTGACATACGTTGTATAGTCTCCGTAGTATGTTTAAAAATGAACGAAATTGTCCACCACAGAGTATACTGATAATTACCAGTATGTACAGTTTTTCTGTGGATAGCCGCTCTATGTCAACCGAAGTCGGTCAATCCGCTTTGCAAGATCAAAATCTTTTGTGGTGAGCCCTTTCGGTTCATGGGTCGCTAGTTTCACCTTTACTTTGCCATAGGAGAGTTCAATGGTTGGATGATGGTCAATCACTTCAGCATGTACGGTAATCTTTGCAACAAAAGCAAGTGCCGTGATAAAAGATGGAAACGTAAATGTTTTAGAAAGTTGTGTATGCTTTTTGTTTGGCACCCACTCAGAAAGTGCCTCAATGCGCTTTTGCACCTCCTTTTCTCCAAAGACCTTTGGTTTACACGGCATACTGTTTCACTCACTACAATACCACGACTTAGTGCGCTGTATATAATGCATCTGTGAGTAGATGCTCAATTAATCCATCATACGTTCCACCAACCGCGTCGATAGCCCTAGGGACGAGCGATGCCGGCGTCAATCCTGGCAAGGTATTTACTTCGAGAAAGTAGAGTGCATCATCAGCAACAATAAAATCAGAACGAGAATACTGTGACAATCCCAGTGTTTGATGAATATGTTGTGCTGCTTGTTCTATGTGCTGCTTTACCTCAGTATCAAAACGTGCCGGGCATATTTCCTCTGTCGCATCGTTATATTTCACCTCGTAGTCAAAAAAATCACTGGTATGGGGCGGCACAATTTCAACTGGTGGGAGTGCGTAAAGTTGCTGTCCTCGATAACGCTCGATCACCCCGCAGGTTGCTTCGCGACCAATAATTCGCTGTTCCACAATCACCTCATCATAGGTCTCGAGTGCAGCTTTGAGCAGTTCAGGAAGATGTGCCGGACTCTCAACCATAACCGCACCAACCGAAGAGCCCAACGCCACCGGCTTAATGACGTAGCTTGGACCAAATGAATCAGCAATTCTATCGGTCACTGAAAACAGTGCCGGAAGCGAGCTGCGCGACACCAACATATGCGGAGCAAGCGCAAATGCAAGATCGGCAACATGATCCTTGGTGAGTGCTTTGTGCATCGCAAGTGCCGAGGCATACGCACCACTACCCGTATACGGAACAGCGAGTCGGTCGAGTAATCGCTGTACCGTACCGTCTTCACCATAGGTGCCATGAAGTGCCACAAACACGACATCAACGCCTTGGAGGATTTGCTCTGGAAAGCGCACATACCCGTCAACGAGCCATTCTCCAGATTGCGTAATAACCACATCAATCGGGTCGTAGGTGGTTCTATCAATAGCAGCAAGCACTGAAGCGCCCGTTTGCATGGAAATATCGTATTCCACACTGGGACCTCCGCGAAGCACGGCTACACGAGTCTTTTGCATACCTAAATTCTAACACATGGCATAGGTGAAAAGTTGTATGCATCATGCGGTAGCTAGAATGTTCTTTTTTGTTTGTGATAGGTAATAGCAAAGCGATGCGACTCTGCATTTGCAAGCAAGATACTGTCTCGATGTGTCGTAATCAAGTCACCAGGACCGATAAACTTTTTAGGCTTGTGGTGTTTGTCTTTCACCACGCCCACCACGGGAATTGAAATATTCTGCGCCCTGAGCACTGCCTCCACAGCGTTTTTCTGCGCAGTGGCTCCATCCACCACAATAAGTTCGGGCAACGGCCATGCATCGTGCTTTAAGCGACGCTCAAGCACCTCAGTGAGCGATGCAGGGTCGTTTGCATCTGTCAAAGTTTTGATTTTAAACTTTCTATACTCACTTTTTTCGGGTTGTCCGTGTTCAACCACAACCATAACGCCCACCATATCTTTCCCACGCATATGTGAGATATCATACCCTTCAATACGAAATGTTTTTTCGTCCCGGCAGAACCGAGATTCCTTTTTAATCAACGCGATATCTTGAATGTGTGTGAGCGCATGCACTTTTTTACGAATTGCAATTGCTTCTTCAAACCGCTCTGCTTTGGCAAGCTGCATCATATCTCGGTTCAGCTCCTTGATAATCTGCTTTTTCTTTCCTTGAAACAAAAGCCGTATGTGCCGAATTGTTTTTATATATTCCTCTTTGTTTTCTTCACTCGGGTAGAGTCCGATTTGCCGGTTGAAATCAATTTTTCCGCGTTCCATTTTTGATGACGCTTCAGTCACTGGTTTTTTCGTATCGTAGTATTGAAACAACTTACGCACAATGCGCAAGGCTTCTTTAAAGAGCATACCGTGTGGAAAGGGTCCAAACGTATACTTAATATCTTTTTCCTCATAGTGCTCCGTGAGGTCTTTGCCGCGCACGACCAAGAGCCGTGGAAATTCCTCGTTGGTGATGATGAGGTGGTTGTAGCTTTTGTCGTCTTTTGAACGAGTATTGAAATGAGGTTTATGGGTTCGAATGAGGTTTGCCTCAAGAATAAGTGCTTCAAGCACTGAGTCAGTCTCTGTGTATTCAACCGTTTCTGCAGTCGCTACCATTTGCGCAATAAGCGCGCTACGTTTTTCTACAATATCATCAGCAAAGTAGCTCCGCACCCGACTACGGAGTGAGGTTGCTTTGCCAATATAGAGTATTTCTTTCTGACTGCCGAGAAAAAAATACACCCCCGGTTTGTCAGGAATATCATTTGGGATGTCACACTTTTGCATAGAAAAACAATACCACACTCGTGATACGTGTGTGCATGTCTAGGCTTGCGCAAAAAGAACTTGCGCGTATACTGAGTGTGTAGGGTTAGGTTGTGTTCGCACTATACTAAGCCCTCCCAGGATGAAGTTGCGCCACGCGCAACACCAAATTTCCTATCTTGTTCTTTCACGGAATCACCATGATTCCCCCACTGTTCTTCTCTCGAAGAAATTTCTCTATAAGCCCGTCAATACGACGGTGCTTTTTATTATTCATTCAGAGACACAAATAAAAGATTCCGTATACCATACGCCATACAGGGGTCCGACCCCTGTATGGACAGCACTAATACAACTTGCGCATGACCGTCTTTGCAAAGGGTGTGAGCTTGTCTTTAAAGTACCCTGAGATGACCCGCTTATTAATACGCGTCGCAGCTGGATATGGATAGGTTTTATTGAACAACGCTGACACACGCAGCCCACTCGACATCGCGAGTATCAACTCTTGCACAAGCTCGCCCGCACCCCGCGCAACCATACTTCCTCCAAAGAGCGTCCCTTTCTTTGGGTGCACCAAGAGCTTCACTCTGCCAGACGTTGCACCCTCGGTAATCGCTCGGTCATCATGAACAAACGACTCTTCGAGTACTCGATACGATATGTTCCGTTCTTTAAGCACTGCTTCACTGAGCCCGAAAGTTGCTATTTCAGGTGTGGTATACGTAACCCAGCTCATGTGGTCGGTGTTGAGCTTTTTTTTGAAAAACGGCACAAAGAAGTTGCGGAGTATCACACCCGCATGTAGCTCTGCCGCATGGGTGAACTGGTGTTGCCCTGCAGCGTCACCACACACAAACACACGAGGATTCGAAGTGCGTAGATATTGGTCAAGGATAATTTTGCCACAATCATCAGTGTTAATGCCCGCATTCCCAAGCCCTAGTGTATCGACATTGAGCACACGACCAATAGAGACCAAAAGCGCATCAAAGGGCAATGCCGTTTCTTCGCTCCCCTCCGCATCACGCACAATCAGGTGCCCATCCTCAATACGCAGCACCTCCTTTTTAAAGTGCAATGCAACACCATCTTCGAGTAATTGCCCCAAGAGCACCTCAGACATAGCTTTGTCCTCACGTGCAAGTATTTGCGCGTCATTAGTCACCATAGACACCTCGCTCCCTAGTTGCCTGAATGCCTGACCAAGCTCTACACCAATAGGACCCGCACCAATCACCACGAGTTTCTTAGGCAGTGTTTTAAGATTGAAAATAGTTTCATTGGTATGTATCACACCTGCGTCAGTCGCTTCTTTGATACCGGGAATGTCGAGTGTGCGTGACCTGGAGCCCGTTGCAATCACAATTTTTTTGCTGGTGTATTCCTTCCCGGCGACTGACACCGCATCTTTTGACCTAAAGGTTGCGTGTCCCAAAACCACATCAATACCCATACCGCGGAAATGCTCTGCATTTTCATGCTCACGTATCGTCTCCCGCGCCCCGTTCACATGCGCCATCACCTTTTCCATATCCACCACACCCTCCTGCGTCACTCCATACTGCGTAGCTTGCTTCCCCGCAGCAACCGTGCGCGCTGCATGTATCAATGCCTTTGAAGGCACACAGCCATAGTTGAGACAATCACCGCCAATACTCGTGTCTGATTTGTCGATAAGGAGCACCCGACACCCAACCGTGTTCATAAACACCGCAATATTGAGTCCTCCTGCTCCTGCACCGATCACGATAATGTCATATATATCTTGCACAGCATGAGTATAACAGGTAAAGCAGACTATACATTTACCCGCACCGTGTATAAAAAAAGACCCCAGGTTCCCCCCGGGATATTCAATGAATCATCGCATTACCAAATAATAGTCACACCAAGCAACAGCAGTGCACAGCAACTAGCAACGAGCTGACCGTTACTCACCGTAGTTGTGCGGGACACAATTTCATCCAATGAGCCAGCACCAGTGTTGTGTTTCTTTTGACGTGTATAGAATGCCAATACACCTTCATCAGGAACACGTCGTAACGTTCCATCTGACAAAGACCAGTGCGACCACACAAACGGCGACAGCCAATGGAGCCCTTGTTTTTGTACAGAATCATGTACAAAATGTCCCATCAGACACGTAAGTGCAAGTACCGTGTAGTACTATTCAGCACCCTCTGGAGCTATGATATATGCACACAGCACACCCAACGGAATGATAGGAAGCGGATGGTGTCCAAACACCCAGTGCCCATTAGCCTTGTTTTTGCCCACAGCAAAGGAACCTTTATACTTTTTCCAGAGCAAGTATGGAATCATATCACCCTCAGGTGCATGCCCCATAAATACTGTAAAACAAAATGCCAGTACACCAAATTCTTGCTGGAAGGCAAGCGCAACAATACCATATAGTATCACTGACATACTCATATCAACACCAAACAAAATGCTGATGAGTGTTTTTTATACCAGTTACCACTCTTATGTAACCCACATCTATCTCCTTGAAAAACCTGAAAGGATTATGCAACAAAAAAATATTATTTAGCAAGCTTCACCCTATAGTTTCCATACTACGCCATTATCCTGGTGATGCTGCACCCACGAGAACCACATTTCGTAATAACCAGGGACCGGGAAACCATCTTCAGTCACAACTATTGCACTGTTTTCTTTCTTTGCAGTATATGTTTTGCCTCCATGCTCAAACGTACTTGTACTTCCCTCCTTGAGTGCTTCCATGGCAAACACAATCGAGGCATTGGGGCGCGGAATCACATACATAATAGTCTTTCCAAAGAAGCGATTGTCTTCTATAGAAATTGGGAAATAGGTCCCTTCGGTTTCTTCGTAACCACTATATGGATTACGTCCATAGTTGCGTCCATGCCCAGTATCAGTACTCAAAACACGCGCCTCGGAATGGTGTGCCTGTACCTCCGCAAAACTAAGCAGCTGCATAGGCAAGATTTCGAGTTTGGTACCGGTACGCTCACCCACGACTGCCTCGCCTCGCGCTTGTGACCACAGCGATTCTCCCCCGCGGTCATACATCAACAAATTCGACTCGTAGAGCATGCCACTGACACCAAAGGTCACAATTGTGTCACCAAGGTCACGATTAAACACAATCCCCGACCCACAGAGCGGGCAGAAGGTCGCGGCAAAGTGCGTATCTCCTACAGTGTCGTTCACAATCTCATGCCATACCAAAATACTGTATGGGTAGTATCGTTTTTCTCCATCAAACTCGACCAAAATACCGAGTGTGTCCGGCAGCACGTCTGCCCCAGCAACACTCGTAAAGGCTGGTTCGTCAATCGACGGAATACCGTCTTTACCCGGACCACCACTAAATATGAGCGATTGGTCAATAGACGACTTTTCAGTATTGGTTAGCAACCCACGACCCAAAAATCCTTGCTCAAACGATGCCTCAGTACCCGCTGCAGGTGCATACCCTGTCACCTGTTCTGTGTCACGCGAGTGCAAAAAGAAATACACCCCACCAAGCAATAAAATGGTTATGCCAATGAATATCGAATATTGTTTCATACTTTGTGTCGCTTAGTGTGTAATAGGTAAGTATGAGTATAGCATATATGTAAAGTAAAGTTTACATCTCCATACAAAAAAAAGCCCCTCGTGGCGGAGAAGCTTAAATCGGGTATATCAGGCACATACTCTTATTGTCTCATGAGCCTGTGCATGCATCGATTCCCTATATATGCGATGCAGAAATGATGCTGTTCTAAATTTCATTTCAAAATCATCCGTGTCAAGTTCTTCATTGAGATACGTTCTATAGAACAGGGTCCCCGTCTGGATTGCTGACAGCGGAAACTCCCTCCCGACACACAACTCAGATATACCTTGGGCGTCACGGACTTTAATCAGTAGTGTGCTTCTTGAAACTTTCCAAACAGCACACTCACAGCCCCATGTTCTATCAGTGATAAAAAAGAATACACGCTGAGGCAATTCCTGCATCAGACCATCAATGTAGCGTCGTAGTGCTTGCGGCTTTTTTAACACGGTCCTTACTCGTCTCATGAAATACACCTCTCTAAAGATCGTTTGCTTTAGACTGCAGGAAAACAAGGACTTTGTCAACACAAAACCACGGCTGGACCATGGCTTTGTGTATTGTCTTTTTTCTTGTTGTAGGCTATGAGGTTGTAGTGAAATATACAGCTAGTCTTGTGAACCAAATCCGCGACCTTCACCTCCCCTGTGTGCACCCTTGCCCTTCTTGTGTTCAGGTCGTTCGAGTCCTAGCTCTTCAAAAATTTCCTTGGCACCCTCTCGGTCACCCGCTTCTTTGAGCTCATGTGCTTCTACAATTTTTTTGAAATCACTTTCTGAGTTGATTGTATCTTCCAGTCGCGTTCCTTCAATGGCGTCTTGGAATGCATCGTAGTCTTCGTCATCAATCGCTGCATGGATTTCCTCGCGCATTGTCGTGCGGTACTCACGAGCGGCAGTCCGGATTTCATGCATTGTTTCTCGGTCAAGGTCAGCATCGTCGAGCACTGCAATAATTTCTGTCCGGTCAGCACCTTCCATACGGAGTTCGTGTACCGCTTCGAGCGCTGCTACTTGATCACTTGAGAGGTCAACGTCGATTTTGTCGAGTATATCAGTATTAAATGCACTGACACTTGTTGCAGTCACAGCAAACGCGGCAACGGGAATAAATAATTGTTTCATCATATGTTAGTTGTTAGTACGTAATAAGTAGTACGTTGTTGGTAATAGAGCTATCATTGCAATGTGTTCCAGAGGCGACCGCACATGCGCCCGCCTCACCTATTACTACATCACCACCGCATACTTATTTCAAAAAACACTCCAGAGATATCTAAAGTGCGCTGTGTTGTATTGCAGATAGCTATATCAGTGGTGTATACAAAACTTTTTGTATATCAAAAATACAGTATGACGTTACATTGTATCATACTAGTATAGTGGCGTCGGTTATACTCAAAAACGATGTACCTATACGAGATACCGCTCAATTTCCTCAACCGCTTCTGCCACAATCTCGGCATCAGCGTCATCGATGAGTCCTTGCTGGAGTGTCTCAAGTACACGATGAATCTCTGCAGGGTTATATCCCCGCTCCTTTATTTTCAATGCTTCTTTGAGTACAAAATTTTCTTCATACGTACTCTTCTTGAGTGCAGTATCAAATAGTTTGGTGAATGGATGTGGCATAGTGTCTCGAGTAATTACCCTACCGATGGAAAAAGAAATCTTTTTTCTTAATTAATTTTTGCACCAACGACTCCCAATACGGCACCACTGCTGCTGAAAGTGCTATTTTATCTTACTTATTGGTGACCAACGTATCAAAGGAGATGTCATACTCTTTCCACATTGACTGCTTTGTTTCCATACTAATGTTCAACGGGTCAACGAGTTTATCGACCGCATATACAAATGCAGCCTCTGGTGTATTGCGTGCATGGTACTCATGAATCGCTGCCACAAGTTCCGGGAATTCTGCATATTCCTTTTCTATACGCTGCAGTGCTTTTGCTTCACGAGCATCTTTGGTCTTCTTTGCTTCTTCATCATAAGCAAACGTATCACCAGCATATACCTCAACAATGTCGTGTGCGAGTGCATACTTCAACACACGCTCATGATCTAAGTCAAGCCGCTCAACAGTCATGAGGCACCAACAATGCATCGCCAACTCAAATGTATGCTCAGCAGTATTAGTCTGTGCATGTTCATCGGGTCGCCGCGCAACACGCGTAACGCGCTCCACGTCATGCAGCAGGCGCGCAAAATGTTCTAGTTTTTCGAGCGAGGACATATGCCGAGTATAGCAAGAAATAAAAAAATCGGCACAGCAGCGCCGATTTTTTTATATGTATGGAGTAGCTATCCGTTTATATTGCAGTCTGTGCAATGATTGAGAACTGCAATTGCACCATATCAGCAACGATATTGTCAGCAAGGTTATCGAAGAATGACCCCGAGCCCGCAGTAATACCCCACTTGGTTCGGTCAAATGCAAATTGCGCCTCACCACGAAGCACCCCATCGCTCAGCTGTGTCACCCTAACCGGGAATGTCACTGCATGTGTTTCTCCTTTCATGGTAAGGTCGCCGGTGACCTCGTAGACACCAGACGCATCAGGTGCCGCAAATGACTCCGTCACAGTAAAGGTGGCCTGTGGGTACGTATCTACATCAAACCACCGACTTCCCTTTAAGTGTTCTTCGAGCGCGGACTCCTTCCCTGGCTTCTTGGGTGTTTCAGACACCGAAAGTGTATTCATGTCGATGGCAAACGAACCATTCACAGCCTCCTCAGAAATAGTAAAGTCACCACCACTCAAGGCAAGCGCACCTGCATTGATATACCCTTCAACAAGCGGCTTCTGCCCTGCCCAGCGCACGGTGCTTTCGGTCACATCGACCGTGTATGTACCAAACACAATCTCATACACTTCGGACACACCCGCAGTGTCAGCGGTTTGCACTTGCTCTGACTGCGGCGTGTTGTTCTGATTCATAAAGAGGAACCACGCAAGCCCCACCACAACAATAATTCCTATAATATATCGCATACTATGTATATTTTTAATGTCTATTACTAATGTTCACATGACACACACGTGTCGGTCAAAATTCGTCGATGTAGTATACTAAAGAAAAAACCGCTGTTCGCATTTTGCTACTAAACGGCTTTGAATCGAGCGCATCAGGACCATACTTTCACTCTATATGCCTCGAATTACCTTCTCCAGAAACCTTCACTGTCCTGGAGCTGTTTTATTTGTACGTCTGAAGGGGACGATCTGCCATAGATGGGGTTGAGTATGCGATTCATGGCGCTTTGCGCCCTTCTCACTTCACCAACCATGTGTTTACATTGTTGTTGCCGGAAATTAACATACCTCTC
Source organism: Minisyncoccota bacterium (assembly GCA_021129515.1). Lineage (GTDB taxonomy): Bacteria > Patescibacteriota > Minisyncoccia > Phycocordibacterales > UBA918 > JAJOLD01. The sequence continues at coordinate 186,600 of JAJOLD010000001.1, forward strand.
AGCACATTGACGTGAGACGTGCTCTAGAGCGTCTGTCGTAGGTATTGCAAACACCAGTTCTGACACAACCACCCTTCTTACGTGTGTTTCCCCCTCGGGCAATACAAGACATTCGGCACACGGTGCCGCTGCGGCAACTGCTTGACCTTCGTCCATATGCTCCGTTTGCGTTTCGGCAACTGGAACAGTCTGTACCGTGTCTGCCTGGAGCACAAACGTGTCACAAAACCACAATAGACCTGCAGTTAAAACCACCACAATGAGAGGTTCTTCAGCTTTACGACTTAACATGAGATACTCCCTTTCTGTTGACTCAAAACCTTATAGGAAAATACGATACAAAACAGAATATGTCAATGTATCGCACCTGGCATCTCTTAATTTCAAAACCACACATCGGTTTCCTGAGACTACATCGACTTAAGAAACACATGCAGCTCCTTTTTCTTTGCTTCAGCGAGCTCCTTCTCGGGAGCTTCTACTACAAACTTCAGTGCGTCTTCCGTCACGCTTTGCTTTACCACAAACCAATAGTCTTTGAAGGTCACGGTCACCCCGTCAAATTTCTTCACCGTACAGGATTTCATCTTTCCGTATTTTGCTGCTACTTTCTCAAGGGCTTTCTTTTTATCGGGTACCTTCACCAAAATCTCTTCCGTCTGGTGATACACCCCAAATTCCGCAATCATCTCTGAGAATGTCTGTCCTTCTTTTGCTGCCTCAGTGTACGCAGCCAACACCTGCAAGAACGCAAGAATACCGGAGTCCGCATAGAAGTTGTCTTTAAAATAGAAGTGCGCTGAGTGCTCACACCCAAAGAATGCGTCGTGCTTACGCATTTGCTCTTTGATAAACGCATGCCCTACCCGAGCGCGAACTGCTTTGCCACCGTATTGCTTAATGGTCTCCTCGTATATTTTGCTTGTGAACACCGTGTATACAAACGGCAACCCTTTCTTTTTCTGGAGCGCATACTTCGCGAGCATTGCGCCAATCACCGCACTATTTATATACCACCCCTTCTCATCGAAGAACGCCACGCGGTCTACATCGCCATCAAAGGAAACGCCAAAGCCATACTTCCCGGTCTTGAGCTCAGCAACAATTGCCTTTTGGTTTTTCTTGAGTGTTGGGTTGGAATCACGATTTGGAAACGAGCCATCGAGCTTGAAGAAAAGCTTTTTTGTTGTGACAGGCAGTGTGTCAGTGAGTACCGACTTGAAGGTTGTTGCCATACCATTTCCGGCATCCATCACCACTCGAACCTTTCTATCTGATTTTACCTTCACCTTCCCTGCAACATACTTCTTATATGCAGGAAATACATCTGTCTTGGTCACCCTTCCTTTTTTCTTGGATGCAGCAAAGGTTCCACGCTCCACTAGCTTCAAAATAGCCTTGAGTCCCGATGCATTGGTGACCGGCACCGCGCCTGGCAGCACGAGCTTGAGTCCATTGTATTCCTTAGGATTATGTGAGGCGGTAATAACCACACCATGCGCTTTCATGGTCCCCGATGCGTAATACATCGCAGGCGTGCCCACCATACCGATATCGATTGCTTCCGCCCCAGCGTCAGTCACGCCTTGCACAAATGCATTCCGAAGCGCTGGTGAGGACACACGCATATCACGCGCCACAATCACCTTCTTTAGCCCAAAATGCTGTACAAATGCCCGCGCCGTGCGATACGTGGTTACTTCGTTAATCTGCGTTGGGTAGACACCGCGAATATCTGCATCTTTAAATGCTTTTTTATATTCCTTAGGCAATGTATCAGCAATCTTCATACTGGGTGAAAGGTAAATTTACTATGCATGCAGTATACCAAATTGCTGACTCTGAATTTGATACATCCCAGTAGCATATCTCAAAACACTCGATTGCTTCGTCGTTTCATTGCATTCCACTCCTCGCAAAGACGGAAAACCTACGGTTTTCCGTCTTTATTTGTATATAAAAACAGACTCGCTGAATATCAGCGAGTCTCAGTGAGTCGTATGCAGTGAGTATATTACCCATTTTTATGGAGCCAATTGTAGGCAGGATCCCACATAGATTCCTCGTTACCTTCTTCTGGAATAAGGGGTGTAACACAGTCAATGTTTACATCCTCATTCCACCTTATCTGAGGCATAAAGCCCTGCATACCAAGCTGTGCAATACCTTCAAAATGTCCCGGCGCGTCATCAAACATCAGTGTTGCATCATAGTGCTTAGCGATATCAAGTTTTGTGACCTCATCAGTACCATCATGCCGATGCCCAAGATAATGATGAGCTACAAACTTGTCAGCAAGGTATTTTTCATACAACATCGATACATATGACTGATGTGATTCTGGTCTACTTGTCACCATCACCAGTTGCCATTCTCGCTCGAGGAAGTGATCGATTAATCGTGCAACCCCAGGCAGCGGTTTGATGCGTTGCTGATGCTTAGACTGCGTAAACACATGTACTCGGTGGTACAGCTCTTTAAATGAGCAACCAAAGACTTCATGCCACCGATAATGTATGAAATCGCTGATATGTGCACTCGTGCCATACTTATCATTATGAAAGTTAATGAACGGGACACCAAAAGGAAATAAGGTGTCGTCGTTATCAAATAAAACTACTTTTCTCACAGAAATCTCCTCTATGTTCCTATTCTGCGTCGCAGCGTATCAACAAACACACCACAATTCAAGCAACCACCTACACCCTTGTGGTATATAATTTATTATGAAATAAGTTGTGTCATTGATTTGTACTAAATAGATATGCAAACAAATGCTCATCCTGCTCTGGTCGGACGCATAGGCCTTGGCACCATATTGACCATCGTGGTACTGACGACCATCACCACCCTGCTGGTATTGTGGTTCATCGTTACTAAACTTCCCGCGGAGTATCTCCCCCAGTCCCTCACCACACGCGAAGAGGTGCAAAACATTCCCCTAGTCACCCGTGACCTCGTTTCAGACACTATTCCCGATATGGTCGAGCGGGTCTCGCCTGCAGTCGTGTCGGTGGTTATTTCTGCTGACGTACCTATCATTGAACAATACTACGAGTCATACAGTCCTTTTGACTTCTTCTTTGGGCAAGGATTTGGTGGATTCAATGTGCCCCGCCAGCGGCAAATCGGTACCGAGAAGCGTGAAATTGGAGGTGGCTCAGGATTCTTTGTCTCCCCCGAAGGGTTTATCGTGACCAACCGGCATGTCGTTGACCTCGACGATGTTGAGTATTCAGTCGTCACCAACGACGGCACCTCATACGAGGCAGTCGTGGTCGCCAAGGACCCGTCGCTCGATATTGCTATTTTAAAGGTTGAAGGTGCCGAAGCATTCCCCTTCCTCGAGTTTGGTGACACCGAGCAAGTGCGCCGGGGTGAAACCGTTGTCGCTATCGGTAATGCGCTTGCTGAGTTCCCCAATAGTGTGTCGGTTGGTGTGGTGTCAGGACTTTCGCGCGACATTGTCGCAGGTGATGGACGCGGGTTTATGGAGTCGCTCGAAGGCGTGATTCAGACCGATGCAGCGATTAACCAAGGCAACTCGGGTGGACCCCTCCTCAATACCGCTGGCGAAGTGATTGGGGTTAACGTTGCGGTTGTGGGCGGAAGCGAGAATATCGGTTTTGCCCTTCCCTCAGACTCCGTACAAAATGTCTATGAAAGTGTGAAGGAGTATGGAGAAATCTCGATGTCTGCTTTGACCAGAACTTTGTTGGGTGGGGACCTGAGGATGCTGAGTTCTGTTACCGAATGTGTGTGAAGCATCAACTGACTCCAGTCTACGATAAGCCCATCGGTGCCTACCACCTTGAAAGCCCAGACGCTGTTGGGAACGTATTTCGAAGAAAAGATCATGAGTCAATCGTGAATTACATTCGAAACACTTTCCGTTTTTACAACAACTGTCCTGGTCTTGAGATGGAAGAGGTATTCTATGGATTTCCCCGACTACGTCTTGAACCTTCGACGAATACTTGGACCGTGATCTCTCGCACCGAAGCTGGTAATGTTAACCTACGCGAAGCAGTTGAGTTCGCGAGACGCTGGATGCGGTCGAACTAAGCCCTTCCCCGACCGCTTTGGTCGGGGAACTTTTTGTTTCTTAAGCTTCTCTCTAGTCTCTAGCAACTTTTACTTTCTCACGATGTAATCTATAATTTCTCTACTTTTTCCTGAAGTTCTTTCTCTCGCTGATTCCAGCCCTAACACTGATACGGTATACTATAGGTCACTTCTATAATAGTAGTATTCTCATAGCGTATGTATACAGGAAATTGGACATGTAGTTCATGCGGTGGCGGCGTCACCGAGCTCCCATTTGAGCCACGAAGCGAAAAAGGGCTCACCTGCCGCAGTTGTTGGAGTAAGCAAAAGAAAAAAGAAAGCGCACAGGCACCCGAAATGGAGAGTGCGTCGGTAGAAGCACCCAACGACATCCCTGACGACGCAGGACTCGCAGGTGAACAAGAACCTGTAGATGATCTCGGCATGGACGCAGTGCCTGCCTCAAATGAAAAACCCACCTTCACAGGTGACTGGAAATGCTCAAGCTGTGGCGCAGCCATTACCACCCTCCCCTTTGAGCCACGCGGTGCTGCAGGTTTGAAATGTATTGACTGCTTCAAAAAGAGCAAGGCGTAGCAGGGTTGCACTCTGTATGATAGAGCGGTAGTCTACAGACAGAAGAGCATACACACAACGAGGACAACTGGCGCCATTGGCGTTTTGCAGATATGCACCATTGAGGATACGACATACTACAAAACATATGTCACTAATGTGTAGCACAGACCCTATACCACAAGCCCCGGGGCTTTTCTGATACAAATCGGACCTATATTATTTTCTATATTTTGCTGTTTTTCTTGCTATTGCCTCTGGTTGCTTGACCCACTGCTGTCCACGTTTGGTTCCTCGATTTTTAGCGCGACTTGTTGCCGCCTTCTCGCCTGGCGTGAGACTCGCGCGTGCTTTTTTAGGCAGATATCGACTCTGTTTTTTCTCTCCAACATAGTCCCAATTTTCCTGAGTCCATTTTTGTAAATCATTATCCGCACGCTTTGGACCAATATATGTACCACCAGCATCTTTGTATAATTTCACAGCATACTGCATAGCACGCGCTGAAAAGACTCCGCCCATAAACAAACAAAAGTCGATTGGAATCAATCGTGCATGATATTGAGGTATTTCTTAAAGAAAAACTTCAGTTATCACTACACCCCAACAAAGTATCTATTCGGAATGTTAATCAGGGTGTCGACTTTTTAGGGTACGTAGTATTGCCACACTACTGCGTGCTCCGTACCAGTACCAAGAAACGGATGTTTAGAAATGTACGAAAGTTAAAACATGCTCATACCAAAGATACTATTTCTTTTGAACGTCTGAATGCTTCGCTCAATTCATATCGAGGAATACTCACCCATTGCAAAGGACATACGCTCGCGAAACAGCTCGATGAGCCGTCCTAGAGTACCATGCATACTATGATTAGCATATTACTGTGTGAAAAAATAAAAAAATTTCGCCACGAACCGAAGTTCGTGGCGAAGGGTTAAAGGGAAAAGGTGCAAGGGTTAGGAAACCACTGCACGAGCACGCAGGTTGACATCCGAGTTGTCGGGGTAGGACCAGCCGGCGCGCACCTTGCAGTGGCCGGGGGTCCAGCAGACGTGCGGAACGTTGCCGTCAGCGTCACGCGAACCCGTGCAGAGCGTGAGACATTTCACATCGAGAGGTTTCCCTGTCTCAGTGAAGTACATCAACTCGTACAAGAGTCGCTCCAAGACTGTGATACCGTCGATTCCCTGCTCAGCGATCTGCTTGGCGGACATGTTTTTGTATTCTTCGTCCGCTTCAATGCGATCACGCACCCAGATGGCGTAGACCGCCTTTTTGTTCGAGCGATCATTCTTCGTGATCGCCTTATCCAAATCGTCGGCGTAGAGCCAGACGTCGCATTTGGTACGCAAGATTTCGACTGTCTTGTTCATCGTCAACCCTTTCGGAATGATGATGAGACGGTCGAAACCAGGCTGTTGGTCAGGAATTTTCACCTTTGACGTGTCACAGGTAATATCTGCTTCGTCAAAGATCGACTGCCAGCGTGCGAGGTGGTCGGCAAGCTCCATCGATGGACCAGCGAAAGGATCGCGATGCTCCAGCAGTGCTTGTATGTGACGACCACCGAGACTTCCGTCGTCAATTTGACGGAAGAGATCTTTGAGTTGAGAAGCCGAAACACTCGACCCCTTGACGACTACTTTTTGCATAGCCATGAGATTTTCCTCTTAGTTTGTTGAAAGGACTAGGCGCTAACGGAGTGTTAAAACACGAAATCATCATATCATAGCTTATCTAGTTTGTCAAACACAACCGCTAACTATAGTCTGTAGAGCTATAGTTAGCGTTTATCTACACTCTTAGGTGTAGATATGCGAAATAAAACACTTACAAGATTTGGTAATAAGGTACGAGCCGAGCGACTACGTCAGGGCATTTCGCAAGAGAGACTAGGAGAGCTTGCGAAGGTTCATCGGACATATATTGGAATGATTGAACGTAGCGAGAAAAATATTACGCTTTCTAATATTGAAAAAGTTGCTAAGGCACTCAAAATACGAATGTCTGATTTGGTTGATTAGTGCATAAGAGAAAAACCACCCTACTGGGTGGTTTTTCTCTCTGGATTAGCCTGCGGCGTCTTCTGTGGCTGTGTAGTACTTCGAGCTAGCTGTGAGAGGGTCATTTTGACCCGTCTCGGGCTAGTCGTAAGTGGCTGCCGGAGGGACTCGTCCTGACGGTTTCTAAACTCACTTCGTTCGTTAAGAACCGCGGGACACGGCTCGCAGACCCAAAGGGTCCCCTGCTCCGGCGGTTCGAGTCCCAAGAAAGGTGCGCAGGCACCTTTCTTGTCCAGTAGCATGAGAAAAAGCGCATAAAGCGCTTTAGACTCTCGTGCTGCCGGACAGGGACTCGAACCCCGATATCGACGACCAAAACGTCGCGTCCTACCATTAGACGATCCGGCAATATTTACTTTTGCGTGGCGATTATAGCATATATCCACCCCATAATGCGACGATTCATAGCTGTACTCTTCTTAACTCGCACTGATACCAAGCCTATGTACGAATCATCAACTTTCTTTCTAACAGTTTTGGGATTATGTTTCTTATATATGGTACGACCAAAGCTGTTTGCAGGAATGCTCAGTGCATCTGACCAAATCTTTATTATCTTTTTCTCTCTGGATTTATGATTCTCGTGCAAGTGCAATCGCAGAACAATATCTTGCTCACAGACCTCCGTAAACTTATATAGCCATGCAATAAACAACTTGAGCATATGAGGATCTGAATTACCGAAGTCAACCATAATACCTGTTCTGTCAGCACTTTTCTTCGCTCCTTCAGCCCAGTACAATGCAATACCAATGAAGAATAGTTCTCTGTCAGTGAGGTGTGAGATATCTTCTTTACACATCTTATTAATCTTTTCAGTTTCCGCTATTCGTATCTCCCGTTTCCGAGCAGCTCCACGCAATTGCGCAGCACGCTTCTTGTCCGTCAGCCGTTGCTTTTGCTTTTGACCTAAACCAACATCACGCAGCCAAAGAGAGAGCGTGGATTTTGATACTGGCACAATGCGCAATATCTCATTGTATGTTTTACCCTGCTTGCGCAACGCGACTGCTTTCTGTTTCTCTTTCTCTTTTAGAGTCATCGAACTTAGTATGCCATGTACAGTACCTATATTCTTAATATTCGTCTAATACATCTCATGGGGCATGGGGCAGACAAAGTAAAAAGGGTTGCGAAACGCAGCCCCGGTGAAAATGGGAAGTTCCCAATCGGCGATTGACCTTATGTAACAGCTCACACGAAACCGGACTTCCAGCGCCGGCTCGTCAATACTTTACTGACATTGGATTTCACTACTGAATGATGCGGGTTCAAGACCCTTCGAACGCCACACTTGGCAGTGCAGCCAAAATTCAGCGATATTCCACACGGAACCAATGTCAATTGTGCACAAGCACATTAAAGTGATATGCGACCCCAGGGAACAAACCCATGTTCGATAGCACTCTATACATACAAACTATCAAGAACATATCGCTTCCTGTCCGCCATATTTTGAATCTATGGAAATACTTAGTGAGCTACGCCGATTCCCTGTCAAAAAAGCAGGGTCGATTCAAAAAAATAGAAAATGGTGCCTGACTCCATCTTCCATTTTCTGGTGACCCCATTTTCCACTAAAATCCCACGAGGTGGAGGCTGCAGACTTGGACAGATTCTTGGATATAAAGCACACACTGCTTAGGAATAGTGTTCCTTTGTAAAAAATTCTCAGCTCACCCCATGCTACAATTCCCCCATGGCACAACTACGAACACAAAAGCTTGCTGAAGAATACACGACCTACCGAAACACTTGGACCGAAGAAACTGGTTGCGTGCTCTGTACCTGCGATGTCGCCAAGGAATTTACGTATTGGAAAATTTGTCCGGCGAAGTTCCCCTACGACCTCATTGCGTCTCGTCACGACATGCTCCTCCCGAAACGACACGTGACTGAGAACGGACTCACCGATGCAGAGCATGCAGAATATCTCGACATTAAACGCAACCATCTCAGCGACTACGAGTTTGTTGTTGAAGGCACCTCACATACGCAAACCGTGCCGCAGCATTTTCACCAACATCTCCTCGTCATGAAAAAGATACCCGAATAAGAAAAAGAGTCGCAATTGCAACTCTTTTTCTTGCTCTACAACGTCCCCCGCAATTTCTCCGCCTCCACAATGCGTTCTATTGCGACTTCGTATGAAATGTCACGGAGGTTTTTTTCAGTGTCCTCCATGGCTGCAAGGAGCGCATCAAACGCTTGAATGATTTGTTTCTCTAATTTATCGTTGACCTCCTCCTCGCTCCACGATACATGCTGGGTATTTTGTACCCATTCGTAGTAGCTCACAATCACACCACCCGCATTGGCAAGAATATCGGGAATGACCGTAATGCCCCGCTGCTCGAGGATTGCGTCAGCCTCTTGGGTTACTGGTGCATTTGCCATTTCAAGAATGACCTTTGCGTTGATGCGTTCAGCATTTTCTTCCGTGATTTGGTGTGCGAGTGCTGAAGGAATCAAGATATCGACATCAAGCTCAAGTAGCTCTTCGTTTGAAATTTCTTCAACGTTCCCTACATCTGCAAGTGGCTCCCGTGCTGCCTGTGCTGCACGGAGTGCCGGCACATCGAGTCCGTCTTTGTTGTATACCCCACCCTTTGAGTTACTGACCACAACTACTCTGTATCCCCAATCAGTGAGAATACGCGCAATATGCCCACCCACGTTACCAAACCCTTGAATCGCAACGGTGAGTCCTTTTCCTTCTGCGTTCATCCCTTTCTTTTCGACAAAGTGCCGCAGCACAAACGCACCACCCATTGAGGTAGCGGCATCACGCCCCAAAGAACCACCAAGCACAATCGGCTTCCCCGTCACGACTCCCGGCTGGAACTTCCCTTTTATTTTTGAATACTCGTCTACAATCCACGCCATGACTTGCGCGTTGGTGTTGACGTCAGGTGCGGGAATGTCGATATCAGGACCGATGAAGTTGTGTGCCTCTTCTACAAACCCTCTGGTTAGTCGCTCAAGCTCCCCCATTGAGAGTTCGCGTGGATCTACGGCAATACCCCCCTTTGCACCACCAAGTGGCAGCCCCACCAATGAACACTTGAGTGCCATAAGGAATGAGAGTGTCTTCACCTCATCGAGGTCAACTTCATGATGAAACCGGATACCGCCTTTGGTTGGACCAAGCGCATCGTTGTATTGCACCCGGTACGCACTGAAGATTTTGACCGAACCATCGTCCATGCGAAGCGGGATACTGAAGGTCAATATACGTCGTGGTTGGTGGAGAATATCGTGCCCATTCGCTTCCAGATTCAGTTTTGCTGCAAGTGCTTCCATTCTACTTTTGCAGTCAATGCATACATTTTGATTTTCTTTGTGCTGGTCCATAGTATTGTCTGTTTAGGGAGTAATTCTACTAGAATACCACCGAGTATACTGTTCGGACAAATAAACCTATGTATGTATAGGTAATTTGGACAACATAGATTGACCTAATCCGCACACTGCGATATTGTCAGGTTCGGTAGCACACAATTACAGCGGGGATATACTCATGCATACACCATTCAAGCTGCTTTGCACACTTCCTGTTCCAACCACTGCCAATCAACATTTCTTGAAGCAAGTGTTTCATACGTTAGCAGATACATATATACCACGCAGAGAACAAGGTCTGCGTGTCGCGAGAGTTTCAGGTGCACTTACTTCTTTTGGAGACTTTGCAGAAAACCTGGAATTGTTCGAGTCAGGAGAACGATACTTTGAAGCCAAAGGATATATTGTCTGCAAGCTCTCCTATTGGGAAGAGAAAATTCACAAACGTGGTATTTCTGGCAAAGACGCCATGGAGCATTTACACGAACCTTTGTTGCGCTCAGGTATTATCACCGACCTAGGGTCATTGCCCAATTGGCACAAATCAAGAGGCGCACAAACTGAACACAAGATTGCATCTGAGCCAGACGTACCCGTTACAATCACCTATCTGGAATACCAACAACTCCGTACACAAGTTGCATAAATTCCTGTATAGAGGTGAAAAAAACCGCCGAACGTTTGTCGGTGGTTTTTTCATGCAATGCGGTAGTGCCATAGGCTATACACGGCACACAACCACCGCACACACTATTCCATGGGACTGGGTGATTTGTGTATATCTGCCATACTTTCTATATGGACATACGCCCTGAGGGCACAAAAGACTATGGTGCGATTCAGCACATACACGACCATGCATTTGGCAGTGCAGAGGAGAGCGCCCTTGTGCACACACTACGACAACATCCACTCTTTCTACCTGAACTCTCGCTTGTCGCTTCAGTGGAAGGAAAACTTGTTGGGCACATACTACTCTTTCCAGTCATCATTAAGAACAAGCACCAGAAACACCCAGCACTTGCACTGGCGCCGATGGCAGTACTCCCCGCACACCAAAATGAGGGCATTGGCAGTGCACTTACACAACACGCCACCGAAGCAGCGCGCGCTGTTGGCTACACCGCTATCGTGGTACTTGGGTATCCCCAATATTACCCCCGTTTTGGGTTTAAACCTGCTGCATCGTTTAATATATTTCCCCCAGCGCGCGAGTGGTCAAGCGCTTTTTTTGTACTGGAACTTACCGGCGGTGCATTGGCTGATGTAAGTGGTGTGGTGCAATACCCGCCTGAGTTCGGTATCTAACAGTATAGAGATAGCAAACACGCAGAACATGCAGTACATGCTATATGTATGTTGTACAGGTGCCTGTACGGGCACCTATGCTCATTACATTTCTGGATCGCCTGTCTGTTTGCCTGTGCGTATAGTTGACTTTTTGTAGTATATATTTCATAATTTTGTGCAGAACATATGAGGACAGCCACATGAATCCAAGGATCTATACCCCACTCCTATTTGTGGGGATACGCCCTGGCGTTATAGAAAACAACAACGCCATACTCACTCTCGCTAAAATGTATCAACCAAAAGCAATTGCCTTTGATTGGCCCACTGCCTGGCAAACACTCTTCGAACAGCACAGAGATTGGATGGTCCCTGCATCAATAACAAACCATCCATGCAACGACGGACACTTAATCCACCAGTGCCAAACGCTCATTGCAGCACTACAAGAAACACACGAGCTCCTATGCCTTGACGACTCGGTAGAGACGAGTAGGACACCTGACATGGCATTACGAAGGAACATATATGCCTGCGAGAGGTACGAACGAACACTGGTGGTTATAGACTACGCGCAGGCGTCTAAAAAACTATTTCCATTACAAAACCGTCCTGCTCCGATAGCCTCATTCTTTCGACATAAGGCAACATCGGTCGGTGTACACTACGCCGGCGGTTCGTATTACAAACAGGGTGAGCGGCAACCATTTTTACCAACACAAGCGTCATGTCCCAGCAACACACTCATACCGTGCAATGGTGATACTGGCTATGATTATGCTTTTCAGATTCCATTTGGTACGGCAGGCACCATACCCACTGCAGCCTCGCAGCTCTTTTAACACCCAGCCCCTCTTCTATGAGGGGCTGTGCTTATACTATATGGGACACATCATTTTCACGTACTAATTCCCAGTCGCATGTGCCAGGTTTTGCATCATCGTCATAGAAGAGTGTGGTCACCGCAGTGTTGGGCACACGAGAAAATGGAGAAAAAATCGGTATATAGTCGAGCCACTTCCGCGGACCGATACTACACAGTGCCCCACGCAATATTTCAATAAAAAGGGCATGTGAAAATACCGCGATACTGGTTGGTCTGTTTTTGCGTTTACGCGACAACTGCTCAAGCTGCGCCACGACGTCCTCTGCCCGTTTACGCACCTCAAAAATAGATTCACCATCTTCAAAGTGCCATTGTGGGTCTGTTCTATGTTTCAATGATTGCAACACATATCGCACTGTTTTGGGACGAAAATGTGAGGTACCAAAAAGTGCAGACGGTCTGCGGAGTTCTCGCAACGTATCGGTATAGGTGATAGGCACGTCAAGAGTATGGGTTGCAATTTCAGCTGTTTGTCGCGCACGCGCAAGATCACTCGAAAGCACCAAATCAACTTCAAGCGACTCCAACACAGGCGCCAATGCACGCGCTTGTTTTTGCCCCACCGCTGATAGCTCAGACTGTGCGGGTTGATGTATATGCTTTTGGTTCAGCTCAGTTTCACCGTGACGAATAAGATGCACCCTCATAGATAGCTCTATAGTACGCTATGCAGCAGACTTTTCACCCAAGATATCTACAATCGCAATTTCAAGTGGTAGTTGCGGCAGGAACGACTTCCCTGTTTGCTCAGCCGCTTCAAGCAAACGCAGCAGCAGGTGTGAGTGAATATGTGAACCGGTCTTCTCTGCATATGCCTTGAGGAGTGCACGGTCGTCTTCTGCGTACTGCTCAAGCAGCATGTCGGCATCGGCTTGGTTATGGCGAATGAGTATGACTGCGCGCACACGTTCTAAAAGGAGTTTCATAAAAAGCTTCATATCAACGTGTGCTGACACCGCGCTTCCCACAGCATGCAGTGCTTTTTCTGTACTACCGCTATCAAATGCTTCGAGAATATCCATTAAGAGCACATTCTTTGGCGCACCGAGAATTGACGCTACTTCATCTGCACCAGCGAGCTTGTCGCCTGAGGCAAGCATGACCTTCTGTGTAATGCCGAGCGCGTCACGAAACGACCCATCCGCTGCAATCGCAACCATGTCAGCTGCCTGTGGGTCCATGTTGAATTTCTCTTTACGTGCAATATCAAACACGGTATCGCGAAGTACCGCACGGGTCGGCGCACGAAACTGAAATACCTGACACCGAGAAGTGATGGTATCGAGCAACTTGTCTTGCTCGGTTGTCGCAAGGATAAAGACGACGTGTGCAGGAGGTTCCTCAAGGGTCTTCAGCAGTGCATTGAATGCCTCTTTGGTGAGCATGTGCACCTCGTCAATAATGTATACCTTGTATGGCGATTCGTATGGGAGTGTATGCACGGCGTCGCGCAGCTCGCGGATGTCATCGATACCACGGTTAGATGCAGCGTCAATTTCATAAATATCAACCTCAGCAACGCCTATTTCTCGTGCAAAAATGCGTGCCACTGAGGTCTTTCCGGTACCTCGAGAGCCGGTAAACAAGAGCGCATGCGGAATAGTCTTCTTGGCAATTGCTCCTTCTAAGATAGAAACAATATGGTCTTGATTACGCACGTCCGCAAATGCCTCCGGACGATACTTTCTATACAATGCAGTCGGTTCATTATTCATGCCCATCAGTATACCAGAGCATAGCGGTATCGAATATCCTCACCCGCTCTTTGTCACATCTAGCATATTAGTATGACGTTACATTGTATCATACTATCGAGATGTGGAGATGTAGTGCCTTTGTATATTTTGTTTCACGGTACAGAAACCACTTCCTCGCCCAGAAGCACGCGCGCATCGCGTACGAGGTCACTACTCCCAAGCAATACAAGCACCACCTCGGCGCCATCAGGCATATGGAATATGCCTACAAACGTACGGCCTGCAGCACTGGTGAAGCCGTGTTTCCCACCTTGATATCCTATCGATGTATAGAGCGGGCTATTGTTGCGCCAGCCATTGTCTTCCCCAACGTACAGTGAGAGTCGCGTAATGTCGAGTACATAGGGATATGCATCATGCATGTGCTGCACGAACGACGCCACGTCAGCAACGGAAGAAACGTTATTGTTACTGAGCCCTGATGCATCTGCAATTGTTGTGGCGTCCAAACTTATGTCATCTGCCACCTGCGCAACACGCGCTGCAAAGCGATTGCCGAGGATACGCGCAATTGCTTCTCCGGCATCATTTGAAGACTCGAGCAGTAGCGGAAACAATAGTTCACGGAGTGTGAACGTATCGCCATGCGCAAACCTTCCCGCGCGCCCGTGTGTTTCTAAATCATGCCAGTTAATGATCACCGTCTCGTCATAGCTGTCGGTTGCGGCAACTGCGTATGCGGTAAACAACTTTGTGATAGATGCAATAGGCAGCACTGCTTCTGTGTTATGTCCTGAAAGCAGTTTGTTTGTGCGTGCATCATAGAGCCCCCACGCTGTAGCACTTACCGGCAACTCGGCTCTGTCTTCGTACAGCGCGTACGGATTGGATGGCGTAGGCACTGCATAGGTGTCACTACTCGCAAGAAAAAAGAATCCTGTCCCGAGCATGAGTGTGAAAACCAGTAACCATTTGAAGAAGCCGTGCATATTAAAAGCATACCGCGCCCGAAGGGCGCGGTATGCTTGGTGTGTTAATTATTTATTTCTTTGCCTTTTTCTTGCTTGTCCGTGCAGCCTTGGCTGCTTTAGGAGTAGTCTTCTTTGCTGATTTTTTAGCCGCTTTTTTGGTTGCCTTTTTTGCAGCCTTTTTCTTTACTGTCTTCTTGGCTGTTTTCTTTCCAGAAGCCTTTGCCTTCCGCTTTGGACCACTCTTCATAATGCCATTCCAGTGTCCACGCATTTCTTCTTCAAATTCTTTAAGCTCTTTCTTAGTCAATGACTGTGCCTTACCGTAGGTCTTCATAACCCCACCGATGAGCGCCTGATACTCTTCTTCAGTAATCTGCTCTGCATTTTCAAGCGCTTCAAGCACCTCAGCCTTTGCCTTGAGCATCCAGCTCTTTACCTTCTTTCGATTCTTCTTTGCATCCTTACTCCCGTACAAAAAATACGCACCTGCTGCTGCCACGGCAGCGGTGGTGAGTCCTACACCAATACCAATTTTTTGTACTGATGACATTTCGTCCTTAGCCTTACGAGCCATAGTGTATTTAAATTTAGTCTTCGTCTTTTATAACTAATCGTGTACCAGAGGAGTGCTTCTTTGAATCACTTTTTTTTGTAAATCCAATGTGCGCACCACGGTTTAAGATAAATGAGAACAGTTGTGAGACAAAACCGCCATTTGCAACAAACGAACGGAGGTTGCTCACATCTTCGGCAATTACTTCACTCCCTGCTTCAATGCGATCAATAATATTCTGTACTGATTTAAGAATTTTAATGACATGGTAGATTGCGATACAAAGCAGGAGCGTAAAAACAATCACTGCAATGCTTGTCACAAAGAAAAATATATTTGCATGAAGTACCTCACTCATCACTATTTAGTGTACCAGAGGAATTGAGAATGTCGCGAGGTACCTGTTGAACAAACCGATCAACGATTGCAGCAACCTCATCAGGTGTATTGGTCTCCATGAGTGCCGCACGCAACTGACTCGCTCCGGGGAACCCATGCACATATGCTTTATAGTGTTTCTTCATGATTGCAAAATTTTTAAACGGTAGGAGTTCCACAAAAAGAGCGGTATGTTCGACCATGACGCGGAGGCGTTCACGGAGAGAGATTACCTCATGTTCAGTTTCGTTTGTCGACGCCGTCGACAAAGCCATGTGCTCAGGAAGGCACTTTGAGGGGTGGAAAAGCCACGGGTTGCCGAATATAGCCCTCCCCAACATCGCGCCATCAGCACCACTCTCAGCAATTCGTGTATGCGCATCCTCGAGTGAAGTAACATCACCATTACCAAAAATAAGTGTCTCGCTGCCGAGTGCGTCACGAATCTCAACCGCTCGAGCAATGCGCTCCCATCGAGCAGGTACCTTCGAAAGTTCTTTACGGGTCCGGGCATGGAGTGTGAGTACTGCTGGTTCTTCTGCCAAGATCTCGGGTACCCAGGTTTCGATTTCGTCAACGTTGTATCCCAAGCGTGTTTTGACCGACACCGGAAGCGAACCCGCGCCGCGCTTTGCTGCACGAATGACTGCTCGTGCTTTCTTAGGGCCTTTAATCATTGCTGAGCCACACCCTTGTTTTTCTATCGTACGCGCAGGGCACCCCATATTTAAGTCGATACCATCAAATCCAAGATCAGCAGCAAGTTTTGCAGCCGCTTCCATATATTCCTCATTACTGGAAAAGAGCTGTGCCACAATTGGTCGCTCTTCCTCCGTATACATAAGGTCTGCCATGAGTTTCTCCTTCCCCTCAGGGGTCGCACGCATAAGCCCATCAGCCGCAACAAACTCAGTCCAGGTAACATCGGGACCACCAACAGTGCCGTCTTTCCGTGTGTGTGCTGAGTACTTTGCGATCATACGCCTAAATGGCGCGTCGGTGACGTCTGCCATCGGCGCAAGAACCATAATCGGTTTTGGGAGTTTCTTCCAGAAATGAGACATAGATTAGATATTGCACAACAATATATCGTGTAGTACTGTACCCTAGGCAACCAGAAACTCAAGAGGTTGGGTTATGAAAAACACAGCATTCACCTATTTTATAACGAGCTTTCTCCTCATGATGGTGTTTGTATTTCGGTTTGTATGCTGCAATGAAGACATGCAGCTTATCGAAAAACTGTTGGCAGTGGTTTCCATGAGTATTGTATGCTTAGCTATGCCTCGCATTGCCTATGTATACGTCGAAGCACGAAGGAATCGCACACACGTATGTGCGCCCCCAAGCACACACGAAAAACCAACATCATAGTACAGAGACAGCATTAGTTATCTGCCGCTTCATCTGCATTCATTGCCTCCACACTACTGGAGGCAATTTCTTCTTCTATACCTTCATGTACAAACACTTTGTTACCAAAGCGAAGATCAATATAATCAAAATTTCCAGGAGCAATATGCGCAAACTCAGGTGCGGAGAGTAGTGCAACTATATTTTCAAATACTGCTGTTGCCGGCATGGTGTTATTAACCAAAAATTGCCCGCCACCACTGAGTCGATAGGCTATGTCTGTTTCGTTACTATGCGTAGCACCAAGCACGCGAAAAGGATACTGCGATTCTAGCAGCGCAATAAATGTCTCCATGTTTTCAAGCGAGGCAGCATCAAATATATGGGTACGGTTTGTCAGCTCCGCTGCTTCTACCACATGGCGCATAAACGCACCGCCGCGCATTGGGGGTGCTGGCGAGAACGCATAGCCCGTGTCATCGACAAAGAGACACCGTGCGGTGCGCGTTTCATTTTCACACCACAATGCATACGGTATGTATTCTTCAAAAGAAATAGCAAGCGTGTTGTTGCCCTCGCGCTGTATCACCAGCGAGTGAATGCGAGTCTCGTGACGCAAGGCTTCCTGTATCTGTTCATGCGGATAGAGATACGTAAACGTACGGGGTACGACTAAAAAATAGGTACCCGCAAGCTGCGCTTCAACCATACCTCGGATTTTTGTGTGTGAGACGGTCTCACCTCCCGTAATATGGATATCGGTAATGGTAAAGAATGGCAGGCGAGTCACATACCACGTACCCACACACAACAACAGGAGCAGGCTCATACCAAGACCTCCCCATAACAACTGACGCCCCATACTCGGTGCTGTGGTACGCCGTGCTCGACCCGTATGCTGTCTACGCCATAGTCGCTGCATTACCTTCTATTGTATCGTATCGTGCGCCTCTTTTGAGCGTGTTGGCGCGGCGATTGTGTCTTTTCCAATATACTGTTGCAAGACTTCGGGGATACGTACTGAGCCGTCAGCCTGTTGGAAGTTTTCAACGAGCGACACAAGCACCCGCGGTGTTGGGATTGCTGTACAGTTGAGTGAGTGCGCGTATTTTACCTTGCCATCTTCGTCTCGATAGCGAATGTTAAATCGACGTGTCTGGAAGTCATGGAAGTATGACGCTGAACTGATTTCTCGATACTTCTTTTCAAGTGGCACCCAGAGTTCAACGTCATACTTCTTCACCTGCCCTTGCCCTAGGTCGCCACCACAGTTAAGTACCGTTCGGTATGGAATGCCCAGTGATTCAATAAACTCTTCCGTGTTTTTATTCAGCCATTCGTGCCACGTCACCGATTCTTCATGACTTGCTTCGCAGAGAATCACCTGCTCGAGCTTGAAGAACTCATGCACTCGAATAAGCCCCTTTGTGTCTTTCCCATGACTTCCCGCCTCACGACGAAAACATGGTGAAAATGAAAGCCACTTACTAGGCAGCTCTTTTTTGTCCAAGACTTCATCTGAGCGATAGCCCATGGTTGAAACCTCAGAGGTACCGATGAGATAATCGTTATCCTGGGTGTGGTATACATCTTCTGCTTCGTTCGGAAGATGTCCAGTACCATAGAGATTGCTCTGTCGCACAATTGCCGGCACAAGCATTGGGTCAAACCCACGCTTTGTGAAGAAATCAAGCGCGTAGTTCCAGATAGCCCAAGAGAGTCGTGCGCCATCACCCATGAGATAATACCCGCGGAATCCATGCACCTTGGCGCCCCGCTCAAAATCAACCATACCGAGCTTCGTCATAATGTCGACATGGTCTTTTGGTTCAAACTCAAATGCCGTCTTTTCACCCCACGTCTTATGCTCAACATTATCCTCGTCACTCTTTCCGTCAGGGACTGACATATCGGGAATATTAGGTACCTGGAGCATGAGTGTCTGCCACTCGGTCATAATCTCCTTGAGTGACGCTTCGTCTTTCTGGATGTCTTCCTTGAGCGTCTTCACCCCCGCGATAAGCTCATTACGCGCAGCAGCATCGGTCGTCTGTGCAACCTCAGCCGATACCCGGTTTTGCTCGGCTTTCTTTTCTTCCATTTCCGCAATCAAGCCCTTACGCTTATCGTCAAGTTCAACCAATCGGTCAAGGTCGACCTCCATATTTTTCTTCTTTGCACCCATCTTTACGAGGTCCAAATTCTCGCGAATAAATTTAATGTCTAACATGTTTAGTGATTAGTTACTTGGTACTCAGTACTTCGTTATCAATACATTAACTGTACCGTCATTCTAAATTGACCCATTTTTCTTATGACTGAAAGGAATTAGAAACAATGGTAATACCCCTGTGGTGCATTTCAGAATCTCATAAGATCCTGAAACAAGTTCAGGATGACATACCCTGTTTTGTTGGCAACGCTCATGATTATACATCAGAAACCCCGCACTTCGTGCGGGGTTTCTTGGTTACATCAAAATCTCCCGCACTAGCATCTACTAGAAGAAGATGATGATGACACACGTGTATGCATATAATCGAGCATAGCATAGCGAGCACACCCGTCAATTATAAAAGGCCCAGAATCTATCACATACGTACTATGTGTGATCCTTGGGCCCTGTTGACCGTATTGGTCCATGACCATGAAATGGTCTCTTTTGAATACGCCGCATTAAACAGCGTCTGGGGTACATACTTGACTGGATTTTTAAAGAAAGAGCATTTTAAAGAGCATGTTTATTGTAGCAAAAACTATGTACACCATCCACAGCCTGGTCTTATGGCATTGTTTCGTGACAATAGTATGATGTTACATTGTATCATACTATACATCCATACATGCTCGTGTCTTCTATATTGCCGTAGAGTGATATGATTACATGTATGAGCACCTTCCCTATTCATACGCTTTCCAAAAATGAATTTCCCAAGCAACTTTTGGAAATCCCCAAGCCTCCCGAAGTGCTTACCTACCGAGGTGCACTGCCACCCGACACCGCCAAGTGCTTAGCGGTTGTTGGCTCACGCAACTACACCAACTACGGCAAGCAAGCACTCGAGTATTTGATACGCAGTCTCCGTGGACACAACATCGCGATTATTTCGGGCCTCGCACTCGGCATCGACAGCCTCGCACATAAAGCAGCACTCGACGCGGAGCTCTATACCCTCGCGGTCCCCGGTTCGGGTATCGACGACTCAGTCATTTACCCCCGTCGTCACAAAGGACTCGCCTACGAAATACTGGGAGCTGGTGGCGGACTCCTCTCAGAATTCGAACCGACTTTCAAAGCGACCACCTGGTCCTTCCCGCAGCGCAACAGAATTATGGCAGGGCTTGCAGACGCAGTACTCGTGGTAGAAGCAACACAAAAATCAGGCACGCTGATTACCGCGCGCCTCGCAACTGACTACAACCGTGATGTGCTCACGATTCCGGGTGATATATTTTCCGCTTCGAGCGAAGGCCCACATATGCTCATTAAGCTGGGCGCAACCCCGGTGACAACACCTGAAGATATTCTTGAAGCACTCCATATTGATACTGAGCCTACTACCGCACCCCTCCCAATCGACGACCTACCACAAGAAGAAGCGTCTATACTCGCACTCCTTAGCGCTCCAACTGAGCGAGATACACTCGTACGTGCCGCGAATATGGACACACAAACCTGCACAACAACCCTTACCATGATGGAGATTAAGGGACTTATTAGTATCGACGGCAATGTTGTGCGGAGATTGCGGTAATTGTTTCTTAGCTTGCACAAGATTGAGGAATACTAGCAAAATAGTGTGCAATGTATATGGATATACATTGCACACTACGTTTGCGCCGTGTGACAAAAATATTGTGTGAGCTAAAGACAATTACTAGCTGTTATTTGACATATGTGTCAATACCTAGTATTTATGTGTGGAATAACCTATATATATGTCTACACTCGTTATCGTTGAGTCACCCGCAAAGGCAAAAACCATTGGGAAATATCTTGGAAAGGGATACAAGGTGGTTGCCTCTGTCGGTCATGTGCGTGACCTCCCTAAGAGTAATAAAGATGCCGTCGATGTTGACGGTGGTTTTGTGCCGCGATATATCAACTCACCCGGCAAAGAAAAAGTGATCAAAGAGCTGCAAGATGCAGCCAAAAAAGCAGATGCGGTACTCCTCGCACCCGACCCTGACCGCGAAGGTGAAGCAATTGCGTGGCATGTTGCTGAGCTCATAAAAGATCAGAACAAAAACATCAAGCGTATCGCCTTTCATGAAATTACCGAACCCGCGGTACAAGAAGCACTCAAGCATCCCCGCAAAATTGACCTCAACCTCAAGCAGGCACAGGAAGCGCGTCGTGTGCTCGACCGCTTGGTAGGCTACGACCTCTCGGGACTTATCTGGAAGAAGGTTCGGTATGGACTCTCAGCAGGCCGTGTACAATCTCCAGCCCTTCGCATTATTATGGAACGCGAGCGTGAAATCCGCGCGTTTATTCCCGAAGACTACTGGGTACTCACCGCACATACTAAAACACAGCAAAAAACCGATCTCCCGCTGGTGTGCTCGGTAGAACCACGTGAAGAGAAGGAAATGCAGCGCATCGTGAAGCTTGGTGAAAAGCATAACTGGGCAATCACAAGTATCAAGGAGACGGAACAAAAGCGAGCTCCCCGCCCACCCTTTACGACTTCAACACTGCAACAGACGGCATCGACACGCCTTGGATTCTCACCATCGCGCACCATGGGGGCAGCACAGAAACTCTACGAAGCAGGACACATTACCTACATGCGTACCGATTCAACGTCGATGAGTGATATTGCACAAAAGCAAATTATTGCACTGCTTCATGATGACTTCGGCAAAGACTATGTTGCACCGCGCACTTTTAAAACAAAAAGCAAATCGGCACAGGAGGCGCACGAAGCAGTCCGTCCGAGTAACTTTGCAAAGCGTGACGCAGGACTCACGCAAGACCAAAAAGCCCTCTACGAACTTATCTGGAAGCGTGCCGTCGCCTCACAAATGGCAGACGCAAAAATCAAGCGCACGAAGATAAGCGCCAATATTACTGACAGCAAAGCTAAAATTCCTGATTTTGCAACGACTGGTTCGCGCGTTATGTTTGACGGATGGCTTAAGGTAGACACCGCAGCGCGTGGTGAAGATATAGAAGTACCACAACTCGCTGAAGGTGATGCGCTCACCCTCAAAAAAATGGAGGTGGAAGCAAAACAAACCCAACCACCAAACCGGTACACTGAAGCAGGACTCATTAAGGAACTCGAAAAACGCGGCATTGGTCGCCCATCGACCTATGCGTCGATTATGAAAACTATTATTGACCGTGGGTATGTCGAGAAAGAAGGACGCACCTTGCTTCCAACCGACACAGGGGACGTGGTTTCCACCTTCCTTGAAGAACACTTTAAGGACTATATTGATGACGATTTCACGAGTGAGATGGAAGACGAACTCGATGACATTGCCGAGGGCAAACGTGAATATGTCAAAACACTCAAGGAGTTCTATACCCCATTCACCAAAGCCGTCGACTCAAAAGAAAATATTGAAAAACTGACCAATCTTGGTCCTGGTCCCAAAGAATTTCCGTGTCCAAAATGTGGCAAGGACATGGTCGTGAAACTGGGTCGCGCGGGCAAGTTTCTCTCGTGCAGCACCTTCCCTGAGTGCGATGGTGCCCGTATGATTGACGGCTCTGAAATCAAAGATGACGAGCCGATTGGCAAGCATCCGGATAGCGGCGAAGACATCTACATCCTTAATGGTCGCTTTGGTCCCTATGTACAGCTTGGTCCCACACCAGAAAAAGTGAAGGGTAAAAAAACACCTTCACCACGACGTGCCAGTATTCCGAAAGACGTGAGCGTGAGTGATGTTACCCTCGAGATGGCAGTAAAACTACTTATACTCCCCCGCGAACTTGGCGAACACCCTGATACAGGCGAACCTATCAGTGCAAACGTTGGTCGCTTTGGACCATACATTGTGCACGCCGGTGACTTCCGTTCCCTCAAAGGTGACGACGACCCGTATACGATTACCTACGAACGTGCAATGGAGATTCTTAAAGAACCAAAGAAGCTCCGTGCTGGTGAAAAACTGGTGAAGGAAGTGGGTATTCACCCAAAGACTAAAAATATGATTAAAGTCTTTGAATCAAAATCAGGACGCTATCTGAAGCGAGGATTCAAGCGCATTTGGCTTCCTGACAAAACCAACATCGACAAGTTCACGGTTGAAGATGCACTTGAGTTGTATAAACAGTAACCATACGTATTCAGAATAAGTAGTTAGTATGAGTAAACGCGGGGTCGGAACGACCCCGCGTTTACTGATTGGATGGAGCCTGCCCGCATAATTATTCGTGCGGGCTTGTCGGCACAGAAGACAGAGAGTACAATCAAATGATGTACACTGCCGAAGACATCATCACCTATCTACCATCACCAACGCAAGCTGATCGCGAACTTATTACCGCTGCCTATGAGTTTGCACGCGAAGCTCACGAGGGACACACACGCTACTCTGGCGAACCGTACCTCTCGCACCTTGCATCGGTCGCAAAAATGCTTGCTGAAATGGGTTTTGGTACCCGCACGATTTCAGCCGGATTACTTCATGACTCCATAGAAGACACTGGTGTGACTGAGAACGAAATCAGGAAGCTCTTTGGAGAAGAAATTCTCTTCTTGGTGCAAGGTGTCACCAAGCTGGGTTCCGTACGGTACTACGGGAGTGATAGACACAATGAAAGTTTGCGCAAACTCTTTGTGGCAACGAGTCAGGATATTCGAGTTCTTATCATCAAGCTTGTCGACCGGCTGCACAACATGCAGACCTTTGCACATGTACCGGCACACAAGCAGAAACGTATTGCCCGAGAAACACTTGAAATATACGCCCCCGTTGCGCATCGCCTTGGTATGGGACGCATTCGCAAAGACCTCGAAGATATGGCATTTCCCTATGTGTATCCCGACGAATACAAACGCGTGCAAGAAATCATTACCCCACTTGCCAAAAAGGCTGACACCGACCTTGAAAAAATACGCAAAACGATTCAACGCAAGTTAGTCGAAGATGGTATGCGTGACTTTAAGACCCACACACGTATCAAGGGAACGTATAGTCTCTATCACAAACTCCGTCGTCGTGATTGGGATATTGATAAAATCTACGATTACCTTGCTATTCGTGTCATTGTAAAAAACGTAGAAGATTGCTACCAGGTCCTTGGTATCATTCATAAATTTTGGCGACCAATGCCAAATAGACTCAAAGATTATATCGCCAACAAAAAACCAAACGGCTATCAATCAATCCACACGACGGTATGCATTCCAACCGACACTATTCTTGAGATTCAAATTCGTACTGATGACATGCATCGAGAAGCAGAGTTCGGTATCGCATCACACATGATTTATAAAGAAGCACAACAAGGACGCGGCGTATCAAAAGCAAGCAATAAGCCTTGGTTCACTTCACTCATTCCATCACTCTTTCGTCCTTTTGCGTGGCGCACCACACTCCAAGCACCACGTGAGGAGGAAGAACTTTTTTCAGAGCGCAGTCCAAAAGAAAAAATACCGCACTGGATTCAAGAAGTTGCAGAAGCACACAAGAGCACCAAGGCACCACATGGATTTATGGAAGATCTGAAAAACGACTTCTTCTCATACCGCATCTTTGTATTCACCCCTGAGGGTGACGTGGTTGACCTTCCGGTTGATGCGAGCCCTATTGATTTTGCCTATGCAATTCACTCAGAAATCGGCAACCATGTATCAGGTGCACGGGTAAACAACAAACTCGTGGGGCTTGATACGGGTCTGAAAAACGGTGACATTGTTGAAATCTTGACCAAGGACAGCAGCCGCCCAACACAAAAATGGATGGAATACGCAAAAACCACCCTCGCGCAACGCAAGATTCGCGCATCAATTGAAGCTACAGCGAAAAGTGCTTAAGTGAGTATAAATCAGTATCATCTTCTTTCTTTGTTTCTGAAGATTCAGAAGGAGCCACAGATTTCTCCGGCGCATGCTCTGGCGATGCTACCGTCTCAACATCGTCATGTACGGGTGGATGCGCGGGTGCTGCATGAATACCCTGCTTTGCGGCAACTGGTTCCGCAGTAGGTGGTGTCGGCTGTGTTTGTACGTGTGCTTCGGTAGTGTGCCCCGCGTGGTGTTCGGTACGAAGGTCCTCAACGCGTGTCAGCGGAAATGCATCAGCCACGCTTTCCGTTGCCTGCTGTGGTTCAGAGACTCCTGATTCTGGTGTTGCTGTGTGCTCTGCCTCAGTAGCTGCGTCAGCAGCGGGTGCTGGAGTCGCTTCAGTAGCATTACGGTATGCGGCAAATTCGGGTGCCATGTATATTGGTGCTGCCGTTTCGGGTTCCGCGTCTACGGGTTGCTCGTGCACAGCTACTGACGCTTGTGTGTGCAGGTCCTCCACCTCGACAGGATCATCATCACCATTGCGGTACACCTCAAACTGTGACTCCACTGGTGTAGGCGCTGCCGCAATGTTATTTTCTGCAGCAGCCAGCGGTGTTGCCGCTGCAATTTTTGCAATAGTTGTACCTCCCTCCTGCTCGTTATGCATCACAATATTTGCATCATCATGATTCACCAATTGATACAATTTTTCCAAGTCATCTTGCGAGAAATAATCAATCGTCACTTTACCCCCATAATCAGTCTTGGTGATTTGCACCCGAGTACCAAGTGTTTCTGTAAATTGCTTTTCAATTTCAATAATTTCTGGGTCCACACCCCAATCTTTCTTCCGCACCTTATCAGTCGCAATCTTGCGTGCAATACGCTCCACCTCACGGACCGAGAGTTTCTTCAGGAGAATTTCGCGAAAAAGGGTGTCTTGCTCTTCTGGTCGGTCGTTAAGCATCAAGAGTGTGCGGGCATGCCCGTCAGAAATATCCCCCACTTTGAGCGCGTTCAAGATACTACTCGGCAACTGCAACAGACGAATCGAGTTGGACACATACTCACGTGAACGTCCCATCTTCTTCGCAACCTGCGCATGCGACAGTTTAAATTGTTCTGCAAGTTGCTTAAATGCCATCGCACGGTCGACCGCATTGAGATCTTCACGTTGGAGATTTTCAATAATCGCAAGCTCGAACTTCATTTGTTCGCTCTCTTCTTCAGAACGAATAATAACCGGCACCTGCTGCAAGCC
This sequence comes from Minisyncoccota bacterium, assembly GCA_021129515.1. Taxonomy (GTDB): domain Bacteria; phylum Patescibacteriota; class Minisyncoccia; order Phycocordibacterales; family UBA918; genus JAJOLD01. Next base: position 212,990 of record JAJOLD010000001.1, read on the forward strand.
AGCGAGTTTCGATGCACGCAATCGGCGCTCACCTGCAATCAACTCATATTGGGTAGTAAAGGCGCCTTCTTCACCAATGATTTCCTTCCGTGTCACCACCAACGGCTGCAATACGCCATACATGCGGATAGATTCCGCAAGTTCACTAAGCTTTTCTTCGCTGAATTCCCGCCGCGGCTGGAATGGGTTTGGTACCACTTTTTCAACCTCCACCCAAAAAATAGAATCTCCTTCGTATGCCATGTCGGACATTGTAGCATATCGCCCATTGTGGACGCTGTTTATAATTATCGATAAATTTGCTACACTCGTAAGCGCACTTATATATATTTGATGGGCGTGTGGCGGAATTGGTATACGCGTACGACTCAAAATCGTATGGAGCAATCCATGAGGGTTCGACCCCCTCCACGCCCACCAAATATATGTGAGTAGGAATTGGTAGGTAAAACAGTACGGGGTACTGTTTTACCTCAAAATCATATGGAGCAATCCATGAGGGTTTGACCTCAATACAGACAAAAAGTACACAAAAAAAGCGCCGATTGACCGGCGCTTTTTTAATAATGACAGCATTATCGCTTGCCGTGAAATGTTTCAGCTGTACTGGCTAATACCTTGCCCAATTGCCGCTCGACATGACGCTGTTGGTGTGTAGTATCTGGTGCCTTAAGAATCGACACAAAGAGTGCAATGGCAAGAAACACACAACCGACAATGAGACCTATAGCAACAAGAGAGGTACGAGTATCAAAATTGGTACTAGTACCAAGCAGTATCGCCACGCCACCAGCAATACACAGCAAGAAGAGTGCAAAAAACACCCATTGTATTTTTTCTGTTGTTTTCATAGCGCGTCCTCCACGCACAAATCCCATATATATTTATAGGATACGAACTATTGATTGTCAAACATACGCATGCGTAGTTTATATAACGCAGAAAAGACACCCACTCACCCATTGGACGCCTTTTCTCATAATCAATACTTACTGCTGATACTCCTTCGCAGCACGTTTAAATTTTTCCTACCAAATCAAGTCCTGGGGTAAGCGTATCATCCCCTTCGTCCCAACTTGCTGGGCAGACATTTGAAGGATTTTCAGATACATACTTCGCTGCCTTAAACTTGCGGAGTGTTTCCTTTGCTGAACGACCAATTGAGTTGTCATTGATTTCAACTCCCTTAATCACACCCTCAGGGTCGATAATGAAGGTTCCGCGGAGCGCAACACCTTCGTCCTCTATCAAAACACCAAAGAGGTCTGACAGCTCGTGTGAAGGGTCTGCCGCCATTGGGTACTCAATCTGCTTGATAGTTGGAGACTCATCGTGCCACGCTTTGTGCACAAATGGGGTATCGGTTGAGACTGAAACCACCTCCGCATTTTCTCCTTTAAATGCTTCATAATGTTTTGCCATTTCTTCGAGTTCTGTCGGGCATACGAAGGTGAAGTCTGCAGGATAGAAGAAGAGAATGGTCCATTTGCCACGCAAGTCCTTAAAACTCATTTTCTTAATTTCTTCGTTCTGGAATACTTCAAAGTCGATATCCTCCGGTACCGTGTCGCCAACAGAAAGTGGTGCAAAGATTGGCTCGTATGATAGTTCGTCCATAGTAGTGCTCGTTAATTGTTTACTTAATGAGCCATAATGATACCATGCGCAATACAAGACTGCATATGAAACCAAAAGTTATTGTTATTGTGGGACCAACCGCCTCGGGAAAGACCATGCTCTCTATTGAAATCGCTACATTATGTGATGGTGAGGTAGTGTCTGCTGACTCGCGGCAAGTGTACCGAGGACTCGATATAGGTACCGGCAAAGTCACCCCTGAGGAGATGAACGGCATCCCCCATCATCTGCTCGATGTCGCTGACCCTATGGATGTATACACCGCAGCAGACTTTGCGCGCGACGGACAAGCAGCAATCAATGGGATTCTAGAGCAAAATCATCTTCCTATTATTGCCGGCGGCACCTTTTTCTATGTGGATGCACTCTTGGGTACCGTCGCCGTTCCTGAAGTACCGCCTAACCCTGCCTTGCGTGCATCTCTTGAAAAGCGAACGGCAGAAGCATTATTTGCAGAACTACAAGAAAAAGATGCTGCGCGGGCAGAAACTATAGATCCACACAACAAAGTGCGGCTCGTGCGTGCACTCGAACTTATCGATGCACTTGGCAGTGTGCCAACACCAACTTCTGAACCGCTCTATGATGCGCTGTTTCTTGGTATTGAAATTACTGAAGCGCAACTCCATCACAATATATACAAACGCATCATCGACCGCCTTGACCACGGCATGATAGAAGAGGTAGTGCAGCTGCATGCAAACGGCATGACCTACGAGCGCATGGAGGAGCTCGGGCTCGAGTATCGATACATCTCCCGCCACCTCAAAGGTGAGCTCACGAAGGAAGCAATGATTGACGAACTCAATACCAAAACCCGCCAATTTGCAAAACGCCAACTAACCTGGCTGAAGCGATACACAGCGGTGCAATGGGTCGCACCTGACGCAGTTACAGAAGCACGTGCGCTCGTGCACCACCATACACAGACGCATTCCTAAGCATCAGTCTCAAGTCATATCCCCATAGACATATATTTTGCACACAGACTATACACCTACATACGGTATCATGGTCATATTATGCAGCGTGTCGATTTTGCATACCCTCTGGTACACAAGTACGCACTACAATTAATTATTATGGTGGGATTGCTGCTTTCGTATAGCACAACCGCACATGCCGCACCCTGTCATACCTATACGTATGCAAACACACCACAGAGCACACTTGGTGCACCCTATGACGTGTTTGATAGTGCGCACCGCACACTCGTGCGTGTAGACTGCTCCGACAACACCATCCAACTCACCTTAGGAAACACCGGGCGCAAACACCTCATACACACAACTGGGTATATAGAGTTCTCGCCAGGCGTGTTTACCCCTTTTTCCATTACTCCCGCTACTGCTGCCGTTACCCTTGATGCTTCATGGATAGTTGCGCACGCAGCGCAAGGCACAATCACGGTACCGCCCACCGCATATGGCACCACTGCGTATATCTATACATACCTCTGCCAAGTACGCAGCGGTGCTGAGGGCAAGAGCCTCAAGTGTGGATGTAATGCTACCTCGCAACATTCGTGTACACAAACACACGGCACGTATGCAGGAAGCTGGACACTGCAAAAAGTAACCATTCCAACACCAACCACATCCACACACAATACCGAAAAAGGATTCCGTATTCTTATCGGCACTAACCAGCTCTATCCAGAAGAAGCAGCGCAAGCACATCGCTTTGCAGCAGATGGTGCGTGGGTACTACATCGTAATAGTCCTCCAGGAATTAATTGGAAGCAAACACTCAAAACACTCAATGCAGATACCTGGACCGTTTCTGAAAACAATCCCGGAGGGACTGGCGGTGTGACAAACTTCACCGTTGCACATACCGGAAAAATGGTTGATGCTGCCATGTTTTATGAGGAGATACCCATGAAGACAATACTTCCTGATACCCTGATTGATCATTTTGCCGCACATACCGTGGCAGGATATGGCAGCATCGGAAAACGTATGGTGGTACTCACTCGTAGCTTTGGAGTCAGTGACCCCCGCCGTGCAGAGCTCATACATGCACTCTCACACCCAATGGTTGTGGGTGCAACCTTCGAGTTTAACCCGAGCATACTGAATCCTGCATGGAAGATACCCGAAGGCTGTGCTTATGTGCTCAGTCTTGGCAAGCAGTGTTACCTCCTTATGCCACCAATACGAGATGGCAATACCGATTTCCTCAGTAGCATACAACAGGCACTCAAAAAGTTTGAGCCAAGTGGTGTCCTCCGCAATCCCAACACCTATCTCATTCCCGCGGTCTATGCACGCCCCAATAATCAACACTTCCTCAGCACCAGCCCATCCGATAGAAATAGTATTGAAGCAATTGTGACATGGCTCAAAGCATATCGAAGAGAATTCCAATAACAATCATATACAGGAATCCGTTTGACCTTCTTCTCAGTTTGCCCTACCATATGGGGCATTGATTAGGGTCTATAGTTTAATTGGTAAAACAGCGGTCTCCAAAACCGCCGTTCTCAGTTCAAGTCTGAGTGGACCCGCAGTGATTCAACATTCTGTAATAGTCTTCTTACAGAAGCAGTATACCTTTTGGACATTCTTCATAATATCTCAAAAGGTCTTGCAAAAGTGCTTTGGCACTTTCTCACCCAGACTGTTTAAGTCCAAAACCAGCGGCCGTGGTTCGAGTCCACGTGGGCCCGCTATCAGAAAATACCCAGCTTTTGCTGGGTATTTTCTTTTACCCGAAGTTAAGTTTCAGAACTTTTTATTGTATTTTTTATTTTTTTATTGCATAGTTGAAATCAACCTGGGTACAAGTATGTGTTTGGAGTACTCCTGCTCATTACTCTACTTTTCGTCAAGTTCAAGTGACGGTAACAAACCGCTTTCCCTTTCTGGGTGAGCGGTGTTTTTATACAACCAACTCCTGCAATATTTGAATGTTTGATTTGATATACTCCCTTTCTTTATACAGTTCTGAAAGCCACGTTTCTTGCCCGAAAAGAATTTGTATATTTTTGCTATACCTACATGCAAAAATACAAATTCTCGGGCAGGTAATTCTTATGAATGTAATGAATTAGAATTGGACGCCGAGTCCTCACGAACAAATCCTTTACCAAGAATCTTGCGCCGCCCGAGCAAACTGCTTTGCTTTTACTCGAGCGGGAGCCGCAGACAGATTTCTGGCTTCTGACATAGAGCCAGAAACAGTCGAGACGGGGTCGAGAGTACTTAGTGCTCACAACTAGCGAAGCGAATGAAAACACTTAGTCACTCGTGACCGCAATGAAATATTTAATAGTTACTGGTTATTTTTATGTACCCTACGTTTAAGTTCAGAACCTTCATCAGCACTGTAGAGTTACAAAACCTATATGCAAATCATTTTATTTAGAGGGCGACCTGGTGTTGGAAAAACAACACCAACTAACGCATTTATAAAAAAGCACCCTTACTTTCTCATTCGTAAGGACGACTTGTATGACGTAGCATCAGAGGTGCTCACTGAGCATCATGCCAGAAACAAAATCGCCTATGATGGCCTTTATACACTGTTAGCAAGTAATGTGATGTACTCTAAGAGTGATTTTAGATTATCCGTTCCAGCACGATGGAGACATACACATCATGAGAAACTGGTGTCATCAAAACAATGTTGTTTTTAAATCAATTTTGGTGACCTGCTCTGACACACACGTTTGGTCAGAACGGCTAGCTGCCAGGTCTACAAACCCCAAACCAAATCAGTTGGTAACTGACTATGATGCATTTGAAAAAATGTACGGCACGATGCAGCTTGAAGCAGACACTGGTGAACTGGTTGTCGACAGCATACACCCAATTGAAACAATCATACAGCAGGTTCGTAGTTTTGTGGCATAAGCATCAATCGATACAAACTGTAGTGAGACCTGAACGCTGGATTTGATACACTCCCGCTCCTCATGCAATTCTGAAAGCCACATTTTTTGCTCGAGAGTTGAAAATATGAAGTTGCTGAGACATTCCCTATTAACACTTCAATGTATTCCACCCACCCGTCTGTAAGAAGGATTGGTCAACAAGCATAGAGAGGATAGTGTCAATAATAAGCCATGCAGCAAGCATAATGATGAACCCTATCAGCACATTTGAAAAAATACCCTTCCCTTTCTGTATTTGGCTCATATTACCAGCAGCCGTAATCATCAAAAAACCTGCCCATGCAAATGCGATGCCAGCAAGTACTGTCGAGAATTTAATAATGAAGGTCAACATACGGTCAACCAATTCAAGCAGGTGACAAAAGTTACAATTTACTCCATTACACGGTACTAATTGTGCAAATGCCAAAGTAGGCACCAAGTACCCTACCACCATTAAGATTGTCAACATGTAGAATCTCATGCCTCAATAGTAGCACACCTTTTCTATCCACTTTCATACTTCAGTGAGTTATGGTACGGTATACCCTGCGTTTTGTATTGCAATTTATGCAGAATACAGTTTCACACATGCGTCGGTGGCAGAGTGAGAAAGCGTGGGACGCTTTCGCAAGACCTTGCCCGATATTTTTTGAGGCGAATGCCGACAGTAAAATATCGACAAGGTGTACAGCGTCTGTAAGACGGAAAGGATGTCGGGACACTCTTCTAAGAAAAAGCGTTCTAACAAAAGAATAATTATGCGTCGGTGGCAGAGTGGATGAGAAGTGAACTACTTCACTTCTCATCTGGTCTTCGAGCGAATGCGAGAAGATTGGTCGTTATGAGTATTTGCGCAGCTTATACGAATAGACCAAAGGAGGAAACGCGGTCGAACGCCCGCCAGAGAAAATGCGTTCTTACTAAAATCGGATACTTGCGTCGGTGGCAGAGTGGTCAATTGCATCAGACTGTAAATCTGACGGGCTTCGCCCTACGCTGGTTCAAATCCAGCCCGGCGCACAAATAAAAACACCCCGGATGGGGTGTTTTTATTTGTGCGCCGGGAGCACGTGACCTGCGTCACGTGCGGCTGGATTTGAAAGGAATTCATATATTTTTCCTACTTCTTATAGAAGCAGTACACCTTTGTAAACAAAGGTCTTGCGAAAGTCTCCAAGACTTTTTCACCTACATGGAAAAATATGAATTCCCGGGCAGGTAACTCTTGAGAGCGTAAGCGAACTAGAGTTGGACGCCAAATTCAGTCCCTATACTCACTCCCCTATCTAGCTGACAAACTCCAAAATCAGTCCTGCGTTTTTCAAAACAATGTAATAAAGAAACCGCCCGACAGCGCAGGCGGCTCTCGGGCGTCATTTTAGTTTTCTCCTTGTTTCATGAGAACAGTAACTGCTTCGTATGCTTTTGGACACTCGTCGCGCACCACAGATAGAAATACCTCAATCAGCAGATCTAGATTGCGTGCCATACCAGCTGCAACTCTTGGAGATATGCAGTGGGAGTAGTCGTCAAACAAGGACCACGACACATCTTCCCAGGGTATTTGCTTGTCCGCCTCTTCGAGAGCAGCCGCATAGACATCAAAATGCGTTCGGTGGTCAGCTTTGATAAGAGGAGAGATGGTTCCCAAAGGGCGATTTCTCCGTTGAAACCAACGTCGATATCCCAACCTTGCCTGCAACTAAGATCTACACGCCGTACGGTAAGCCGGATTCCCCAAGCACTAACGCCCTTGTCCTTGAGTGTATCCTCGAACAACCACGCTTTGATGGTAAGCAAATTAGGGGCTTCTTGGCACCGCAAATCATCGCAACCGGACTCTCACTCAAAGAGCTATGGCAAAACCGACACAGTGATGATATCGATTTCCGCACCCACATCGTGAGAAATACGTTACTCTGGTGCGCTGCGATACTCTAGTTCTGGGGATTTTGGCTTGTCATATTCCCTTCCATTTCATACTTCATGTATAACTTTCTCATATAGCAGTTGATGTCTTTCATTAGCTGCTATTCTTATTGAAACACGCTACAATACTGACCCTATACCAAAGGGTTGTAGAGCATGTGTGTAGAGGGAGTCTCTGACCACACCTAAATTATCCGACTAATTAAGTACTTAATTAGTCGGATAATTTAAGTCTTGTAGGATTTTGAAATAATGCACACTCACAAACAGTACTATATACTGTACCCATGCATGGTATGAACACCAACATAATCACACGATTTGTCACTCCGCTCTTTCTAGCGCTGGCGTTCTTATTGCCACACGCTTCTTTTGCATACACTCCGTATGAGACACAGTATCGAGCACAGCTGATAGCAACCATACAACTCCTCCAACAACAGATTCAGGCACTTCAAGCCATCGTTGATGCACGCAATGAAGTAGCGCCTGCAACCAGCCGAAGTCATGTTGGACGGAGTACTGATCGAGTTGCTGATGTTGATTTTTATGATGGAGACTACCGCGCAATTTACAAAGTCCAGTCCTATAGCGATATTGACCTCATACATGGACGTACAGGCTCATATGATGACATCATGTGGGATCGCTTGGTTGCTATTGCAAGTGCAGACTTCATTGAAGACTATGTGCGTGAATTTAGAACATACAATGATGCTGATGCACCGCATGATGCGTTTGTATATCGATATAATACCGAAGCATGGGTGTTTGCTATAAATCTTCATATCATCACACCGATGCAGACACACACCGACTATGAACGACTTCGTGACTTATTACTCCATGAATTTGCCCATATTTTGTTTACCGAAGAGTATCAATGGGCTGAAGAACAGTTTGCTGACATTTTTTGGGACGCAGGCGACTATCGACATGCAAAAAAGGTAGCTGCAGAAACGGACAATGACGAGCGATGGGATAGACTCGACAACTACTATAAAAAAAATGAGGACGAATTTGTATCTGCTTATGCTACCTCTAACTATCACGAGGATGTGGCAGAAACGTTTGTACACTTTGTGCTCAGAAATAGACCACAGAGCGATGACCGTATAGAAGAAAAAATAGACTTCATGTATGACATTGATGGACTCCGTGAGTTACGCAAGGACATACGAGATGATTTGGATATATAGCTGCACCCGTATTCTGTTTAAGGCATAGTACGTCTATAGATTTTGCTCTTTTGGAGGAGATATACAATGGCTAAAAGCACACGTTCCCGAGTTGTACTCGTAACCCGATGCTTCGTTGTAAGGAAAAAGAAAATCCTCGTAATGCAGAGGGCGAAAAATGACACATATCTTCCTGGAAAGTCGGAGTGTCCGGGTGGAAAACTGGACCCTGAGCAAACGCTCACTAATGCATTCGTGAGAGAGATGTTGGAAGAGACGGGACTGTACGTCAATCTGGTCACGTCTCACACACTCATTCATGATGAGATTGTTACAAAAGGAAAACATAAGCGTTTAGCATACCTGGTCTTTTTCAGTGTTGGTGTTATACAGGCTGGAACATTACATCGAAACGACGAACATGATGCCGCAAAATTCGTGAATTATAACAAACTCTTAAAGCTAGACTTAACATATGAGTCTGAATTAGCAGCAACATTGCTCAAAAAACAAATTTGCGACACGATGCGCTCGTAATTACAAACAAATTGGCTGCCCCCTGTGGGCAGTTTTTTTATTTGCTATACTCACTCCATGTCATCATTTCCGCCATATGCGACTATTGAAAAATATATTGGGGAGACTCCTCTTGAGGCTTCTAAGCGGTTGCGTGAGAATTTGCACATCCCCAAAAACATACCGCTTGCGTACGCTGGCAGACTCGACCCGATGGCATCGGGCACGCTTCTCATACTCATTGGTGACGAGTGCAAACGGCAAACCGAGTATCACTCGCTCGACAAGACCTATACATTTGAAATACTCTTTGGTGCGCAGTCAGATACTGGCGATGTTCTAGGATTAGTACAACCATGTAGTACTGACACTGGCATTGCTGCACATGCTTTGCAAAAAACACTTCGTACCCTATGCGGAAATATCGAACTCTCCTATCCACACTTTTCCTCAAAGACAGTGAACGGAAAACCCCTGCATACATGGACACTTGAAGGGAGACTCAGTGAAATCGATATCCCAACCAAGCAGTCGACGATATATGTACTAACACTTTTAGAACTTCGTACCGTTTCCGCAAAGGAGGTAGAAGCATATGTGATGGAGAAAATAGAGACACCAACGACTGTAACTGCTGATTCGAAGAAACTTGGTGCGAACTTCAGACGCGATGACGTGCGCGCTTCTTGGAAGACCTTTTTTAAAACCGCTGAGCATACTGAGTTTCAGATAGCGGGCATACGCTGTACTGCGTCATCGGGTACCTATATGCGCTCGCTTGCGGAAGAAATAGCGGAGCGGTTCGGAACCTGTGGGCTTGCATACAGCATCCACCGTACTACCATCGGTAGGTATCAAAAAATATTTGGGGATGTTGGGTTTTGGAGGAAGAAGTTCTAAACTCAGCATACAACGGTCATCGGGTGAGCTATGGTCGTACCGCAACCGATGACCTCACTGAAATCCTGAATCAGGTTCAGGATGACAACCACCCAAAACATGTTTCAAAAGTGTTCAGATTCGCAGTGAGATATGCTGGGAGCACTGTTACACCTAAACAGCTCCTGTAAGGAGGCAAGCAAGTACTTCTTGAGTGCATCAGAATGAATGATATTTTTTGAGATACTCATCAACCGTAATCACAAACTCCGCATGACTCCACACAAGTGGTGCCGTTGAGAGGTGCGCGCCGGTATGTGGGTGAATTTGTTCCGGCAATACGCCACTGATACCCGCCCTATCAATCACCCAGCGCATAATGGCATGCGCTTCATGCAAGTCTTGCACACTGGTTGCTGCCTTAATACGATACTGTGCAATCCAAAGTGTAGTGATGATCCATGCATTTGGAGGTTCTGTACTACTGGTTCGATAGTATGCATCTTCCTGATAGCGCATATATCCTCCTAATGAAGTCGGCACATGGAGCGCTGCATGGACTGCCTCAAAGGTTTTTTTCACACGCATGTCGTGCGGCAAGAGTATTTCAAAATACAGCACCCCATGCAAACTACTGATGTCGATGGTTTTGTCGTACTCAAGACGATCACCATCATGCCGCACCAACTTCACAAATGCACCTAATTGGGGATCATACAAGTGTCCAAGAATACCTTCACGGATACGTTCTGCGCTGGTACGGTATCGCTTTGCATTGGCACGCTTTCCCAGCAATGCTGAAATTTCTGCTGCCGCATTGAGCGCGCCACAGACCGCAGCGGCGGTATAGGTGGACGTACCATATTTCTCCTCCCAGAGATCGTACGAACTCTTTGGAAGACCGGTGTCTGGCTCAATATGGCGACACATAAACTCTGCAGCGGGTTCTACAAACTTGTTATACATTGATTCTAGGAACTCAAGGTCATGCGCAAGCTCGTAATGTTTCCAGAGCACATACACCACTAGTGCCGTTTCATCTTCTTGAATCGGGAGTTCGGGCTTGCCATTATGCATCCATGGATGCCAGGAGCTCCCGAGCACGCCATCGACACGATACTTATGCATAAGGTAGCCGTCAGCCTCGAGCTTGTCTGCCATAAATTCAAAAAATCGTTGCGTGGTATCGACATAGCCAGCTCTATCAAGTGCATTGGCATTGATTGCTGCATCACGCGGCCATACGTAGCTATAGGTATCGCGACCTTGGTTCAACATGTCTGAATCACTCGACGCAATAATGCCTCCTCGATTATCTGCATGCACTCGAATAATGGCGAGCGATTGTGTATACAACTGCTCAATATCTTTTTCTAATGGGGCAAACGACCGAGATTCTTTTGCTGCCCATGCTTTCCAATAGTTTTCGGTTGAACGCACCAGCTGTTCTGGTGTTTCTGCAAGTACATAGGCATTGAGCGCATGCGCGTCTGAGATAGAGGTACCTGCCGCAATCCAATAGTGAATCACCTTTTTTTCACGACTCCCCATAGCGAGGTCCACACCAATGACCGAATCAACTGAACCGTGTTCAATGGGGTTTTTAGAGAGGACACCATCTTCTGCATCAGCATAGGTGCCACGCTTCCCCTCGATACCAAAAATACCAATACTATATTCGGTAAATTGTGCACCATCGACACAGGCATTGATGAGAAATGCATCGTGCCCTTTGTAGTGCACGACGGCATTGACACGCGGGTCATAAAAGGCTGTGTCACCGCGTCGTGATTCAGATATACGAAATTCCTGCCCAAAAAATACCCGGATAGTGCGGTCAATGTCGGATTCATTGATAACTACGATGGAGCGAATGAAGATATCTTTTTCGTTATGCACCACATCAGTACACTGCAGCGATATCCCGAGCGCATGATTCGACGCAACAATATTACTCGCTGCAGAGGTATCGCTCGCGCGCACCTCAACCGTCCACGAGTCATCAGAAATCCATGCAAAGACGCCATCAACCCACACACCAATACGGTGCTTGTATGATCCACTTGCCCCACTGACGTGGTTTGCATGTCCTGCATAGGGAAAATAAAAATCACGAACCTGACCATGATAGTCAAGCCCAATGAGTAAGTTGCCGTTTCCTATGGTGACTGCTTTTGACATATGAGAAAACAATTACACGTCGTAGTAGCGCAGATGCCGCACCACAACAGTACGTGCCGATGATGGCTTGCGTGACCGCCGCAGCGCCGCCCCGAGCTCAATATCATCAAGTACCGACTCTACCCAATCGGCAAAGTCATTTTTTTCTTTAGTGACATGGTATGCGTAGACCTCGTCCATCATATTCGCAAGTGAGTCACGAAGGTCAGTCAGTGACGCAAGAATTTGACCATCGGTTGTCCAGAAACAGTGTTCGCCGTTTGCACATACCAACACACGCTTCCCTGCCTGCGTGCCCGCGCGCGCCGTGCTCTTGGGAGCGGTTTTTGCCGCTTTCCGGCTGGCAGTTTTCTTTTTAGAAGTAGATTTTGTGCGTGTCTTTTTCTTGCTGACACGAGCAGCCTTTGCTGCTTTTACAGCTACTTTTTTAGCAACTCTCTTTTTCGCAGAAGCTTTTTTTGTTGTTTTTTTCAATGGCATAAGAACGTAATGAACTGTTATGACGTATGTGTGTGTATGCGTCTGTTAATAAATGGCAATCGTGCGCAGCGCTTCTTTAGCCACACCACAAACTGCTCCCAGAGACTTTGCTCCGCCTCCACATGCCGCCGCTTCAGTGCTTCAGTTACCCTTAATTGTAAATCACTCATGGCGTTCATAAAAGCGATATATGCATCATATGGGGATTCATAGGGGGAGAAGTATGCGTGCACATCGCCATCGTTGGACCACTTAGTACACATGTAGTAGAAGTGGTCTGAGGTCTGGAGTTTCCGCCACGCTTCAATAAGCGCTGGGTCGCCCGCACGCATCACGTCTTTCTCAAGCTCATATGTTTTGTGGATTGCATCTTTCTGAATATCGTTGCCAATCCAGGCGGTGAGGTCGCGATCGGTATCAGCCCAGGTGAGAATATGTGGTACATCAAGCTCGCCCACCGAATCATACTCATTGATGGTTTCTGATGGTGTTTTGAAGGTAATGTCACCCTCTTGCATGAGCATTCCTGGCAATGCACCCAAAAATTGAAAGATACCCGTATCCTCCCATTGGTGCTCACCAAACGTCTCGTAATCCATGAACAGATTGATGGTGTTGCCATTGCCATGGTGTGAACGCACCCATTCGGTATATGTCTCTGCAGCGAGCGGGAAGCTTGCCCATTCCCGGTTCCCAAAGCGAAATGCTATGTCGTCAGAAAGTCGGTAATTCTTGAGGAGTACTTTTATATTGGAACAGCCCGTTGGTGTGTAGAGAAAGTTGGGACTGCGCCACTCGAGAATGGGATCCCACCCTTCAGCCATGATGCCGAGGTACCCGTTGTCCTCACACCACTTTGCGAGATCGTTGTTGTATGAAAGTTCTGTGTTACGAAACACACGCGGGGTGACCCCAAATAATTCATGAATACGTTGTTGGTGTTTTGCAACTTGTCGCTCAAACTCAGGTACGGAGTAGAAGAATGCAAGCGAGTGGTAATAGGTATCTGCCAAAATCTCAACACGACCCGTCGCGACAATCTCTTGAAACGATTCCAACACCTCAGGCGCATACATTTCAAACTGGTCGAGTACGGTTCCTGAAAAAGAAAGTGCAAACCGAAACTCAGGATGGGTGTCGAGCAATTCTTTTAACACTTTGTTTGTTGGAATATACGACTTCTCGGCAACTTTGCGTACAATACGTCCATTGTTTAAATCGGTTTCATCACTTGCGTTGAAATATTCACTATCGTTTCCTATATCAAAAACTCGATACCGTTTCACACGATGTGGTTGATGGACATGAAAATACGGACAGATGGTAAGCATAGCTATATATTATCTTCGAAGTGTCACCCACGCGAGTAATCGTCGATAGAGCGTCATAACTTTGTCTGCAGCACGGCGCCACGACAGTGTTTGAAGCTCTTTCTGACTCTCGGACACCAGTTGTTGGTTGAGGACTCCATAGGTGACCACAGCAAGCATCTTGTTTGCCATTTCCTCAATGTCCCAAAAATCAACCTTGAGTGCGTGGGCAAGCACTTCTGACACCCCCGACTGCTTGGAAATTAATACTGGCGTACCATGTTGAATAGCTTCAAGTGGCACCAGTCCAAATGGCTCTGAGACTGACGGCATGACGAGTAGGTCGACGCTCTGGTAGAGACGGTCACGCTCAACACCCCACAACTCACCCGCAAACAAGACATGGTTTGAGAGTCCCAACTCCCCAACAAGATGCATGATTTGCGGTTTCATATCACCATACCCTGAGATGACAAACAGAACATTCGGGTTGGTATCGACCACCCTACGCGCTGCGCGCACAAAATAGTCCACTCCCTTCTGCACCGTAATGCGCCCGTGGTAGAGAATGATTTTTTTACCCTCAAGTCGATGTGCGACTAAGGTAGGCTCATGCTGTGGTGGCGCATGCACTTCATTGCCGTTATGTACCACTTCCACTTTCTCCGGGTCAACATTGTGTTTATCGACAATCACATTTTTGGTGAATTGACTCACGGTCACGATACAGTCTGCTTCACGAAACGCCGCGTATTCAATAGCGCAAATATCAGAGTCAACACAATCACTCGCAGCCTGGTCATACGAGGTCGCATGCACATGGAGAATAAGTTTCTTGCCACTCACCCGCTTCGCGGCGATACCGGCAAGGTATGATACCCAGTCATGTGCATGGATGAGGTCAAAGGTTTCCTGCTTGGCAATGTCTGCTGCCTTTGCTGCATAGCGATGGACCTCTTCAATGACGGTACGAGAGAGACGTACCCGCCTACCGTCTGGCGTAACAACCTCAAGGAGTGACTGCGCATGCTGGTATGGTCGCAGCGGCGAGTCAATTTCATACAGTTTTGCAGGATGCTGTGAACCAATATCAGCAAAAATAAAACGCATGGACGAATCCACGCTCTGTGTCCGCGGCAGCACAAAAACCACCTCAGCACCTTGCATCATAAGCTCTGCAGTCAGCCCCTGACAGGCTTTGCCGAGACCACCTACATTTACGGGTGGAAATTCCCACCCAAACGTCAAAATCCGCATGTCCTTCTATACCACCGTGTAGAAATAAAGCGCAGAAACAAAGGATAGATGTATATCACACGGCTCAGCTCAATAATAGCACGCAGTGCATTTTACAATATATGAAAGACATACAAAAAGTGCATAACTTGTATGACAAATCAACCATACATTGCGGGTTGACCCAGCAGAAACCTTCTGGTATTATCGTGCCACTATGTCACAGGACAAACTAATCAAGATGGTCTCGCAAGGCGACGAAACTGGCGCTGGAAAGGGTCACGTCTACTACACACGAAAAAATAAGAAAAAGCTTGCTGAACACAAGTTTGAATTTAAGAAATTCAATCCACTTGTACGAAAGCATACTGTTTATAAGGAGAAGAAATAAACTGACCGTCCGCAAGGGCGGTTTAGTTTTTATATATCTGTAAAACAAAATACAGGGGTTAAACCCCTGTATTTTGTTTTTTCTTGATTGCACCCTAATCCTGACTGCCTGTTTTCACACTACTCTTTTTAGCTTGAACATCTCGTTTAGGGTTGTACTTTCCTTGCTGTGCAAGTCCATTCATTTTTGCGCGATACAAGAGCGCTTTTTGCGCCATTGCAGTATTTTCTTCCTTGCCCTGCCATTCGGTCAAGAATGGTTCTTCGAGTGCGCGGGAGAAGGAAGATGAAATTGGCCACACCTGCTTACCGAGCTTACCAATGGCATTGAGGTTCTCAGTGGCACGCTTTGGCGCTTGCCCTCCCGAGAGAAAGACGATACCGGCAATATCATACGGTACGGACATATGCAGCATCCGCACTGTTGCATTTGCCACCTGTTCAGGAGTCGACTGCTCTGTATGTGCATCGCCGGCAAGCACCATTGAGGTTTTGAGAATGACTCCTTTCGGATCAACCCGATACTCACGCAGTTTCGTGAAAAGCGTTTGCACCGCATGCATGGTTACTTCTTCTGCACGCTCAATGGAGTGGGCTCCTGCAAAAATAACTTCTGGCTCTACCATAGGCACCAAACCTGCTTCTTGTGCCAATGCAGCGTAGCGCGCGAGCATAACGGCATTCGCTTCCATACACGCCGGTGTTGGGGTCACCGTGCTAATGGTGTACGCTGCACGCCACTTAGTAAACCGCGCACCAAGTGCGTAATACTCTTTGAGTCGCTCTGCTAAATCGTCGAGCCCTTGGGTAACCTGCTCATCTTCAAAATTTTGAAATGGACGAAGTCCTCTATCAACTTTAATACCGGGAATCATGCCTCGCGCAGTCAAGACATCAGGAAACGGAATCCCGTCATCAGTGGTGTTTCGCATTGATGAGTCATACATGATGACTCCTGAGATAAACTCCTCAATTCCGGGAGCGGTAAAAAGTAATTCACGAAAACCCTGGCGATGTTCTGGTTCATTCGGCAAACCCACCATAGCAAGTCGCTTCCCTGCAGTACCATCGCTCTCATCAGCGGCTAATATGCCTTTGCCATCCGCCATCAAGGCAGCCGCAGTCGCGTAAAGATCTTCATTACTCCTCATATACACAGCAGTGTATCACGTGGAGGTGCCTCCACGCCATACACACACTCTGTGGATGATGTGGATTCCTATTCTCGTATACGCCACCCTGTTCTGAACAATCGTTCGACAACCCACCCAATCGCAACAACCAATACAAGTATCATCACAAGCCCGGCTTCAGTGTTTGCTTCATTGATACCAATCATGCTGCCGCGGATACCGTCGACAAAATAGAAAAACGGATTGCTATAGGTCAGTGTCTGCACGGTCTCGGGCAACATGTGTACTGAGTAGAAAATTCCTCCTAGGTATGAGAGTGGTGTAATGACAAAAATATTGATAGCACTCAGTTGCTCAAACCCTTTTGCCCAGAGTCCGACAAAGATACCCAACAGCGCAAAGATAATAGCGATAGCAACAACATAAAATACAAATCCCAAAAAGAAACCAAGGTCACGGCTCCAAATGCCATCCCAACCGCAAGCACTCCAAACGCTACGACCAGTGCACGCACAATGCCACCAATAACATACCCAGCAACAATCTCTAGGTATGATAGTGGCGACACTAGAAGTTCTTCGATACTTTTAATAAACCGTGCAAAATACACTGCGCTTGAGGTGTGCGCAAATGATGAGGAAATAATGTTGAGCATCAAAATACCCAGAAATACAAATGTGAGGTACGGCACCCCTCCAATATCCTGAATGCCTTGCCCAATCACGTATCCAAAGATAAAAATATAGAGCGTTGCTGATGCCAACGGTGAGAGAATCGTCTGTCCCGGAATACGAAACATCCGTTGGAGTTCTCTGCGAATCATGGTGAGTAGTCCAATCCAGTTCATAGACTAGGCGTGTTTCGTATCATTACGAGTAATATCGAGGTAGACCTGTTCGAGCGAATTCCCGTCAGTTGCAAAATCGCTTTTTTGCATATCTGCGATTATCCACCCCTTGTTTATGATAGCTACTCGATCACAGAGCATCTCTACCTCTTCAAGATAGTGTGAGGTGAGTATAATTGTTTTCCCAGCGGCACTAAGGTCACGAAAAAGTTGCCAAATATCGTGCCGCTGCTCAACATCTACCCCCGCCGTTGGTTCATCAAAAATAAGGAGCTCAGGGTCATGCACCAATGCACGCGCGAGCATTACGCGGCGCTTGAGCCCTCCAGACAATTCGTTGAACTCTTTGTCCTTATGTTCAGTAAGATCAAATTGTGCAAGAAGTGCGGCAATGCGCTTTTGCCGAGCAGCTGTATCCAACCCATAGTACCCTGCCATGAAATCAAGAATCTCCCACGTCTTTCCAAAGAAATCCGTATTAAACTCTTGCGGAGCCACACCAATTTTTTTCCGAGCTGCTTTGTAGTCCTCGACCACACCTACACCGCCAACTGTAATCGTGCCTGATGTAAGCTTTGCAATACCGGTAATACAGTGAATCGTTGTTGACTTTCCCGCACCATTGGGACCCAGAAACCCAAAGAAGCTTCCCTTTTCAACGGTGAGATTGATACCATCAACAGCGGTGCTCTTGCCATATGTTTTTACGAGTGATTCGACGACCAGCATAGGTGTCTTCGTCGTAGTTGACGGCTGTTTTGGTTGTATAGATTGCTTGAGCATAGCACAAAAATTACGTATAGTCGTTTGCATGGAAGATCGAGAAAAAGCATGGTTGCTCACAGAAAAATACGGTGGCGAACAAACACCAGCATATGAGGCTGAGTGTGCGCGTTTAGATGCAGGTGAACCGCTTGGGTATATCATCGGGCATGTTCCATTTCTTGGCACCACTATCCACTTAGACTCGCATCCACTCATACCACGCGTGGAGACTGAATATTGGGTTGCGAGCGTAATTGCCACCATCAACACAACCCACCCCAACAATACACCGCTACGCATACTCGATCTCTGTGCAGGTTCAGGATGTATCGGTGTAGCCTTGCTCCATGCACTCCCGACAGCGACCGTTGATTTTGTTGAAGTCGATACCGCACATCACACCACCATCCGCAAAAATATAGCAGCAAACACAATCGATCCCGCACGAACACAGATACACGCAGGCGATCTCTTTACAGACGTACACGGCACCTATGACTACATCCTCACCAACCCACCCTATATTGATTCTGCACGCAATCGTGTTGCTGAAAATGTTGCGGCACATGAGCCCGCATTGGCACTCTATGGCGGAGATGCAGGCGTCGAGATTATTGCACGTATTATTGCCGATGCACCACGGTATGTGACCCTCACTGGCTCACTCTATATAGAGCATGAACCCGAACAGACCACACACCTCCACACACTCGCCGCACAAGCAGGGCTCACCGCACACACCGAAACCGACCAATACGACGTGCTACGGTACACACGCTGCAGACGCATCCCGACATAACGCAACCATGCAGCAGTGCTCATCTGAACGCATATGATAGACTACTCAATATGACGATAGAGAGTAGCGCACTGTTTTCATTAAGTGCTGAGGGCGTCTTTTATGTGTTGCTCGGTGTATTCACTGTGCACGCAATCTTCCTTGGCTATCACTGGTTCAACTACGGCGAAAAAAGACGCGTCGCGCTCACCGCACTCACGGTATACCTCCTCGGTGGTGCAGTACTCTTTCTTGCGCTCGCTTTCTTGTTGCGTACCCTATAACACTATGATTACTGATAAAATCGAATTGAGTCATGACGAACACGTGCTTACACTCACCCGCAAGCACTGGTTCATACTCTTTGTACAACTCCTTGAGGTACTTGGCATTGCGCTTTTGCCGCTCATATTGGTACTGGTCGTCGCACATATGGTACCTGACTTGTTTACTACCTTGTTGCAACACTACACACCAGTCCTCCTGTATGGCGCGTGTGTGTGGATACTGTTGTCTTGGATGGTTGGGTTTAATATCTGGACCAACTACTACCTCGACATTTGGATTGTCACCAATAAGCGGCTCGTCGCTGTTGATCAGGAAGGGCTCTTTCGCCGTTCTATGGGAAGCTTCCGACTTGAACGCCTGCAAGACCTCAATGTTGAAGTGCACGGCATCCTTGCCACCTTTCTGCGCTACGGCACGCTCGAAGCGCAGACCGCTGCAGGAAGTAAAGAAGAATTCAGAGCAACAGGACTCCCGCACCCGCGCGCACTTAAATCCCTCATTCTCAAAGCAGCTGATGTACGTATGGACGACAACAACGCTAGTGACGAGAGCGGCGCATAAGAAGCGGCAGCGTCGCAGCAAACACTACCAGCGAGACGCCTACTACAAATGGTAACGAAAGCACATCACCCGGCGAGCTCAGTGTAGCAAGCTGTGTACCCGCATTTACATATATAAAGGTAAACGGAATGGTGCCCAGTACTGTTGCAAAACAGAAATGAGAGACACGAACGGGTGTCAACGCGGCACCAAGGTTAATAAGCGCAAAAGGCACAATGGGTGTTAACCGCAGAATTAAAATATCCCGAAATCCATTACCACGCAGTTCTTCGTGTACGCGACGCAGCCGATACCCAAACGATGCTTTCACATAGTCAAAAAAGAAGAACCGCACAAGCACCAACGCGGCCGTAGCACCAATAGACGCTGCCACCACCACAAGCCCCGTACCAAGCATATTCCCAAACAAGAAACCAGCAAGGAGTGTCAGCGGTGTTGCAAACGGCAGTGAGAGCGCTACCACCAGTACATAGACTGCGGCATAGAGCAGCGCCCCAAGCAACACATTATCCATAAGAAATGCCTCAAGTCCCTCGCGATATGCTGTGAGCATGTGTACATCCGGGGTAATCCCTTTGCCTTGCAATACCAACACGATACCGACCACCACTGCAAAAAATATAATACCGAGCACTGGCTTATTGTAGGCACTTCCTTGTTTTATATACACGCAGTATAACATGTAAAGCAAACCTTACATCTGATACCTGTGCTCATACACCCACACGCAGCACCACATTGCTTGTTTTACACAACTATTTCACATACAATCAAACGCATGAGCACAAAACTACCAACTGACCCATACAAGGGGGTACGTGATTTTTACCCTGAAGACAAAGCAGTACAACAATATATATTTGATGTATGGCAGATGACAGCAGAGCATTTTGGCTATCAAGCATATGATGCTTCCGTCCTTGAACCAGCTGAACTCTACAAATCAAAAACAAGTGCTGAAATTGTCAACGAACAGACATATACCTTCACTGACCGTGGCGACCGCGAAGTAACATTGCGCCCTGAAATGACTCCAACCGTTGCCCGCATGGTCGCCGGGAGGCGCCGCGAGCTCTCCTTCCCTGTTCGCTGGTACTCGATTCCAAATCTCTTTCGATATGAACGCACCCAACGAGGACGACTCCGTGAACACTGGCAACTCAACTGTGACCTCTTTGGTGTTGATGACCCATCAGCCGATATTGAATTGTTGCTTCTTGTAAACGACATCTTCAAAAACTTTGGCGCTGAAGGTGGTGTGCACTATGCAATACATATAGCAAGTCGTCGTGTATTAGAGGTGCTTTATGACTCACTCGCAATTGACCAAGATACACGTGTGGCAGCAACACGACTTGCAGACCGCAAGCTCAAAATGGACGCGGCACACTTTGAAACAGAGATGACCGCCATTGCCGGAGCTGCAACACCCGCAATTCTCGATTTCTTGAACACTACCGATGTCACCGCACTGAGTGACACGATTAAAGCATCTGCAGCATATATTGAGCTCGAGATGGTGGTAACAACACTGACCGAGCTTGGTTGCGCCGCAGTCTTTGATCCAACCATTATTCGTGGGTTCGATTACTACACCGGGGTTGTATTTGAGGTCAAGGATCTCCACCCAGACAATAACCGTTCAATGCTCGGCGGTGGACGTTACGACAATCTCACTGGTCTCTTTGGCGGCGATCCTATTCCTGGTATTGGATTTGGTATGGGTGACGTGACTATGCGTGACTTCCTCGAAAGTCACAACCTCCTCACCGCAGACATCAACGCACCAACACTTGCGATATTACCACTTGACCTATCACTCAATGTCCCTGCACAGAAAATTGCACAGACATTTCGTAACGCTGGTATTGCAACTACCGTCGACATGAGTCAGAAAAAAATTGGTAAGAAAATCACGAGTGCTGCTGACCATTATGTTGACTACGCACTGATTCTTGGCGAAGACGAAATCACGTCAGACACCTATACTCTTAAAAATCTCGTTGCAGAAACCGAGCAGCACGGGACCATAGAAGCACTCATTGCACAGATACAAACCTAGCGACACGTTATAAACAGGCAATACAAGCATAGCGCTCCCAGCAGGTACAATGGTTGTATAGAATATTCACAGTATTTTAGAGTGCCATGAAACCATTACTGACACGTATTTTTGTATGCATCTTTCTTGCAGCACAGGTGCCCATCACCGCAGAGGCTGCACTCATTTCCTTTCCTGGAGCTGAAGGCTTTGGTCGTTTCACCACAGGAGGACGCGGCGGGGATCTCTGTATTGTGCGGAATCTCAATGATGCTGGGTCAGGAAGCTATCGATCTTGTATGGAAAGAAGTGGCAAGCGTATTGTTATTTTTAAGGTTGGCGGAACAATAGCCCTCAAAAGCCGGGTCAAAGCAAAGGGTGACGTAACCATCTTTGGACAAACGGCTCCCGGGAAAGATGGTATTGTCATCACTCAAAAAACAAACACCTTTGCACCTAATACTATTATGCGTGGCATGCGTTATCGTGTCGGCTCATACTCATATCGACCAGGTATTAATGGTATTGATACGGTTGCATTTGGTAAAAATACCATTGTTGATCACTCATCATTCTCCTGGGGATCTGATGAAACTGTGCAGATGTGGACACGATCACAAGGTTCAAAAATTGAGAATGTGACCTTCCAGTGGTCCATCATCAGTGAAGGGCTCAATGATCCAAAGCTTCATGCAAAAGGGTTTTCACATGGCTATGGTCTACTCTTGGCTGATTTAAGTGAACATGTCTCAATCCATCATAATATTTTTGCCTACAACACTCAGCGAAACCCTCGCGTGAAAGGTCGCGGAGTTACTGAGATTATCAACAACGTCGGCATTGGTTCTGGTGTTGATATTATTGTTGGTGACGACGAAGCTGATGAATTCAGCGCGTCAGACCCACTGCGCCACCATGCAAACGTCATCAACAACTATTACTACCAAAGCTCAGGAGTAAAGATTGGTCCAGGTGTGGGCTCAAAGAGTAAATCCAAAATTTATGTGTCAGGAAATAAGAACGGGTCTGGAAAAACCATTGGTCCTATTCGCATGCGAAGCAACACCAAAGTGCCTTCATACTCAATGGTGAGTACTCCCGCCTTTTCTGGCTCTGGTATTACCACACAATCTGCATCGGAAGCACGCGACTTAGTACTCAAATATGCTGGTGCCAACGTACCTCGTCATGACGCAGCTGATACACGCGTAATTACACGGCGTGGTAAGAATATTAATACCGAGAGCCAGGTTGGTGGATACCCAAAGTTCCAATATTCCACCGCCTACCCTACCGACTCTGATGACGATGGTATCCCTGACAGTTGGGAAAAAGCAAAGGGACTCAATCCAAATAAAAAGGATTCAACCACCTTTGCCCCAAGTGGCTATATGTGGATTGAAGAATATGCAAATTCACTCATTCCTCGACCTGGATATGAAGCTAACGCAGGAGTTGGCAATGATACCAGTGACACCGATACAGACACAAATCAGGGGAATACCCAGAACGATTCTCGAACCAATGATTCCCCAAAAGGGGGAGACACGCCGTCAACGGTAGGGACATTGATACGGTCAACATACTATGGTGCACTGCCGTGGTGTGATGTGTTTCAAGATATACCGTATGAGGCACCAGCAGGATTCGGTACGGCATACTTACCATTTTTGGCATACAACGGACTGATACTGGAAGGATATTGTTCATTCACTACGGGGTCAGAGACTGGCGCAGCGGGTATTGTGATACCCGCACCCGATATACCTGGGATACAGTACATATGGCATACAGGGTATATGGCAACAGAAGGTGGTACATGGGAGAAGATAGAGTTTATTGGTGAACGAGTTGCAGGGACGAGTGGGTGGATTAATGGAGAAGTGCAAGGTGCGAACTATTCATTTACGACTACAAAAGCGGCACTTCGTGAACCACATGTATTTCTTGCATATACGTGTAGTTGGGTTGAAAATGCTTGGAAGTGTGGCTGCCGCGATGCTTCCTGTACCTCATCTCATTGGCAGTTGCAGGCTGTGCAGTTGAAATAGTATTAATATACAAAACTATGAGACACAGATTTTTACTACACATTGTATTGCTTGGCATACTCGTCAGCATACCTGGACCATATCTAGCACAAGCAGCACTCGTTTCCTTTCCTGGTGCAGAAGGTTTTGGACGCTTTGCCACTGGCGGTCGCGGGGGTGAGATATGTGTGGTGACCAATACCAACGATGCAGGTAGCGGCAGCTTGCGTGCATGTGCTGAAAAATCAGGCAAACGCATTATCGTGTTTAAAACCGGAGGGCTGATAAAGCTCAACTCTCGTATCAACGTCCACCATGATGACATTACAATTATGGGACAAACTGCGCCAGGAGATGGTATTGCTATCGGCGGTAATGCACTTGCGTTCTATAACGACAACACCATCGTACGCAACATTCGGGTATTCCCTGGCGATCCATCCGGTACTCCTGACAGCTGGGATGCCATTAAACTCTACGGTTCAAACTCAATCTTTGATCATGTCTCACTTGGATGGGGTTCAGATGAAAACTTCCAAATATGGACAAGTAAGGGGCGTGTAAAAAACACCACCATTCAATGGTCAGTCATTACTGAAGGATTAAACAAGGCGTCATTTAATCCAAAAGGCCCACACGGATACGGACTATTGGCTGCCCCTGATACGGAAAACCTCTCTATTCACCACACCATATTTACGTACAATCTTGGACGAAGCCCACTCATCTATGGCAATGGCAAAACCGAGTTTATTAATAACTCTGCGGACGACTATATGGACTTTAGCGCTGCGGGACATCTCTATAACGTGATTAACAACTACACCACTCGAGGTGTGCGCCTTGATGGCAAAAGCAAAGGTCCTAACAAAGTATATCTCTCAGGAAACAAATCGAGCAAAGTGATTGCTATTCCTTGGGGTACGGGAAATACTAACTTTCGGGTAAGTAGCCCTGCATTCACCGGCACAGGCATTAAGACACAAAGCGCTACAGAAGCTAACGCACTCAATGCAAAGTACGCTGGTGCCATTATTCCAAAGAAGGACGCAATGACGATACGTGCAGCCAACCGCAGTGGTCGTATGATTGATTCAATGAAAGAAGTAGGTGGCTGGCCAAACTATGCAAAAGGAAGTTATCCGCAAGACACTGATGGTGATGCCATTCCAGATAGTTGGGAACGAGAATATGGACTCAATCCAAACAACGCATCTGACGCAAAACAGCTATCAAAACGTGGCTATATGTGGATTGAAGAGTATGCAAATTCACTCATTCCAATGCATGGATTTGATTTTGAAGAAGGACTCACTAAAAATACAAACCAAGACTCTGCTTCAGACACTAACACGCCAGCACAACCGACCAATGACACATCACGAGATACCACAAATAAGACAGATTGTGGTGTATACCAGCGTGGCAACTTCCCATATAGCACTCAATTTGGAGCACCCTGGAACCCGCTCAACCCATCTGCAGCTACCATCATCACCAGCAGCTGCAGCGACACAACTGCCTCGGTTACCGCAGGAAGTGCCGATACCGCATATACCTGGTCACAGGGGTACATTTCACAAAATGGCAGCTTCAAAGCAGTCACACTCGCAGGAGATAGGCACTCTAGCGGATGGATACGGGGTGCAGCAACCATTGCAAACGTACCGATAGAGTCAAAAGGAACACTCTTTCTTTCCTACATATGTCAATATAAAAATTCAAAGTGGTACTGCGGCTGTAGCGACACCAACAACTGTGGGAAGTGGAATCTCCAATTACTCCGCCCATAGCACCATGCGCAAATGTGCTAGAATACAACCTCATGATACTTACCCATGCGCTATATTGTTTTTGATTTAGAGACACAGAACACCTTTCACGATGTGGGTTCAAACGACCCCACTGATTTAGATATCTCAGTGGCAACTCTGTACGACTCTGAGACAGACCAGTACACTACCGTGACTATTGATGACATCGATACACTCTGGCCAATAATTGAGCAAGCAGATGCGCTTGTTGGGTACAACAGCAATCACTTTGATATTCCACTTCTCAACAAGTACTATCCGGGCGATCTCACCCAGATAAAAAGTATTGATCTGCTTGAAGATATAAAGAAATCACTCGGGCGTCGCCTTCGCCTCGACTCGGTTGCGCAAGCAACAGTCGGTGCCAAAAAAAGTGCCGACGGACTCCAAGCAGTACGGTGGTGGCGCGAAGGCAAGATTAAGGACATTATGAAGTACTGTGAGCAGGATGTGCGAGTCACCAAGAAAGTGTTCGATTTTGCTATGGAGCATGAAAAGGTACTCTTCAAAGATGGACACCGCAAACGTGAAATCCCACTCGACATTTCACACTGGAAAGAAAAAGAAGATGCAGCAATGACACATTCGTTGCAGTTTTAGCATGCATACGCACGATTGCGTTTTCTTCTAAAACATGTGACGATGAGAATGTACGCAGTACTTGGTATACTGAGGAGGATGTACATGTCTCTGCAACGTTTCATAACAATGATCATCCAATGGGCACAAACACCCCGTCGTAGTATAAGCGATGAAGATGAATACCAAGATAAAGCCAATTGGAGCGATTGCTGATACTGAGGCAGCCAAAAACGGCGACCCACTCTGGGTCGCCTGTTTTATTGTGGTGGACATCTACGTGCAACACAGTTAGCCAAAGGTATACACAAAAACAACAAACCCTGCTAACACAATTCGATACCAAATAAATAGCCAGAGTGTATGTCGTCGCACAAATGAAAGCATAAAATGAATAGCGAGCATACCAACCACAAATGAAACAACAGCACCAATACCAACCGGCACCCAGGCTACAACGACATCACTTGAAAGAAGCTCAATACATTTTTTAACACCAGCACCTAGAATAACAGGGACCGCTAACAAAAATCCAAACCGAGCCGCTTCACCCCTCGTCAAACCCAATAACATACCACCTGCAATGGTAGAGCCCGATCGCGAGAATCCTGGAATAAGTGCCAAACATTGAAAAAGTCCTATTTTAAAACCAAGCCCAACAGACATAGGGCGCTCATGATGGCGATGTTGATACACATATTCTGCATACATAAAAAACAACGACCCCACTACCAGCAACACGGCAACCACCAGCGGTGACCGGAAGACCGTCTCCATAAGTGACTCAAGTGAAAGCCCTAACACAACTGCTGGTATGGTCCCTACCATCAATGCGATTAATAGTGTGAAATCTCGTTCATTGACCGGCAGTCGACCCAATTTTCGTAACAATGTTTGCAACAAAAGCCAGAGTTCGTCCCAAAAATACACAATCACTGCAGCAGCTGTTGCTAAGTGCAATACAGCATCAAATGCTAATGCGTGCGATGTTTCAACACCCAATACTGACCGCGCTAAAATAAGATGCCCGGTCGATGACACAGGCAAAAATTCTGTCACACCCTGAACTATTCCTAATACAATTGCAGAAAAAACATCCATATCTAGTTCTTATATTTTCGTTGCTAAAAAGTATACCATGCCTGCTATGCTATACTGTGATATACATTTCCATCGTGGATTATACACAGAGGTGATGTGTTATATACAATTTAGTATTTATTTAGGTGCTTATGCAACATAATTCATCATTGGGCGTTCCTATTGCCATTGTACTTGCAGCCGTCATTATTGGTATAGCTATCTATTTCACTGGTATACCTTCATCAGATGAGGTCAGTGATACACAAACAAATAGAGACACCGAGACAGAAATAACCGTTCCTCCAGTTACTGCAGCAGATCATATTTTGGGCAATCCAAATGCACCGATTATGCTCATTGAGTATTCTGATTTTGACTGTCCATTCTGTAAGGATTACCACAATACACTTTCAACACTTATGGATGAATATGGTGGCGACGGCAATGTTGCATGGGTATTTCGACATTTTCCCTTAGCGCAACTCCATCCAAACGCACCTAAAGTTGCGGCTGCATCTGAATGTGTCGCCGAACTTGGCGGGAATGAAGCATTTTGGACCTTTACGGATCTTATATTCTCAGAACGTGGTACCAATGAACCAACCAACATACTCCGCCTCCCTGAATTTGCCAAAAGTGCTGGCGTTGATACCGATGCTTTTACTGCCTGTTATAGCAGCGGCAAGTATGACCAAAAAATCACCGACTCCGTACAAGAAGCCTTTGATACTGGTGGAGCAGGCACACCACACACTATTATTTTGGTAGGCAATGAAGTGGTGGGTGCTATCCCAGGCGCACAACCGTACACCTCAATCAAAGTCACTCTCGACACTTTATTACTTCAAATTCAAGGTGGTGGAATACAAGAATAACCACCCCTATAACGCTTGCACTAACGCACAGTAATCACAAACCGAAGCATCACACGGCACGTCCAAGAACGTGCCGTTTTTGATTGCGCGCACCACACTAAGCATATCCTCCTTAAGCGCTGCAATTTCCTCATCAGTAATAACAAACGTCTCTTCATGAATTTTGCCGTTACTGTCTGGCTCAACAAACGACAGCGTCATGGTGCGGGTGGCATATCGTTCATCGTCATAGAGTTCAAGCAACAACGCATAGAACACCAGTTGCCGTTTATAGTGGCCGTTTGAAGTCTTTGTCTTCCCTTCAATATCATTTCTAGTCTTTGGCTTCCCGGTCTTGTAATCAACAACCCGAAGGAGCTTCCCGGCTGCATCAAAATCGAGTCTATCAAACATACCAGTGAGCGGAATTTCGGGGATGTCAGATTCACCGGTTTCAAAGAGCACCCGCAGCTTATACTCCTCTTTTGTTTCCTGCGGCAATCCCGACTGCAGCGTATCAGTATACGCAGTCAGTGCTACCAGTCCTTTTTCATGGAGCTGTGTGTGCTCATGCTTCGTCAATGGCAGTGCACCGAGCGCATCATGCAACTTTGTAGCCATAGCACTTGTTGACGGGAGCTCATCGTGTTGCACACGATGCTTCGTAGCATATTCCAGAACTGCATGCACAGCAGTACCATACATAAGCGGCAACGCCTGTACCTCAGGGATACGCAATACATTGCGATAGAGATAGTTCCACGGACTATCAAGATAGTTATTTAACGCAGTCGCTGAGAGTCCACGTTCGATGAGTTGCTGCTTCAAAAATGCTGCATCAATGTGATGTTTTTTAACTGCTCCAGCAAGGTCATCGGTAAGATCAAATGATGATTCAAATGCAGCCGTATCGAGCACACTGAACCGCTCGTCTTCAATATCTGACAAAAGTCGAGACGCAATACCTTCTCGCCCTTCAGCATTTGTATGTGCGTAGGTTATGCACAGTGATACCTGTGCCCGCGTCATGGCAACATAGAGCAACCGTCGCTCATCATCGATAGCATCAAAGGCATCAGCTGCAATATGTTTGGTAACGGGTATATCAAAATAGGTTGCTTTGCGCGCACCACCCCAAGTACTATCCACAACATGCGGCACAAACACATGAGCAAACTCTAATCCTTTTGATTTATGTGCAGTCATAACCTGCACCGCATCACTCGCAACACTCAGGTATGGTGCCTTCAGTGGAATAGTGTGTGCACGGAGTCGCGCAAACACCGCAACTACAGCACTCAGGGTGAGTACTCCTCCCTGCGCAGTACGTGCCATTTCCTCAACCTCATCATAGATACGACGAATAACCCGTGCACCCTCATGAGGACTCTCTTGCATAACATGACGCAGGAACCCACTCTCAGTGAGTAGGTATTCAAGGACGGTATGTGGTGCATCTACAACCTCACGCGTTCGGGCATGCGCAATAATATGTGCAATACGCTGTACAGCATCGACATCCTCTATACCAAGCGATGCAAGTGTTTGGGTGTCACCAATGAGTTCCATCAAGGAACAGCTATATGAGCGCGCCGATAACAGTGTCATCATATCTTTGTTTGAAAGTCCCCAATACGGTGCATGCAATGAACGAAACAGCGCAGCATCAGTACTCGCGTCAGTAACTACCTGCAGCAAGTCATGCACCGCTGCCATAATCGGATGCTGCAGAATATCACCATCTGCTGATGCATGTGCCGCAATCCCTTTTTTGCGGAGCAGTGTTGCAAATCGCTCGACGTCCCTGTTGGTGCGGACAATCACCGCAATTGCCGCACCCGACACACCCTCATCCACCAAGGACGCAATACGATCAACCACATAGGCATCCTCAATATGTTGGTGCGAAAACTCGCCCAGTGCAATCTGTGACGAGGGCACCGCAGCCGCAGTTAAGGGAATGCGAAGCGCAGCCGCAGGACCCTCGGGGTCTTCAATGAGACTATGCGCAGCATCAAGAATAGCTTGTCCTGATCGATAGTTCTCGGTGAGGGAAATAGTGTGCGTGCCGGTAAAAGCATCACCAAAATAGAGGAAGTTTTCGAGTGAGGCGCCCTGGAACCGATAGATTGCCTGCTTCTCATCACCCACCACAAATAAATTTGGAGACGCATGGTATGACGCCAAAAGTTCCAATATTTTGTTTTGACTTCCATTCACATCTTGATGTTCATCAGCCAGGAGGTATTGGTACTGCTCTTGCAGGTCAAGTAACATATCGCTCCCCGTCTCAAGCGCACCAACCGTTTCAACAATCATGTCATCGAAATCATACAGCCGTCGTTCACGCGCAAGTGCGTGATACCTTCTATACACAAAGAGCAACTCGTGATTTTTAGCAATTGCCTTCTCCTGCTTTTGATACTCGCCACGCACCTTTCCTTTATGTGCACCCTTTTCATGCACCTTCGGTATCTGCGCGAGTGCTTCTTCCTGAGTAACAATATAGTCTCGGAACGCGTCTGGTGTGATGTATTCCTGCTTAAGGGTACTCAAGGTACGGAGTATATGTGGCACGTAATACGCAGGGTTACCAATTGGTCGCAGCAGTGATATTTCTTCTGCTTCAAGTATGGACTCTATCAACTCTATCTTATTAATTTCAGTCATTGGTTCTGCAC
This sequence comes from Minisyncoccota bacterium, assembly GCA_021129515.1. Taxonomy (GTDB): domain Bacteria; phylum Patescibacteriota; class Minisyncoccia; order Phycocordibacterales; family UBA918; genus JAJOLD01. The sequence continues at coordinate 244,061 of JAJOLD010000001.1, forward strand.
CAATAATGTGTGGGTATGCATCGGGATACTCTTTAATGAGACGCCCTGCAAATCCATGGAACGTATGTATCGCAACGCGATACGCATCTGTTCCGATATACTGTCGGAGCCGTGCACGCATCGCCTGTGCTCCCGACTCAGTAAAGGTAAGGGCAAGAATATGCTCAGGCTGCGTATCGGTTTGCCTCAGGATATTTGCTATGCGGAGTGTTAGAATTTGCGTCTTCCCGGTCCCCGGACCTGCCACCACCATCACGGGACCCTCTAGTACGTCGACCGCCTCTCGCTGAGCATCGTTTAAACGCGCGTATGCTTCTGCAAATGCCTGTTCCGAGTCTTTTTTCATAAAGGCAGTATACCAGAATAGAAAATCGAGAGGAGGCGGCATTGTATACGATACAAATTTTAAATTTGAATTCAATGTTTCAATGACACATTTAGCAAATGAGGTAGCTACATAATAATTATGCTGCTTATGAAGAAGAACCATTGCAAGCAGTATGTCTCGGGTTTTTCAAAATATTTATTAAAATTATAATTTACAAATTAAAATTTAAAATTAAGCGACTCTGACTCTACCTCACAAGAAGATAAAAACGTATGAAACGGCTCAAACAAGTCATTCTACCCTATACATTTTCAAATGCTGGTGCTATACTCGAGATGTACTATGGAATTACGAGATATAATCAAAGAAGCAGTAGCCATCAGTGAGCGTGCGACATTCAAAGAAGCACTCGCACGTATGGTGAGCGAGCAAACAAACACACTATTAGCAGTAGACGGCGACGGAAAGTTGTCAGGCGCGGTGGGTGTTGCTGAGCTCCTTGATGCTGTAGTCCCAGAATATCTGGACGGCGATAGTATCGCAGCTGCATTTGCTTCAGAAGACCTCTTCACAGAGTCGGTGCAAGATGCTGCACAAAAAATAGTAGTAGATTTCATGTCACACGATCCCCATCCAATCAATATTGATGATGGACTTATGGCAGTCGCTGCCACGGCAATTGCGGACCAACGGTCACGCATTCCCGTTGTAGACAAAGACGATCGCCCTATTGGTATCGTGTCACGTCGAGGTCTTAAACAGATGCTTGCTAAAGAACTCGGTATCGCAGATTCTGCGTAAGGGTCACATAATCGAAGAAAGATAAAACGCGTTTTCGTGTTTTTTATTTTTTGTCAATCCGTATCATGGAAACTATACAAATAACTGCATTAGTAATATTTATTGTTACGTTCTTCTTTATTCTGACAGAACGTATACACCGAACGGTCATCGGTCTCTTTGGTGCAATTACAATGGTACTAGCCGGCATGTATTTCGACTTCTACCATCCGCACCACGTACTTGAGGTTGTTGACTTCAATACCCTTGGTCTTCTCTTTGGGATGATGCTCTTGGTGGGAATGCTCGAACAGACAGGTGCCTTCCAGTACCTCGGTATTTGGACCGCAAAGAAAACCAAAGGTAACCCGTGGCTACTCATGGCTGCGCTATCAGGAATCACGGCTGGTTTGTCGATGATACTCGACAACGTAACCACCATTATCCTCATTGTACCGATTACCATCATTATCGCGGACATGATTAAAATCAATCCAGTCCCGATTCTTATGGCTGAGGCATTGCTCTCAAACGTTGGTGGTACTGGTACCCTTGTTGGAGACCCACCAAACATTATGATTGGTTCAGCGGCAGCATTCTCTTTCAATGACTTTTTGGTGCACTCGCTTCCAGTAGTGGCAGTAACCTGGGCGGTTACCCTGCTACTCTTCCGCGTTATTTTCCGAAAAGACCTCGCGCAGAAACCAGAGGATGTCGATAAATTGCTTGCCATGAATGAACGAGAAGCAATTAAAGAGCCAGAGATGCTCAAGAAATTGCTTGGTATCTTTGCACTTGTGGTTGCACTCTTCTTCACACACTCAATGCTGCACCTCGCACCAGCTATGGTTGCACTCATTGGTGCAGCACTCGCACTCATTATTATTGCGCCACAGCAAGACCCACAGAAAACCATTGAACGCTGTGAGCTCTCAGTACTCCTCTTCTTCGGATCACTCTTTGTGATTGTAGGGGGTCTTGAGCATGCGGGTATTTTGGAGAAAGCAGCAGAATTCCTGACCGCAGGAGCTGAGGAGAACCTCCTCATGACTGCTATCATTATTCTCTGGTCAAGCGCAATCCTCTCAGCAATTGTCGATAATATTCCACTCACCGTGGCAATGATTCCTATTGTAGGTATCTTGGCTGCTGAGGGCGTACCTGTTGACCTCCTCTGGTGGGCACTCGTCTTCGGTGTTGGCTTCGGTGGAAACGGTTCACCAATCGGCTCAACTGCTGGAGTAATCGTGATGGCAAAGTCTGAAAAGACCGCTAACCCAATTTCATTCATCGACTGGATGAAGCAGGGTGTCCCAACCATGGTCATCGGGCTTATCATCGCGACTATTGGTCTTATAACCTTCACTGAGCACTTCATGACCCCTCCTGACCGCATGATTCATGCACAGGAAATGTATGCAGATGACGTACCTGACATGCATGGTCCATCACATGGACACGGACACTAATCCGCGCCGATATATACAAAAAACCGACCAAATGGTCGGTTTTTTGTTTTGTACCAATTTTAGAGTATTCAACGCGTAATTTTAAATTTTAAAACATGCAGGTCATTCTGAACTTGTTTCAGAATCTTACGGGATCCTGAAATAAATTCAGGATGACAGTTAAAGATGACACCGTCGTTAAGAATCAGGAGCTAGAAAACTTACAGACTTATTGTCATTTTAAAACATTGCAACATTAATACTTGAATTAAGATTTACACTTTAAAATTGCTCACGTACGATATTCTCACATGTATACAAAAAACCACATCCGGTCATGTGGTTTTTTGTTACTTACATCAATGTAATACGTGAGCCTAGTACGACTTAAGGCGACGCGCCTTTTCATGTTGCCTAATCTTCTCCAACGCCTTCGCCTCAATCTGCCTGATACGTTCTCGAGTCACCCCGAATTCTTTACCAACCTCTTCAAGGGTGTGGTAGGTACCATCGATGAGTCCGTGACGCATTTCGAGAATCTTACGCTCCTTCTCTGAAAGTGTATCAAGAATCTCTTCCATCTGGTCAGCGAGAATACGGTGCGCCACCTCCTGGTCAGGAGACATAATCTTATCGTCTGAAATAAAGTCTGAGAGTCGTGAGCGGTCATCGTCGTCACCAATTGGGAGCTCGAGCGAAATGGTGTCCTGAGAAATTTTCTCAATCTGGTACACCTTCTCTACCTCAATATCCATCTCCGTTGCAATCTCTTCTGGCATAGGATCACGCCCAAGGTCTTGTGAAAGACGGCGTGACACCTGCTTGTACTTTGCCATGGTCTCCACCATATGGACTGGAATACGAATCGTGCGTGATTGATCTGCAAGCGCACGGGTAATTGCCTGACGAATCCACCAGGTTGCGTAGGTAGAAAACTTGTATCCCTTGGTATAGTCAAACTTATCAACCGCCTTAAAGAGACCGAGGTTTCCTTCTTGAATAAGGTCAAGCAGCGTCAAATCCGGTGAGCGTCCTACATACTTCTTCGCAATCGACACCACCAAACGGAGGTTTGCACGAGCAAGGAGATTTCGCGCCTCATCATCCCCTTCGACAATACGCTTTGCGAATTCACATTCTTGCTGCGCATTTAAGAGTGGGTACTGCCCAATCTCTCGCAAGTACATCTGAATAGAATCATACCCATTATCATTGCGCTTATAGAGACTGCGCTTATCAAGCATTGATTCGGTCGGATCGTCCCCGAGCATTCCGCCACTATCGAGCACATCGATACTCGCTGCTGAGAAGCGGTCGTACATTTCTTCAAGGAATGCAACTTCTTTCTCAATCGTTGGAAACTGCTTGAGAATCTCATCGTATGTTACATAGCCGCGCTCGCGTCCCATTTCAAGAAGCGTGTTCGCCTTCTGTTCTTTCTGCTTTTCAGCTTTCGTGAGCTTCTTCTTTGCTACTTTTTTAGTTGCTTTCTTTGTGACAGCTTTTTTACTTGTGCGAGCGGCTTTTGCCGCTTTAGCAGCTACTTTTTTGGCAGTTGTTTTTTTTGTGGTCTTTTTGCTTGTCCGAGCAGCTTTTGCTGCTTTAGAGGCTGCTTTAGGTGCCACCTTTTTTGTTGCCTTTTTTGACGCTTTTGTAGTCGCCTTTTTACTTGTCCGAGCGGCTTTTGCCGCTTTAGGAGTAGTTGTTTTCTTTTTTGTTGCCTTTTTCGTTGGCATATGAACCCCAACTATACCCTAAAATAATAAAAATGCTACCCCCCGCATACTATGTTTCAACTTCCTCTCCATCACCTAAACTGATATGTGTTTGTAACAATGTTTCAGCTTCTTTGGTTGCTTTGAGCAGTTCCATAACCGTGTCGGATTCGTCTTGCTCCTCAGCACGTTTAATCTCTTGTCTGAGGTTGGTAAGTCGCTCTTTCGCCAACAGGCGCACTAAGTAATTGAGCTTACTCTCAAGCTCACCTGCGACCTGCCGAGGATGAGTCTTTTCTAAATACTCTTCAGCCATAAAGGTATGCTTGCTCAAAGACTCCTGGAGTACGTCTGGTGATGTCGCAATTTTTTCGACTCCAAGAAGTTGCTGGAGTGCTGCTTCAAGTTTGGTAACACACAGCTTTGCCGCACCATCAGCAACAAGCGTCATCGCAAAGAGGTGCGTAATAAGATCTTGTTTCTGAGCTGCAGAGGCTGCAACGCTCTCTTGAGACTCAGCGGTTGTTTCTACTGGTGTTTCTGTTTCAGACTCGATACGGGTAAGTTCATAGTGCATGGCATCATGCGTTGTACCAATCGCTGCAGCAACCACACCCACAAAGTGATCTCTATCAATACGATTTGGAATTTGTGCAATGAGTGGCACAATGGCATCACGAGTACGAAGTTTGTAGGTACGTTCATCCTGTATATGATGTTTCAGTACCGCAAGCAAGAATTCAATGACATGTTTTGCTTCACCAATGATGTGTTTGAATTGATTTGCATCTTCTTTAATGATATCGGCAGGATCTGCACCTTCAGGAATCTCAGCAACCTTCACATCCATACCTCGTGGGAGCATCATTTCACTCGAACGCTTCACCGCTGCAATACCCGCTTTGTCTGCATCGAGTGCAAGGACTGACCGATTTGAGAGTCGCTGAAGTAGTTCCAGATGATGCTCAGTAAAGGCTGTACCTGAGACTGCAACCGTGTTGGTGTACCCCGCCTGGTGCGCCAGGACCACATCAAACTGTCCTTCCACGATAAGTGAGAAGTCATGCCGACGAATACCCTGCTTTGCTTTGTCGTACCCGTAGAGAATATCTGATTTTTGGAAGAGTTCTGTTTCAGGAGAGTTCACATACTTTGGTACCGCAACGTCTTGCTTCAGCGTACGACCAGAAAACGCCACCACACGCCCCGACGCATCACATATCGGGAACATAATACGGTCACGAAACACATCATATGGCTCTTTACCCCCCTCACTCGTCTTTATGAGCCCTGCTTTTTTGATTTGCTCATCAGTGTACTTTTTAGTATGGAGGTGCGCTCTGAGTGCACGCCACTCGTCAGGTGCATAGCCAATGCGCCACGCATGGATAGTCTCACCGGTCACACCACGGTCAGTAACATACTTCGTTGTCTCAGGCTGTTCTTCGCGTGCCTTGAAAAAGAACTGTGCTGCTTCCTCAATAAGTGCGTACTGCGTCTCTCGTTCGTCGCGCTTCTTTGGGTCCTCGGGCACCAACTCTACCCCTGCGCGTTCTGCGAGAATCTTAAGTGAACCCTTAAAATCAACGCCCTCCATTTCTTGTATGAAGGTAAAGATATCACCTCCCTTTTGGGTCGAGAAACAATAGTACATCCCCCGGTCAGGTGACACAAAAAACGAGGGTGTCTTTTCTGCAGAAAAAGGCGACTTGCCCTTAAAGTGCTTCCCTGCTTTGGTGAGCTCAACGTACATTCCAACCACTTCCACAATATCCAACCGCTCTTTTATTTGCTCAACTGGAGTCATAGTGCATACAGTATACTGTACTTATCTATAAAGCAGGACTTGCGACGACATGCTTTTATTGTGGTACTAAAAAAAACGGCAGGACGCCGTTTTTTAAAGAACTACTTAAGAAGATGCCATGCATCCTTGAATGCACCAAAGTCCATCTGAGAACCGGGGCGTGGAGTGCGTTCAAGCGCAAAGTAGAGTGTGACGCTTTTCTTCGAGTCATCAGTGGGTCTGAAAAATCGCTCTTTCAGTTTTTGTGTTGGTATCACATACCACACCGAGTCATAGTCAGGCACCTCAATCAAAAAGATTTTATACTTCTGTTCATTGAGTCGACTCAAGGTAACGCTCGCAGACACGCTTGCATAGCGTCGATTTTTAACACGTTTTGTCAGGTGATGTAAACCACACCGTGCATTCCCTATGTCTATCACATTACCATTCAGGCGAGACGTATGACCTCTGATTCTAACAGGTCTGGTTTTTAATTCCTGTGTCAATGCTTCCATCATAACCCTTTCAAATACAGTGTCCATCGTTCGACACGCAAGTGCTTGACGTTCTTTTGCCTGAGCTTTTAAACTCCTTACGCTGCTTGTATTTGGCATTACGAGAACCCCTTTTTAGTGTTGTTGCGATAATCATCACCATACATGTCAATGCATGCTGCCGTCTCATCGCATATCCCCATTATGTATCCACACAAGATAATACGTGAATAGTACAAAAACGCAACAAAACCCGGCTATGCCGGGTTTTGTTGCGTGCGAGAAATGGTATATCTACGCCTCAGCCTCTTCTGTTTCAGTTGGTTGAATCTCAGAAACCATCTCGTGTTTTTGGCTTCCTACAAATCCTGAACCTGCAGGGATGAGCCGTCCGATAATCACGTTTTCCATAAGACCAACGAGCTTGTCCTGACTTCCCTTCACCGCTGCGTTGATTAAGACGCGCGTTGTGTTCTGGAATGATGCTGCTGAAAGGAAACTCTTTCGTGAGAGTGATGACTCAGTGATACCGAGAATGAGCTTGTCAGCTTTGGCAACTTCTTTACCTGCATCTTTCAGCTCCTGGTTCTCAGTCACAAAGCTCCACTCTTCTACCACATCGCCTGGTGTGAAGTGACTGTCTCCTGATTCAGTAATCTTCACACGATTCATCATTTGCTTCACGATGAGTTCGATGTGCTTGCGCGCAATCGTCACACCTTGGAGCTCATAAATCTTGTTGGTTTCGTTAATGATGTACTCCTGGGTTGCAACTTGTCCTGCGTACTTGAAGAGCTCAACGAGGTTTGCAGAACCATCGGTCATAATCTGTCCCTGCTTCACATCGTCACCTTCAGAAACCTTAAGGACACGGCGGTAGTTAATTGGGTACTCAATGTTGTCGTTCTTCTTGGTTGCGTATTGTGAACCTGGCGTTGGTGCAACCACCACAATCTTTTCTTTTCCTTCAGTACGGATTTCAGTCACGACACCATCGGTCTTTGAGATAACTGCAGGAATCTTTGGAATGCGCTTCTCAAAGACTTCTTCTACACGTGGCAGACCCTGGGTTACGTCTCCTTCAACTGACGCAGCACCACCAGCGTGCTTCGTATTCATGGTCAGCTGGGTACCCGGCTCACCAATCGCTTGTGCAGCAACGGTTCCCACTGCTTCTCCAATATCAACCATTTCATTGGTGGTAAGGTCAACACCGTAACACTTCTGACACACACCGCGGAGGGTCTTACAGGTCATTGGTGAACGTACCTCTACTGATGCAACATCTGATTCTTCAACAGCAAGTGCATCGAGTCGTGAAAGCAAGTGTCCCTTCTTGAAGATAACAGTACCCTTTGAGTCTTTTACATCTGCGGCAAGCACACGTCCTCGGATTGCCTTTGAGAAGGCAATTTCAATACCTGATGAACTCACGCGCCCAATAGTGACGCCATCTTTTGACTTACAGTCAGCCTCAGTTACGATTGCATCTTGCGCAACCACGAAGAGACGTCGGGTAAGGTATCCCGCCTTTGCGGTCTGAAGTGCGGTGTCAGCAAGCCCTTTACGTGAACCGTGTGTGGTAATGAAGTACTCGATTGGCGTCATACCTTCTTTCATCGATGAGAGAACCGGGAACTCAAGCGTTTCTCCACGTGTGTTAGCAATCAACCCCTTCATACCAGCCATCATGGCAATCTGCCCCATAGAACCTCGAGCACCAGACTTCCACATGTCATACACCGAACCATTTTCATCGAGCGTTGCAGGCAGCGCTTCTTCGAGCTTGTTCTTTGTACGGTGCCAAATTTCAACAATCATACGTCGACGCTCATCACGAGAGAGGAGCCCTTCGTTAAACTGCTCCATAACCACGCATTCTTCCTCCTGTGCAGCTTCAAGAATTGCTGGCTTCTCTTCAGGAACAACCACATCGTCGATACCCCAGGTTGCACCTGACTTGGTTGCATACTTAAAGCCGAATCGCTTAATTTTATCAACCACCGTTGGCACCGCTTCGATACCTCGGTCATCAATAATTTCAATGACAATACCAAAGAGTGTTCGTTGGTTTACCACATCATTAATAAACGGATAATCACTTGGAAGTACTGAGTTGAAGAGCAATCGTCCAACCGTCGTTTCGAAAATCTGTCCTTCAAATTGCTTGTACTTATCAGTATCAGTTGATAGCACTTTAATCTTCGCACGGAAGTCAACCACACCAAAGTCGTATGCGGTAATCGCCGCGTTTGGTGATGGGAAGAACTTTCCTTCTCCTGCAGCACCTTCAACCATCTTCGTCATCCAGAATGCACCGAGTGCAAGGTCGAGGAGTTTTTCAGACACCACCGGTTCAGCTGAACCTGGCTTCAAGATATTTTTATTTGCTGAAACAATTTCTTTTGCTTCAAGCTGTGCTTCTTCTGAGAGTGGTACGTGTACCGCCATCTGGTCACCGTCGAAGTCGGCGTTAAACGCGCGACAGACAAGCGGGTGCACCTGAATTGCATTACCTTCAATAAGCACCGGACGAAATGCCTGAATACCCTGACGGTGGAGTGTTGGTGCACGGTTGAGCATCACATGCTTTTCTGAAATCACTTCTTCAAGAATTGCCCATACTTCTGGTACACCGTCTTCAACCAGACGACCTGCGCCACGAATGTTGTACGCGAGCTCTTGACGAAGGAGTTGTGAGATAACAAATGGTCGGAAGAGTTCGAGTGCCATGTGCTTCGGGAGACCACACTGGTCGAGCGCAAGCTCAGGACCGACCACAATCACCGAACGTCCTGAGTAGTCGACACGCTTACCAAGCAAGTTCTGACGGAAGTAGCCTTGCTTACTCTTGAGGTAATCTGAAAGAGACTTCAATGGACGTCGCTGTGACTGACTCATTGATGAGTATGCGGTGTTTCCGTGTCGAATTGAGTTATCAATCAGTGCGTCAACCGCTTCCTGAAGGATACGCTTTTCGTTACGCAAGATAACGTCTGGCGCCATAATGTCGATAAGCTTCTTCAAACGATTGTTTCGGTTGATGACACGTCGATAGAGGTCGTTGAGGTCACTCGATGCGTGTCGTCCACCTTCAAGTGCAACCATTGGACGAAGTGCTGGTGGAATCACTGGAATGCGTACGAGGAACATCCACTCAGGACGTACCTCAGCGTGAATAAGTCCACGAATGAGTGAGAGCCGTTTATCGAGCTTTGCACGTTCTGCGGCACCTGCCTTTTCTCGGCGTGTTTCCAGTTCATCACGAAGCTCCTTCAGGTCGATATTTTTGAAGAGTTCGTAGATTGATTCAGCTCCAATACGTGCTTCAAAGAGCGTACTGTATTTCACTGAATACTTGTGGTAATGCATCTCATCGAGCACTGCTCCTTGTACGATACTCTGAATCTCTTTCTTCGTATCATCCATACGACTCTTGAGTTCTTCTTGTGCTTTTTCACTTGAGAGTTCTTTGAGTTTGGTTTTGTACTCGGTATCGAGTTCTTTAAGGAGTCGGGCACGCTCTTCTTCGCTTACCTTAGTCACAATGTATCCCGCAAAGTAGATAACCTTCTCTACGTTTGCAGCAGAGATACCAAGAATGAGTGCAATACGACTTGGTACGCCACGGAGGAACCAAATATGTGAGACGGGTACACAGAGTTCAATGTGTCCCATACGCTCTCGACGGACGATAGACCGTGTGACTTCAACGCCGCATTTCTCACAGGTAATACCCTTGTAGCGAATACCGCGATACTTCTTACATGAACATTCGTAGTCCTCTACCGGACCAAAGATACGTTCATCAAAGAGCCCATGCTTTTCAGGACGCTGCGTTCGGTAGTTAATAGTCTCAGGCTTCGTAACTTCACCTTTTGACCAATCGAGGATGCGTTCTGGAGATGCAAGCTTGAGACTCACCTCTGAGAACTGCTGTTGTGGTTGTGTTTTCATAGATATATATGTAGTGAGTTACGACTATTAATTACGTTCTTCAGTACGCTGTGGTGCACCAAGTGCGCCATCGCGTTTCAAATCAACATCGAGGGAGAGACCACGGAGCTGATTGACGAGTACGTTAAATGCTGCAGGCGTGTGTGGGTGACTAATACGTTCACCACGAACCACAGCATCAAAGGCTGCCGACCGACCAACAATATCGTCAGACTTAATCGTGAGCATCTCACGGAGCGTATATGCCGCGCCGTATCCTAAGAGTGCCCACACCTCCATCTCTCCAAATCGCTGTCCACCAATTTGCGCGCGTCCACCGAGTGGCTGCTGCGTAATCAATGAGTATGGACCAATAGAACGCATGTGAATCTTGTCCTGTACCATGTGGTGCAGCTTCAAGATGTACATGTATCCCACGGACACCCGCTGTGCAAACTCCTCTCCAGTCTGTCCATCACGGAGGGTCAACTTTCCATCTTCCGGAAGTCCTGCCTCTTTCAACTGTGCCTTAATATCGTCTTCAGTTGCACCACCAAACGGAGGCACGATTGCTTGATAGCCAAGCGTATTTGCTGCCATACCCAAGTGGAGCTCGAGAATTTGTCCCAAGTTCATACGTGACGGGACACCAAGTGGTGTGAGGATGATATCTACTGGAGTACCGTCTTCGGTGTACGGCATGTCTTCTTCAGGAAGAATACGAGAGATAACACCCTTGTTACCATGTCGCCCTGCGAGCTTATCACCAACCGATACGTTACGTACCTGCGCTACGGTGATGTAGATACGCTTAATTACCCCACTTTCGAGGTTATCACCATTTTCTCGTGAGAAAATCTTCACACCAGTTACGCGACCAGTCTTCCCTGCGTCGAGACGGAGCGATGTATCTTTCACGTCTTTTGCTTTTTCACCAAAGATTGAGCGGAGGAGTCGTTCTTCTGGAGTCAGCTGTGTTTCACCCTTTGGTGTTACTTTACCAACGAGAATATCTCCTGGACGCACCTCAGCACCAATACGGATGATACCTTCTTCGTCGAGGTTACGGAGCTTGTGTTCTGACACGTTTGGAATATCGGGGGTCGTTACTTCAGGACCGAGCTTCGTGTCACGTACGGCAACATCGAGTTCTTCAATATGTACGGTTGCAAACTTACTCTTCTTTACAAGTCGCTCTGAAATAATAATCGCATCTTCGTAGTTCGCACCGTTCCAACTCATGAAGGCAACCAGCGCATTTTGCCCTACCGCCATCTGCCCTTCGTCAGTTGATGACGTATTTGCAAGCACATCACCGCGCTTCACCTTCTGCCCTACCGTTACCGCAGCACGATGTGAGAATGCGGAGAAGTCATTTGTTCGCTGGTATGAGATGAGGTCATAGGTGCGCTTTTTACCATCTTTTTGCTTCAAGACGATATGTCGTGCATCCACTTCAGCAATTTCTCCTGCCTCTTCAGCAACAATCATGCGTCCGGTGTCACGCGCGGTCATTTCTTCAATACCCGTTCCCACAAGCGGCGCCTCCTGCACAATACATGGCGTCGCCTGCTTAAGCATGTTTGAACCCATAAGCGCACGGTTGGCATCATCGTGGTTAATGAATGGAATCATTGAAGTCGCAACAGAGAATGCCTGATTGGTTGCAATATCGATGTAATCAATGTCTTTCCGAGCAACAATACGCGGCTCTCCACCACAACGCACTGCAGCAGTATCATTCTTGATACGACCTCCATCCGTCACAGGGGTACTTGCGTGCGCAATGTTGAAGTGTTCTTCTTCATGCGCATTGAGGTAGACCACCTCGTCAGTGACCGTACCGCCCTTGACCTTTGCATAGGGTGTTTCAATAATACCGAATCGGTTCACCCGTGCGTACATTGAGAGGCGCAGAATAAGACCAATGTTTGGACCTTCCGGTGTATGAATTGGACAGAGACGTCCATAATGAGAGGTGTGTACGTCACGCACCTCAAAGCCTGCACGCTCTCGTGTGAGTCCTCCTGGACCGAGTGCTGAGAGTGTCCTGAGGTGCTCAAGCTCAGAAAGGATGTTCTGCTGTGGCATGAACTGTGAGAGCTGGTTGGTGGTAAAGAATTCCTTAATCGCAGCCTGGAGTGGTCGTGGGTTGATAAGCTGGATTGGAAGACTTGTTTCAGCCTCGATTGTACTCATACGATCCTGAATATTTCGCCTCATACGTGTCATACCCACACGGATACGCTGTTGAATCATTTCACCAAAGTACCGCACGCGACGGAATCCAAGGTGGTCGATATCGTCTGCAATTGCACCTGGTGTTGCGTTTTGTTCAATGATGTTGGTAATGATGGTTACCATGTCATCCATTGATACGGTGCGTACCGCTGTTGCTTTTGCATCGGTTGGACGACCAAATCGTTCGTTGAAGTGATGTCGTCCAATTTCTGAAAGGTCGTATCGTTCAGCACTAAAGATAGAGTCTACAAACTCACGCGCATTGTCGACAGTTGCAAGGTCACCATCGCGAAGTCGCTTGTAGATCTCGATGTATGCGTCGTCTTTTGTTTCTGCAGGATCTTTTTCAAGGGTGTTCTTGAGGCACGCTTCAGCCCCTTCAACATCTTTGAAAAGCTTGAGCATATCCTCGTTCTGCTCCGCACCAAGTACTCGGAGGAGTGAGGTGATTGGGAACTTTCGCTTGCGGTCAATCTTCACATATATTGCACCATCAGCTTCAGATTCAATCTCTACCCATGCACCGCGGGCAGGAATGATTTTTGCGCCAAAATAGGTTCCTCCTTTAATATCAGTGGTCGTGAAGAAAATACCGTAACTTCGTGCAAGCTGCGGCACAATCACACGTTCAACACCATTGATAATGAAGGTACCCTGGTCCGTCATCACCGGAATGTCGGTCATGAAGATTTCCTGGTCCTTTTCACCACCAAAGGTTTTGTTCTTCAGAATTACCTGTGCGCGAAGTGGCGCTTCGTAGGTAATTTTGTTTTCCTTTGCATACTCCGGAGTCGTCTTCGGAGCACCCATTTCATACTTCTTAAATACCAACTCAAACTTCTTGTCTGAGTAGTCGCTAATTGGAGAAAATTCTTTAAATACCTCCTTGAGGCCATGTTCTACAAACCAGGTGAATGATTCGCGCTGTGGTTGAATCAGGTCAGGAAGGTCGATACGCGGCTTTGTGAAGTGCCGGAACTCCTTCTTTGGCAGCTGTCCCACTGATGGTGGTGTTGCTGTCTTTGGTGCATTTTTAGACATTGATTAGATGTTAGTTAGTAGTACGTAGACGGTAGTAAGAAAATTCCTATGGAATTTTCTTATAACGCCCTCTATTAAAATTTGAATACGTTGGGAAACACGAAAAAACCGCGCTTTGCAGCACGTCAGTAACCTCCCCACCTACTCGGCTTGTAATGCAGTCACGTTGTGTATGTTTTGAAAGAAGCTTTGGAACCAGCCGATTCCACGCCCCACCTACGTTGTTTGAGTATGAGCTCTGTACAAAACTCTCCTCAGACGCCTCCATCCAAAACTCAATCAAGTTAGCGTTGCCCGGCATTGTACCAGAGCCTCAAAAATAGTCAACGGCTATACGAGTATAAGTTATGTAGTATGAGAATGAGTATATATGCATTCGATGCATCAAGGGATGCATTTCAATATGACACATAAAAACTGCGTAAGTTTCGTATAGACCTGCGCAGTTCAGATACCGCAAAAATTATTATCTAATCGCAATACTCTCTCCCAACTGGTTGAGCACTGGCTCACCATTACTTGTATATGGTCGCCAAAATAGTTTGGATGCTTCTTCGTCATCAACGTGCCGTCTGTCACAACACCTCCATCGAGGTATTAACTTTTCTTCTAGCATGACACAACGTGCCTGTTTTGAGTGTATGCCAAATAAATGCAACAATCCAGCGCGTATAGCACACGTACTTCCACATGGCGCATCGATGAGTTTAAATGCGTGTGTAACACGAATCTTTCCGTAAAAAGGACAATCAGGTTGCCGTAGTACATCTTCCATATAATACCCCTTAATTACGAACCTATGGTGATGGTATCAAAAAATCGTACTGATGCAACTTACGAATGGTTTTTTCGATACTTCTCAATCTCTGCGTGGTTCCCTGTAGTAAATACTTTCGGCACAGTGTGCTTTTTCTTCTTGTAGATGATTGTTTCTGGACGAGTATACATCTCACCTGATGAAACACGCTCATCTTCGAGCGATTCATAGGTACCAAGGACTCCTGGGACATTCCGCGCAACGCTGTCTACAATAGTGAGCGCGGGGAGGTCGCCTGAGGTGAGTACATAGTCCCCCACTGACACCTCTTCGGCCTTGAGGATTTTTTGTACCCGTGAGTCGATACCCTCATAGCGCCCTGAGATGAGCACTATGTGCTTATGCTTCTTTGCAAGCTTCTTTGCGTACGCCTGGTCAAAAGTTTTTCCACGCGGCGACATCATTAACACTTTCACGTCTTTCTTCCGCCCGATTGCTTTTGCAGCCGCCTTGAGGACTGGCTCCGCCTGCATCACCATACCGGGACCACCGCCATATGGCTTGTCGTCTACCTTCTTGTGTTTATTCTTTGAAAAATCGCGCGGGTCATAGTAGCTCACCTCAATCTTCTTGCCTTTATGCTTTGCACCTTTACCCTTCTCAGCCTTCTGAGCACGCCCAAGTACCGACGCATCGGTATACGCCTTACAAACCTCTGGGAACAATGTGATGATATGGAAATGCATGTTTTAGCTCTTAGTATTGTTATATTAGTTTATCTTTGTATTTTTCTAGAAAAGTTGGGAATTGAGAATGCATTGGTTCTGGGAGTGCGTCGAGTGTATACCACTCAAGCGCTAAACATTTTTCAGGTTCCATTATTCGCACCTGGTCAGGATTCACTTGCACTTTAAAGTCAAACTGTATCCAATGGGTCTTTGTACCATTCTGTTCACGAAACACCTCTCGGTGTCCTAAAAATTCCATGGCAACAACTTCTGAACCGCACTCCTCTTTTACTTCTCGATGTACGGTGTCTTCAATAGTATCACCAACTTCAATACCTCCACTCCCTATTGGATCCCATCTACCATGTTCGTCGCGGCATTTGTCGCTCCGTAAACCTAAAAGGCACCGACCATTCCCATCATGACAAAAAGTAGTGACCGCATTACCAATATAGTCATATCCTTGTTGCATACAGGAATCCTAGCACAGAAGAAGCACATGGCTACGCCATGTGCTTCTTCTGTAGTTTCCGTGACTTATTTGAAAACTAGAAATGGGATGGAGTGCAAGGCGTGAGAAGAAAATAATATGAGTCTTAATTGACGCAAGATATACCTAACCTAAAGACCTTAAACCGAGTAACGTATCAATATAGTACAAAATCTACATTGACTGAGTGCCTTATACCTAAAGATCTTAAACTGAATGAAGTACGCGGAACAGCAAAGCCGCGACGGAAGACGTACTTAGTGGTACGGCGCCTGTCGCGGCTGTAGCTGTGACAAAGTAATTCGTCAGTTTAAATCTTTAGGTCGTCGATAGCTTCGTCGAGCGTCTTCTCTTCCATAGGCTCATCACCCCCCATCTCCACAACTTCTGTTGCATCGCCTCCCTGTTCCATTGCAGCTGGTGGGCGACCTCCTTCTGGTTCATTAATCTTAAGGTTGACCCGTGCATCGTTCTTCATACCAACCACGCGGAGCAATGTTCGAATTGCCTTTGCAGTGTTACCTGAACGACCGATAATCTTCCCCATGTCGTCAGCATGGACATCGAGTGTAAGGAGTACCCCCATCTCATCGACAGTACGACTACACGTTACATCCTCTGGGTGATCTACAAGCGCTTTCACAAGCGTCTCGAGAAACTGCTGATCTGATTCCATAAATTTCTAGATATATATCTGTTAAGCGTCCGTTTCACTCTTACAGAAACGTCCTATAGTAATGGTAGCAAGTGACTCTGATACGTCAACACTCCCGCGTGGGTGTGGGAGTGTGAGATACTTCTTGTTTTAAAGACTTATGCCTTTGCTTCTTCGTCTTCAGTAGTTTCCCCGCCTGCCTCATCGGCGCGGTCAGGTTCGGTCGCAGGAGCCTCCTCTGAAGCTGCTTCTGTTGATTCCTCTGCTGGTGCTTCCGCCTCCTCAGCAGGAGTCTCATCAGCTTCTGCTGGAGTATCAACTGCCTCAGCTTCAGCAGCTTTCGCTTCTTCCGCCGCCTTAGCCTCTTCTTCAGCTTTCTTGATAGCTTCTTCGTCAACAATAGGAGATTTCTTTGGGAGGACATTTACCTTCTTCCCGTCGATAATCTTCTCGCTTACGAGCATATTGTGGACCGTATCTGACACCTGTACCCCTTTTGAGATCCAGTCTTTCGCCTTATCGCCATCGATAACAAGCTTGCCCATTTTAGGATCAAATGAACCCAACAGGTCTACATGCTTGCCGCTTTTTGGACCTCGACGAGAATCAGTAACCACCACACGATATGATGGGTTATTTCTTCGACCGATTCGTTGTAAACGCATTTTTAACATGACGGGAGAACAATACCAGAATGCACGAATAAGGTCAATATAGGCAGACGCACCTATGCTAACAACCGGATTATATATTGCAAAATACTAGATTGCCTGCCTGTTTGCCTGTGCGTATACTTACGCAAACAGATGCGTGACGCACAGGCAGGCAATCCAGAAATGTAATGAGCATAGGTGCCGCAGAAGAAAAGGCTCAACACACGAGTAGTGTGCTCAGCCCTCAAAGATGCCAATCTATAACTATCCTCCATGTCTGCTGAATTGGAATGTATGTTGCAAACGATTCGTTGACTCCGTCAGCGATGTCAATATAAGCACATACACATTCGCCAACACAAACAACAGTATGTGCACCAACACCATGCGGTCAAATAGCGCTACCTGCATTCCATCCGCTACTTGATACATAGCTGCCACACACACCATCCATAAAAGTACTATCACCAGAAAAACCATTACCTCACCAAAATTAAAATTGGGTGACTTATCGGCTTGTGTGGGATTCCACAGGTATTCTTTTATAAATACCACAGCCATGTAAACCGCCAATACAAAAGGTATGCCAAACTGAACTTGTGCCACGTAATCCACTGTCATTAACTTTCTCCAAGTGACCTATATTCCGAGAGGCACAGTACCGACCACGCAATAGTTTGTCAATATAAAAACCGGCGACTATGCGCCGGGTTTTCAGATTTTTGACATTGTTTTCATCCTTTCAGAAGACGACTACAAGATACTATGGAGAAAATGCTATTGAGTATCATACCCAGCAGCAGCAACATCACAACAGCTATTGTAGCAGGATTTGCATCATCAGGTATCAAGAAAAGCAACGGAAAGGACACAAATATAAGCACTGTGTATGCGCTTATAACAATTCTATCACTTACGATACTACGACCGTATATACGACGTACTGCTGCAAGAGCAAGCCTCACAACAATGTATGCTAGACCATAGCATGTTGCCAACAGAAAAAAACTATCATCCATCAGGAACACTCCAAAAGGTGGCTACCAAAATCACAGTACCGACCACAAATTCGTTTGTCAACATACCCTCCCCCGTGTATACTCACGAAACTAATTATGACTCAAAATAACAATACAACATATGAAGGCACCCTCCTTGTGCGCGGGAAAGGCATAGGATTTGTTTCTATTCCCGACCACGAGGAGGATATTGTGATTCCAACCGAATCACTTAATTTCGGACTGGATGGCGACAGAGTCGAAATCGAACTCCTCGACCCGAGAGCAGCTCACGCTGCACGGGCAGGAAAAAAGCCCGGCGAACGACAAGAAGGGCGCGTAGTGCGTGTTATCGAACCCGCACGTAGTGAGTTTGTGGGGCTTGTTGAAATGAAACCTACTCCCACAAGTGGGTCGGGCGGGAAAGAAAACTGGCGACTCCTCCCAGACAACCGCCGTATCCATATTCGCCCAGTACTTCCCGAGGCAACTGATACCCACAAAGGCATGAAGGTGGTGGTAACCATTGACGCATGGCAGAATCCCCATGTAGATCCTGTTGGTAGTATCACTGAAGTGCTCGGTCCTGCAGGCAACCATGAGACTGAAATGCAAGCCATCATCCGCAGCGGCGGATTCTCAGAAAACTTCCCCGAACACATCGCTCGCGCCGGGCAAGAACTCTACGAGCAGCGTGAGGACATTTTTACAAAAGCCATCGAAGACACCAAAGGTGACAATCCTCGCCGTCGTGATATGCGCCATGCGCCTACCTGTACCATTGACCCGGCTGACGCAAAAGACTTTGACGACGCTATTTCGCTTGAGCTTTTAGAAAATGGACATGTGTCAGTCGGTATTCATATTGCTGACGTATCGCACTATGTGCAAGACGGCGACGATATCGACATGGAAGCACGTGAGCGTGGTACCTCTATATACCTTGTAGACCGTGTCATTCCGATGCTTCCTGAGGTACTTTCAAACGATCTCTGTTCACTGCGACCCCACGAAGACCGGCTCGCCTTCTCTGCCGTATTTGAAATGAATGAAAAGGGAGAGATTTTTGACGAATGGTACGGACAAACCATCATCCACTCCGATAAACGCTTTAGCTACGAGGAAGCACAAACTGTGCTCGACAACCAAGATGGCGAGATGCTCACTGAACTCAATAGCATCATGACCATCTCCCGAGCACTCAGGAAACAACGATATAAAAATGGTGCAATTGCCTTTGAACAACCAGAGGTGCGCTTCGAACTCGATGACGACGGCAAACCAATACGTGCATACACCAAAGTACGCACTGAAACCATGCTTATGATTGAGGACCTCATGCTCCTTGCAAACCGCAAGGTCGCCGAGTATGTACACCAGTTGAGCAAAAAGCACAATCACGAAGCAGCATTCGTGTATCGTATTCACGACGAACCAAACCAGGAGAGAATTGAAGACCTCGCAACCTTCTTGCACGCACTCGGGCACGAATTTAAGACACACCAAGGCATCGTCAGCTCAAAAGAAATCAACAAAATGCTCAAAGGGATTGAAGGTAAACCCGAAGAAGAGCTCATCAAGACTGCCACTATTCGCTCAATGGCAAAAGCAATCTACACCACCAAGAATATTGGACACTTTGGACTTGCGTTTAAGTTCTACACCCACTTCACCTCACCTATTCGTCGCTATCCTGACCTCATGGTGCATCGTATGCTACGCAGGCACTTAGACCAATCTCCAATCAGCAAGAAGGAGCTCACTAAGTATGAGAACCTCTCTGCACAATCTTCAGAACGTGAAATGACCGCCGTGCGTGCAGAACGTGACTCTATCAAGTACAAGCAAGTGGAATATATGCAGGGCAAGGTAGACCAAGAATTCGACGGCACCGTAACCGGCGTCACCGACTGGGGCGTATATGTTGAGGATAAAGAATCACGCGCCGAGGGTATGGTACGCCTCGCGAGTATCAAAGGTGATTATTACGAACACGATGCGAAAAAGTATCGCATCAAAGGGCAACGTACCGGACGCACCCTCTCACTCGGTGCAGACGTCCGCATCAAGCTCGTCCGTGCAGACATGGAAGAGCGACAGCTTGATTTTGAGTTAGTGGAAAAAAAGAAGAAATAAAACAAACACCCAAAAAGCCTCACAAGTCGCCTACGGCAACTTGTGAGGCTTTCACATACCATATGTAGTGTATCCCGATACCAGTATCGGTGTTACATTATATCATACTATTGTGCTGTTGATGGAGTCGTGTGTGAAAGAAAGCCCATACTCACCCGTCATCACTACTAATGGAAAAGAAACGACACAATCCAAATACAGGAAATTTTATGGATGCGCTCTTGCTTATCGCAGCGTTACTCTTTCTGATTGTGCCGTGGCTTCGGTTCTGAACATACTCTCCAGCCCCTCCTAATACATAGAGAGACCGAGAGCAACATGCGTGCAACAGTTATTTCCATTAACCAACTCTACACACGCTTTATTTTTTCTGTTTTTTCACCATTTCTTGTATGGATTGTAGACGTGTGGTCATTTGAGATCGCCTTTTACGCTTCAGCGCTGATTTTAGGAGGACTCGCAGTGCTTGCACTTGTCTCATTACTGCATGCAATACACATTCGAGAGCAGTACGTGTAGGAAAAGCGCTGTGAATCAACAACGATTCACAGCGCTTTAATATTTAGTGAGCATTTATTCATTTCATTTAGCAACTGCAACTGCCTCATCAAGCTTAATCGAAAGCAGTGTACTTGCGCCGTCGCCGCTCATGGTGACACCGTAGAGTACGCCTGCGCGGCTCATGGTCTCGCGGTTGTGGGTAATGAGAATGAGCTGTGAGCGTTCTGAGAGTGCAGTAATCATATCGCCATATCGGCGGCTATTAGCTTCGTCGAGTGCAGCATCGGTCTCATCGAGAATGACAAACAGTGGCGGATTCACCTGACTCATTGCAAAGATGAGTGCAATACTGGTGAGCGCACGCTCCCCTCCTGAAAGCATGTCGAGCCCCTGCACACGTTTGTTCGGCAGCTTTACATCAACCTCAATACCCTCTTCGAGTTCTTCCTCCTCCTCTTCTGGTTCCGGAACTTCCTCTATGTCTTCGAGGTCTGCATCTTTTTTCTTGCGGACCTTTAGCTTTACACGCTTGAGTGCCGCATTTCCACCACCAAACATGAGCGTAAAGAATTTTTGGAATTCAGAGTCAATTTTTTCAATACCCACAACAAACTGCTCATTGAGTTGCTTGGTGAGGTCGGCAATAAGCTCCTCAAGCTTTCCAACTGACGCTTCAAGATCTGCAATCTCACGTACTAAAAACTCATCCCGTTCCTTTACGTCCTTGTATTCTTTCAGAATATCTTCACCAGTCCCCTGACCCAACTCTTCAAGGCGAATTTTCATTTTCTCCAATGCACGACGGCGTTCCACCTGCACCCCACGGGTTTCGGTTACTATCTGTTCTCGGGTCAGCACCTTCCCCTGCGTGTCGATCACTTCATAGTCAAAGTAGCGCGAGAGTGCTTGTCCCATGAGTGACACAGCTTCTTGCAGTTCTCGTTTAAACTCCATACGGTCGCGCTCAAGCACTGAAAGTTCGCGGGTGATTTTTTCAAGTACCTGCTCAGTTTCCCGCTGTTCATTCATAATACGAAATACTTCACGCTCGGCTTCCCGACTTTCTGCGCCTTCAGATTCAATTGCTTGTTTGAGTGCCGTGTATGATTCCTGTAATGTTTGTTCGCCCGCTTCAATCTCTCCAAGGAGTGCGTCTGCCTTTTCTTTTTCACGCTCGAGTGATGCAAGTTCTTGTTCTTCTCCCTTGGTATCGATGGTGAGTCCCATGGTGCGGGCATTCTTCAGCAGCACCTTAAGCGGCGCGAGCACATCACCTAATGCACGCTGCAACACCGACACATCTTCGCTTGGTGACGCCTTTTCTACGGTCTTCTCAATACTCGTTGCGACTTTTTCAAACTCACTAAACGGAATTGCCGACTCAGTGACCTTCTCAGAACGCTTCTGTTGTTCTGCAATACGACGCTTGAGGTACGCAATTTGTCCTTCAAGCTGACCGATGGTACGCGTGGTCTCCTGACGATGATTGCGATGGTCGGTAATTTTTTGCTCGAGCGCAACGAGTTCTTTGGACTTCTCGTCCTGCTTCTTGTCTTTTTCAAGTTTTTCTTTTGCATCATTGAGTGCCTTTGCAAGCTCCTCGAGGGTTGCTTCGGGTGCAATCTTTTCCTGCTGCAACCTATCATGATGATGTGCAATGTATGTATCCTCACGTTTGAGATACTCGGCGTATACCGCTTTGAGTTCCTCTCGCAGTGCGAGCGATTTCTCAAGCTTTTTTACCTGCCGCTCAAGAAATTTCAGGTGCGGTGCCACCTCGCGACGGAGCGATTCCACCTTTGCGATATTTTCAAGTGTTTTTTTGAGCTTCTTCTCACTTTCAACTTTTTTGTATTGAAATACTTTGAGTCCCAAGGCATCTTCTACCATCTCGCGACGTTCCTTTGCTGATGCTGTGAGAATCCGGTCCGCTTCCCCTTGGGAAATAATGTGGTGCCCGGTCGAGCCAATATTTGCTGCTGCCAAGAGCTCTTGCACGTCTTTCAAGCGTGTTTTGCTCCCATTGATGGAGTATTCATTGACACCATCTCGAAGCACAACACGCTCAATGGCAATTTCATCAAATTCTACTGGGAACGGGCGCGTACCACCACGCTCTTCGTTATCAAGTGCAATACGCACTGATGCACGGTTTGAGCGTGAGACACTTTCTGAACCATTGAAAATGAGGTCCTCACCACGCTTCCCACGCATCGACTTTACCGACTGCTCACCGAGCACAAACCGAAACGCTTCAGCAACATTCGACTTCCCCGACCCATTGGGGCCAACAATTGCGGTAATGGGGGTCGAGAAATCGAGTTCGCCTTTCCGAGCGAATGACTTAAATCCATTGATGTGCAGACTCTTTAAATGCATTGTGTCTATCCCGATGATTTCCCAAGTATAACGATATATGCATTCGTATCCTCCGTACCACCTGCACCACCCCAGCTACTGCAGATTAATTCTGTATTATTACCCAGCGCATCATTTTCCATATGCGCAACTAAGATTGCTTGGGTGTCATGCCCGCCACATACTTGTGAACCATCATAATAGTAGATGTAATCTGTAGTGGTAGTTATTGGGTCACGAGGCACTTCCGTGATAAATGAGGAAAGTAATGTGGTTATATCGTTGTTGTTTTCACCAACA
Organism: Minisyncoccota bacterium; assembly: GCA_021129515.1. Taxonomy (GTDB): domain Bacteria; phylum Patescibacteriota; class Minisyncoccia; order Phycocordibacterales; family UBA918; genus JAJOLD01. Next base: position 267,409 of record JAJOLD010000001.1, read on the forward strand.
TAACCACTATATCCGTCACTCTCTCGTGGATAATGTCCATGAATATCAAAATATACTTCCAATGCGAGTTGGATTTGTGCCAAATCAGCAATGCGTTTCTTATCGCGAGCGTTTTGTCGTGCATCACCAAAGGATGGCAGCACAATCGCCAACAATACAATAACAATTGCCAACACCACAAGCATTTCTACGAGCGTAAAGCCCTGTGCACGCGTGTTATATCTCATACGGTACATGATACCAAGCCTGCTACCGCAGAACCAGTCTCAAAACCCACACGCTCTTACCATCCTTTTTTCTCAATCGCTGCGGCTGCAGCATTTTGCTCTGCTTCTTGTTTTGCGCGCCCTTGCCCTTCTGCAATTTGTTCCTCTCCAAGAAAGACACCAACGGTAAAAACTCGGTCATGGTCAGGACCTTCTTGATTTAATACTGCGTAGCTCGGGGTAATATTGACATGCTCCTGTGCAACTTCCTGGAAGCGACTTTTTGCGTCTTGCCACAGACGTTTTTCAACGATGTTTTCAGTTTGTGCAAACAGGTACTCAGCAATAAATGCTTTTGCAGCTGCATACCCTTGATCGAGATACAACGCACCAACAAGTGCCTCAAACGCATTTGCAAGAATATACTGTCGGGCACGCCCAGTATCTTTTGCCTCGCCTTTAGAAAGGAGCAAATACTCATTAACACCCATTTTTCCTGATGCTTCAGCAAGTGACACCGTATTCACCAGTGCAGCACGAATTGCAGTCAGCTCGCCTTCAGGCTTATCTGCATATTTTTCAAAAAGAAAATCAGTGACCACAAGCTCGAGGACGGCGTCCCCTAAAAACTCATAGCGTTCGTTATGATCCTGAGTTGCTTCTCGATGTTCGTTTAAATATGAGCGATGCGTCAATGCTACCAAGAGGTGTTTTTTTTCGGTAAAGGTCACACTAATAACATCCTCAAAACGAGCAAGATGCGCATCAATATCTACAGTTTCAGTCATAATTGTAATCTATATCAATAATTACAGCACCCTATCACGAATGTATGTGTGATACTAGGGGATGGGTTAGTATGTAGTCCTCAGTACATAGTACTCTCACAATTTCGTCTACGACGAAACAGCTACGTACTAGGTAACTCACCACTAACCACTATTTCGATCCTCTTCCTACCAACATCGTCACTGCCTTCGTCACAATTGGGAGGATATCCTCGTAAAAGTTGAGTTCGAGAATATCAGCAACTTTAAACCATTGTGCATCATCAAGCCCTCCCTTCTTCTCAAGCTCCAAATCTTTAAATGCAGCTCGCGCAAGGACATAGTGTACTTGTTTTCGAACTTTACCTTTTTCGGGTTGTGAGGCAACGTATTCATTCATACCCAGCTCATCCTCAACTTCAATATCGAGTCCAATTTCTTCTTTGATTTTTCGTTTTGCGCCCTCGTGGAGGTCTTCATTTTCATCAATACCACCTTTTGAGAGGGTCCAATGTCCAAATATATCGTGCACCAAAGCAAGATACATTTCACCATCTTCTTCCGCATAGATAACACCACCAGCAAGACGCTCAATAGGCATATCCTCAAACTTCACCACTTTCTTTTTATGCTTTGAACTTTCCTCCTTGCCTGGCTCACCAATTTCCTTGTATACCGCCCCCAATACGCCGTTTACAAAACGGCTGGAGTTATCGCCCCCAAACTGCTTTGCAAGCTCAATTGCCTCGTTGATGGCAACTTTTGCAGGCACTTCTGAACGGTCAGCAAACAGCAACTCATAGAGCCCTAAGCGTAAAATGTTTCTATCAACTGGAGAAATTCGATCAATAGGCCACTCAGGTGCAGCCTTTTCAATCACTAAATCAAGCTCACTTTGTTTTCCAAGTACCCCATCGAGCAATTTCTCCATAAAGGGCATATCTGTTTTGTTGGGCGCAAATTCCTCAACATTTCGTTTTAAAACTTCGACGACTTCATTCTTCTCTACACCATTTAAATCCCACTCGAAGAGTGATTGAAGAACAATTGAACGCGATAGGTGCCTGTTTGCCATATTCGTATGAAAAATAATGAACACTACTGTATTAATGAACTACCTACTATAGTAGCAGATTCACAGCATGCCGTGTATCACCTAATCCCCAAACGTCCCGCAAAAGCGGGACGTTTGAAAATGAGTGTCGGTGTATACCATTATGCCTCTTTCTTCTCATCAGCAGTTGCTACTGCCTCGGTTGTAGTTTCTGTGCCTTGTGTCGCTGCATCTGCTTCAGCTTGCTCAGTACCAGCCTCAGCACTGATTCGCTCTCGCTTTGCCTGCATGCGTGCTTCACGCTTTGCCTTCTGTGCCTCAATATCAAGTACCTGACGTCCTTTATAGAAGCCACATTCAAGACACATGTGGTGCGGGCGAGTAAGCGCATCACAATCCTGACACTTTGAAAGTGCCGGCTGCTTCAGTGCATGATGTGAGCGGCGGTTCTTTGTGTGAGACCGCGTATGTCGCATTCGAATTACCATAGTGGCAGAACTATATCAGATTTGCATAAAAAAGCAATGGTTTTGTATCTAAAAACCTGAGCACGAAACGTGCCCAGGTGGTTGTGCATCCATCCTAAGATACTCTTCTATATATTGCTGCATCTACAGCTGAGAGGCACTGCCGTATGTCAAAGTAGTACCAGCCCGCACAGTATAAGCCAAATACATTGACCGTATGACCATTTGCCGTTTCAAACTTACCAGACTGTTCAGGAAACACCACTGATTTTTTTTGGGGGTCAGCGGTCATACTCTGAACTACAGCCTCCAACCCCGCATTCGCGTCTGACTGTGTATCAGCCATATGCCGTGTGTACACTGCTTGGAGTGTTCCTCCAAGCAATATATTCCGTTCTTGACAAACTTCAGCAAACGCCTCAGACAATTGGCAGGTAGGCATGGGTGCTTCAAGTGATGCATATATTACACCACTCGATTCTTGAGTCTCAGTGTATACACGACGCAGGTGTACATAACAGCACCACCACTGATCCAACGGTACAGGCACCTTAAGCGACACCGGTCCCCCCGCGCACATAAGCTTATCCCGAGCAGCTTCTACCATCGTGTTCACCACAGGAGTACCACATTTTGGATGCGCGATAATATCCCATGTTATGCATCCTTGAGCATGCTCCTGCACAACGCGCATATTTAAGGACTCTAGAAATTGTACAACTGGTGTATCGGTCTGCATGGGTCTAAAACCCTCCTAGTTACGATATTGAGACAAATTCTGCAGGCACGGTACCATATGTATATTTGGTAGTAAAGCACTTTCGATGGAGTACGCAGCGACCATATTGTTGTAACGCTGCTTGATGTCTTTTGGTGCCATACCCTTTATGTATCTCAAATCCATACTGCGGATACTGCGTTGCCACTCGTACCATATAGCGGTCACGGGTTACCTTTGCCATAATCGACGCAAGCCCTATCACTCGTTCCTTGCTATCGCCTTTGATAATGGTTTTTTGATGTATATATTCCTTAGGAGCGTAGAGCGAGCCATCAAGCTTTACCTGCACCGCCTGAGGAGACACTCCCAATCGCTGCAGTGCACGCTGCAGTGCGAGTCGCACCGCAGGCACAATACCAATGTCGTCTATCACCTTCGCTGAAACCATCGACACTGCATACTCTAGTTTCCCCTCTTTTTTAAGCCCTCGAGCACACTCAAAAATTGCTTCTCGTTTCTTTCCCGTGAGTTTTTTTGAGTCAGTCACCCCCGGCAGTTGTCTCCAATTGAAGCCCTTGGGCACACAGGCAACACCGACGGCAACTGGACCAGCGAGGGGACCGCGACCGGCCTCGTCAATACCGATTATATGGGTAATTTTTTTCACGTTTATCATCATACAACATGTCATCATGTTACCTCTGTGGTCTAATGGTTATGTAGAAATAATCGTCGTGTATAATATCTCCACCTATGGCAGATACGAAACTCAATGCAGACTTCATTCACCTCCACACCCACGGACACTACTCTCTTTTAAACGCGCTTCCAACCTCCTCTGAGCTTGTCGATGCTGCGAATGCAGATACTATGCCCGCACTCGCACTGACCGATGCTGGGGCTCTCTATGGTGCCGTTGATTTCTACAAAGCATGCACCAAGGGCGGTATCAAAGCTATTATTGGTGTTGATGCATACCTTGCACCACGTACTCGACACGATAAGGATGGACGCCTCGACAAACCACGTGGACGCGTCGTATTCCTCGCCAAAAATAATGACGGATATGTAAACCTCATCAAGATGGTCACGGAGTCATGGGTGAACGGCTTCTACTACAAACCTCGTATTGACCATGAGCTCATCGAGCAATACCACCAGGACCTCATTTGTATTATTCCTTCCTTCAGCGGCGAAAGCACCCTTGCGCTCAAAGACGGCGACACCGAAAAAGCAGGCGAAGTACTCGATTGGTACAAGAGTATCTTTAAAGACGACTGCCACCTTGAAGTGACGCACCACCCAGAAATTGGAGACCATGAGGAACTCCAGGAAAAAATTATTGCACTCGGAAAAGCGTCAAACACACCACTGGTTGCCGCACACGACGTGTACTACCTCAAACCCGAAGATGCACTCGCTCGAGACGTCGTCATGAAAATCCAAAACGGCGGTGTGGTTGATACCCTCGGCGGCGCAGGCGAAGAGGACTTCTCATTCATTACGCAAGCAAAAGCAAAAGAACTCTTTGCAAACACGCCTGAAGCACTCGCAAATACCGTCAAAATCGCCGAGCAGTGTAATGTCACCATGACGCCGGGAGAAGTATGGCACTTCCCCAACTACATCATTGAGAGCGGTCGTGAACCAGACGATGAGCTGCGTATCACCTCGTACGAAGGCATGGCGTGGCGTGGACTTGATCCAGAAGACCCAGAGGTGAAAGCACGACTCGACTATGAGCTTGATGTCATTAAGACCAAGGGATACGCAAAATATTTCCTCGTGGTGGGAGACCTCATTCGTGAAGCGCGTGAGCGCGGTATTTTGACGACTATTCGAGGTTCGGTCGCGGGATCACTCACCACCTACGTACTTGGTATTACCAATGTAGACCCGCTCGACTACAAACTTCCCTTTGAGCGCTTTCTCAACCCAGAACGACCATCAGCTCCTGATATCGATATGGACTTCGCCGATAATCGCCGCGACGAGATTATTGCGTATGCACGAGAGAAGTATGGCGACGATAAAGTAGCACAGATTGGTACCTTTGGAACCATGATGGCACGCGCTGCGGTGCGTGATACTGCGCGCGCCTTAGGGCACCCGTATGCAACCGGAGACCGCATTGCAAAACTCATTCCTATGGGGAGCCAAGGATTTGCAATGACCATCGACCGCGCACTCGATATGGAGCCAGAACTTGCAGAACTCTATAAAAAAGATGCAGAAACGCGTGAAGTTATTGATCTTGCAAAGCAAATAGAGGGACGTGCGCGTCACCTTGGGGTACACGCAGCCGGTGTGGTGATTGCACCCGAACCCCTCGGCGAGTTTACTCCCGTACAGATTGATACCAAATCAGGCAAGATCATTACCCAATACGAAATGCATAGTGTAGGTGAAGATGGTGTGGGACTTTTGAAATTCGACTTCCTCGGCATCAAAAACCTTGCCATCCTTGCAGACGCCGTGAAGCGGGTAAAGAAAATCCGTGACATTGATATCGATATTGAAAACATTCCACTTGATGACCAAAAGACCTTCGACATGCTCGCACGCGGTGAAACCATGGGGCTCTTCCAGCTCAATGGGTCCGGCATGACTGCCTTCCTGAAACAACTCCGCCCAACCACCATTCACGACATCAACGCGATGGTTGCACTCTATCGCCCAGGACCGATGGAATCTATTCCACAGTATATTGAGCGTAAACATAATCCCACACTCGTGACCTACCTCGACCCGCGACTTGAGGAGGTTCTCGACCGTTCCTATGGGGTGATTACCTACCAAGACGATGTTATGATGATTTCTATCAAGCTCGCAGGCTACTCATGGCTCGATGCCGACAAACTCCGTAAAGCGATGGGTAAGAAGGTGCCTGAGATTATGGAAGCGGAAAAGGAGAAGCTCATGGTTGGTTTTGCTGACCATGGCAAAATCTCCCCGACCATCGCTAACAAGCTCTGGGCGCTCATTGAGCCATTTGCTGCATACGGGTTCAACAAGGCGCATGCGGCGAGTTATGGGCGTGTTGCGTACCAAACCTCATATATGAAGGCAAACTTCCCTGAGGAGTATATGTCTGCCGTCCTCACTGCTGACTCTGGTGACACGGAAAAAATTTCTGAAATCATCCATGAGTGTGAACGTATGGGTATCGAGGTACTGCCACCAGACATTAACGAAAGTTTCGGACCGTTCTCTGTCGTACCCGCTAGTAAAACAGTAATTCAAGCCAGCGCTACAGAACCTGATGTAGGTAATCCTGGCACTGATTCACAGGTTGAGGCTACTAGTTCGACTACTGATTCTCCTGAAAAATCCCAGATGCGAGGCTCTGACGAGAATCGTAGTGAGCCATATCAAGTATATGGTGAAGGAGACTCGGAGTCAGGAACGAAGCAGGTGGGAGAATTTCAGGAGAATCAGGCAAGGATTCGATTTGGTTTGACTACCATTAAAAATTTTGGAGAAGGTATCACCGAAGCCATCATCGACGAACGCAAAGCGAACGGACCATTTACCTCCCTCACCGACTTCCTCACTCGCGTTATCGATAAAAATCTCAACAAAAAATCCCTCGAGGCACTCATTATGGCAGGTGCACTCGATAGTATTGGTGATGAGCGTGGCAAAATGCTCCACAACCTCGACACCATGCTTGCCTTTAATAAAGAAAAAAGCACCGCAGCCGAATCGTCGCAAGATTCGCTCTTTGGCATGATGAATGACGCAACCTTGCACGAAGTGACCCTTGAAGACGCAGCACCCGCAAGCAAACGCGATATGCTCATTTGGGAAAAAGAGCTACTTGGTGTGTACGTATCAGGGCACCCGCTCGACGAGTATCCCGACGAACTCAAAAAGCGTCCCAGCATTGCACAAACCTTAGAGAGCTACAAAGGCGCCTCGGTCGTGACCGCCGGCATGATTGAGTCGGTACGCGAGCTGCTTACCAAGAAAGGTGACCATATGGCATTTGTTGTACTCGGTGACCAAACACACACCATTGAAATGGTCACTTTCCCTGAGACCTACAAAACCCACAAGGAACTCCTCGAACCAGGCACCTGTGTTGCCGTCAAAGGCAAATTCACCGTCCGTAATGATGAGCCCGGTATTATGGTAGATAAAATCAAAAAGCTTGTGCCGAGTTCTATTGAAACTAAGTAGAATTGACAACGCTATAATAAAAACGGTAGGATAAGAGTCCGTCAGAGATTGCTGCGCTTACCAACCGCAGGTACACATGTGCTGTACGTATACACCTAATCTGACGCAAATAACAAAGAGCCAAGTCGTCCTGATTTGGAAGCCCGGTGGAACCGCGGATAAGATAGTCATCTTAATCGTCCGAGTGAGTGTATGAAGCAACAATTTCATACTTTCACCTGGGCGTTTTTTACTTTATAAGTACCGTCATCGCGAGGGACGAAGCGATCCAGAGTATAGGCGCCAAACTCCTGGATTGCTTTGCATCCGCTCGCAATGACACCCTAATTAACATACAACAGTGATTATGAGTAACTTAGAACAAAAACGACACACCCTCGCACACCTTCTCGCCGACGCGGTGCGCAAGGAATACCCCCACGCGAAACCAACCATCGGCCCTGCAATCGAGAATGGCTTTTATTATGACTTTGATTTCTCTGGAGGTCCTAATCCTTCGGACGGACAAGCGAATGCACCCGGCGATGGAGACCTGAAGAAAATCCAAAAGCACATGAAGAAGACATTGTCTTCGTGGACAGCATTTTCCCACAAAGAAGTATCTGCAGACGATGCTCGTGCATACTTCAAAGACAATCCGTACAAAATCGAGCTCATTGATGAACTTGAGAAAGCGGGTGAAGCAATTACGTTCTATACAGTTGGCAAAGAAGGTGCCGAATTTACCGACCTCTGCGGTGGTGGCCACGCTGAGAATCCTGCAGCAGACATTCCCACTGACAGCTTCAAGCTCGACAAAATCGCCGGTGCGTACTGGCGGGGTGACGAGAAGAACGCAATGCTCACGCGCATCTACGGTGTCGCCTTTGATACAAAAGAAGACCTCGAAGCATACGAAGTACAGCTCGAGGAAGCAAAGAAGCGCGACCACCGGAAGCTCGGCAAAGAGCTCGACCTATTCACCTTTTCAGAACTGGTCGGTTCGGGGCTGCCGCTCTTTACCCCAAAAGGAACCCTGATGCGTGACTTAATCGTTGAGAAAATCATGCACATTCAGGCAAAATATGGGTATGAAAAGGTAACGATTCCACACATTACGAAATGTGACCTATACAAAACCTCAGGACATTGGGAGAAATTTGGAGATGAATTATTTAAAGTGAAAGGAAAGTCGGACGCTGAGTTTGTGATGAAGCCGATGAATTGCCCGCACCATACACAAATTTTTGCGAGTAAGCCACGCTCATACAAAGAACTCCCCATCCGATACGCGGAAGCAACCATGGTGTACCGCGATGAGCAGCAGGGTGAGCTAATTGGACTTGGGCGTGTCCGTTCCATTACGCAAGATGATGGACATGTCTTTTGTACCACTGACCAAATTGAACAAGAAGTCGAAAATATTGTGCATGTGATTAGTGAGTTTTACCAAAGCCTCGGCATGTTTACCGAAGGCAATTATTGGGTATCCCTTTCAGTACGTGACCCAGAGGAGCCTGACAAGTCCCTTGGTGGTACAGAAGTATGGGACAAAGCGGAAGCAACACTCGCTGCGATTGCAGAAAAGCTCTCACTTCCCTACACACGCGTTGAAGGAGAAGCTGCATTTTATGGACCAAAACTCGACTTTATGTTTAAAGACGCACTGGGTCGTGAGCGGCAGCTTGCAACTGCACAGCTCGATTTTGTGATGCCGGGACGGTTTAACCTAGAATACACCGACAATGAAGGCAATAAACAGACACCGGTCATGATTCATCGCGCAATTGCCGGCTCACTTGAGCGATTCATGGCAATTATGATTGAGCATTTTGCGGGGGCCTTTCCACTCTGGCTCTCCCCTGTACAAGTTGCGGTGATTCCGGTTTCAGATGCACACAACGAATACGCACAGAGCGTCTACGATGCGCTCAAGGCTGCCGGTATTCGTACCGAGCTCGATACCTCAAATGAGTCAATGGGCAAGAAGATTCGGAATGCAAAGAAAGAGAAGCTGCCATACTTTGTTGTTATCGGCGACAAGGAAGTCGGGGGGAAAACGATTACGGTTGAATCACGCGATGGCGAATCAACTGCAATGACTTTGAGTGCATTTACGAATCATCTTCTGAGCGAGATTGATACCTAGACACCTTCACAGGCAACAAAAAAATCCCCTTGCGGGGATTTTTTTGTTGCCTCTATGAAAGGAAGTTTAGCCAATAGCTTTCACTGCCTTCATCACAGCCAACTTAACGGAAGCTGTTTCGTTAGAGTACGTACCATCAATTGCTGAGGTAAGCGCTCCGATAGCTGCTTCGTACTTCGCGTCGAGGTCGGCATTTTGACCCTTCGTCGCTCGGTACTGTGCATCAAGGTCTGCTGCTGCAGTCGCAAGTGTCGCAAGTGGGTTTTCACCAAGTGTTGCGTATGCAGCTACTACGTCACCCTTCATGATTGCTGCCGCAAGTGCGTCAGTTGACGCTGGAGTGGCAACGGGTGCTGGAGTTGGTGCTGCGGTCATCTGCACACCTGCAGCATGCATAAGTGCTACTGCACGTTCTTTGTTGATGACTGCCCATCCATCTTCAAGTGGATGTGCTTCTTTCACTTTGTTAATAAGTGTATCCAAGAGTGCAAATCGCGCTTCAGTAGTATCAGCTTGTTCGATAATGAATCGAATTGCGTTACTTGAAAGTAGACAATTTGCTTCGTTTGCTCGGTTTTCGAGTGCTGCGATTTCGTCGGCATCCTGACCGTTGTCTGCAAATGCCACATCCTCTGTTGCCACCTCTTCTGTGTCCGCTGCATATCCAACAACTGGATTGTATGTTGCAGTTGGCAGATTTGATGGAATGTCAGTCGCTGCAGGAATCGTGTGCTTGGTCACCTCAGGAACAGTTACGCTCTGTGGCATAAATGTCTGTTCTGTTGCCGTATCATTTGGAAGTTCGATACCAAGTACTGAACTCTTTCGAATCACGAGTACGTATGCAACACCAAGACTCCAGACAATAAGCAGTGTGTAGAAGATTGCGGTCAATGTTGGACCTGCTTCAAAACCAGTGTATGGCACGCTTCCGAGGGACACCACGAGTGGCTGTTGGTCACGTACAACACTCAAGGTTACATCATCTTCAATTTCTACCTCGACTTTACAGTCACGATCCCTACTTCCACGGAATACGGTCATCGTATACTCAGTATCTCGCGTTGGCTTGAGGGTAATAGAACCGTCATCCTCGTCAACATCTTTATCTTCTGATCGTTCGGTGTCGATAATCACGTTTCCGCGGTTATCTTCAATCTTCATGTCATTTGTTCGGGCGTTGTCCCAGGTAAGGGTAATTTCTTCACCCTTGGTAATCTTGGTGTCTGAAATTTCAAGTTCACAACGAGGTGAGCTTGAACCACCACCGCCACCACCAGAAGTGGTATCAACTGATACGGTACACGTCACTTCATCGGTACCATCGGTAGCAGTAAGCGTGTAGGTGGTATCGCTGTTTACGGTAACGGTTTCATCACCATCAACAGCTACCGCACCAATACCTTGGTCAATAGACACACTCGTTGCACCAGTTGTGTTCCACTTGAGTTCTACTGATGAACCTTCATGAACACTGCTGTCACTCACCGTAAATGCATCACAACGTAGTTCTGAAACCGGTTCATCTTCAATAGTTACCGTATCATCACAGGTCACAGTCTTACCATGTCCTGTTGCAGTCAATGTATATGTTGTATCGGTAGTTGGTGCAGATGTAGTAGAACCATCAGTTGTGACAGAACCAATACCTTGGTCAATAGATACCGTATCAGCATTTACCGTTGACCACGTGAGCGTCACGTCGTCACCCTTGGTAATCGTGTCGGGAGTCACGGCAAGTGTACACTGTGGTTCAGGATTTGGCGTTGCAACAATAATTTTTTCTTCACATGTTACCTGACCGCCAGCGCCCGTTGCAGTAAGGGTATAGGTTTTTGTTTCTGTTACGTTGAGTACCTTGCTTCCATCGGGATCTACCGTACCAACCCCTTGGTCAATAGAGACATCAGTAGCGTTTGTTGTTTCCCACGTGAAGGTCACGTCGCCACCACCAATAGGAAGTGATGCTGGAATACCAGCAAATGCATCACAGGTAGGTGCAGGTACTTCGATTTTTTCAAACATCGCACATACTGGTTCTACGCTGTTTGCTGATGTGGTGTCTGGGTATTTTGCATGTATTGCTTTAATACCAGTAATTGGCTGTGTGAGCATATACTTTGTTTCGACAACCTGCTCACGCTGTGCTTCACGCACAGTATCAGCAAGATCACCAATTGCATCAGATGCTTGTACACGAGTACCGTTCACAAAGAATCCAAGGTACCACCGTTCATCTGGCTGTGAGACTTGCTCACGACCGTTGTACCCATCCCATGAGAAGAGGGTAATTTTGTAGCTCCCAGCATCAAGATTCACATTTCGAAGCACAGTTGTCGCTTGTGAAGAATCTTGGTCGCTGCGGATGCGATTATTAAATGAAACAACAGTTCGGTCAGCATTGCCCGCAAATGGACATGCTGGACGTACCGGATTTTCTGGCACCTCGACAACCACCTCAGTTGTACAGGTTTTGCTTCCTGCTGCATTTTTTGCAGTGAGAGTGTACGTTGTGTCGGTTGTTGGTGCTACGGTTGTCGTACCGTCTTCAGCAACAACACCAACGCCATTATCAATCATAACTTCGGTTGCGTCGGTAGTCTCCCAAGTCAACGTTGCTGACGCACCTTTCGTAATTTTTGATGGCTGTGCGTCAAATGCATCACATGTTGGCAATGGATCTGGAATGCGTTCAACCATTGCACACACTGGCCAAAGACTATTTGGACTTGTGTTGTCTACCCATGCTGCATGTACTGCTTTTACACCGGTAATTGTGTCGGTAATAGTAAGTGCATTGTTCACCTTTTGCTTTCGCTGTGCAGTTTCTACACCATCAGCAAGATCAGCTGTTGAACCAGACTCAGCAAGTACGTTTGCACCATTGAGGAACACCAAACGGTATTGCTCTCGATTCTGTCCAGTTACTGCTGTGCGCCCAACATACCCGTCGTACGCAAAGAGGTGTACTTTGTAGTCTCCCGCAGGAAGATTGGTTGACTCAACATCAGTTTCAGGATTATTGAAATTCTTTGAGCTGTAAATACGGTCAGTGAATTCAAAAACTGTTTTAGTATCACTATCCTTAAATGGACATGCCGGAGGATCAATAAATTGTGTTGATGCAGATGCAACTGCCACCTCCATGGTCAATCCAGTTGTGTCAGTGCCCACATTTCCTAGTGATGGTAGCATCACAAAAACCGCAAGCAATGCACTGATAAGCGCAATAGCGGTAAATGCAACAGTACCAATATGTGTGTGTTTGATAATTGTATTCATGATAATGTTTGTTGTTTCTAAATAATCCCACCTGCAATGCACGCGAGAATATCAAAAATAACAAATATGATACGCACCATCACCACATGCAGACGATTGCTGTGGTAGACGATACTAGTAGGTTGTAAAAGAGGTTATTTGGGTCGCACCCAAAGAACAAGTAATAGTAAAATTGTATACTATTTTTAATATTTTGTCAAGTATCATACCTACTCCATCAGGCTACCAAAGGTATACACCGAAATGGACGGTTTTTCACCCTTTACAACAATGCAGATATACTGCCAACTATACATCTGCATTTAATGCTCGTTTTTCAACAAGCGTTGCTTCGACAATATAGCGATCATCTTTTGAACCAAATGAGTTACAAGTCGCAAGTGTCAGTTTTGCTTCCCCATATTCAATTGCGACATCAGCACTGCTTGCCTTTACTTCGTAGACACGGTCTACACGATATACATACTCCATATCTGCTGAGTGGAGGCGCACGGTATCACCCCAAGTGAGTTTCTGGATACCGTTAAATGCTTGAAAATTCTTATTGATGACATTAGGCAGATAGCTTGAGTGCCCAAAGAGAAACAACGTACCATCTTGCATGAGGTTCGCTGAATCAGGGTGTCGCACTACACCTGAAAGCAACGCATGGTCAAGGTCAGCAATACTGGTTGATTGCGGATTACGCACTGACACGATGCGATTATCAAGCGAATCAAAGATAATCTGGAGTGGCAGTGCTGCCGTTGCGGCAGGCGCATCCGCAGAAGAAGACGTGTATACTTCTTCTGTACGAACTGGCTCAGACGCAGCACGGAGCGTATCTGTACGTAACACTTCAGTATCAGCATCAATTTCAGCGCTCTGTTCAGCGATGGTAGGGCTATCTGGTACCGGAGTAGCAAACGTAGGCTCGTCAATCACCACAGCAGCTTTGGTCTCAGATGCATCGTGAGTTGGTTTCTCCGGCAAAAAATCAATAACGAATAGAAGCCCATACGTTACCGTAATAACACCCATAAATACCAAGAAAAAGAGTACCTTTTCCTCCCAAAAAATATCCCAGATGTCAGGTGTATTGTTGTCGTGTGTAATCTTTGTAGTCATAACTTATGTAAATATATAATACATTATTTATACTTATTTGTCAACATCACTTAGAACCAGTCTCAAACCCCCTGGAGCACTAAGATTTTCAAAATGTGTTGAGAATCGACTGCCCAGAACAGTTTTTTAGAATATCTTTTACGTGGGAGTTTTGAGACTGGTTCTTATGTACGGCGATACATACATAGGGCTATATAGTGTATGCGTACACAATACCATATTGACAAAAGACTTCTTGGATGGTAGTATCCCCGCACTATGAATCAGGTATCAGAAAAATCAAAAAACGGAGCCATTAAGACCTTAGCAATTATTGGCTTTGTTGCCATGGTGGTACTTGTGGTGTGGCTATTTATACAAGTAATTCGTGTTGTGCCAACCGCATTCTCTTCCCTCGCCTCTTTGGCTGATAGTGTCTACAACAATCGACCTATCAATACACTCGATGTCGCTCTTGAAAAAAGCATTGTCAATGCAGGTGATGATTTCACCGTATCATGGACCAATCTTAATCGTGAAGGTATCTACACCTTCCAGTACGAGTGTGTCGATGGTGTATCGGTTGATGTCCGTACTGCAGCTGGTGTAAACGCAGTACCCTGTGAGCACGGACTTGCACTTCCAGGAAGTACAAACCAAATGGACATGCTTATCTCATCAGAAAAACGACGATTTACTGATGTACCCTTCACCCTCACTTTCACCGAGATAAACGAGGTAGAACCACTCTTCACTCGTGACGGTAAAGTAACCATCATCAATGCTACTATCCCGCAAAACGTAGATCTTGCTGAACACACTGATGACGATACCGACACCACCACTGATACCACACCTGACACTGCTCACGGTACGGTTGCTGGTGAACGTACAACTACCGAAGAAAGCACCGAAGTTGCAACACGACCAACACCAACACAAACAACAGGCACGACCCCGGCGCCACGTACTCCCACACCAACAACCTACTCATACATCCCGGTATCATATGAAAATGGTTTTACCGACCTTCGGGTAACCTTCCTCGGTATCGGTGTGTTGAGCGGTGGCACCTTTACACCAAAGGCGGCACTCGACACTGACGAAGATAATGGTGCATTCCAGTTTGAGGTAAAGAACATTGGTACCAAAACTTCAGAAAAGTGGTCATTTGAGGCAATACTACCATCAGGCCAGGAATTCGACTCAGAAAGCCAGACCGCACTCAAGCCAAACGAACGAGCAGTATTTACGTTAGGATTTGAAGATATTGGAGATACTGGTTCAAAAGAAATTTCTGTTGCACTTGACGTCGACAATGACTCTAAGAAAAGTAACAACTCCTTTGACTGGAGCGTGAAAGTGACTGACTAGTAGTTAGTACTTAGTCAACAAGAAACCCGCGGCCTCCGGCTGCGGGTTTCTTGTTGTAATTTTAAATTTTGAATTATACATTTGACCAATATTTTAATCATCAATTTAGTCAAATCGATACCAACCCATGGCAATCAAATAACGAACCACACACCTCATGCGTTAGTGCCTAGACCGCTTAATCTCATGGAAAATTTCCTCATAGAATCTTTCACATTCTGTGTACGTCATAAAAAGACTCTCAATTACATGTCCACCAGCATGAGCAACAAATTTTTCATACAGCTCCTCACGTTCTGGGGTGTCTAGATATCGAGTGATAGTATATTTTATAGCGTTATCACTCCAGAATTGTATATAGAAAATATCATATTCCTTTTCTTCTGCGTATGGTGAGCTCTTTATGTACTCTATTCCACATGAAAATATTTTAGCTTCATAATCAAGTGCCTGTTTTATATGTT
Source organism: Minisyncoccota bacterium (assembly GCA_021129515.1). Lineage (GTDB taxonomy): Bacteria > Patescibacteriota > Minisyncoccia > Phycocordibacterales > UBA918 > JAJOLD01. Next base: position 283,140 of record JAJOLD010000001.1, read on the forward strand.
CTGAATTGAGAAGATTATTCTCTGCTAAGTACATTTGATATTCAGTGACTTGGGTACCAGCAAAAAACTCTCCACCACCTGCCGGTCGCGATGAAACACTTCAACAATAGCGATTTCAATGTCATCCCTCACTCCGTTGTCATTCGTGTCCACAAAAGACCGCTTTGCTTCACGAGGAGTTGGAACGGCTGGAAGTACATCGGTGTAGAATTTTGATTCCTTTACTACACTATCACTGTCTGCATATTTTTGGTTATGCTCCGCTATAAAAGCTTTCTGCTTTTGGTATGTTGTCTGTTCATCATATAGTTTAAAAATTTGCACTAGTGCAAAAGCTGCCAGAAGCACTGCCAAAATTGCGTACCGTTTCTTCATATGACTAATTGTACCAAACAAAACCCCGCAGGCTTCGCCTGCGGGGTTTTGTTTCCATATACTTATACTAAATACTTATTCTATATACTGAGCGCCAGCTATACATCAATCTCAGCATTGAGTGCATTTGTCTGAATGAATGACTTACGGCTCGACACATCGGTACCCATGAGAATATCGAAGACTTTATCAGCACCTTGCGCATCTTCGATAGTCACCTGCTTCAAGATACGATTCTCAGGATTCATAGAGGTCTCCCAGAGCTCTTCGGGGTTCATTTCACCAAGACCCTTGTAGCGCTGAATACGAAACTTTGATGATTTCTTTGCAGCCTCTTCTTCATTCGCGTCTTCTTCAGGAGTTTCATCATCATCTGCAGATGGCTCTTCCTCTCCTACAATGGCAAGTTTCTCAGCTTCGGTATACGCATACCAGATTTCCTTCCCTTTTTGAATCTTATACAGCGGCGGTTGCGCAATATAGAGATAGCCGCCATCGATAATTGGTCTAAAGTAGCGGTAGAACAGCGTGAGCAAGAGCGTGGTAATATGTGCGCCGTCAACGTCAGCATCGGTCGCAATAATAACCTTGTGGTAGCGGAGCTTTTCCATATCAAACACATCCCCAATTGCAGTACCCATGGCAATCACGAGGTTCTTGATTTGCTCTGACGCGAGCATTTTATCGAGTCGTGCACGCTCCACGTTCAGAATCTTACCGCGCAGTGGCAAAATCGCCTGTGTACGTCTATCGCGCCCCATCTTCGCTGAACCACCCGCAGAGTCTCCCTCTACAATAAAGATTTCAGATTCCTCGGCACTCTTGGTCTGACAGTCAGCGAGCTTGCCCGGCAGGGTCATACCCTCAAGCGCACCTTTACGAAGTACTGAGTCTTTTGCAGCCTTCGCAGCCTTGCGCGCCTTCACCGCAATGATGACCTTATTAATCATCTGCTTTGCATCATCAGGATGTTCTTCGAGAAATTCCTGAAATGCCTCACTAAAGACCGATTCCACCGCACCACGTGCTTCGACCGAACCAAGCTTCGCCTTTGTTTGTCCCTCAAACTGAATCTCAGGCATTTTTATTGATATCACCGCAGTGATACCCTCAAGCACATCGTCTCCAGTAAAGGTACCATCTTTTTCTTTGATGAGATTATTTTTCTTTCCGTATGAGTTAAGCGTTCGCGTGAGTGCTGTTTTAAAACCAGTGACATGCGTACCGTGTTCTGGGTTGTAGATATTGTTTGCAAACGCACTGATACGTGCAGAAATATCATCAACATACTGTAGTGCAATTTCAACACCAAGTACCTTTTCATCGATATCTTTGCGTTCAACATAAAAGATATTTTTATGCACTGCTTTTTGATGTTGGTTATTGAATGCCACCAGTGACCGCAACCCCCCTTCAAAGTAGAAGGTCATTGTAGGTGCTTCAATACGGAGGTCGTCAATGTAGACAGTGTCCTGGAGTGACTTTGGATCGAGTTTCACATCACTCTCCCGAGCATCAATCACGGTGAGCCGCATTCCCTTCACCAAGTATGCCTGCTGCCGAAGATGGTTCACAATTTTTTTCCAGCTATAGGTAATCTCTGGGAAAATATCAGGATCAGCTTGAAATGCCACAATAGTGCCCTGGAATTTTGTCTTACCTAGCTTCTTTACTTTTGCTTTTGCCTTTCCAATATTGTATTCCTGCATGTACTGGAAGCCGTCTTTGTGGACATCAACACGCGTATGTGTCGATAGTGCATTCACCACAGACACACCCACACCATGGAGTCCACCAGACACCTTATACCCGGAGTCCTCACCACCGAATTTACCTCCAGCGTGGAGTGTTGTCATAATGGTCTCAAGCGCAGACACCTTTGTCTGTTTGTGTATATCAACCGGAATACCTCGACCGTTATCGACAACCCGAATGTAGTTGTCGGGCAAGAGCGTCACTTCAACCGTATCGGCAAAACCACCCATGGCTTCATCGCGAGCATTATCAAAAATCTCCCAAATCATGTGGTGGAGACCTTCAGGACCCGTCGTACCGATGTACATCCCCGGACGCTTTCGTACCGGCTCCAACCCCTCAAGGACTGAAATAGCTGATGCGTCGTATCCTTTCTTTTTACTTGCCCGTGCGTTTTTAGGCGCTTTAGGGGTTGCTTTCTTTGCTGTTTTTGTGGCTTTTTTAGGCATATCGTATAGGCATAAATAAAACGAGCTCTAGAGCTCAACAAACGCACCCCACAACAAACCAATCAAGAGTGCTTTCCAAAGTGGTTTCTTGTGGGAGTGCTTTTCGAGACCAATTATACCAAAAAAACAGGCAATTTGCCTGTTTTATTTGTGGGATAATACGTATAAAACAAGCTTATTCTTCAAGAATCATTTGATAGATAAGTGTCCCGTCATACACATACACCGAACCATTTTCAATACGTGCATCAAGTCCTGCACCACGCACTAACGGCTGCATGTTTTGCCATGCACGATTATCAACTTCAACCACATAGACACCACTATTCAGAACAAGCAACACAAGGTTGGTGTTCCCCAAGAAAAAGTCAAAGTAGCGGACAGGTTCATAGTGTGGACCAATTTCAATAATAGGCTCACACGTACTATCATCTGCCACCGTTTGTATTGGGTGTATAAACTCAACCACCTCGGGCTCTTCAGGAACTTGCTCAAGTGAAATCAACGATGGCGCTACTATATCTCCTTCTGCAACACTGGTGGTAGTGCTATAGCGTGCAAAGGGTTCAGCACAGTAGTAATAGGGCATTTGCTCACCAGCGCCAACCCATCGAGCAAAGAGTCGATTATCAGATTCATAGAGCCGCACACCACGACTTTCTTTTGTTGTCGTCGCGACCGTGTCGGTACTAGTTGCCGTTGTGGTCGCAGGCTGCAGTAGTGGCAAATTGATACCCGGAATTCCCACATCAGCATCGGTCGTTGATGTAGCAAACAAGGCAATCAACGCACCAAACTCCTGATTACGCTCAGTCTGTTCGGTAATTGTGGTGGTTGTTGCTATATACAGTGGGTTTGTGGTCGACGCAACAAGGAGTGACGATGTCGCAACCGGTAGGCCGGTATCATTGTCCGGAGTGGTAATGAGCAACGGCGTAATCACACGCGCCCGAGGCACCAGCGGCAAGTTAAATGCTTCTGCCTCGGTCACAATATGCGCATACACTGGCAACTCCTTTACCCACGTATGAAACCCTTCCCGCTGTACAGTCACTCGATGTGTCTTTGGGACCAAACTTTGGGCATAAAACGCTTGTCGGAATACTCGTGACTCTGGCACAATCTCATCATCAATATAAATGGCGGTTCCTTCTCGCTCCGCAGCAATATACATACCGCCCGTGCTCACAATATTAGTTGTCCCTCCTAACTGGATACGATATCCCGTTGCATACAGATACAAAAATGGAATCAGCACAACAAATAACGTCACCAACGCAAGGAACGCTGTATGTCGGTGCCGAATAGAGAGTGGTTCTTGAGGTTCTGTGTGCATATGTATATACAGCCTATCACTTTTTATGCGCGATGTTTTGGTGTTACCCAAAATCCCATGTATTTTCCAAACATAAGGCGCGTCTGCGCATCAAGACCTGGAATAGCACTAAAGACAATCATAGTAAATGGTACCAATATCCACTGCAGCATAAGGACAATATACATAAATCGACTTTTTTCTTTAGGGCGCGGTGGCAAGAGTGTCAACGAAATCATGGAGGATACCACCAACCCAAACATAGAAATAGTCAGCAGGTCACGCACCATGAGTGGCAGGTTGTACGACAAGACGGTCTCATGAAAGACGCGCCCGCCGAAGAAAATCGGTGTCCATCCCAAAATAAAGAGCATAATCGGATTGGTCACCAGGGACCAATATCCTTCTGCTTGCTGCAGACCAATTTTAATACGTGTACCGAGTGGAATATTTTTGTTCTTGGTGAAGTGATACACAATGTATACAAAATTCTCCACTCCATAGGTCCAACGGCGATGTTGTTTGTAGATATTTTTTACCGTTCCCCACAACGTTGGCGCAACGTTTGCGTCCATCGATACGGGATACGAAAGAGGCACCACATCATACTCCCCATCATTTGCCATCAGCAGATTCCAAAAAATACGTGAGTCTTCACTCACCATGTTTGTTTGCCAATACCCAATCTCATAGAGTGCTTGAAAACTCACTGAGTGTGAGGAGAACGTCGCCATACGTTCGGGGCGTTCCTGTTGCACCATCTCCCAAAATGTACTCGACATACCGACCACACGACCAAATGCAGACGCTTCCCATATGTTGTTGTTGAAGAGTGGTACTGGCTGGAATGAGGTCTTGAGCGGACGCTTTGCCGTCATAAAGTGCCAAATGAGACAGTTGAAATAATCAGGATACACCACACTATCAATATCAAAAATAGACACCAATGCATGATTGTACCGGATACCATGTGGATCCAACACCTTCCGTCTCAGCTGCTCAATGGCATAGGTAGCATTTGCACCTTTTCCTGCAAGCTCTCCAACTGTATCAGCGGGGTGTGTCGTAATAAGGAAATACGCAAACATATCACCCCACTTCTCTTTCATTGCAGCCGCAACCGCTTGTGCCGATTCACCCGCGCGAGCTTCCGCTGCTAAGACCACAATGACATTCTTTTTGTCATATTTAATCTTTGCAAGTGCGGTAAGTGTGGCATCAACTACTTCTTCTGACTCCTGATAAAACGGTAAAATAACAATCTGATACAGATGCCCATATTCAAAGCGAGCAACCATGTGCTCCCAGTCAAGTGACATGTGGTACCGCAGTCGTTTCCAGTTATATCGAAGATGATAGGAAAGAAACGCAGTCTTCAAAACCCAAAAGACCGCGAAGGCAATAATGAAATACGCCGCAATAAATGGTGCGTAGATAGAAAGCAGCACCACACCAATAAGTGTGGTCCATGAGGCTACACCGGGAAGCATTTCGAGCGCTCGATAAAAAACACGGTCCCTACCAGAAAGATCCGTAGCACGACCCACCTTAAAATCCTCCCGCTGTGCATACGGAAGCAATTGTGGTTTTGATACCTTTTTACGCGACGCCATAATGGAGTGAGTATAGCCCTATTTTACGTAAATACAAGAGTGTATACGCATTAGTCCAAATGGTCTTAGGGAGTCTCTGAATATTACGTCCTCTGGGTATACCTCTGGATTGCTTCGGCTCTACCCGCAATGACGGACGCCCGAAGGGCGTCATTGCGAGTGGATGCGAAGCAATCCAGGGTCATGTTGCCTTGCTCAACTTTTTGTCACAGTGGATTCGGCGTCCAACTTTAGTTCACTATTCTGAGCGTCACGGATTGCTAAGCACTCTCTAGATTCGGCGTCCGCCAGTAATTCGCTGACGCTCATAACTAGCACCTGCCCAGGTTCACTGGTTCGGCGCTATAGGTAAGCGCCTCACATCGTGAACCTTTCGAATCTGAGAGGTGGCTCAGAGGTATGCGAATACCTTCGCATACAAAAAAGACAGCTGGCGCTGTCTTTTTTACTCTGAGCCACCTCTCAGATTCGAACTGAGGACCTACGGTTTACAAAACCGTTGCTCTAACCAACTGAGCTAAGGTGGCGTATGAAATTGTGACTACTTACTTATTATCAAGTGGTCAAAGCGATTTTGCAACGGTTTTGTAACAAAACTTTAAAAGAATATCCCATATTCTTTTAACTCTAACCAACTGAGCTAAGCTGGCAATATTTTATTTTACATACTTCTACACTTTGCAGACGGTTTTGAATGCAACGGTTCAGGTATAAAAAATGCGCGAAAGCGCTCCGCTATTATGCGAAAAAATGAGTAAAAATGCAACCCATATATGAATATGAAAAATGCCGCTTACTCAGCGGCATTTTGAGTATTACTCAGTATCAGCAAATGCAGACTCAACGGTATTCGACCAACGAGCCTCCACATCAGTGCCACTAAAATATTGATGTTTGATTGTGAATATAAACCAAAGCAATGATTGCATACCGCAATCAGCTATAGTGTAGCTTGATGTTCCTCTAGATAGTCGTAATACGGTATACACCATACAGGCATATCCAACCCCTAAAACATACACCGCAAGCCACGTATATACCACAACGGGCGTATAGTTAGCTCCAATCAAATGCACATCAAAGTTAAAAAATGGCTCAGCCACAAATATAATTACACCAATCCCAATCATTCCGATAACCGGCATACACTGAGCAACAAATACATTACATCGAACGAACAGATCTCTCATCGATTCCTCCTCAGACACTCGATGGGTTAGAAAACAGCCCGCATCATAGCGTATTGCTGCGGGCTGTCAATGATTGCTATTCAGTATAGCTGTGCATCCAAAAACTCCTTCACACTTTCAATATCCTTCTCCTCTGGATCGAAGTAGTGCGTCAAAATCCCCGCATCTTCTGCTGCTTGCGCCGCAGTCGGACTATGTTCAATATAGACCACTTGTTCAGGAGTCAGTTTGTAATGCTCGAGCACACCCTCATAATACTCTGGCTCTGATTTCGGATATACCTTTCGCGTGTATACCTCATATGGCATTTCATCGAGGTGGAGTGATGGTGCTTTTGCGTCATCAGCGTTGGTCAAAATAATTTTTGTATTCTCGTACTCATCGAGCAATTCATGCAGCGGACCTGAAATACCCTCTGTTTCAGTCACAAATGTTTGTAGTGCATCTACCAAAATTGTTTTCATCCCGTTAAAGTTTATTGATTAATAAATATTACTTTTACAGTACCACCTCAACATCTTTGTTCCTGATTCACATCCCAGTATTTTTTATAAACTCTAACGGGATTCATATACTTCTAGTATACAAAATAATCGAACAGGAGTCTCCGTTCGATTATGTTTTACCCAGCAAGGCGTCTTCTTTATGTTTTTGTTTTTCTTCCTCAGTGAGCGCCACCGACTGTTTGTGTGCCTGTATCTCATCAAGCTTATTACGTGCTGTTCGCTCCTCTGTAGCAATCCGATGTGCCGTCTCTTTGTTGCGCACTAATGCTGTTTTTATCCATTGCTCAAATCCACGCACCAGTGATAATATCAGCACAAGTACCTTATGAAAGAGATAGTGTAGCGAACCTCGGAGTGCATCACGACGTACATACGCAAATACCCCATCAAGATATTGAGCAGCCGCGATAATGACACGATCAAAAAACATGCGGGGCGTCTTCAGGAACCGTGTACCACGACGCGCTTCTAGTCGATACAAAAGTACAAGCAGTATGATACTGCTTGTACTTGCAATCATGCCAATGACCGGAGCTATCATGCTGTTATTTTACCGAAACTCGTGAGATTTCTGAAATAACAACATTCTCACCAAACTTTTGAACTGCACCAGTGACGAGGTCACCGATGGTTTTGTCAGGATCTTTGATGAATGGCTGCTCCATGAGCACAAATTCTTTGAAGTATGAGCCAAGCTTTCCTTCGAGGATTTTTTCCTGCATTTCTGCCGGCTTATCCTGTACTTCTTCTGCAAACACTTCGCGTGCTTTTGCCATAGCGGCTTCATCCACATCGTCGCGCGAGATGAACTTTGGCGCCTGTGCTGCGACATGCATAGCAATGTCACGTGAGAGTGCAATAAATTCCTCATTCTTCGCCACAAAGTCAGTCTCACATGCAAGGTTTACAAGCGCAGCAACTTCGTTAGTAGTGTGCACATATGCGCCAATCGCACCCGCGCCGAGTTCGCGGTCCGATTTCTTTGCTGCAGCTTCTCCACTTTTTTTGCTGAGAAGAATTTTTGCTTTTGCCATGTCTCCCTCAGCCTCTTCGAGTGCCTTCTTGCACTGCATCACTGAGATACCAGTTTCATCACGAAGTGATTTTATCTGTTCTGATGTAATTTCCATAGTAAATAAGAACGAGTTAATACGTATAGATGTTGGGTAGATTACCCACGAGTGTGCCGACGGTTGTCTTCACGCTTTGGAGGTACATACTCTGCTTTCCCTGCAGTGTATGCAGCGGTCAATTCTTCAAGTACGAGCGTTACACTTGACTGGAGTGCATCGTTTACCACCACTGGGTGCTTAAGGTTCCGTAGGTTGTAGTCCGAGCTGGTAACACCAACAACAGGGATGTTGAGATCGTTTGCTTCCTGCACCGCAATTTCGTTGTGACGTGGATCTACCACAAGGAGCATTTGTGGAAGCCGTTCGAGTGTCTTCATGCCACCAAAGTTGAAGTTAAGCTTTTCAAGTTCGCGACCAATCACCACACGCTCTTTCTTAGTGTATTTGCGTTCAAGCTCTCCCTGCTCACCCTGCTCGGTCAAATCAGTTAAACGAGCAATACGACGCTTGATTTCAGAGAAGTTGGTGAGCATACCACCAATCCATCGGTTGGTTACGTATGGCATCTCAGCCTGCTCAGCAAACTGCTTTACAATGGTTGCTACTTCATCTTTTGAACCCACAAAAAGGACAGTTTTTCCTGCCTTTCCAGCTTCATTGAGGGCAGCTTTTGCCTCTTCGAGCAATACACTAGTCTTTTCGAGATCGAAAATATCAGTACCCTGCTTACTCCCAAATAGGTATGGAACAACGGTTGGGTGCCGTCGTGACTTAGTGAAGCCAAAGTGTGCTCCAGCAGCAAACAAGCGCTCAATAAGCGATTGATTTCCGGTTGTGTTATTAGTTTTTGTCTCGGTATTCATAATTTAAAAAATGCGCGCATGCGCAGCAATTGGCACAAATGTAGCACAGCAAACCTTATTCTGCAACAACATTTTAGGATACGCACTAGATTTAGAACTGGACGCAATGCCTCTATATTATCCGAATCATTAGGTACCTAATGATTCGGATAATATAGATGCGTACTTTGAGAAGCAATTAAAGTAACAAACACCACCTGCAGAAAAGATATGTACCACCCGCAGGGTTTTAATACTGTATTTTTAGTTAAATAGTTGACTGTGATTACCAATATTAACCAAGGTAAGTAGCAAAAAACCATCATCAATTTGATACACGAGCAAAATATCTGGAGCCAAATGACACTCGCGGTGACCAGCAAGGTTACCGGTCAGCTTATGGTCATGATACTCCTTCGGTAACTCCTTTCCTTCAGACAAAACTGTAATAGCAAGCTTCAGTCTATCTGCCTTGAAAGACGCATGCTGCTTGATTCTTTTTAAGGATTTTTTAAATCTACTAGATTTATGAACCGTGTACTTCATGTCTATAAATCAAGATCCGCATATAACTCATCAAGATTGTTATACCCTTTTGACTGCTTTGCCTCCTCTGTTTCCCGCACCATAGCCAACTCTTCAGCTATCGTATAGCCATTCTCTGTCTTGAGATCAAAAGGAATACCCTGCCTGTTTACCACATTAGTTAAAAACAACTTAACCGCGCTCGACATATCAAGACCAAGCTCTTCAAGGGTTTTACGTGCTTTTGCCTTTGTCTCGGCGTCTATTCTAATTTGTATTGTTTCTTGTGCACTCATACAGGTATTGTATACAGTGTAATGACAATGTCAATACACAAAATTTACATCTTAGAAACAGTATTAAAACGTGTTCACCTACCACCTAAGTCATCCAACTAATTACGTGCATGACTAGTTGGATGACGTAGCGTCAGTTTCAGAATTAGATATTATTCACCACTTTCAGCCTTCTCCTCAGCGGCACGATGGAGGGCATCCACAATAGCGGTGATGTCGCCTCCCAAGGTCTGCTCAATAGTGTGCCACGATTCCTTAATGCGGTGGTCAGTAATGCGGTTTTGTGGGAAGTTGTAGGTGCGAATCTTTTCAGAACGGTCTCCGGTACCAATTTGGCCGCTCCTCGTATCAGCATGCTTTTTTGCTTCTTCTTCCTCGTGTATCATTTCAAGCTTTGCAGTCAACATACTCATCGCCATTTCACGGTTTTTGAGTTGGCTGCGGGCTGACGAGCAGCGAACACTGAGCCCGGTTGGCTTATGAATCAGTCGCACGGCGGTTTCAACCTTGTTTACGTTTTGCCCACCAGCGCCACTTGATCGTGAAAATTCCATATCAATGTCACCCTGATTGATTTCAATCGATGGCTTTTTGCGCATTGGAAGGATAGCCACTGATGCCGTCGAGGTATGAATACGTCCAGACTTCTCGGTTGCAGGAATACGCTGTACTCGATGCACGCCAGTTTCATAGCGAAGCGTTTCATACACATCAGCCCCCAAAATTTCAAAGGAAGCTTCTTTGTATCCACCCTGCCCTGCGCGCGATTCTGAAGTCACGGCATTGCTCCAACCTTTTGTCTCGGCATATCGCAAGTACATTTGTGCAAGCTCTTCAGCAAAGAGCGCGGCTTCTTCACCACCAGCACCAGCCCGTACTTCAAGCACCACACCATAGGGCTTTGCTTCCTCCTCCTTAGACGCTTCAAGAATTCTATCCATCTCGGTATACAACCCCTCCATTTGCTCCATGAGTGCTGCAGCCTCTTCTTCTGCAAGCTCGCGCATACTCTCGTCACCCTCTGCCATTTCGAGTGCCTCTGTGTGCTTTGTTTCAAAATCACTAAACTGGCTCGCCAAAAATTGCGTTTTATGATTTTCCTTAAATGCTGTTAGTTTTTCTTGGTCGAATTCCATAGTGACTCTATTATTACATACGAAAAACCACCCCGAGGGACTCGAAGTGGTTTTTCATTTGCGTCGTTACGCAGCAGCTTTTTTCTTTCGTCCAGCAGCTTTCTCAGCACGAGCCTTAAAGCGCTCAACACGTCCTGCGGTGTCCATAACCTTCTCGGTACCGGTATAAAACGGATGAGAAGCACTCGACACATCAACGTACGCAATTGGGTATTCCTTACCATCGGTCCATTTCTCTGTTGCTTCAGTTGCAATAGTTGAACCAACAAGAAAACGCTCTCCACTTGAGTTGTCGTGGAAAATCACCATGCGGTAGGTATCTGGATGTATATCTTTTTTCATTGCCGAAACACTATACCAGAACGCATGTATTTGGCAATAGTGGGTTAGTGCTTAGCAACAACGACGGAGGCGAAGCCTCCGTCGTTGTCAAAGGCAGCGAAGCTGCCAAAGCTATGTGCCAAGTACTAGGAGCTAGGTGCTCATCCACCTCGGAGAATTCTGATTTCATTTTCTAAGCGCGCCTTCCGCTTCATCACTCCATCACCATACGGTGCATTAACCGGGTTTGAGGCACCACCCCAGCCTGCAAAGTACCGCAGCGCCGCGAGTCGCTCTGCTGCATAGGTCCCTGCAGCTGCGCCATTGTCGCGCATCAAGAGTGCAGTTGCCATGAAGGCGTCCTGATTATTAAATGGATTTGATGGGCTTGCCTTACCCGTTCGACTGCGAATCATGTCGCTCCCCTTTTCATACACCCAACCTCCACTGCCATCACGCACAATACCGCCGTACATTGCCCAGGTTGATGGAATAAATTGCGATGGTCCCATAGCGCCACCCCAGCCGAGACGCTCGCCACTTCGAATCCATGGACACGAGACTTGCTGTGAACGTGGGTCAAATCCAAGAATTTTTGCAATCTCTATAAACACGGGCTGGTCACGGTCAGGCTTCATAACCGCACGTCCTTGCACAATATCATCATAGACACACGAACCGATATTCGAACCGTACGCTGACTCTTGTTCGAGAATTGCGAGCACCAATGCAGGTGCGACCCCTGTTTGTCCACCAGCGAACTCTGCAAGTCCTACCGCCTCTGGAAATGGAATTGCCCCACCACCACCAGAAAGGTCGAAGAGTGCTGCCCTAAGCTGTGACGCGGTCTTCTGTTGTGACTCCAAAAGCTGTTTGTATTCCGATTCTTGCCCGCGTGTCACGGTGAGAATTTCTTCCTTTTTTGCTTCCTGTACTTCAATCTCCTTTTTTTCAACTTCTTGCAGTCGCTTCATTTCAGCTTCTGAAAGCTGTTTATCCTCAAGCGCATCGCGTTGCTCCTTCGTATCGATGCGTATTTCCTTGAGCAGGTGCACCGACTCATTGAGTGATGACTTAATCGACTGAAAGCTCTCCAAATCTTCAAAAAACTCAGAAAACTTCTCTTTTCCCAAAATTACTTCAGCAAGGGAATAATCATCAATCTCTTGTGTTTTTCGAATAAGCTGTGCAAGCGATTGGCGCTGTTTATCGAGTCGATCGTTAAGTTCCACAATCACCCCTTCCTTATCAACAATTTGGTCACCCAGCTGCGCAATAGCTACATTACGTGCCTTAATACCGAGACGTGCTTTTTCAATTTCCGCATCAAGAAGTGCAACATCGCGCTCAAGCGACTGTCGCTCACGGGTGGTATCCTCCACCAATACCTGCTGTTTGAGAATTTGCCGCTCTACATTTTGAAGCTCAAGCTCAAGTCGAGCCTTTCGTTCTTCTGCTGTTTCAGCATAGACAAAGTCAACTGACAACATCAGCAAAGCAGCGAGGGTGAGTAATGCAAATCCGTTTCTCATACGTGTTATGAGGGATATTATACCGTGGTTTAGCACTTAGTACACAGCGCTTAGTACTCAATACGAAACAACTCCAAGGACAAATGTCCTTGGAGTTGTTTCTCAGTGCTAGAAGCTCAAGACTCGGTGCCAAAAACTATTCAGCTGCAGCCTCTCCTTCAGCATCCTCACCTTTTCCTTTCTGTTCTACTTCGATAGCATCCATATCTACTGCTGCGGTTTCTTCTTCCGCTTCTTCAACCGCCTGTACAACTGAAGCAACTGTATCGTCAGGACTGTTGTTCACGGTTACCCCTTCACCAATTGGGAGATCTTTTACGTGGATTGCCGCACCATAATCCTCAAGTACTGACACATCAACCGTGATATGCGCAGGAAGATTACTCGGCCGACAGGTCACCTCAACATCATGGAGCACTTTCACCAAACTACCACCCTGCTTCACTGCAGGTGCTTCACCCACAAACTCAAGTGGTACATTTGTGGTGAGTTCCTTACCACGCTCAATCGCGTAGAAGTCTACGTGTGATACACCGCCCTTCACCGGGTCAAATGCAACATCCTGGATGAGCACTTCTTTGTCTTCATCAAGTCCCTTGAGGGTGATGATGCTTGCTTCTCCGGCAGTACGGAGTAGTTTTTCAAATGTCAGTGCATCAATCGCAATCTTGGTACTTTCTTCTTTTGCACCATAGAGTACTGCAGGCACGTTACCCTCTGCACGAAGTGCTGCATTCGCTTTTCCTGTAGTTTCACGCTTTGTTACTGCAAGTGTGGTTGTCATAATAAAATTATTAATATCTTTGGGCTAAAAGCCTTGTTTGGTAAGTCAACTCCTTATAATAGAAACACTGAACTTCTTTCAAAAGTAGCGCATTTGCACTAGTTTCAAAATTTTTTTCCATCGCCGTATGGCAAAGATACGTCTTAGTCGCAAAATCTTTCCAACCAGCACACCTGCATCAACTTTTGAAAGAAGTCTAAACGTCAGCGGTATAGAGTCGCGGACTACAATACCACACATATATGATTTCTCAACTCCTGAGAGCGGTTGACATGTCATCAAGTTGTTGTATTATTTCTCCACCTTAACGAAACGGGAGTTCTTTGATGGCAATACCGAAGCATATAATACGCAAAGTACTTGCATTGATACTGTCAATGTTTTTCTTGAGTACACTAGCCGTTTCAATAGCCCTAGTCTGGCCTCAACAAGCTACTGCCGATCCTCTGGATGCATATCGCTGCTCAGACAAAGACGGTCAAGTTCGATACAGCAGTGATTGCCCAGGGATAGACAAACGAAAGCAAGCAGCTGCAAAACAAAAAAAGAAGTAGCACCATACCCCGAAAAAGGCCCGCACAAGCGGGCCTTCCTTATACTCTATGCGCATTCTAAAGACGCACACTTACGACACCACATTCTGTGGCGTATCCCCTGCCAAATGGTCAATAACATTTTGCGCAGCCATTTCAGACATCTTGCCTCGCGTCTCTTCTGTTGCTGAGGCAATATGCGGTGTGATAACCACATTGTCGAGGTCTGCAAGCCCCTTTGCAAGCGCCGGTTCGTCTTCATACACATCGAGCCCCGCCGCACGAATTACTTTGTCTTTCAATGCTTTCACGAGCGCCTTTTCGTCAACCACTGGACCACGTGAGGTGTTAATCAAAATCGCACCTTCTTTCATCATTGCGAGTCGGTCCTCATTAATGAGGTGTGTAGTTGATTCAAGGAGTGGTACATGCACCGTCACAATATCCGCTTCTTTAAGCACCTCATCTACCGTTTCTTTAAACGTACAATCAATTTCTTTTTCAAGATGCTCATTCGGCTTGATGTCGTAGTAGATAACATCCATATCAAATGCTTTCTTTGCACGTGTTGCCACACCAGAACCAATACGCCCAGCACCCAAGACACCAAGTGTCTTGCCTTTCATATCGCTACCAAGCAGCAATTCAGGTGCCCAGCCATCGTACTTCCCCGCGCGTGTGAACCGATCTGCTTCTGGAATACACTTTGCCGTTGCAAGGATAAGCGAAAGCGCATACTCAGCGACCGTATCCGTGAGTACGCCTGGTGTGTTGGTGATGGTCACCCCACGCTCACGCGCTGCATCAAGATCAATGTTGTTATACCCCACTGCATAGTTTGCAAAAATCTTTGCGCTAGGTGCTGCATCAAATACGTCTCCATCAATCGTGTCAGTCAGGAGTGAGAGCACCGCGTCATACGGTTTCGTATCAAGCGCGGTCAACAATTCATCACGAGTGAGCACGCCATCTTTCTGACTCACATCTACTTCATGTCCCGCTGCACGCAACAGGTTAATACCAATATCAGGAATTTTCCGCGTTACAAAAACAAGTGCCATATACAATATCAATAATTATCTGATTACACCCAATAATACCATGCACACGCAGCAAAATAGGCGAGAACCAGTTTGAAAAGACTCGGAGTACAAAGATTTCAAAAATTCGAGCAGAAAAACATATAAAATTTCGTCTCTTACTGAGACCGTTTAGGTTGACGCCGCTCACGCGGCTGGCAACCTCTTGCGCCAGTACGTAGGTACTGGCTCACCATATCGAGATACAGTGATAAGTTCCGAGGGAACTTTGCAAGACCTTTAGAGATATTTTGACGAAGGAGAAATATCCTAAAGGTGTACCGCTTCCGTAGGAAGAGAAGATTTTAGAAGTTTTATCTCTTACAGATACTGTGCAGGTCGTATGATAATGTTCGTTCCTCACACTATCGACGACCTCTTGCGAACGTGTCTGTACACGTTTTCACCGAATTTTGGGAATCGACTACCCGAAACAGTTCTTCACTTAAATTTCACTGTATGGGTTTTTAAACTGGTTCTCAGTGCTATACTTTGTGCATATGTCACAACAATATGATTTTGTCGCACTTGGCGATATCGTTGTCGATGCGTTTATCGAACTCGACAAAGATCAGGCTGATGTCTCAGTCGACCTCGATACTGGTCGAAAGACCCTCGAAATGTCTTTTGGAAATAAACTACCCTATAAGGATGTCACCGTCGTAAATGCAGTGGGCAACTCACCAAATGCCTCAATCTCTGCATATCGACTCGGACTGCGCTCAGCGCTCGTTACTAACCTTGGACACAATCGCAATGGGAGGGACTGTCTCGACCAACTCCGCAGTGAAGGTGTTGATACAGACTATGTCAAAGTGCATGAAGGTAAAGAAACCAATTACCACTATGTACTTCGCTACGGTCCCGAGCGAACCATCCTTATCAATCATGAGACCTATCCGTACCTGCTCCCCGATTTTGGCGTTGCACCGAAGTTTATGTACTTCTCCTCTATTGGTGAGAATGGTGTTGATTTCCATCACGACGTCGCAGACTTCATACGCGACAACGAAACCAAGCTCGCCTTCCAACCCGGAACCTTCCAAATTCGCCTCGGGTACGAAAAAATAAAAGACCTCTACGAACAAACTGAAATCTTCTTCTGCAACAAAGAAGAGGCGCAGAGTATCCTAAAGACTGAAGAGCAGAGTATTCCGGTACTCCTTCGAGAATTCAAAAAACTCGGTCCAAATATTCCAGTGATTACCGACGGACCAAACGGTGCGTTTGCGCTTGATGGTGAAGAAATCTGGTTCATGCCTATGCACCCAGACCCAGCTCCACCAGTCGACCGCACTGGTGCAGGTGACTCATTCTCGTCTACCTTCACTGCAGCGATTATCCGTGGCGAGGATGTAAAGACCGCACTCTCATGGGGACCAATCAACTCCATGTCAGTGGTACAACACATCGGTGCACAAAAGGGTCTCGTCACCAAAGACCAACTCGATGAATACCTTAAAGTCGCACCACCCGAATACAAATTGCAGCAGGTTGAATAACCACACAAAAAGCACCCGATTCAATCGGGTGCTTTTTGTGTTATGTAAACTACCCTGTCCCAAGAGCACAAAGCATTTGCCGTTGTATTCTTGGGACAGGGTAGTTTGCGAACTGTAGATGTCGCCTCCTCGACAGCTATTTAATCAGCCTGATTCATCTCCGATCACAAGCTCGGGGCGTTCTTAGGCAGTACTCGTAAACATTCTCCGCAAGAAAACCTCTACCTGTTCTTTTAAGCAATCAAACTCAACCTCAACAGCACGTGGTCGTGCAGTAATTAACGCAAGGTTGTACATTGCAAATTCTTGAGGCGTAAAACTCTCATAATCATCTAGTTGCTGTTCACCAAATATATCAAGAAGCCACTCAGCATATACGTGCTTCTCAGTAGGCGTTGGATGCAAACCATTGTTTTCTATAAAAAATGTGAGGCTGAATGTTGCAAGACGTTTATTTCCATTAAAAAAATAATGTCCGCTGTTCACATATAGGAAGAGGGCTGTAGCTTTTGCATATATCAGGATAAAATGAGTCATCTTTTATCCGCTCGATAAGCGTCAAATAATCATCGATACCACCTTCTTCTTCGTCGTATCGAGGCACTTCCTCATCATGCACATACTCAAAGTTCTGAATGATGTCGACAATGACAATAAGGTCTTCAGGAGTGATGTATTTAATGTCGGACATATACTAGGTGCTGCCAAGACGCTTAATAGCGTTACCATAGTTTTTCTTCACACGCTTATATACACCGGCAATCTGCCCTTTGCGGTTTTGTTTCGTTGTACGCTGTCTGATTGCGTAATATTTATCGGTTGCCGGGTTGTGAATTCGCTTCCGAGTCATACATAAACTGCATCAAAATTGTATAGTGAAGCAAAGTATCCTTGTGAAAATATCAAAGTAATAGTATGAAGTTACATTATATCATACCACTGCTCAGGCACTGTGCGGTCTGTTACTCCAATAAAAAGCAGCGGTGGAGACACCGCTGCTTTTTCATAATCTGTTTTTATCTAAATACTCATTCTGAATACTCCTCACTACCCTGCTACTTTCTTCACCGTTTCAATAATGGTCTTTGTATCCATGCCATAGTGCGCAATAAGTTCATCAGGGTCTCCCGATTGTCCGAACTTATCATGAACACCAAGCTTCACCACGCGGGTTGGGCGTTCCTCTGAGAGGTATTCAGACACTGCTGACCCCACACCACCTGCAACCTGATGTTCTTCTACCGTCACTAATGCATCGTGCTCTTCTGCAAAGGCTTTGATTGCTTCCGTATCAAGTGGCTTAATCGTCGCAAGGTTCATCACTGACACGCCAATACCCTGTTCATTGAGTTGCTTACCTGCCATGAGTGCATTATGGAGTACCACTCCACAAGAAATAATACCCACTTTCTTTGCATGTGTACCATCACGCCGCATATACACCTCAGCTTTGCCAATAGCAAACGGTGAACCTGGTGTCGTCACCACCGGCACTCCCTCACGTGCGAGGCGAATATATACCGGTCCTTCATGCTCAGCAGCTGCGAGTGTAGCTCTCCGTGCTTCATGCACATCACACGGTACCAAGACAGTCATACGTGGTACCACACGCATAATTGCAATGTCCTCAATCGCCTGGTGCGTTGCTCCATCAGGACCAACCGACACCCCCGAGTGTGCACCAATAATCTTCACATTCGCATTGTTATACGCAATCGTGGTGCGTACTTGCTCCCAGCTACGCCCTGGAGAAAACATCGCATACGACGCAATAAACGGAATCTTGCCCATGGCAGCCATACCCGACGCCACCGACGCCATAGACTGCTCACCAATACCTACCTGCACAAATCGATCAGGGAAGGCGTCTGCAAAAATGTTTGTGCGTGTTGAACCAGTGAGGTCAGCAGAGAGCGCCACGACACGCTCGTCCTTCTCACCCGCTTCTTTGAGCCCCTCACCATACCCGTTACGGTTTGGTACCCGCTCAATGTTGTCATCAAAAATATTTGGATTTATATGGTCTGGTGTCATATTATGCTCCTGGCTTAATCTGGCCTCCTAACGTACGAAGTCGACGCAATGCTTCGTCTGCCTGTTCTCCCTTTGGCACTCGTTCTTCAGGCCCCTTGCCCGGAGGATTACCGTGCCACCTAAAGTCGCGCTCAAAAACATCAACCCCCTTCGATGGGATCGTGTGTGCAATAATCACCGAGGGTTGACTATATACCGCTTGTGCCTTTCCGATCGCATCGTTTACCGACCGAATGTTGTGTCCATCTACCTCCTGCACATCCCAGTTAAAGGCAGCCAGCTTTTCCGCGAGTGGTTCAAGCGGCATCACATCTTTCGTGTATCCATCAATCTGAATACCGTTGCGGTCTACTATCACAATAAGGTTATGGAGCTTCTCCTTGCCGGCATGCATAAACGCCTCCCACATCTGCCCAGCATTGATTTCCCCATCACCCGTGAGGCAGTAGAAATACCTTGAGGAGTACGGATTCTCCATACGCTCCGCAATCGCCATACCGACGGCTTGTGAGAGTCCTGAGCCCAAGGGACCAGAACTTGTTTCAATACCCGGCAATACTTCTCGGTGTGGATGTCCCTGAAGACGCGTACCAAACTTGCGCAAGGTCAACAACTCTTCTTCCGGGAAATACCCTGCATGTGCCATAGTAGCGTAAAGCACCGGGCAAATATGCCCGTTTGAGAGAATCAGCCGGTCACGCTCTTCCCAAAAGGGATTCTTAGGGTCGTGTTTTAATACTTCAAAATAGAGGAGGGTAAAGATATCTGCCATGCCCAAAGGCCCAGCGGTGTGTCCACTTTTAGCCTCAAAGAGCATCTCGATAATACTTTGACGAATCTCATTCGCTTTCGCTTCAAGCTCATGAACCTCCGCGTCGGTAAGATAGTGCATATGCCTTAAGTATATAGTATGAGAAGCAAGTATGAGTATGATGATGTTAAAAACACAAGACCGGTCAACTGGACCGGTCTTCATCAGATGTGTCATACACCATATTTATGCTGCCCAGCAATAGTGGGTGCCCACGCAACTGATTCTATTGGAGTAGTTGCCACTTCCACTGACTTTTCGAGTAAGCGTATTAATACATATGCAATCGAAGTACAGAATAAAGCAAAATTCGGATTCTCTCTGTCATACTGTTCTACACACACTTCAACATAAATAACATCATCTTGTTGTAACATACTCGCATTGACGACCCAAATTTTATCTGGGTCATCATACCCAATCTTCTTTCCCTTGGATTTGATCGTCTCTACAAGTGACTTGGGTATGGGCTTATCTGAGTAGACCTTCACTACAGGCATTGCTATATCCTCAAGAACAATTCTTTTCGACCATAGCACATACTGTTGTATATGGATAGATGTTTTATTAAAATCGTACGAGGTAATCAAATTCTCGATATACCTCTTGTGGATCGCTTGCTTTGAGGATTGCTGAGCCTGAGACGAAGTGCTGTGCACCTGCTTCGTAGAGGCGTGGAAGTGTGTCTTTGTTTACCGAGCCATCGATACTAATCTGAAGGTCGGGGTGCGCAGCAAGCAATGTCTTGATACGATCAATCACTCGCTCGTCAAACGGTTGCCCTTGTGAACCAATCTGAGCAATGCCCATAAGTTGTACGAAGTCGATTCGGTCGAGGTACTGGATGAGTTCCTCAAGCAGCGTGTCGTTGTTTATTGAAAAGCCAAGCCCATAGTTGTGGGCGGCGTGGTGTTCAAGGATTGTCTCGATAGCTGCTTCGTCCTTCACACTTTCAAGATGCACCACCATGCGTTCTACACCCGCGCCGTAATACGCCGCAATCACTTCTTCCGGATGTTCTATCATGAGGTCAATTTCGACATCAAACTTCTCAGTTATCTCAGCAAGCTGCGCAATGTCTTCACCCGCGCCATAGGGCCATGAGGTAAAGGGTACAAACTTTCCATCGACAACATCGATTTGCACCGCTTCTGCAAATGGCTCAACGACTTTGAGTGTCTCCTTGAGATGCTCAAATGTTTTGGGAATGATTGCTGGAAGTATTTTCTGTTTCATAGACGTTATGCGTTATATGCAGAGATACTAAAACTTATTGATGCGGCGCACATGCCGTTCATCACCAGGAAACTGGATAGTGAGCCACACGCGGACGACTTCTTTTGCTTCCTCGGGAGTCACAAAGCGCGCACCAAGCGAAAGAACGTTTGCATTGTTGTGTTCACGCGAGAGTGTGATTATTTCTGGTTGTCCACCGTAGTACACAGTTGCCCGCACACCAGGTACTCGATTTGCAACCATTGCCTCACCCTGTCCTGAGCCACCAAGCACAAGAGCTCGGTCTTCTTCTGGATTTGCGGCAACTTTTGTTGCAGCAATACTGACAAAATCGGGATAATCATCAACGGCGTTAAACGAATGTGCACCACAGTCCTCTGCCACAAGTCCAAGCTCAGTCACCACAAAATCCTTAAGTATATTCTTAAGTTCAAATCCTGCGTGGTCGGTGGCGAAATAAATCTTCATATATTAGAAGGTAGTGCGTAGTTAGTAGTACGTAGAACCTACTTGTTAATCATAACATTTTTGTCACCAATGCTGTCATGATGAATTTAGTTCAACATCTTAAGAGATTCTGAAACACACCACAAGGGCATTACCATTATTTCTGCTGCGCTCTAAATTCAGAATAGTCGTTCCACTCCTTTCTTCATTCATAATTCCCTCCGGTCATAAGAAAAATGGGTCAGTCCAGAATGACCGATGCTTTGATTGCCCATACCTGGATTGCTTTGTCATTCCACTCCGTTTCATTCCTCGCAATAACGCTCTTTCAGAACGAAAGACGCCGCCCGTAGGGCGGCGTCTTTGCGAGTGCTTGCGCGAAGCCTGTCTGCGTACGGACACGCACAGGCAGGCAATCCAGAAATCTACTTCCCTTTATTGAAAAATCCTGCAATAGCCGCTACGTGTTCGACTAATGTGTGCGTATAGCTGGTCTCGTTGTCGTACCACGCGAGCACTTTCACAAGGTTACCACCGACCACGCGCGTGAATGCAAGATCAGCAATTGATGCGTAGCGAGCACCAATAATGTCCGAAGAAACAATCGGCTCATTGGTCACGGCAAAGAGGTTTTTCCAGCGGTCGGTTGCTGCAGCTTCAGTAAGTACTTTGTTCACCTCTTCTACCGTTGTCTCTCGATTTGCCACAAAGGTAACATCAACAATAGACCCAACCGGCACGGGCACACGCATGGCAATACCATCGAACTGTCCATCGAGTTCAGTATGCACCTTGGTCGTTGCGACCGCAGCACCGGTTGAGGTTGGAATGATGTTTTGTGCAGCTGAACGCCCCTTACGAAAGTCTTTTGCGTTTGGTCTATCCACCAATGCCTGCGTTGAGGTGTATGCATGTACGGTGTTGAGGAGTGCTTTTTCGATACCAATATCTTCCTTCAAAATTGCAATCAATGGACTCGTCGCGTTTGTTGTACACGACGCGTTTGAACTCACACTGCAGGTCTCGAGCACGCTTTCGTTAGCACCCATAAGCACGGTTGCGCCTTCAATACCTGCAGCGACTGGATCGTCTTTGACCGGCGCTGAGATTACCACCCGCTTTGCACCAGCCTCAAGATGCACCTTTGCTTTCTCATAGCTCGCAAAGAAACCGGTTGCCTCAACCACAATATCAATATCTGTATCCTTCCACGGAAGGTTGAGGGGATCCCGCTCTGCATGACACGCGATGGTCTTGCCATCGACTACGAGGTTGCCGTCTTTGGTAGACACGTCGTGCGTACCACGACCATAGGCAGTATCGTACTTAAGGAGGTAGGCGAGGTTTTCAATATCGCCAAGATCATTGATAGCAACAATTTCAAATGAAGGGTTGTCGAGTGCCATACGGAAAAACGTTCTTCCAATACGACCAAATCCATTGATAGCTACACGTGTCATAACAAGGTGCAAAATTTAGAACTAAAAAGTAATACTTCCATTATACCGTACCCAGGTATATATCAGCGTGCCGATTTGATAAGTGTTCTCGCAATAAGAAGCAGTATGATGAGCAAAAGAACAAACCATGGAAACAAATTCCAGAACAAAAAACCAAAACGTTCAATGAGTAGTGCCCATACACCCTCTGATGTTTCTGTGACGGAGGGAAAACTGATGGTAGCGCGCAGTGTACCGGTGAGTGTGCCACGCTGTTGCGTTTTGTAGTCATAGAGTGACACTACGAACGGAAACACTCCCGCAGTCCCAAGTGGCGCGAGCACGGCAACATATGCATCTTTTTCAGCATTAGCGCGCAACAAAAACGCAAAACGCTGCGTACTATCGGTTGCATCGTAGAGTGTGACCACAATGCTTTTAAGATGTTGTGGCACCGCATCAGCAGGCATAGACACAATAAGCTGCTTGGCACCGTCTATAGGAATAGTGGCATCATCAGCATGTATGGCGTGTCCATCTTGTATAAACGATAGCGTATCAAAAGAGAGTGGTATCTGCTGCGCGATTGGGACTGTTGGTGTTGCTGAAGGGATTAGTATCTCCGTATCTTCTGGTATGTGAGGTGGTACGTACGCAGTGAGTGCTCCCGATGAGACATTTCCTGCAGCATCGTATGCAAAGACACCATAGTATTGCACCTCAGTGGTCTGCCCCCTCTGCGCATCAATTGCCATGGTACTCGCGCCTTCATGTACGAGCCATCCGTCTGCAGCATCACTTGGATAGAATCGGTCGTTACGCAACACACGCACCTTCTCAATAGCACTCCCTGGTGGAATATCCCATTGAATAATCAAATGTGGACCATCGCGATGTACTCGTACATTACGAACGTTCGTGGGTGGGTACTGTATGTCAAGCGGGAGTGTGGTAAAGGTGCTGGTGGTCAACACACCATGCGCACCCACCTTATTCACTCCATGAATAGTGAATGCATAGGGGGTATTGGGAGTGAGCCCGGTAATCACCGTCTCGTGAGTTTTGCTATAGGAATGTGCCGCAATAGAACCGAGTTCATAGGATGCTGTTTCACCCCAGTGCACCGTTGGGCGCACATACCCTTGTGTTTCATATCGAATACGTACCGCGTCCTGCATCGGAATAATTTCAAGTGCGGTCAACACAATCGGTATGGGCTGCAAGGTAGTACTAGATCCACCGCCACCGCCGCTACTGCTCGTTGTTGTTGCAACGGCAAGTGTTGTCGTTGCAACCGACGCTGATGAGCTTGAAATATTATTTGAGGTATCAAACGCACGGATGAAGTAGGTATAGAGTGTCTCTGCAGTAAGTCCTGTATCTACATATGTAGCGGTGGTGGCGGTTGCTATCTGGAGTGCATCACGAAACACCTGATACGCAACTGTACTCATGGCGTCGGTTGACGACGACCACGATACATTTATTTGTGACGTTGCTACCGGCACTGCCACCACATTGGTGGGTATCGATGGCGGAGTAGTATCACTGCCAAAAACAGTACGGACCGTGACCGTGTCAGACACTGCGTGTGCGTGGAATGCAACAACACAATATCCAATGAGTGCTATTGAAACAAGTCGTACATATGACATATCGATACGCTATTACAACGGCAATGCCGTAATAGTAGTAGTAGCAGTATACACCCCTGGTGCCTGCAATACTGACCCGCCAACCCCAACACGGAAGTGAATAGTCGTCGTTGCACCGTTTGGATGGTTGGCATTTGTATTGGCAGCAATTTGTACCGCCGTGGTACTCAACCCATCCCAACACGCAAACGCAGAGTCAGTGGTATCGACATTACAGGTGTCGGAGCCATTGTCTTTAAAGCGTTGTACGATATCGACCCCTTCTGGAGTATAGCCTAAGTGACTATCAGCAGTGCTCGTGATAAATGCAAAATCAGGCACTGCGCCTACCGGCGTATAATCAGCAATGGTGTCAGACCCTTTTTGCATTGCCGGACTGTTTGCAGCTGCAATAGTGAGCTCGTACCCTGATGGACTATCAGTGGTGACGGTGACCGTGGTTGAGCCATTTGAAATACCACCCGTGACACCTGCAATTGAAGGACTCATGGTCACATTGCCTGCTCCAGTGAGCGCAATATATACTTCCTGCATCTGCTGGTATCCTGCCTTGAGTGCATACGATGCGCTCGACGACTCACCCGTTGCAACCTCGCCAACGGTGGATTCTTGTACATAACTTGTCGATGATGAAAGCCCTCCACCGGCATTGATGCTGTCACTTTGTATTGCATAGTTACTACTCTGCATGACCTGTGCATACAGCGTATTTCCGTACACACATCCGAAACCGAGTATTGCAGAGAGCACTACTATGGGTATGAAATCACTGCGCATACCTTTTTTCATCACACTTTTCTCTTAAATTCAAAGGTGGTAAAGAACATGCGTATCAAGAACACAATCATAAACACCACTACACACACCATGAGGAGCACCTTCCATGGAAGCACCCAGAAGGTCACGTCCATTTCATCAATAATATCGTCGTAGCCTCGATTAATACGAGCGGTTGCCGTGTACTTACCAAACAAAAATTCTCGCGACCATACAACCTCACGGAACCGCAATGACTGTGGCAGTGCGAACCATGGTTCTATTTCAATAAAACCTACTTCCTCACCAAACATATTGGTGATGGAGAGTTCTCCATAGGGGTTTACGTGTACCGAGCCGGTGTTTGCATACAGTAATTCAAAATGAATGGGACCGCCGTCGAACCACGACGCATCCGGAATGGTAGCAAATTTCTGCAATGCGCCTTCGTATGCAATAGCACCTGGTACTGTAATGAAAAACAATGTACCAATACGACTCACAATAGGAGACTTTGGTACCGCATTTGTACTGGAGGTATCAGCAACATCTTTCGTCACCGTTGTCACCAGCACACTTCCGTAGAGTCCTCCTGGTTCGGCATCAGCAGGAATAGATACCGTCACTGGTACCCGTGCCCGCTCTGCATGTTTAAGTGGAATTCCCTCGGTGGGCACCTCAAGGTAATCACGCAACGAATAAGGACCGCGGTCATCACCGAGCAATTTAACCGCAATATCACCTCCTGTAGTACCAACGACATCTTCTGTTTCAAAATTAAAGACACGTGATTCACCAGTACGGTTTGTGATGAGAATTTCGGTAGTCACCGTCTCTCCAGGCTGCAGACGCAATTCCGTTTTGCCTGGTCCTACCACAAAGTCACCAAGCACTTCATCGCCAGGAATTGTTTCAAGACGATACGCAGGTTTTTGCTGTATCTCAGCGGCTTCTGTTGCTGCTTCTTGCGCAAAAACACTCATGGGGAGCCCCATGAGCGCAAGCGCGCAGACCCACATAGACACACCATATTGCATGCGATCTGCTTGTATCATAGTAGTCGAATGTAAGTTAATTAGTAGTTGCGGTCAACGTAGCCGTTGCGGTGTAAGTGTCCGCCTGTAAGAGTGGTGATGGGTTTGATGGTACTGAAACACGGAAATGAATAGTGGTTGTTGAACCACTTGCTGGAGTTTCGGTACTTCGGTTAATTATGGTTTCTGCAATTGGAGTACTCCCATCGGTAGTACTTGCATTGAACCAACACCGATCAAACGTATTGTTCGAACCAGCACCACACGCAGCACCATTATCGAGGAACGTTGGGTCTACATCACTTGAGGTTGATGCCTGCACTGAGTATGCAAACTCACCCGGGGTACCCGAACCACCAATGCTAAAGTTGTAGTCAGGAACGCTTGCGGATGCTGGAGAGTAGTTGTTGATGACACCACCTTCACTATCACCCTGCATCGCCGTCCCCGTCGCGAACTGGATAGTCATGTTATAGCCCGATGTGTTGTTGGTTGATACCACTACGGTTGCGTTACCATTTGCAGTACCTCCAGAGATACCAGGAATAGTTGGACTCATGGTTACGTCAGTTGCTGTGGTGTCGAAAGAAATTTCAGCAGTGATTGATTGCGTAATCTCAAAGAAATCAGAATCTGCAGCTGCACGACCAACAACCGGCTCAAGTACCACGTACGAGGTGATACCAATTACTGCCACTATCAGCGTAGTGACGAACGACATTTTTGCGGAATACAACGCTTGTAAAAACATACAATTAGATACGACTGCAATTACAGATTAATGTAGAGCCATTATAGCCTTAAAATACCTACGAGGTGATACCGAACGTATATATATGTGTATAACTACACGCTACCTCCACCACTTATTGTGTCTCTGTAGCTGGTACGGGTACGAGTATAAATTGATACGCATCTCCTGTGGCATCTTTGAATTCAGGCACAAGAGCACCCTGCTGCATATCTTTCGAATCAAATATAATATGCACATCATCAGAAAATGAATTGCGCAATGCATCCAACTGTTCCATGGTCTGTACATCCATATGTGGCGACATAACCAAGACACCAGTATTTGTCGTGGTCGCCACGACTGCATGTGGGTGCGGTGTCGGTGTTTCAGTGTGTGTCGATACCTGCCCTACACGCTCGTACTCATGAGACACCACTGTTGGCTGATGTGCGATACGCCTGTCTTTGGAAATAAAGGTGTACCAACGCACCGCTACCTGTTCAAAAAAACCCCAATCGGCATGCGCAACAAGCGCCACTTGTGAGTTGGACATGGTATATCCACCAAGACCAAAGAGCACACCAATCAATGCAATAATAGTTGCCTGCGCAAGTGCATGTCGCTTTTGTGTACCAACCTTTGTATGGAGCGATGCGGTGGCTTCGTATACCGGCATCGGTTGTGCAGCAAAGACTCGTTTACGCTCAATACTCGTTTGCTTACTGGTGCGCACTTTATTGTTCTCGAGCTGCACGACCGTATCTTCAACAGAATCAAGCGACACAAACCAACGACCGTTAATCTTACTTGCCGCAATTCTTTTTTCTCGCGCCAACTTGGTGAGGTAGTCTGAGGTGTATCCAAACTTTTTTGCTGCCACACTGACGGGCACGTATTGTGTGCCATGTATTTCTAAATATTCGCTCATACCTGCATCCTCGCTCATGGTCTCAGTGTATCGCTCCACACCGTCTACGACCATACGTCATATACACACTGCGTATGCGCATGTTCTATCGCAGCGTATCAATAATGTATGCCTTGAGCGCGCTTGTCTGTACACCGAAGTGTGACTCAAACACATATGCGTCTTCATACTGTCCGCTTGCAGCATAGTATGTCCAACGTGTCTCTGGAAGAAGCGACAGCGCAGTGAGTACCGCACAAAAGCATGCTGTCAGAATGACAAACCCAAACCCTGCAGGTTGTGGCTCTGCCTCGACTACCGGCACACGAGATCCACGCTTCGTAACCGAAGCGACTTGTGCTTCATCATCAGCGCCTGCTTCTTGCGTAGTAGCGCTGTCATGCACTGGTGTCTGAGTAGTTGCTGGCGTAGCAGCAACATCGTACTGCTCGAGCTTATCAGAAAATGGCACCGGTGCATCTGCGTCAACACCCTCATGATGTTCGGGAACCTCGTCATGCATTACATGCACTGGCACCGCATTAGTATCTGCCGATTTTGACTGCTTCTTTTTTTTATGGGTGTGTCGTTTTTTGGCAGCATGCGCTTCTGCGCGTTCAAGTGCTGCAATTTCTTTTTCAGTGAGCACATCAGCATGCAACAGCACCGCATCTGCATCATGGTATTCTTCATCGCCCACATCAACGACATCAAGCGTCCCTGACATGAGCACCTTTTCACCTTCGTGTTCAATGGTGTAGTCTGGCTCTGAGTCTGCGGGTGCTGTCGCTGTGTGTTTTGCACGATTGGCTGGAGGTGCCTCACTCGTGATGCTGAGCTTGCGCACATTTGGGATGAGCGCCTCAGTGTCTTCTTCGTAGTGCACTGTGGTGAGGTGTCGGGTCATAAAATGTCTATTGGTCTGTGGCGCAGTATGTTTTTGTACTGTGCGTTTTTGTGTTGCAACCGCAGCACGCACTTGCTCTCGTGATTTTGTTTTTGCTGTTCTGTTTGCGGTTGAGCGGTATGCACGCAAATCATTCTGATCAACATACCAACTCCGCCCTACTAGTTGCGCATCAACTTTCCCACCACGACAAAGCTGCCCCACATAGTCTGGAGTGTACCCAGCATCCTTTGCTGCTTCAGATGCTTTTACATATGTTTTTCCATCAAGAACAACAGACTTCATAACGTGTACAAATTATACACCGTCAAGACGAGATGTATAGTCCGAGATACGTATATCTCTGCGAGACGATATAGCTTTATTTTAAAGCTTCAATGTGCTCTTTTAAGAGCTTTGCCAAGATTCCTGGGTTAGCAGCACCTTTTGTTGCCTTCATACCTTGTCCAATCAAAAACTGTAACGATGCCTCTTTACCTCCCCGAAATTCCTCCACCACCGAGGTGTGTTCAGCAATGACAGCCTGAACCACTGGGAGCAGTGCCTCGTCAGAGCTGTCTTGTAGCAACCCACGCTCTTTTGCAACGGCATGTACATCAATATCTGCAAAGAGCACTTCTTCGAGTAAATCCTTTGCTATACGTGAATTTAGGGTACCCGCTTTCAGCAGTTTAAGTAGTGTAATAAACCCAGTATGTGATGCTTCAGTCAGTGAACGAGACTCGGTGATCAGTGGCGGTACATCGGTCGTGAGATAGTTTGCAGCAGATTTAGCAAGTACTGGTTCAAAGGCAGCATCAGTAATCATCCGATCAAAGAAGGTTACCAGTGCTTTATTTACGAGAATGACATCAGTCTGTTCTCTCGTTAATCCGAGATTAGCATAGTTAGTACGCTTTATATCCGGTGTTTCTTCCATATTCTCCTTTAAACGAGATAGTGAAAATTCTTCAATTTCTCGGAGGTCTAACTTCGGCAAATCAGGATCAGGGAAATACCGATACTCATCCGCAGATTCCTTTACTCGCTGCGTGAATGTTTTAGCACGGTTCTCATCCCATCCACGTGTTTCCTGAATGATTTTGTCACCCTTTTCTAACAATTTTGTTTGACGTTTTATCTCGTAGGTAATTGCCGACTCAACCGCTTTAAATGAGTTGAGGTTTTTGACTTCAACCTTCGTACCAAGTTCGTCAGTATCACTGATTGAAATGTTTGCCTCTACACGCATTTCCCCACGTTCCATATTCGCATCAGACACACCCAACGTTCGGAGCAGTAGTTGTAACTCCCGCGCAAAGTGTCCGGCAGTTTTTGCATCATGTATAACTGGCTCGGTGACCAACTCCATAAGCGGCACCCCTGCTCGATTGTAGTCGACAACACTTCCTTCAGTCTGGTCATGCAGTGACCGTGCAGTGTCTTCTTCTAGGTGCACTCGGGTGATTGCCACATCGGCAAGCTCGCCGCCTTTCACAAATGGAAATTCATACTGACTAATTTGATACCCTTTTGGAATGTCAGGATAGAAATAATTTTTTCTATCAAACTCAGTGTATGTTGCAATGTCTGCATTCAGTGCAACACCAACAGTGAGTACATGTTCGACTGCCGCTTTATTAATGACCGGAAGTGTCCCTGGGTGTGCCATACACACCGGGCACACATGTGCATTGGGTGCTGCGCCATGTGGTTGGTTCACACAGTTACAAAACATTTTTGTTTTTGTTTTTAATTCTGCGTGCACTTCAATACCGATGGTGGGTTTATACGTTGTCATGACGAGTATAGTACCTTTTGTCACCCTTCCTTACAAGCGAACATACCGATGTACGCACCAACATATGTGGTATCAATGCACTGCTCACATGCCCATGAACGCCCCTAGCGTGCTTTTTATATACTTTCAATCACACATTTCTCAATTTTGTCAACAGTATTATATGATATATAAAAAATACCCTTATAATAAAGGGTATTTTAGCCATGCGTATATGTATACTAGTATATTATTCCGATTCATTTTCAGAGCTAATATGCTTTGTGAGGGCATCTGAGAGAGTTTTTATACCCTCCCCCGTGTGTGCTGAAACGACAAATACCCGTGCTGCGTGCGCGGCAAACGTGTCTATGAGTTGCTGCACAACTGTTTCATCAGTATTGATATCTGTCTTAGTGAGCACAATCCACTCTGGTTTTTTTGCAAGACTCTTGTCGTAGGCAACAAGTTCTTCACGTACTGCGGTGTATACCGCAACTGGATCTTGATTTTCGAGCGACACACAATGCAGTACCATTTTGGTGCGAGTCACGTGCCGCAAAAATTTATGGCCCAATCCTTTTCCATCTGATGCCCCTTCGATGAGCCCTGGGATATCCGCAAGCAATACACCATAGAGGTCACCAAGATGTGGTTCAAGTGTCGTAAATGGATATGCCCCGACTGCAGCCTTGGCATTGGTCAGTGTATTGAGCAAGGTTGATTTACCAGCATTCGGAAGCCCAATAAGCCCCACATCAACCAAGAGTGCTAACTCAATCATAAACGCACCAGACTCCCCCTGCTTACCAGGTGTTGCTTTTTCTGGAGCTCGATTAGTTGATGACTTAAAGTACTCATTTCCAAGTCCACCATGCCCCCCTAAGAGAATTTTTTCAGTGGCACCCACCGTATCAAGAGTATACGTTCTATCCCGAGCAATATCACGCACCGTGGCACCGACAGGCACATCAATATAGCAGTCAGCACCATCATGCCCGTGTTGACTTTGGTTCCTACCAGCCTCGCCATCTTCTGCAGCAAATGCTTTGCTTCCAGTATATTTACTCAAAATACTGAGGTCATGTACGGCACGAATATAGACATCGCCACCCCTGCCGCCATTTCCGCCTGCAGGACCACCCATGGGCTTAAATTTCTCACGACGCCACCTGACGACACCGTCGCCTCCATTTCCTGCTTTTGCGGTTATTTCTAATTCGTCTACAAACATTAACTGAAAAAAGGAGCGTAAGCGACTATTCTGAAATTACGTCCCGATTTGTTCTGCCCTTGGGCAAATCGCTGGACGAGCAAATGTAGTATGTCACTATACGCACTCCATTGTTTATATATTGATAATTCTTTTGACCTTTTATTATACCTCTTCCCTAGGAAAAATTGCTGGACAAGGAACTGTGGCATGTCGCCTGTTCCCATTACTTATAAATGACTTATTTACAATTCGTCTTCCCTTACAGGGACTGTTCAGGTTGTCGCTGCTTACGCAGCTGGCAACCTCTTGCGAAATGACAGTAAGTCATTTCTCACCCAGAGCGAATTCCTGGAACACATAGTCATAGTCCAAGCTACCCTACTTGTGATTACATACCAATAAATACTCGGCTTGTTCGTTACACTTGATTTTGTATACCCCCTTCCACCTCTCTCGCACCACATACCACCATACATCTTCCAACAATACAAACACTTCTGCGCTCAACCACCTATACCAATTTGTTCCCAATGGCACTCACAACACTGACAATCAATGAGCCAATGAGTGCCGCGAGGAATCCTTGTACCGCAAAGCCATCAACAAAAGAAGCGACAAACAAGAAGAGCGCGGCATTGATAACAAACATAAAGAGTCCAAGTGTCAGAATGGTAATTGGCAGGGTAAGTACCACTAACACTGGACGCACAATGAGATTAAGCAATCCTAATATAATTGCTGCAATAATTGCAATATAAAGGTTTGCAATGGCAATACCAGGCACCACATATGCAGCAATGAGTAATCCGAGTGCGGTTATCAATACTCGTACAAGAATAGTCATAGGCGTAGTATACCGTAGAACGTCACGATTGCTATGTGCGCAATTGCCATTCTCCTGAGGTGATTAATGGTTCTGCTTTTTTGTACTTCATCTCTTTTGTGTCGGTTCCATTGGTGATGGTTACCATTTCATTTCGAGCAGGTGTTGCATCTTTAACTACTGGTGTATTCCGCGGTGGTGCCGTATGTGCAGTCCTTGCACCACCCGAGCGCTTGGCTGCTTCTTGCGCTTTACGCAGCTCGGCCTCTTCTTTATTGAGTGCTTCAACCTGCATATTTGGAATAAGTTCTGCAAGGCGATGCACTGCGGCTTCTTGCATTTCGCTAAAGAGCCGCAAGCCTTCTTTGCGATACTCAATCAGTGGATTCTGTTGTCCATAGGCACGCAAACTCACACTCGAGCGTGTGTACTGCATCACCTCAAGATGCTCGACCCACAAGATGTCATGTACTTGCACCAAGAGTCGCCGTGCTGTTTCATACCACTGCGTTTCACCCATTTCCTGGATACGTTTTTCAATTGCATCTGCGACCGTTGGTGCAATAGCCACCACTTCATCCAGGAGCTCTTTGATGTCTGCGTGACTCCCGGTGAGCATCTTCATACGTCGCTCGTAGACCACCTGCCGCTGCTGGTTCAGCACGTCATCATATGCCAGTACTTGTTTACGTGCATCAAAGTTGAAGCCTTCAATCTTCTTTTGTGCTGACTCAAGTGAACGAGTCACCATTGCGTTTTCGATTGGTTGGTCTTCGGGGATGCCGAGCTTGCCCATCATGTTTTTAACGGTATCAGTTGCAAAGACACGCAATAAGGTATCTTCCATAGACACAAAAAACTGTGTGGTGCCTGGATCACCCTGTCGTCCAGAACGACCACGGAGCTGGTTGTCGATACGACGTGCCTCGTGTCGCTCGGTACCAAGCACAAAGAGTCCACCAAGTTCGAGTACTTTTTGTGTTTGTTCCTCAGTTGCATTGATGCCACCGAGCTTAATGTCAACACCTCGCCCTGCCATATTGGTTGCCAATGTCACGTTGCCGAGTTCACCCGCACCTGCAATAATCTCACCCTCATTTTCATGGTTTTTTGCATTCAAGACCTTATGTGGGATTTTGGCTTTGGTAAGTTCCTGGCTTAGCTCCTCATTCTTATCAATAGACGCGGTACCAATGAGTATCGGCTGTCCGGTTTCATGCACCTCCTTCACTTTGCGGATGATAGCAGTGTACTTCCCTTTTTCGGTCTGGAAGATTTGGTCGTTGAGGTCCGCACGCTTTACCTCGCAATGTGTGGGTACTGGAATCACATCGAGCTTATACACGGTATAGAATTCTTCTTGTGAGGTTAGTCCGGTACCGGTCATACCTGCGAGCTTGTCGTACATGCGGAAGTAATTTTGGAAGGTAATCGACGCATAGGTGCGAGATTCCTTTTGGATGGTGATACCTTCTTTTGCTTCTACTGCTTGATGCAAACCATCTGACCATCGTCGACCTGGCTGGAGACGCCCCGTGAATTCATCGACAATCACTGCCTCACCATCGCGCACCACATACTCCTTGTCACGCGTATAGAGTGCTTGCGCACGTACGGCGGTTTCTAAATGATGTACATACTTAATACCTTTGTCGGTATAGATATTTTCAATACCCAGTATCTGCTCGGCAGCCTCGATACCAGTGTCGGTAAGTGTTGCTGACTTTAGTTTTTCATCGATGGTGTAGTGCTCTTCTGTTTTGAGTTTTTGCGCCACCTTTGCAAAAAGCTCGTAGAGGTTTTCTGAATCTTGTGCTGGTGCAGAAATAATAAGTGGTGTCCGCGCCTCATCAATAAGAATAGAGTCGACCTCGTCGATGATGGCGTAGGAATGCGACCGCTGCCTGATCTTTTCTGTATCAAACTCAATATTATCGCGCAGGTAATCAAAGCCAAACTCATTATTCGTGCCATAGGTAATGTCTGCGGCATAGGCTTCGGTACGGGTACACGGTCGCAAAAACTCATACCGAATGGCATGCGCACCCTCAGCATCACGCGCTTCATCTGCTTCACCATGCCCTGCATCATAGAGATATGATGCATTTTGGTTGATGACACCAACAGTCAAACCAAGTGCATGATAGATTTGTCCCATCCATACCGCGTCACGACGCGCGAGGTAATCGTTAACCGTAATCACGTGTACGCCCTGTTTGGTCAATGCATTGAGGTAGGCAGGAAGCGTCCCCACCAAGGTTTTTCCCTCTCCAGTACGCATCTCCGTGATTTTTCCGCGATGCAGAATAATACCACCAATAAGCTGCACATCGTAATGGCGCTGATTGAGCGTTCGTCGTGCTGCTTCGCGCACCAGAGCAAATGCTTCGGGCAATACTGTATCAAGGTCTTTCCCGTCTGTTATTTCTTGCTTGAGTTCGTCCGTACGTGCACGTAACGCCTCATCAGTATGTGTTTCTACGTTGGATTCAAGTGCATTGATTTCGTCTACAATTGGTCGGATTTGCTTCAATTCTTTTTCATAGGTTGGACCAAAAAATCTATCTAAAAATGACATATGGGCTCATGATTTATTCGAATTCACACAGCATAGCATAAATACAGATACCAAAAAACATAACACCTCCTGGTGGAGGTGTTATGTGATACTTATGACGCGAAGGTGCCGTACTCGTCCGGTTACTCGTGTTACTTTCGACGTCGAGTTGACTTTTTTGCAACCTTTCGCTTTGTGGCTTTTTTAGCCGACTTTCGTTTAGTTGCCGCTTTTCGCGTAGTCTTACGCTTCGCTGTCTTCTTTGCTGGCTTTCGCTTTACGGTCTTCTTTGCAGCTTTTCGCTTCGTTGCTTTTTTCGTCGCTTTTCTCGCTGTACGCTTTGCTGGCTTTCGCTTTGCAACCTTGCGCTTTGCAGCAGTCTTTCGTGCTGGCTTTCGCTTGGTAGCAGCTTTGCGAGTTGCTTTCTTCTTTTTTGCTGGCATGAATAGAAGTTGTTGAATGTCTAACAAATTCGACCGCATTATTCTCTTTTCAAAGAGCAGGTATAGAGAGAATGTCTGCTTAGCTTCATTATCAAGCAAATAGTTTGCTACGACAATAAAAAATAAAAATGTTTTTGTGGATAAACATGCTATATCTGAGTCACCTCCCACTCAAGTGCAATGCCACAACATTCCTGTACCCTATCAGCAATCGACTGTGCGAATCCTGCCACCTCTGTTGCGGTTGCACCACCACAATTCACGAGCACGAGTGGTTGCCGTTCGTATAACCGCACGCTACCCTCCTGCACTCCCTTGCTATGCAGTATATGGTCAAGTATCCACGCGGTTGATGTTTTTATATGTCCATCATCAGTTGGAAATCCTGGCATATCTGGATACCGCTCGATAAGTTCCGCATACTGCACGCGGGGGATAACGGGGTTTTTAAAAAATGATCCTGCATTCCCTTCTGTGGACCAGTCGGGAAATTTTTGCGAACGAATAGCAATCACTGCATCGCGCACGTGAGCACACGTAGGCATGTCGTTGCCATCGAAATGATGCGCAAGGTCTTTGTACGCGATATTTGGACCACCTTCTGTGTGAAGCAAAAAGGTAACCTGCGTCACCACCCATGATGCCGCTACTTCCTTTTTAAAAATTGAATCACGATACCCAAACGCACATTCATGACCCGACAAGCGACGCGTCTCATTGGTGGCATAGTCATAGATTGCAACTTCAGTAATCATGGTTGCAACCTCAGCTCCATATGCGCCAATATTCTGTACTGGCGCTGCACCAACTGAACTCGGGATTGCTGAGAGATTCTCCAACCCCCACAGCCCACGCGCAACCGTGTCAGCAACCAAGTCGTCAAACACCACACCAGCGCCAGCAGTCACCAACACACCCGCTGGTGTATCCGTATAGGTCACCCCGTGCACTGCCATATGTATCACCAACCCACGCACACCCTCGTCGGATATGAGCACGTTTGAACCATGCCCTAAAATCTGTATTGGTTGATTGTTCGCTTGCGCCCACTGACACGCTTCGCGCACTGCGTCGAATGAATCAACCGAGACAAAAAAATCCGCCACGCCACCAATACCAAAGGTGGTATACGGTGCAAGCGGAATATCTTTCTGTATCGTATCAGTCATATAAAAATACTCACCTAAAGATATGGCCAGCGGGTGCGAGCTCCAAATATAATTGAAAGTTTAAAAGTGAGTGCCGCCGCTAGCCACGTCTGTAGACGAGCTCTGTTTATGGTAGCACACACAACGTGCGTCATGTACTGAGAAGCTGCGTACAATACCCTAGTCAAAGAGTACTACGACAGCCGTTGACAACCTATCAGCACACCCATAACGTAAAAATCCCCACCCCAGGGATTTTTACGTAAACTTTCATTTGAGTCTCCAACTGTGACACTCCCCAACAGTATAGATGCTCACCCCCCTATGCTGCAAGCGTGCTTATTGCATAGTCGCATCAACCGTCTCTCCATCTACCTGCACACGTGGTGCACCAGGCGTACGACCTGCTTCTATATCTTCAATAAAGGTTTCTGCTTGCGCAGCAAATGTCGGAATCTGTGCAGCGGCATCCTGCAAAATCTGTATTGCACCAGCACTATCACCCTGTTCATACGCAACAACGGCAAGATGTACATGGTTTTGTGGATCCAGTGGCTTCCGTGCGACACGAGATGCGTATACATCGGTGAGCACATCATATGCTTGTGCAGCATAGATTGCTTGTATCACCATATTATTGTCAGAAATGGTTCGAATAACACGTTTTGTATCTGCCGCATCATCGTAAATCAATGCACGCGCTTCATCGGCAGCGCCGGTCTGGAAGAGTGCCATAGCATAGAATACACGAGCAAGTTCATACTGTGTCTCAAGCATATATGCTTCTTTAAACAATGCTTGTGATGACGATGCATTACCCAATTGCATCTGGGTCAATGCCTGCTCAAAAATAATTTGCTGTTTTTGCGGTGAGAGTGACCGAGCGATGGCAAGTTGTTCAACCGCTTTTTCAAGCTGTCCCGTTGTGCGATAGAACGAACTAATAAACACATGAATACGCGCATCGTTTGGTTTTTCTATAGCCTGTTGCAGCAACGCTTCTTCTGTTTTTATAAAGAAGACCTCTTTGAACGTATCTGGTACGTGTTGTGCCCGCATGATAACACCCATCTGACGCATCATTTGTTCACGAATTTCTTGATCCGCAAAGGAACCACGCGCCAATGCCTCTTCAAATTCAGTAAGCATCGCCTCCGGGGACTGGCTTGTAAATGCTTGAATGATATCTCGTGCCGCTTGTATATGCGGCACATTCACAAAATATACGGTACCGACCAACACCACTCCCACCACAGGCGCTACGACCTGACTTATAAGTCTTGCGTCCATAGGTTTTGTTTGTTTGGGCGCACTATCTGCCGTTACATGTGCATGAATAAATGCAAGCACCACTGCGTAAAAGATGTAGCTTACAATATTATCGAACACAAATAAGTTATGGAAGAAATATCCAGCAAGTAATCCAACCAATATACCTCGTTCAGTAGGTATGAACACCTCACGCCCAGCACCAATAGTGCGTGGTGCAACTATCAAGTAATACAAGGCAGCAAGCAGGATTGCGGCATACGCTAAGAATCCAACAATGCCTCCAGCAATTAACCAGTCTACAACAATATTGTGCACCCTATCAAACCATGCTTCCTGGTCATAGAGCGATGGCTCATAATAAGTATTAAAGACATAGTTAAAATTACCCTGACCCCACCCAAGTAACGGACGTTCTTTGACACCTTCAAGAGCCATACCCCAAATCTCAAAACGTGTAGCGCCTGCCTCGAGAGAGATATCAGCAATACGATCTAAGTACCGATTATCTTGTATAAATGCTGAGTCTTTTGCGAGGAAAAATACACCTGTCAACGCAACAATACTCAACAGTACACCAGTGGCTATTTTTCTGAGTAAGCGTTGTTCTTTTGCAAAGCAGGCAATACATCCAGCAGCAACAAGAAATCCTCCGACAAGACCAAGCGTTGTACCTCGCGTTGCTGTTTGGAAAAGCAAAAATACAAAGACCGCGAGAAGCATTACAAATGCTCCCACTGCCCATTTATTTTGGAACACCCGCATACGCACAAAGAGTAACAATGTCAGGAATGACGAGAAGAGCATATATACCGCCATGTAGGTAGCATTTCCAAGCGTACCATCGGCACGGAAACCTTTATATCGATGTTCCACGAAACCACCTGCCTGTGCAAATGCAACAACACCAACAAGTGCAGCAGCAAACAAAATAGTGCCAAGATACCGAGTCCACAATTTCTCAGTGGTACACACACTTCCCAACACCACCATATATAGAAATGTATGGATGAGCGCCATAAAACCTTCCATACGCTCATAATTACTCCAAAAACTTTTCAGAGGATACTCGCCCAATAGATTTGCCAAAAATGTAACACCTATAAAGGCGGTAAATCCTCCCAAAATCCATGAGAACCGTGGTCGATAGACAGGCTCATACAGTGCAAGGAGTATCCACGCCGCAAATATAATTTCAACAATAATACGGAATGTAAAATTCTTCCCTGTTATAAATGGGAAAAATAATGAATCACTCACAATGAGTGGAATAAATGGGATGGCGAACAGTCCTGCAAAGACGGTCATTTTAGCGATGTCTTTCATATGCGTCGGTTATATATGTAATTATGTATGCACTCTAGACTACTGTTTCTTGCCCCATACTGCAACTGTAGGAAAAGACTTTTCACGAATAGCAAGTGGAATAGTATTGATGGCGTCCTGATGTGTAAACTCCCAAACATTTATCTCCTTGAGCGCTTGCTTCATAGGTGTACCCGCCGCAATGTTTTCAATTGCTTTTGTTCCAGTAAGTCCGTGGAAGCTATGTCGATACGGAACAACGCCTAAGTGACGTCCCATAGTTTGTTCAACCTCCATCAGTGGTACATACCGTACAAATCTCCGTTCTGGCAACACCTGCGGGATAGTATTTCCTAAAAATACATGAAACTGCTCTTTCAAAGAATGCGGATAGAGTGCGTGACCTAAATCGTATCGATGTACTACATGTCCTCCACTTTTTGTATACCGTACAGACATCTTTATAAAACTATCTAAATCCTTTACATGCTCAAGTACACTTAATGAAAATACGATATCAAAGGAGGCGTCATCGACACCATCGATTTTTTCATATCCTAGTTGCTTATAGAGTGTAGCGCGACTGTCGTCTGTGAGTAACTGCTCCGCAGCTGCATATGATGAGTCTTTTGGCTCCAACCCAACATAGGTGATATCTGGAAAAGCATCCAACAACTCGGGCACGTAGCGAGCGTTGCCGCATCCTAAATCCAAAACACGTACACCAGTCTTAGTGCTTGCTCCCACTTCCTCAAGTACCTGCTTTATAAAATACAATTTTGACATAGCAAAAATATAGCACACACCCTTCTCTGACATCTACCGTATGGGCATAGCTCCGACAGAAGCAAGATATGTCAGAATCTTCTCCACTAGCACATCGGGTGTTGTACCCTCTGTGTCTAGTACTAATTCTGCACTTTCAGGCTTTTCGTATGGGTCGCTCACCCCAGTGAAGTTTTTAATCTCGCCACTGCGTGCTTTTGCATAAAGCCCTTTCGTATCCCTTCGTTCACACTCCGCAAGTGACGTATCGACAAATATTTCAATGAAGATTCCCTGCTCTTCCACCAGAGTACGCACATACGTTCGTGCGTCTTCGTATGGCGCAATAAGCGAACACAGTGCAATGCCTCCATGCTTAGCAACCTCAGCAGCAACAAACCCAACGCGTTTTACATTTTCATCTCTATCCTCTTTTGAAAATCCAAGTCCCTTCGTCAGATGTTGCCGTATCACATCACCATCAAGAAAGGTAATGTCTCTGTTCTGTATCTCCTGGAGACGCGCGAGCAGCATCTCCGCAAGCGTCGATTTTCCTGCGCCTGAAAGCCCGGTAAAAAAGAGCACCACTCCTGGTCGCGTGTCGCGCTTCACTCCCTCCCGCAAAATATCAATACTTTCTTTGAATGAAAACCAATCAGGTATGGTTGCACCCTCACGGAGCCGAGTTCTAAACTCAGTACCAGAAATATGTTCTACCGATTCATTGTCAGCAAGCTCCGTAGTGGACACATAGGCAGATCGCTGTTTTGAATACGCAAGTTCATCAGATGGCAAAATGGTAATACCCAATTCAGCTGCGTGTGCGAGCGCTACATCACGAGCAGCATACGGCTCATAAAACGCTTCACCATTACTATCAATACCAGGACCCGCATGATCTCGCCCTACAATAAAGTGGGTACAGCCATAGTTTCTCCGAATCAGGGCATGCCAGAGTGCCTCACGAGGACCGCCCATACGCATAGCAAGGGGAAGCAACGAGAGATAGGTAAATTCACTACCATACGTATTACACACGACATTGTACGTACGTACTCGAGTCACATAATCAATATCACCAGGCTTCGTCATACCAACCACTGGATGCACCAACACCGGTGCACCAATGCGCTCATGCGCCCGCTTCACCAACTCAAAGTGCGCGCGATGCATCGGGTTCCGCGTTTGAAACCCAATCACCTGTTCCCAGCCACGAGCAGTAAACACTTCTTTGAGTTCCGCTGGCGTATGTCTGAAGTGTTGAAAGTCATTGCGAACAGGCAGAGCTATCTGCTCAACCGTACCACCGAGATACACCGGATGCATTTCGTGTTGTACATACCACACACCAGGATGTGTGGTATCGGTAGTGCCGTACACTAGCTCCACTTCTTTTTTCTTATCGGGTGTAAAGCGTGACGCTATGTTGAACACCGCAAGCGGATTCCCAAACTGGTCGCACAACACTATATTCTCTCCGACCCCACACGGACACGTTTCCGGGACATCGAGCACAATAGGCATTGGAAACAGTGTGCCATCAGCAAGTCGCATGGTCTCAACCACAGACATATAGTCATCCTCGTTCATAAACCCAGTGAGAGGTGCAAACCCGCCGATCATACTCATTTCAAGGTCATAGAGTTGCCGGTTTCGAAGGTTAAGCCGTGGCAATGTATTGATATCGTCAGCGTAATGCATATGCGCGTATAAATTGTGTATAACCATGGTTCATATATCAGCAATAACTCTCCTACGCACCAATACGTTACTCCACGAATGTGTATGGTAGCATGTGCTCAATAGCAGTGCGTTATCCAGGAACCAACACTACTTTTTTTGAGTTACATACCATATGAAACAAAGACTACGACAGCTGCTCATTTGGAGTCAGAAATATACCAAAACCGATATGCTCTACATTGCAAAGGGCGGTTTTTGGCTCACACTTGGTCAAGGAGTGCGTATGGTGAGTGGATTAGTACTCGTAGTCGCTTTCGCAAATATGCTCCCAAAAGAAACATATGGCACCTATCAATTTGTGATGTCTGTGGCAACAATTTTGAGCGCGTGCACGCTGTCAGGGATGGGAGCGTCTATCACACGAGCAACGGCACAGGGAAATGAAGGCGCACTCCGTTATGGATTCCGTACACAACTTATCTGGAGTATTGGCATTGTACTCGCCGCGGGAGCAGTGGCGCTGTATTATTGGCTACATGAAAATACACCACTTGCGATTGCGTTCCTTATTGTTGGTGCATGTGCACCGTTTCTTGAGAGCTTTCGTCTCTACCGATTTTATTTACGTGGCAAACAACACTTTCGGGAGAGCGAAATACTCGGCATCATTCGACTCTTTTTACCACTGGTAGTCATACTCACCACTCTTGTATATACAGAAAACCTTGTAGTGCTCATCGCTGCATATTTTCTATCCCATACACTCGCTGTTGGATTGGTATACCTGCAAGTACTTCGCACCTACACACCTCCCTATACAAAAGATGCCGATATGGTAAACCTGAGCAAACATCTCAGTTTCTTAAATATCATTGGTACACTTGGCAAACACCTTGATAAACTACTGATATTCCATCTACTTGGTCCCGCAACAGTGGCTGCGTATATACTGGCGCATGTACCACTTACGCATATGCGTAAAGCACTTGCCATCCTCACCGAAATGGCAATCCCCAAACTGAGTCAGAGACAATTTACCGTATTACAAAAAACACTTCCGAAAAAAGTATGGCTCTTTCTGTTGGTAACGATTGTTGTCGCGATACTCTATATACTTGCAGCACCACTGTTATTTGGTTTCTTTTTCCCAGACTATCCAGAGTCAGTGGTACTGACACAGGCACTTGCACTCGTGTTACTTTCATATCCTCGAAGCATATACGCACAGGCGTTTAAAGCGCATGCGCTCAAACGAGAAATGTATCTAACACGCTTGAGCATACCCATCTTAACCATTATATTTTTTAGCATCCTCATACCAGTCTATGGTGTATGGGGTGCGGTATATGCAATTCTAGCAACACATCTTATCAGTAATGTACTGGTTCGATATCTCTTTGCGCGTGCACGCATCATCCCAACTGATACATCCGTATAGCAGGCTATATACCACGCAGTGTCTCAAACAGCATCTGTTTACACTCAAGTAATACAGCTTCACGTGAACGGCTTGCATCGACGACTTGCAGTGGGATTTCTGTATTGGCTGCAATAAGTGCATCTATACCATTGAGCTTTCGTATACGAGTCTCTGTAGGCACGGTACTATCACGCAAACGTAGTATCTCCTCGGGAACTCGAAGCACAACCAACCGCCCTGGAGCTGGTATGGCGCGATAGAGCGTCCGTTCAATGCTACTCAAAAAACCAGTTGCCCGAGGTCCGTCTGACACCTGCCACAACAATGGTGTTGGATACCTATCAGTCAGTACAATACACCCGTTGTGGGCAGCGCGGCGCGCACGCAATGCAGTGGCTAACCTGTATAGCGCTGCATATAACCGAAAAACCCACCGACTTCCCGGCACTTTTCGAGTCACCTTATAGAGCACACCACCAAATCCACATTTCTTGGGAGTACCTAAATAAAACATTTGTGCATTAAATTTCCAACCAAACCATGCTCGTAGCTCAGACACGAGTGTCGTCTTCCCTGATCCATCAACCCCCACAAACGCAAACACTGGTGTGGGACGTTGCAATGTCTTCCCACCTTTCTTTCGTCGTGCACATATCCGATATGGTGTTATATATCGAAGCACCAACAACCGCATACGTAGCAGTAACGGAATATAACGATAGAAAGGTGCTGATGTATCGT
Organism: Minisyncoccota bacterium; assembly: GCA_021129515.1. Lineage (GTDB taxonomy): Bacteria > Patescibacteriota > Minisyncoccia > Phycocordibacterales > UBA918 > JAJOLD01. Next base: position 327,054 of record JAJOLD010000001.1, read on the forward strand.
TCATGATTACACGTAATGACTGCACACATGCAGAAAAGCCAGCAGACAACACCGGACAAGATAGAGTATCGATATCTTGTGCAACCAACCATTGAAACTCTTTTCGGAGATTAGGCGGCACCACATCTCGCGTACGCACGTATGCTCCTGCCAAATTTCGAGGACCTGACTTCAATGCAAATCGGAGTATCAACATAAACAATTCAGTTTCAGGAGAGGCTGTCCATACACCATCAGTACGAACCCGTTGTGTCAATACCCAATCACTCACCGATTGTGGCAGCGTGTAGATTTTTCGTTTTGACGGACCAACTGGTAACCCAGCCGTGTGTAAGTGTATATGCAACAAACGACCACTCGCAGTGTCAAACCCCATCCAATGCTCCATTTCAGTAAACGGCGGAGCAGCATCGTACAACCATCCATGCGACGTAAGCACCTCACGACACTGCGAAGCTTGGTCATGCGCGACCAACATGTCGATATCTGTCTCACCGCATAGACCCGCGTCCAAATGCTCATTACTCTTCCAATGGCAATACCGTATACCAGCAGTATCGAGCGATTCCAGTACTGTATACAATGCAGATTTAGACATAGTGAGTGTGTTGTACGTGAGTAACTAATAACGCGGCATTTGTTTCAGGAGTCTGCATACCATCCAACAGTAGTACCGATACATGTGCTGCCGTGAGTTTTTGCACCATACGCTCTTGCATCGCTTGTACTGCCTGAATAAATTCCATACGGGCAGGGTCATCTTTTTCTTGCTCAAGTCGCGCAAGCGCTGCCGCAGATTCCCAGGCTATTGCTCTCTTTCGTTTTCTATTACGTGACTCAGCAAGAGATGTATTGAGAAACACGATAACACCCTGTGCTGGTATGTGTTTTTGTATCAAAAAAAACGCATCCTCCTCAGAAACGAAACCCATAACTGCCAATTTTGAAAATAACTGTACAAAACCACTGTCCCAGAGCGCAACAGTATCCGTATCCATCGTTGCTGTAAGCTGACGTATTTTTATATACTCATGTATCTTCATACACGCATTTTTGACCCCCTTTGCACGTGCCCATTGCAGTAACAGACGCAGTGTGCCGACCTCAAGGCGCCATAGATGCACCACAGTCCACCATGCTTTGAAATACTTTCTCCTCTGTGGTGCAAAAAATGTCTTTCGCGTCACACACACCCGCCCTGCCGCACTCAGTACTTGTGCCGTATGCGCTACAATAGTTGTCTTTCCTGCCCCAGAGGCACCAATACATTCTATATACATACCATTATTGCTGATTGCTGATTATCTTTTTATACACGGCGAACACCGCTTCACCAAATGGTTTTTTCTGCTCCATGGTGTTTCGTGCAGCATTGCCCATGTGCACAGTTGCAGTTCGATGTGTATAGCATACCGTAATTTTTTCTTGTAACGCCTGCACATCACGTATTGGCACCACATATCCACTGACACCATCTTCGACCACACTCTGTGCATTTGGTGTGGTAATCACAGGCAACCCATGTGCCATAGCCTCCATGACTACTTTTGGATTCCCCTCAGATAATGACGGAAAGACAAAGAGTGATGCATCACGATAATATGATGTGGTATCAGTAACCTTGCCGACCCATGTAATAGACGGATTACGCGCTATGATGGCATCACAATATGTCTTAAATTCCTTGGGTGTATACGCTTCGCTTCCATATCCACCCACCACCACGAGTTCCGCATCAGGCAAATCCAACATGTCCCACGCTTCAAGCAGATACTGCAAACCTTTGCGAGGCGTTGCATATGCCAAAAATAATACTTTAAATGTACCTGTTGTATGCCGCACCGGCACCTTTTGTGGTAGTGGAATATCAGAATATGCGACAAATATCTGCTCTTCTGGAAACCCATGCTGTACGTATGTCTCTTTCACAAAATCAGAATATGCAATGATGTAATCAATGGAAGCTAACGCAGCATGCAATGTATCAAACCGCCCGCATGCATCAAATGTGACTCCAAATCGAGCATATTCCTTAGTGTATAGTGCCGCTTCAAATACCGGATGGGCAACCGTCGCAATACCAATAGTAGTGCTCCCTCTTTTTTTTGCCTTCCGTGCTACACGCGCAAATTGGGCTGCAGGATGCACAAACACAACAGCTGCGCATTGTAGCTGCATACTTGCAAGTGCATCAGGCACAAATCGTCGAACACCCTGCATCGAGATGCCAGGAATATACTCCAAGATACGTAGCACATATCGGTACCATGCGGGAGCATATGAGTGAGTGTTTGGAACGTCAAAATGCGTATGCATCTGACAAAGTATTTGCACCAACAATTTCTGCTTCGCAAATACAGCGATGACCGGCATAATACCATCTGTCTTAAGGTTTTTTTTCTCGCCTAAATTTGCTTTCGTAACAATAGAAACTGACATTATGTATGATACGTTATGTTGCTATATAGCGCGTATAATATGCTTTAAAAGCGCGCGCATCTTTTATAGCACCTCCAAAATGGACAAAGGTACTCGCTACTTTTGTGAGTGTGTCTGGTCCCCGATAGTGATTATGATAGGGGCCATATCCAAATAAACTATATGGAGCAAGTATGTGTATATCGCTGTAATGCCTGAGCACTACCGCTTGCAGTGCAGGCTGGTCATAATCTATATCTTTTTGCACCTCCGCTCTCCACGCTTCCATAAGCTGCTTGCCGTCTGTATTGGTTGGAATGCACACAATATCTGAACAAAGTGCTTTTTTAAACCAGTATCGAAAAAGTTCACCGGTGGTCAAATTTGCTGCAGAGAACGTTCGCACCCGTCTGCACTCACGAAGGGAAAAGTTTCCTCTCCCTCCAAGACGTTGTCCATTCTGATTTTGCGCAGTAATAATAGCTCCTTTGTGCTGTACCAAAAAATCTTCCATAACTGAAGCTGACCCCTGCGCGAGTACATCAACATCGAGATATACAACATATTCGTATGCATCAAATGTAATGTACTGGTCAATCAATGTTTTTGCCCGACAAATACTCCACTTGCGAGGGTTCCGAGCACTTCGTGGATTACGTGTATCAAGTCGCCGTACATCGAAAAACGCATATGGCATATCCGTGTCTGCATCGAGATTGAGATGCTCATCCTTAATTTTTAATATATGCGTATTGGATGATGTCGCAAATGGTACAGATGCTTGATCACACAATATATACACATCGTTTGTAAAACCAGCCTTTCGAAGTGACGTGTACGCCAATGAAAGACACCTACGCGCATTATCCCCCACTGCCAAAAAATAGATAGCGTATTTCATATCCGTTGTACCCATTATACTACGACCACACTCAGCAGCACCGCTGGTACGATGCCAATCCTCTTGTATAACTTAATCCACCATATGAAAGTTATACTGAGTACACCCAATTAGTGGTACTATAAGTAACCTATCGCATATATTCTATAATTCATGAAAGCACTTATACTCGCAGCGGGTGAAGCAAAACGACTCCGACCACTTTCAGCAGACATACCCAAGTGTATGCTTCCCATTGACGGAAAATCCATCATCAACTACCAAATTGAAAATCTTGTTGCCGCAGGCATCACTGAAGCAGTGGTCGTCACAGGCTACATGGCAGAGAAGCTCGAAGACCACCTCGTCACCAGCAACCCTGATTTTTCTTTCATCTTTATCAGAAGCAAAGACTACGCCAAAACATATCCCGCACACGGACTCTGGCTCGCAAAAGACTGCTTTACCGAAGACTGCCTCTACCTCAATGCAGATGTGATTTGTCATCCACATATTATTTCATGCATTGTAGAGGACCCTCGTGGTTCGGTGACAGCCGTCCAGCGGAATCCCTGGGATGAAGAGGAAGTTAATGTAATTCTCGGTAGTGATTCATCGCAAGTGGTTGAACTTGGCAAATATATATCAAAAAGCCTAAACGATGGTGAGTTTATTGGTGTTACCAAAATAGCTGCAGGATTCGGACAGACACTCATCACTGTACTTGATGACTTTATAGCAAAAGAAGAGTTTAAAAAATTTGCGGCTGACGCACTCAACCTCACCATTCAACGCGGAGAATCGCTCTACGCACTCGATGTATCACACCTCCCTGCCATCGAAATCGACACCAAAGCCGATCTCGATGCTGCACAGGATAAACTGGCAGCGATACAGAACGACCCCGACACACCATGTTTCACAAAATAGGCACGGCACTACAACTACTCGGTGCATACTGCATACGCGGCTGTTCGTATTGCATACCACGCTCATCAAAGATTGTGGTGTGTATTGGCTGGCACCACGGCAAGACGCGAGAGATGTTTGCAGATAATGCAAAATATTTCTTCCTCCACCTCCAACATGCACATCCTGACGTTACCTCAGTGTGGCTTGCCAAAGACAGAGCCCTCGCTACGGTTTTACAGCATGCTGGACTGCGCGCGCACTACCTGCATTCATGGAAAGGCATCTACTACGCGCTCCGTGCTGGACACACGATCGTAGACGCGCACCTCCAAACAGAAAATTGGAAGTTTTCTGGTGGCAGCACCCTTACCCAGCTGTGGCATGGAAAAGGCATGAAGAAATCAGGACACGCAAGCAAGCGCACGCAGCATGTCCCAGCATTGGTACAACCAGGTCGCCATACCACATACGACACACTCATTGCCACATCACACAAAACTGCCGAACTCCTCGCAACCACATTTACGCACCCCGCTGACGCCATTGCCGTCACCGGTCATCCACGAACTGACTTGTTCTACAAAGACATACCGGGAGCAGCAATTGACGCACACACCACGTTTGCTGAAGCGATACAGCGTGCCAAAGCAAACGGTGCAAAAAAAATAGTACTGTATGCGCCAACATTTCGCCCCGACGGCAGCAACCCGCTTGCAACCTTTGATGTGGCACGAGCAAATGCGTATATGGCGCAACATAACTATCACCTGATGGTCTCATTGCACCCAAAGTTCAGTGCACGAGACTCTGGCATCTCTGAACACAACTCACACCTCACCTATATTGCTGCTGGCTACGACATTTACCCGCAGCTCACTGAGGTCGATATACTCATTACCGACTACTCTTCCTTGTATGTTGATTTTCTCCTCCTTGATAGACCAATTATATTTTATGTCTATGATTTCGATTGGTATGCACAAGAAGCAGGCCTCTATCCAGATTTCAACACACTCACCCCCGGACCACACCCTCGTTCATTTGATGACCTACTCCTTGCCATAACCGCTGCCGACACCTACACCGAAGCACGCAAAACTGTGCGTGAGACACTCTTTACCCACAACGACGGCAACGCCTCACACCGCATCACTCAATTACTGAATATGTGACAAAAAATAGTTTTTGTCACATATTGAGTACCGAACACATTTCTGTACACTGAACCTTATAAAGGAGATATTTTGTGAACAACACAAACAAAGTCGCCGTTGGCGCACTTATCCTGACCCATAATTATAGAGGAGATATAGAACACCCTTTTTGGCAACAACTTCAAAACGGCACCACGCATACTCTTGTTACGACGAGGACTCTTGGCGCCCACCTGCCCTGGTACACATGTCTGCCCTGCCGGTCTGATTGAAACGGGCAAAACTCCGCAGGAAGCACTCAGAAGAGAGGTGTTTGAAGAAGCCAGAATAACCGCAGATGCGGTCGATGACCCATACTATGAGGGAGTCTGGAACGACAAGAGAACCGTTCAGTATTTCCTCCCCCAGTGGAGGTTTACTCGACCTGAAGGCGTTGCACTAGAGCCAACCGACGGTATTGCCGAACATATAGGTTTCGATTGGTATACCCACGAAGAGACGCAAACTCTTACTCTCGGATTTCTCTATCGTGAAGCTATAGATATGCTCCATAGGCAAGGGATGTTGTAGCAGTGCTACACCACTGTCACTGTACTGCACTGGTCTCACCGACCAGTGCATTTTATATATACTGCTTACCGCGCATAGGTTTCGAAGAGCTGTTCGTATTGTTGCACGGTTTTTTCAATGGTAAACTCCTGTGCTTTTTTCTTTGCCGCCTGACGCATATTGTTGCTCATATGTTGGGTAAATGTATGGAGTGTCTCTGCAACGGCTGCTGGTGTGTATGCTGGCACAATGAATCCCGTTTCTCCTTCAACAATCAACGCACTGGTACCTCCTGTAGGTGTGGTAAGTACTGGCACCCCATGTGCAAGTGCTTCTAGGTGCGTGTTACTCATACCTTCAATATGTGACGTTGACACAAGACAATCGGCAATCTGGTAATACGGATACACCTGCCGCTGTTCACCCACAAAACGCACCTGGTCGGTAATACCCAACGATTGCGCGTGTACCTCAAGTGTCTGACGAATTGGACCATCTCCAACAAGCACTAACACCCACGAGGTATGCGCTTTGCAAAATTGTGCAAAACCCTCAAGGAGCAGTGGCACATTCTTTTGTGCAGCAAAACGCCCGACAAATAAACACAGGTGTGCATCCGCTGCGATACGTAGAGACGATCTATCAATACTATGCGTTGTATCTAATGCAGCACTATCAATACCATTATGAATCACCAAAAATTTTTCTCTTGGTATGTGCTCTTGTGCACTCGTGAAATCGGCAACCTCTTCTGACACCGCTACTATTTTTTTGCTCACCCGCGCTAACACTCTATCAGTCCAGATAGCGACCACACCTTTATGAATATAGGTATTATGCTCACGTGTAATAACCGGATAGCCAAAAAATGGCTGTATGATACGCATAATCGTATTGCTAAAAAACAAACTGGTCATAACTAAATCAGGCTGTATCGCTCTGAGCGCACGACACAGCCCGAACACCGACCAAAGGTCAAAAAAACCGCTAAAGCGCAATTGATGTACCTGAATATGCGGTGGCACATCGTCCGCAAGACTGCGTGCATCCACACACGCAAAGAGTGCCATAACATGTATCTCAAAACGTGCCGCATCAAAACGCGGCAACTGGCGAATCAGTTGTTGTTGCGCACCACCTATGGACAAACTCGTGAGCACAATGAATATCTTTTTTTTGGTAGGGTTTGCCTGTGTTCCCATATATCGTCTATAACTATCACCGTACCGTATACGTTCTACGTACACACTGCAACAAAAATGGCAGTTTCTTCAAGTAGACCCTTCGGATACGGTCGCACCTCATAGTCACGTCGCTCTATGGTGCGCAACCGACCGAATAGCTTATAGAGCATATAGAGCGGCACCATATACCACCGACGCTTAAAAATAGTTTTCTGTCCATAGAATCCGGTTATCTCGAATGTAGTTTCAAGCGTTTGTGTGAATGTGTGTGGCACGTACTCACGCACATGGTAAGGATTGAGCGGTTTTGATGCAAAGTAATTCTTGAGTGATTTTGCTTTGTTTGGTGTAGAAATAAGTGCAATGCCACCCGGTTTAAGCACCCGTCGTAATTCTTTGAGATACCCTATATCATCCTCAATATGCTCAATTGTTTCAAATGACACCACCACATCAACAGCATTGTCGGGCAGATCGATTGCAAGCGCATCACACACACGGTACTCAAGATGCTCCGCCTGATAGTGCTCCTTTGCAAAATCAATGGCCTCCTCACTCACATCCATCCCAATAACCCGTGCAGCCTTGGCTTCGGTCGCAAACATATGCTCGCCATAGCCGTTCCCGCACGCAATACTCAAGACCGTCTTCCCCGCTACATACGGCTGTGCAAATATGTATCGCTTCATATGATGCTCCAATGTCTCATCTGACATTCCAGCATGTGGTGATACTCGTTCTGGCATAGATAAATATATTAGGCAATATGGTCTATAAGATTAGTAACTATCTGTTTTGGCACAAACCGTGCTTCAGTAATTGCTCGTGCATGGTGCGCAATATGCGCTCGCAATGCAGCATTGTCACGAAGCTCCACAATATGACGAGCAATATCCTCAGGATCTGCGTCCTTACATACTACTATGTTTTCCTTGTGCGTAAAAAATGTGCGTATGGCAGGTGTGTCAGCAGTCAGTACCACCTTGCCCAAGGCAAGTGCATCATATACTTTGTGCGGTACCACCATTTTGGTTTTGGCAGTACCACCAAAAATACCGAGACACACATCTGCTTCTTGTATGAACTGCACCAACTCATCAATTGGTACGCGCGACTCAACAAACGACAGGTTCGGTACTTGAAGTGTTGCGTGCAGTGCTTTTGCGTCCGCCAATGTTTGTCCATGACCAAGCAGTGTAAACACGATGTCTGATTCATTACGAAGCAATGCAGCTGCGCTGACAATAGCTGACACGCCCTGGAGGGGTGAGAAGGTACCATAGAAGCGGACGGAAAATGGTGCATCTGATTGCCGAGGCTCATTCTTGGTATACGCCTTCACAAATGCATCGTTTGCACCAACGGGTACCACAATACATTTTTTGCGTGACACCCGGAACGTACTCACATAATACTCAACATGTGCCTGCGTGTCTGCCAAGACAATATCAGCCATGCGCATTGACCACGTATCTAACAGAGACGCTCGCCACGCCTTCAGACTCCATTTGGTAGCGTGTCCTCTATCCTCCACCGTCGTGTTATAGAGCGAAATGAAGGGGTCAAAAATGATTGGCTTTCTAGTGATAAGCCGCGCAAGCAGCATAAGCCCATGACCCGGAAACCCAACCATGAGATAGTCGTATGCATGACGAAGTTTCCAGTGCTTCGCAAACAGCCTCAAGTACTTCATCGGCTTTCTTGAGTTGTCATAACACTCTTCTACCACGAGGTCGTGCGCACGAAGCCCCGCCATTAAGGAATGCGTTCGGTGTGTTTTGTTATAACTCCCAAAAAAACAAATGCTCTTTGTCATACGTATGTCGTGTTTGATATCAAGGGTGTGCTTCAGAATGACATATACTTAGATTTTTAATCTGCATTTTTGCTGTTTGCATTTTGCCCTTTGCTTTTTACTTCGCAGACATACATCATGCGAAATCCTAAGAAGTTTTTCCAAAGATTTGGAAGCCATGGCAAGAGTCCACGAAAGGTGAAACCGTCAGTCACCGACACGGTGGTGACCGTAATGCCCATTGCCGTAAGCCAATCCATAAAATCTAGGTGCGACCAGTACCGCACATGTTCTGAAGGATGCATAACCCATTGCGTAAAAAAACGCCCCTTAAACATGAGTCCAAATCGGAAGAGATACGCAGCACTGTTTGGAACCGTGATAACAAACTGTCGGGTGTATTGCTTGAGTATCAGTATCACTTCCTCGGGATTAGCAACATGTTCAAGCACCTCACTCATAATGATGTAGTCATAGGTTTCCGTGAGTGTGTGCTGTTCAATAGCAGTGAGGTCAATCTGGTGACCGCTGATACCAAACGTCTTATATCCCTCAAGCACTTTGGGCGCAACATCAGCAACTGTAATCGCAACTCCTTTTTCCTTGAGCGCTACTGGTAATCGAGAATTACCACAACCAATATCAATAACCCGTGCACCTGCTGGTATCGCGCTATATATCAACTGTTCACGTGGTTTGAGTCCTTTTGCAATCTTCCAACCTCGCGTCTCCCAGTAGGCATTATAGTCAAACTGTCCATTTGCTGGAAAATCTGGTTTTCGAATCCATGGTGAAGAAAAAAACATAGTTTAGAGTGATTTGAGTGTACGGAGTAACTGATCAACCGAATGACCATGTGTGAAGTGATATGCTGGTAGGGATAATTTTTAAACTAAGTCATAGCATCATACCACACCCTTATTTTGGGTAGGCACATGCGCCGCATGTATACTTCCCTTTCCTTGTATCATACGAAACATATCATATCCGCCCTCAATCCATCGCACTATCGATGTTCGTGACTGATTCTTCTCAAGCAAGGTGCGTGGAATATCAAGCAGCTCAGATGTATAGAACCCAGTCATTGCACTGTACGTATGCTGATACCCCGCGTCATACACAACTGAACGAGTGCGTGCAGTATAGTGCATCTCGGTACCAAAGGGATACGCAAAATGCTGAAGTGTCACACCAAGCATCGATTCCGTCTTCTTTTTGTCCTCAATAATTTCACGTTGCATTTCTTCAGACGACGCATCCATGAGATTGCGATGCGTCACCGTATGCCCCCCAATCGTATGCCCGGCTGCAAGCAATACCCGTGTACCCTCCCAAGACAGTGCTGCTTTTGGAGTAATGCGCAACTGCGCACGCATAAACTGCTCAGTCCGAGCGATGTCACCCGCGCCGTCAAGTAACCCTGAGCATACAAAAAAAAGCCCTTTGCAGTTGTATTTTTTTAAGACAGGCGCACAGACATCAACCCAACTTTGGTACCCGTCATCAAAGGTAAGCAGGAGATTTATTTTTTCTGTATGAAATTTTTTTGCATAAAACTCCGCAGGTGTCAGTACATGGTACCGCGTGGTAAATTTTTGTATAACCTTTTCAAACCAGTGACCGTCAGCAACATCATGAAAACAGAGCACCCGCACCAAAGGACCTTGCGCACGTAGTTTACTGCGATATATCGCAGTAATACCAACTATACTTACAAGCCACACAATACTGTCTCGAATCAAATGCTTCATAGATTCCATTCTCTCTTCATATCACGTTTTAAAAATACTCCAAGCGCCGCAACGTCTTCGGTGAAGTAACTGCTGTACGCTGAGAGGTCTGGTTCTGTGGTCTTCTTCTTTGGTTCTTTGGTATTAAGCGAACGTACGAGGTCAGGAATTTTAAGGCGACGGATGCCATATACGAGCTTGTCTAAACCAATCTTCCGCAACCCTTCAGCAACAGTATGCATCAACCTATCGATCCACACTGCCTTTGGTGCACGCGCTACATTAATACGCGCATTGAGGGACGGCGGTACAAAGGAGTCATCGACCCCAATATGTGCATATATATTTTGTATAAACGTCAGCGGGTCTTTCTCGATATCTTCATACACCAACACAAGGAGCTGTTCGTCAGAAAAGTACTTCCGGTAGCGATTAATCTGCTCCATATAAAGCCCCTGCCCCAAACAGCTCGTCTCTTCTTTTGTATAGGTTTCAAAAGAGACCGCTGCGGTAATTTCGCCAGCCTTGATTGCATTGCGGTATTGCGAGTACGCACGAGCAATTGGATTGCGCACGATAGCGATGAGCTTGGTATCAGGATAGAGTGACGCGATACGCTCAGCCGTCTCGGGAGTGTAGAGATATGACGTAGAATACTCACCCACCTTCTTACCTTCGGCGCACCGCGTGAAGTGACCTTCGTACCACTCCTTCCCTTTTGCAAACCGGGGTCGACTGAAAAAATGCAGCTCCTTAATAGGTGCACAAATTTCAGGATGCTCATACAAACATGCATACACCCATGACGTACCAGATTTCTGAGCTCCTACCCCTATAAAATCAACCATACCGTAACTATAATTTAAATACCCTATCTACAAATGTATCAAGGCTGTGTACCTTCACCACCTCCTCACGCAGTTGTGCGCGTCGCTCAGTAGGCACTTCTGTGTTCATTCGAATCATCTCCACATACCGCGCAGCGTCTTGCGTGTCTGCATATAATCCAAATGGACTCAGGAGTGTTTCAAATGCATGATTGGCAGTGATGGGCAGGCAGCCACACAACATGGCTTCAAGCACGGTTTTGTCCATACTGTGTGTGAGCGACGTGTTTAAAAGTATACTTGCTTGCTGGTACAACGACACCAACTCCTGCTGCGTTTTGCTGCCCACAAACGTAACCGGCAAACCCTCAGCCGAGTGCATCAGCGTTTCTGCATATGCGGTGTCATCGTGAGGACCAATAACAGAAAAGGTGTAGCCATCATCTTTCAGTACCCGTGCAACGGTGATGAACACTTCAATATGTTTTATCGAAGCCACTCTCCCAACAAAAATAATATGCTTCTGGTCACGCTCCTGGTCAGACTGTGGAAGTGCAAAACGCGTGGTATCGATTGCCTGCCCGACAATGCGTCGTTTTGCTAATGCAATCGGGAAGCCAGACTCCGTTGACGTCACCACCTCGTCACAAAAGAATGACGCGAAGCGTCCTACCCAATTGATATGTCCATGTGCCTTCCACCAGAGAAACCGCACGCCACGGAGCTTCCGCATCAGAAAGAATGGTGCTGCGAGTATCGTAAATATCGCCCCCATATGCAAAAACACGTGGGTTACCTGATGCGTGCGGTAGATGTGCCAAAAGTGTCTGTAAAAACGCAGCACATACTGCACCCTACGCTGCCTCGTTTCTTTGCCGAGCGAATAGACATGCACGTTTTTAGGCAACTCGTATGCTCCTTGCTTGAGGCATATGACATGTACCTCCTCAAACCGCTCTGCAAATGCACTCAGCCATGCGTGAAAAAAGCCGAGTATCGGATCGGTCTTGTCTACCACCTGCGTGTATACCAGTAATTTCATAGATTATTCCTCCGCTGCTGCCTCCTGGTCTTCTCTATAACTATCTGCAATCAAACAACGTTCTATACTCTCGCGATATGCGCGCATGTACATATCATACCGTTGTTCAACCCTATCAAAGACAATATTTGTGGCATTCATAGCAAAGCGCGCACGCAACTGGTTTTCACTGAGAAATCGATTGATTTTTTCACCCATACATACCGGATTGTCATCGGGACAAATAAATGCTGATTCGCCATCAACAAAGAGCTCATCTGCAATACCCGACTCACCAACCACCATAGGCAGTCCTGCAGCCGCAGCACGAAGCACCACCAAGTCACCCTCTGCTTCGCCCGAGAAGTGGAGTAAGAGATTTGCCGTCTTCATATATGACTGTAGCTTGTCTATATCCGTATCAATAATCACCTTCCCCGTTAGTCCATACGCAGCGATTTGATCCTCAATCGTTTCTCGCTGTGGACCAGTACCCACAATAATCAAACCAACCGTTGGATACTGATTTAAAATACGTGCCGCACCCAAAATTACTTTGTCGGTACGTGAATGCTCCAGCATAGAGCTCACATGCAACAATATAAACTTAAATTGCGGGTAGGAGTCATGTACATCACACGTTGGCGCAGCGCTCCGCCATGCTTCCAGGTTGTTATACATAGGAAGCATCTCGGTCGCCGATGTGAGGTCAGGATATTTTGCCACAATACGGTCGGTGAGATATTCAGAACGAGTCCGCACGCAGTCTACCCGTGCCAATACAAACCGTGCCATCCATACACGCAAATCATTATGTGGTGCCATGTCAGGAAATTGTGGGTCAAAAAAATCATCGGTCACATGTACCTGAAACGCGCGACCATACTTGCGAGCAACCCGATACCCCACCAGCCCACACTCAAAGGCATCTTCAGCGATGACCATATCTGCACGAAACCCGTTTCCAAATACCAGCTGCTCACGCGCAACTCGATATGCATCAAATGGTGTGCGCCACCATGCATTGGAATGCGTCGGATACACCCAGGCATTGCGTGACACCCGAATGCGCTCGTCACGCCTACTCACATCAATATTAAGTACAATCACATGCACTTCTTCAAACATTGCTGCCAATTCAAGCACCCGCTTTTGTGACGCACTTTCGTCGGCAATCATGGTGGTGTCACGGGTAAAGATAAGCAGTCGCGCACGCTGTCTACCAGACGCATAGTGCAGTACTGGCTGTTCTGTGAGGGCGACGTCTACGGGAACCTCAGCCGATGCTTCAGCTTCATGCACCTCCTGTACTGCAACCTCTGCAGTTTTGCGTGCTTGATGCTTTTTGCGCAGCGCTGCATCAAGCACGACGATATCGTCCTCTTCAGACAGGATATCATCGATAGCTGCATGGAGCCCTTTTGCGGCTTTCTCTGCAGGATCAAGTGATGCAAATTGTTTGTACTGTTTCTCTTCTTCTGCCATGTCACCTTCATTATACCTGTTCAGCATCGGCGGTGAGGGCGTCTACCCACGCTTCTGCATATGCCGCATCAGGAGTTGCCGCAATTGTATGTGCCGCAGCAAGTCCCTGCGTACGATACGCAACCCGCGTATCGTACGAGGACGCGAGCGCAATCATGGCAGCAGTGAGTGCAGCACCATCCCCCGGCGCTATAACATGCCCATGCACAGCATGCTGTACCGTATCCCCCACACACCCCACATTGGTAGTAATGAGAGGCAGTCCTGAAGCCATCGCCTCAATCAGTACCATGGCATGCCCCTCATGCCATGAGTTGAGCACATATACATCAGCTGCCCGCATAATCGGTGCCACGTCCTCAGTCCACGGTGTTATGGTCACTACCTCTGTAAGTCTGTGTTGTGTGATATAGGTGCGTATGGCGTCTTCTTCTGGACCACCACCAACAAGTTGTAGCGTGCATGAAGGCACTGCTGTACGAGCCTCCTTGAAAGCGCGCAGTATGCCGAGTATGTTTTTTTCTGCCGCAAACCGTCCAACGTATAAAAACGTAATGGGCGACGTATCCGCATAGGTATCTCTTGGCGAAAAACTTTCCAATGTTCCCTGTACGGGCAGCACGGTAATACGCGCTGCAGGTACACCAAGCGCAATCAGTGAGTCCTTAATACGTTTTGAAACCACACGTATACGAGATGCCCGACGCACCACGCGTTTCCCCCACCAATATCGCACACGATTGAGCCATGACTCCCTGCGCCAATAGGGACTTCCAAAAAAATCTCCATGGACCTGCACATGCACCGTCACCCTCGGATGGCGCGCAAAGAGACGTGTCACGAGGCTTGTTTCAAACGGGTCTTGTGCAGAAATAATAAACGTAGCGTCCGGATTATCCTTAAGCGCAGCGTTGACCATACGATATGCACCCCACAGTTTCCCGAGTTTGGTGCGTGCATGGGTCCCCAAAACGGTGAAGTTGCCGTCAGTAACGACTGAGGGTTTAGTGCTTTTTGTTGAAAAGACAATGGCATGAAAGGAATGCACCAATGTTGCATACTGCCGTAGCCGCGCAAATTGCCGACTGTGCTTTTCAAGCAGAGTCCCTGCATATCCGATAGTAATAATGTGGGTGTCTGTATGCATAGATTATTGTACGAGTTTTGTGCACACAGCATGCACGCCCGATACGGTGTGCGCAATTGAAAATTGTTTCGCTTTTTTTTGTGCCTGTATGCTGCGCTGTTCCCATGCTGCAGTATCGGTTTCAATACTCCGCAGTGCTGCCACATACGCATCGGTATCATTTGGAGTCAGTAGCACCCCTTCTTCCCCATCAATAACGAGCTCGGGAAGGCTCCCAATACGATTGGTGATAATCCGCGCACCACTGTGCATCGCTTCTGCAATTTGAAACGAAAAGCTTTCAAAATGAGTATTGAGCACAAACGCGTCAGCTGCTGCACACCACCCTAGCACCTCAGCCCGTGGCAGCGATCCAAGAAACACGACCCTGTCCGTAACCCCCAGCCTCACCGCCTGCGCTTCAAGCGCCATGCGCTGCGGACCGTCTCCTATAATATACAGTTTCCAATCACTGAGTGTGGGCAATAACGAGATAAGAAAGTCCATCCCCTTCCATGGCACCAAACGTCCTGCGGTCACCATTATGGTACCTGATGGTTTTGAGATTTCCTTTGGCGTACTGGTTGTATCAATACCGTTGTACACCGTTGTGACTGCTTCAGGGCGCACACCCCAACCACACACAAGGTCACTGAAGTAGTTGCTCGGGGTCATAATCGCATCTGCCCGACGGGTGACAAATTGTTGCAATGAGCGCAGGAGTTCGACACGAAAGCCGTATCGCTTTTTCTGAAATACATCAATGGTGTCAATCACTCCAAATCGCTGTGTCGACTGCTCCCATGCATAATCACCCGGCATACGAATCACAAACTTTTTTCGACGCAGCTTTGCCGCATACATACTTGGAAGCCCTACTGACACTGGATCTTGTGCAAGCACTATATCCTGACCACGTGCGGCACGAAATACCCGCACAAAAAAATGAATGTGTCGAAACACCTTTGGCAAATGACGCGAAGCACCAAACGAAACTACCGTTACCTCATATCCGTGCTGCGGCAACTCTCGTTCAAGGAGTGTCGTATAGGTTGCAGGTCCCCCAATATCGGGTGGATAGAGTGGCGTTGCAATGAGTACTTTTATCGACATAATGCTTCTATAGTAGCATCCAATTCGGAAAGCGAGGCAATAGACGGGACCGTGCGTGTGGTTGGATAGTGTGCTGACCGACCTATATGCACTACATGCACTTCTGGACAGCGCGCAGCCACTGCTGAGAGATGCTTGTCCATATCATCAACAAATACAGTCTCACCATCAGCCAAAGAGACGACTGCATCGACCTTTGTATCCTCAACAACAATCACATCAGCGACATACGCATCAACCCGACTTTTGGCAATCTTTGCACTTTGGTAGGCGCGGTCATATACACTTTGAAAACCGGTACATGAAGAAACAATATACATATCTTCTTTAGCATGTGTTTTTAAAAATGTCAGTGCATCGGAGAACACAAATCTCGAGGCATCAACCTTCTCTAAGCTCTCAGGAGTTCCGAGAGCATACCCAGCCTTGAGCACTGCCTTTTTGAAAGCATCCGTATCAAAAAGTGTTCTATCAAAATCAAGGAGATAACGCATATGCAAACATTATAATAAATCAATGATTGTCCCTGCGATTTTGCGTGCATCATGGCGAATCAAACTCCGCTTCAATACATCCCCCTTAGCAGTTGTCACTGCTTCGGTTGCCAGAAAATCATCTTTGATGACCTTGCACCGAGCACCATCACAGTTCACTTCGACCGGATACTCGTTTTCAGTCGCGTAGCGAGCAAGGAGCTCTTCGGGAAGTGGCGCGGTGTTTGAGAGCATGACATCTGGCTCTCGACCTATGAATCGTGTAATTTCTGCAAGCTGCTCCTTGGTACCCATACCACTAGTCTGCCCAACCTTCGTCATAAGACTCGACACATACACCACCTGTGCGCCTGAGCGGCGGATGGCCTCGGGCACTCCATCAACCACACAGTTTGCAAGCACGCTGGTGTAGAGGTCACCAGGCCCGAGTACAATGATGTCGGCATTGAGAAGTGCATCTTCTGCTCGGGTGTTCACTGATGCATGCGGGATAATGGACAAATCAGTAATTCGTTTTGTGTCTTTGTGTGCTGGTTCGTCGATATGATGCTCCCCCACCAACTCAGACCCGTCATCATACGTAGCAACCAAATCCACTTTCTCAGTAGTGACCGGTACCACCCGCCCGTGTACTCGGAGCACCCGCGCAGCAGCAGAAATCGCTGCTTCTTCGCTTCCCAAAATATCAGTGAGTGCAACAAGGAGTAGGTTTCCAAAATTATGTCCATTGAGCCCTGCACCCTTATCAAACCGATATAAAAAAAGCTGTCGCAACAGTTCGTCATGGTCACCATTTTCTCGCGCAAGCGCAACGAGCGACATGCGCACGTCTCCCACCGGCAAGCACCCAAACTCATCACGAAGCACACCCGTAGAACCTCCCGCATCAGCCATAGTCACCACCGCAGTTACATCCACCTGCTTGCGATACTGCTTTAAACCCGAGAGCACCGCAAACGTTCCCGTACCCCCGCCGATGACTACAATTGACCTTTTATCTATCATTATCAATTACAACTAGTATACGCGCTTCATTGGTACACAACCAAACACAAACAATGGATATTGTATCTTGTCAAACAGTTGGTCGTATAAAATGTAACAACGTATATGCTTTGTTCGTTGTTATAGCAATATACATCAGCTGTATAAATTTGATACACTTTCACTACGATTACGTATGCATATAACTATCGCAACACCATTGTTTCCACCTGACCAAGATGAAACTGCACGCTATACCAAAACACTTGCAGCATCACTCGGAAAAGAAGACACGATAAGCGTCCTATTATACGGCTCACTCCCTGAGTCGGTGACCAATACTGCACTCATTACCATTTCTAAAAATACCCCTCTCCCCATTCGAATGTTCTCATTTGCTTGGAAACTTATTTTTTCACTCAAAAAAACAGACATGCTGTATGTAATCAACGGACCTTCAGTTGAATTTCCCGTACTACTCGCTTCATACATCAGAAACATACCGATTATATTGATAATCGCTGATATGCATGCACACACCACAACAATACACAATAGCTTTACACATCAGGTACATCGAGCGCTTGTCCGTCGATCAGTTGCAACAGTATCTGCACAACACAGCATGCTTGTGCGTCCTGTACTGCATCCACTTGAAAACTATCCTACAACTGCCATGGAAGCCTATGAGCGTAGCTGGAAAAATCATCTTATGGAAATTAAAAATAAGTCGATATGACATTTACCCAAAAGACATGGCAAGAATTTGTTGCGCATGAAAAAACATCCCTGCAGCCTTTTCTTACAAAACATAACCTCGTACTTACTCCCGAGCAACCGCATATTTCTGGCGAACGCTTTCTTATGAGTGGACCAAAGGTAGTACTACTTGCAACCAACATGCAGGGCGTGCCGTACGTCATTAAAACAACTGAAAATCCAGAAAGTAAAAAAGAAATTGAGGCTGAGCGACATACGAACACGATCCTGAAGGAACTTCCTTTTGCATATAAGAAAATTCTTTCCCCTTCAGAGCACATTTACACGAAAGAAGGAAAACGTATCATTATCGTGACTGAGTTTATAAAAGAAACGACTCCTTTTTTGACACTTTCACTCAAGAAACAGTTTGACCTTATCCTTGGTGCATTCACCATGCTTGCAGGAGCACATGCAACCACGGCATCACACCAAAAAATCACACAATATTCATTTGATGTCTGGGATGCAGATGCCTATAAAAATGCAGCATCACGCTTTGTGCACAATGCTGGAATTTGTAGTGATGTATCGTCCACACTTCTCACTACACTCAAGAAAGCCATACGACTCTTTAATAGTAATCCTGATACCATTACGCGTTACTGTGGTTTTTTGACACACAACGACTTTGTTCCACATAATTTCCGATTTTCAGGAGATGCAATCTATCTTATCGATCAATCATCCTTAGTATTTGGCAACAAACATGAAAGCTGGGCACGACTTATGAATTATATGAACCTGCATAATCCAGCGCTTGAAAGAGCGCTTGATACATTTGTACTTAAAAATTATGCATCAGAAGAATATGACTCTCTGCGTAGTATGCGTATCTATAAACTCATTGAGCTGCTTTCATACCACTGCAATGCAGTAAAAACGAGTTCGGGAGATATACAAACCTTGAGCAAAGCACGTGTTTGTTTCTGGGAAGCTGTGTTGGTAAGTATTTTTGAGAACAGTCAACTTCAGGAACATATCCGTACACAGTACATCGCACAACGCAATAATCTTCGAAGTACTGCAGAGACTGCACGACAGAAGACACTCGGACAGCTCTAGCTTATTCCACCATTAACAGCGAAATGAGGTCCTCAGCAGTTTTTCTCGTATTTCCTATAAATACACGCTGCGGACTTTTGCGTAATGCTGCGGTATTACCATCCTCAGTGAGTACAACACCTCCTTGTTCATACACCATACCTATTGCAGCAGCTATATCTCGCGTCGTAAATGTACCAGCAACCACTCCTTCAATACGACCCGACGCCACATAACACAATGCAAGCGCTGACGAACTAAAGTTTTTTGTTTTATGCACTGAACCCAAGAGGCGTTTAAACGATTCACCAGCCCACTCTCGTTGCTCATCTTTCCTGCCTGCTGCAAAGAGGACAAAACTGCTTTTGAGGTCTGACTCAATTGAGGCAACAACCGGTTCTCCGTTGAGGAATACCCCCTTCCCTTTTTCATATGAAAATAATTCACGTGTTGCTGGATCATAGACTACACCAAGCACAGGAGCGCCTCCCTCAAGGAGTCCGATAGAAATTGCATATTGTGGAATACCACGCGCAAAAGCTGCTGAACCATCAATCGGATCAATTGCCCATTGGCATTCATTACCCGCAACCTCAGAAGCTTCTTCGCTATATATCGTGTGTTCTGGGTAGTACTTTTGAATCTCAGCGGTAATAAAATCATTCATCTCTATGTCGAGACTCGTTACTACATCTTTCGGGTTATCGTCTTTAAACGAAACGGAAAATGCTTCTTTTCTTTTTTCCTGTAGCATCTCCCCTGCACGAATAATAAGGTCGATACAAAAATTGCAGGTTTTCATGTTCTTATTATGACAAAAACGGAAAGCCCAAGCCAGTTTCCTGACTTGGGCAATATAGGGTTTGTGTATACAGACCTTCCACACCAACGTTGTTGAGCACAGTATACATGACACCATCAATTTCAAGCGAAGCCTGCTTACGCCCACCATGAGTCATTGCACATTGGTCCCCGTCGAGAAAATGGAAATATGGTGGTAAGAAAACATCCAATGGGGATCTGCCATCCAATATTTTCAAAGCAACTGGATGAAACACTCGGACGACCGCACCCAGCCCTCCTTGGGATTGCCCCACTTCCTGCGCTGGTTGAAGAACCAAACGACCAGTCGAACGAGCTTCAAAACACGCATTGTCTCTAAAAGGAGACTCAAGGAATACACCGTTTCCGTCTTCCCAATATGCTCCTGTTATCCGCTCGGTAAACTCCTGGTGACTCCAATCGATATAGGATGTTCCTGAAATACCACCTCGACCTGTTTTTCTGTGTCTCAGAATGCCACAATAAATCTATTCTGGCAACACTTTCGCAAAGATTTTTGTTTCCATATTCGCTGCGATTGTTTCCCAGTTATACTGTTCTTCAACCATCTTCTTGGTGTTCTGAAGCACTCTCTCTACCTGCTCAGGATGCTCCATAATGTCTTGCACTGCTGAGGCAATCTGTTCGGGACTATCGATATCGACTGCCCAGCCCGTGGTTGGTTTATCTGGATTACGCTGTGCATCAAACAGAAAATCTTTAATACCCCCCTGCTGCGTTGCAACCATCGGCAGTCCCGCTGCCATGGTTGAAAGGAATGAAATTCCAAGTCCTTCAGAGCGAGACGGGAGCACAAACACATCAGCAATTTTTCGATACTTCGAGGTCATTGAACGGTCAACACGCCCCATAAACACAACGCGATCGGCCACTCCCTCTTCCTGTGCAAGTGCCTTAAGACTCTCCATATCAGGCCCATCACCAACTACAACGTATCGAACGTTCTCTGGCAGCAGCGCAACCGCCTTAATATTCATATCAATTGCCTTTTGATGTACGAGCCGTGAGACGCTCACCATGACAAACTCTCCTTCCTTCTTTCCAACTTCCCGCGCAAGCGCATCAAGCTCAGCTTGGTCATACTCAGTATCAGTCGAGATTGACGCGCCGTTTGGAATAATCTCAAGAGGACCGGTAAACCCGCGACGTAGCGCCCAGTCACCGAGGAACGTCGAGACAGCCTGCACGACATCAGCTTTTGTAAACGCACGTGAGAAAAATGGCCAGAGTGGCTTCATGGTTTTCTCAATCTGCTCTGGTGGATCCCCTTCCTGCAAGGTAAGTACAAACGGTACTTTTGGGTTACACATTTTAAAGATTGCGGCAGGAACACCACTTGAGTGCGCCATGAGCGCCCAGATGCCATCAAATTTATACTTAAGATGCAAACGCAGCGCTTCCCAAGCTGCAGCAAACTGAAAGAGGGGTTTATTTATATGAAGCGGCATCTTTCCGAGGTCCTCAAAGGTTGGATCTTTTCGAGTAATACCAATCCGATGTACACACACATTGCCAACCTGCTCAGTCTTGGCAACATTACTGTTATACCGCAGCGTTACCATATGAAACTCATAGTCCTCTGGAGAGAATCGATCAGTCACTTCCTTAATTGCTACCTCTGCCCCACTCACGTGATTTGGGTAATACGCGAGACTGAGGATTAAAATTTTCTTTTTCATACTAAGCTTTCTTTGCTGCTATATATACTTCTAGTGACTCTTTTGGTTTCCACCCAAGCGCAACTGTTTTTTCAATATTCAGATTCGCATACGGTCGACTCGTTTTACGAGACGGCTTTAAATCAACATCAAGTCCATAGAGTGCTGCAAGCTGTAGTGGTGAATATGCTGCCTCAGCTGCAATACCATAGCCGTCACCCAGCCCTTCTTTACCGATACGCAACAATGCATCGACAGTATCACTCACATGCGTATAATTACGCGTCTGTGTTCCCGGCCCATTAACCGTGCATTTCTTACCATGCTTGTAGCACTGATAGAAAATTTCAACAACAGTACCATAACGACCTGAAAGTTCTCGTGGTCCATACACATTGTAGAAATATGAAATAGCATAGGACAAGTCATACCACCGTGCATAATTTGTTACCAACTCTGTATTAATAGCTTTACTCCATGAATATGGTGAGAGATTACGACCAGCAACACCATCGTCTCGGTCGGGAGCTCCTTTTGTTGAGGAACCAGCATATACCAGTTTACAGTTTTGAGTACGCCAAAATTCTAGAACTGCCATTGTTCCGTGTGTGTTCATATCAAAGACGAGTGCCGGCTCTTCCATAGCTACAGCGACACGTGAATACTCACCCAAATGAAATATAACATCAACGGTCTCTGGCACGTGTGTTGCAATATCCTTCGTGTGTCCCTCCCGGTACTCCACCCCTGCAACATGGTTGTCCACTGAACCCGTGAAGTAGTTATCGAGCGAAATAACCGTATGCCCTTCTTTCGCTAATCGTTCACACAAGTGTGAACCCACAAAACCAGCCCCACCTGTCACCAAAATACACTGCGTTCCATCAAGTGCATGCTCAGCATCATTCATATGTACCTAATAGTACCAAAAACACATCAAAAACGTTACTTATTTGGGGGTCGTGCATACACCGCAAGAATGCCCAGCACCAGTACCGCAATGAGTCCCAGGTATGGTAGACGCTCATTTTTGAGTGGTACGTGTGCTTGTTGTACTGATGCTGTGTGCTGCGCGTCGGCGGTCTTGGTTGGAACAACAGCAACATCTTGCACAGTAGGGGCAGCAACCTCGTGTACTGGCGGCACTGACACCGCATGCCCTACTACCTGTGCGCGTGGTACCACACCCGTCTCTTGAACGACTGCGTTTTGGTATACAACCTCTGTTTCAGGTGCTTCTGCCACAACAAAATCGTGCGGAGCGCGTGCATACGGCATTACTGACGCAACCATTGCACCAGTGCGGTCATACACCGCAATCATCTTCCGCACATCCTGTTCCAAACGCTCTTTCGGAATCGTGATGGTTGCATGTGGAAGCATAATAGTATGTTCTGGGAAGGACATACGGACATCGCCCAATACAGACATACCCGACACATCAACCTCGTAGACGGCATCATTGTGTATCTGTATATCTCCATTTGCTGCGCGTGTGATTGAAAACGACATAGGCAACACCGTGAGTTCATGCCGTACTGCGGCTTTGTGTCTTGAGAAGGCACCCGATGCAACAACCACATAGGTTCCCGGATGCATAAACGTATGCTGTACGTTTGCTCCAGTAGCAGTATGCATATCACCAAAGTTCCACTGGTATACCAGTGAATCAATCCACGTTTTTCCAAGACCAGACCCTTGGACAGAAAAGGAAACTGGCTGCCCTACAAATGCAACCGATGGACCATACAGATCTAATGACAACGCGATATCGGGGAGTGTTAATGTAATACCTTTTCCAGTATTGCTTCTTTGTTCAGTGTCCGTCTCTGGTGCTGTTGTTTCACTATCAGACGCCGCATCAAGTGGTATCTCCGCTTCCTCCGTGTGTGCAGCCATAGCATCTTCTGTCGCCACCCCATCACTATTTGCATATCCTGGTGTTGCTGGCGCTGTCACCCACCCAGCGTTAGTCCGTTGCGCAGTCTCCTTGCTCGTATTATCACCACCAATCTGTTCCCAATTACTTCCCCCTGCCACCTGATCTTCAAGGGAGCCGTCGCCACGCACCAGGGACAGTGTCCGCCCATCATTTCCGAGTCCTCCGGTATATATCAAAAACGCAGTACCTGGTGCCGAAGAATCATCAGTCCGCTCAAGCACAGCATACTCCCCGCTTCCAATACTGCCCATGAGTGGAATTTCTAAGCCAACAGAGTCCGCAAGCATCCAGCCATCAAGTGCAACTGTGTCCGACCCACTATTAAAAAGCTCTATCCATTCGTCGTTTGCTGAGGCGTCGGTGCCCATCCAAGCAACCTCATTAATCAGTACCGCTGCGTATGCAGCTACTGGGCAAAATACTATGAGACCTATGCACGCCGAATGAATGACTGTGGACATTATGTATTATTTAAACGGTGGCGTGTCGCTTGTGGTCACCCGCATCATACGTTCAAGTTCCTTTGGTGATACCGATGCAGGAGTGGCAGAAGCATCTTCAGTTGCAGGTGCAGGTGCTGCTGGTGTATCGCGCTTCGGTATACGCTGCCGTGGCGGTTGTGGTTGCTGCGATGTAGCATGCATCTCGGGGGTTGCTCCTGCCCTGGATGCAGACGCCGTTGAGTGGTCTGCAGCAGGAGGTGCGTCGGTATGTCGTGCCTGCGATGTGCGCCGTACTGACGGACGTACCGGGCGAGGTTTCGTTCGTCGAGGCGGTGCAGTCTCTGCAGCTGGGACTGCCTTTGGTGACGATGTCGGTGTTGCCGCCTGTGCGGTGTTACGCTTGACAGTCACTGCGTCTGTTGGTGACACATGTATGGAGCGTTTGCGCGGCATTGTGCTACTACGTGACTCTGTGTGCGAAGTCTCACGCTTCTGTGTGGTGTGTCGCTGTGGTGTGGCAGGTGTTGGCGCATGTGGAGCGCGCGGTGTTGCTGCCGTCTGCTTCGGCACGCCTTCTTTTTGCGGCCTTCGTTGTACGGTTTCTTTTTGCGCTGTCTGTACCTTTGGTGATGCTGCCGATGGTGTTGTTTCCTTGCTCTCTACCTTCATTTGTGCAAGCACATCACGCAGTCCATGTTTTGCTGGAGATTCTTTCTGTGGCTTTTTTTTCTCGTTTTTCTCAGCAGGTGTGGCTGATGGTGACTGTGTTTTTGGTTCGTCCGACTCCTTCTTTTTTTGGTCGGTAGACATACCCTTCAAGATTGCGCGCAGTTCACCCAAGTCCTTTTTGCCCGTACGAGCATGCTCTTGGTTTCTATGCGCTGACGTGTTCGTGTGGGAACGCCCGTCGCCACCCCGTCTGAATGTTGCAGGGTTTTGAGCAGGCTTTCGGTCATCGGCACCGGTAGTGCGCTCGCTGCGAAACTCCCGCGGTGCTTGTCGGGGTCGCTCAGTGGTAGTGCGTTGGTGTGATTGCTGCGTGGTGTCTGCACTACCAAATGGTGTATCTGGTTTTTTGTATGTCCCATTAGCTTTCGCTTTCTCTCGTGCAATACGTGCGTTGCTCAGTTCTGCCTGCTCGGACACCATGAGCTTATTTACCTGCTTTTCAACATCCACACGATTGTGCGCATAATGCTTCCTGCTCGCGGTCGTCACCACATCTTTATATGAAATATGCGGCTCCTCAATTGGTGGCAGTGTTACCGCAGAAAATGGCTGCGAACCAATGCCGTCAATCATTAAGGTGAGATAAATCTGAGCAAAGCCAAGGTTCACGAGGTCAGCAGCCACAAACTTTGGGGTAAAGACGGTCTCAAGCACCTCAGCATCAAAGGGACCAACGCGAAATGCCACCGTCGTACCGACGTTCCCAAAGACTGCATTTTTCACCTCCTCTTCCATCTGCTCAATATATTGGTGTGCGATGGTAAGGTTCAGTTTATATTTTCGTGCCTCTGAGAGAATATCTGCGAAGGTTGAGTTTGCAAATGACTGAAATTCATCAACATAGAAATAAAAGTTCGGTGCCGCTTTCATTTGTTGTGGCGTAAGGTCTGCGCGACTCATGGCAGCAAGGTAAATACGAGTGGTGAGCATGGAACCCAAGAGGTTTGCATTCGTCTCACCCACAAGCCCTTTGGAGAGGTTCATAATGAGAATTTTCTTCTCATCCATTATCTCTCGAATATCAAATGATGACTTCGGCTGTCCTACAATATTTCTAATCAAAGGGTTCCCGGTGAATTGTCCAATTTTGTTCTGAATCGCTGGCGTTGCTTCAGCTGCAAAGCGCTCAGTGTAGTTAGCAAATTCATCCACCCAGAATGAACGTACCGCAGGGTCCTTGATGTTGTCGACCACCTTCCGCCGATAGTTTTTGTCTGCAAGCATTTGGCTGACGCTCAAGAGCGTTGAACCAGGATATTCAAGGAGCGCAAGCAGTGTATTGGTGAGAATGTACTCCATACGCGCAGACCACGCATCAACCCAAATCTTTTTGAAGGTCGACATCAACCCCGAAACCACCAAGTGCCGTCGATCCGCACCCACATCCTCCATGACATTGAAGGAGATTGGATAGTTCATATCAAACGGTGCAAAGTACACCACATCGTCAATACGATGTTCGGGTACGTAGCTAAGAAGCTTTTCTGCAGTCGAACCATGCGGGTCGATAAACGCGAGACCCTCACCATTTTGAATATCCTGCACTGCCATGTTCTCAAGCATGGTCGATTTACCCATACCCGTCTTCCCAATGACATACATGTGCCGCGCACGGTCCTTTGCCTTAATACCAAACGGCACATGCTTGCCGCGCGCATCGGTTTGTCCGAAAAATGTAATTTTTTCTGGGTCGAAACTCATACTGTAAGTATAGCAAACACTGTGTCAGGTTTTCTTTTCCCCATTGAAAAATGGCGGATAGGTATCCGCCATTTTTGACCCTGTGTTATTCAGAAAGACATTCTTGACTAAGCACTGCAGCTTCAGCTGCAACTGCAAGCCGAAAGATTTCTTTCTCATCTGCAGTTTCGGGCAATACGCCCTCACTATGAACAAGTGCATATACGCGGGCAGGAGATACACCTTCTACAAAACTCTCCCAGGTGTCTTCCCAGCCGAGATATATCCTGAGGTTTTCATACGTAATCCCTCATGAAGATACAATGTGCTTCGTCCGATTCATCCCTTTCAACCTTGACCGAGCATAAAGGTGCAACTGCATTTTCATCACACGACAAACCTTTCATAATCTTCACCTCTCACGGTTATAAAAGACAGATATACAGATAGATGGTATGTGTGAGACCATCTAGTTCTAGTGAAGCGTTAACGGATGTATTCGTCAACCACAGCAGGTTCAGTTGTTGAAGCTGCTCCTTCAGGTCCATGGAGCGCTTCGCGAGTATACCGATTGCTCGGTGCCCATATCATCCAACTCATAACACCCGCATCATACGATGCTTGAATTTGCGCACGCACATCCGCAGCGTCGTAGTCGCCTCCATAATCAAAGTCCTGAATCCAGGTGCGGAATTTATCAGCCGTATACACTGGCTTGCGGTAAACCGCAGGTGTTGAAGTGCCGATACGCGCATGCATAAATCCTTCAACCGTAGTGGTGTCGCTCTCCATACGCTTCACACCTTCACTCATAGCGTAGTGGACTATTTTGTATGGATAGAGGTTGGGATTGCCAAGTCCCAAAAATGAACCCGGGTAGTGTGAGGGATAGACCATTGGTGCAATAAAATCAAAGTATGGTGCTGCGCGTTCTTGCACCTGCCCAATAGAGAGGTCGTCAGTGTTGGTCGTCGTCATACCAAAGAGGTCAGCTGAGGTCCAGGGAGTAGCAGTGGCGCGCCCGGTGTTTTCATGTCGAAATTCGGCATATCGCTCGGGTTGCCCTACCGCTTCGTGCAGGTATGCAAAAAACGTCTCGAGGTTTTCTTGTTTAGTACCCGTAGCACTATGCGTATATGCTGTGTCAGCCATATTGCCATCAGACGGATAGCGCACATAGTCATAATTCAGTTCATCAAATCCGATATTGTATGACAATCGAGAGAGCTCGACGACATGACCCCAGTACTCACGCGCACCCACGTCAATAAAGGACAGACCTTTGTGGTCTTGCCACACCGTCACACCATCTGCCCGCTTCACGGCGAGGTCGGGGCGTACCTTGGTATAGAACAGGTCTTGGAATACCGTGATACGCCCAATGACAAAAATGTTGTTGTCGTGGAGCATTTCGATAAACGCTCGCATATCAAGCGCACCACACTCCGCTGCCATCCATGCAGCATGCCAGGGACCTTCGCCAGGGTTAAAAGAAATCGTGCCTGAGTAGTCTTTAATATCGAGCACCACGGCATTGAGTTCAGTTTCGTTGATAAGCCGCACTAAGGATGACCGAAAACTCGGTGTCCCCGCAACACACGACGACATATAAATCGCTTTTACCTGTTCAGGAAGTGGTACATGACGCACCACTGGTCGGGTATCAGCAATCACTTCTGGCAGCACCTCCTCAGGCTCGGCGTCCTCACGCGCAATAATTTCTTTCATTGGGGCACTATACTCAAGCTGTATAAGTTGGGGCACTACGTAATGCAGCGCACTGAGTACACCGACAACACATACCGTTCCAATCGCCCACTTTGTCATATATGTTTCTCTGAAGGCTCCTCGTCGTGTACGTGTTCAACAAATTCCTCACTCCGACGCTCTCCTTCTTCCGATTCAATCGAACGGAGAAAGGCGGTACGTCGCAGACTATATCCAGCCCACATAAGTAATACCCCAACCCCAATAGCAATCGTTTCCTTCCAATCATTCGGGAGACCTAAAAATGGCGTTATAAACACCACCAGTCCCAACAGAAATACAAATGATTCTCGGCTCATACCCGCATTATACCGTATCGCCGATAAGAACCACAAATTCACCACGTACCTTATCTGAATTCGCCTCGAAATACGCCAAAACCTCTGCTGCAGAACCTTGTACCACCTCTTCATGAAGCTTTGTGAGCTCGCGAGCAATACTCACCGTTTTCCCTACATCAGCGTCAACAAGTGCTTGGAGTGTTTTCATAATTCGATGTGGTGATTCGTAGAAGATAACCGGGAGTTCGCTCTCTGCAACGCGCGCAAAAAATGTGTGTCGTCCCTTTTTATGGGGCACAAAACCAAGGAAGGTAAATTGGTTGCCTGAAATACCCGCAATCGAGAACGCGGCAGTGACCGCAGACGGACCCGGGATGGTTTCCACGCGCACGTCCGATGTTTCGTGTAGGACGCGCGCCACCAACAGCACTCCGGGGTCACTCACCCCTGGAGTACCTGCATCAGAGACCAAGGCTATATGCTTCCCACCTTGCAAGTCTTCGATAATTGCCTCATGCACTGACACTGAAGCATGCGCATCATACCGCTTGGGTGTCGCTTCGATACCATGATGCTTCAGGAGCTTGCCGGTCACCCGGGTATCCTCACACAGCACATAGTCAGCGTCACCAAGCACACGCAACGCCCGAAGAGTGATGTCCTCCATATTACCAATTGGTGTTGCCACCACTGAGAGCACGCCTGTTTCCATAGAGAGCACCATACCATTTTTGAGATATAAAAAAAGAGTGTGGGAACAAACCGTACCCACACCCATATACTTTACGACACCGGCTTTACCCACGCACGACCAAGGACACTGAGGCCTGGATCATCGTAAAAATGATAGAAAATTAAGGCAATATTCTTAAGCGTGATTGGTTCTAGACCATTACCAATCTCTAAAGAAAGCATCACTTTGAGCAACTGCTGACTTGCAGCACTTGACTCCCGCTGTGGACCAAAACAATCCAAGAATTCCAAATTAAATTGGGCCTCTGCGAATGCACGCGCCATTTGAAAAGCATATGCAGTTTCTAGACCCTCTTCGAATGTATCACAGTCTGCTATTGAGCGACCATCAACAAGACTTCTTATCATCGGTATAATACCTTTTGCTATTGTGTACGTATATTCTGCTTTTATACAACTGTATGCCCATACAATTGTATAAAAAGCGCCCAAAGAAATATACTGAATAATATCTATTCCGTCAAGCGTGAGGCAACCTGAGTAATATCCCCCGCCCCCATCACCATCACCACATCACCACCTGAGACTGATGCTTTGACGGTTTCAATGATTTCATCAAACGTTTCAATATAGGTTGCATGCCCTCCAGCGGCGACCACCGCCTCTGCAAGCTGCGCACTCGACACACCAGACGATTCCTCTTTCCGTGCCGCGTAGATTGGCGCAAGTATCACCGTATCGGCCTTTGCGAGTGCTGATGCAAAACCATCAAAAAGCCCCTCCGTACGCGAGAAGGTGTGCGGCTGAAAGATAACGGTTAGTTTTTTGTCGGCACACTTGGTGCGCGCCGTTTCAATTGCTGCAGCAACCTCAGTGGGGTGATGCGCATATTCATCGTATACTGGTGCGCCGTCTGTCCGTCCATCGTCAGATGCATTAGGATTGACCATACCCTTGTACTCAAACCGGCGCCATGTTCCAGAAAATTCCTCAAGCGCAGCTTTGACCACCTCGCGGTCTATACCTTCATGCGCTGCCACCGCAGCGCCCGCTGCCGCATTCATAAGGTTATGGAGTCCTGGCTGCTCTAGGTTGAGCATTGGGTCTACATACTCTTTGTAATCAATAACCTGTGCCGACAATCCTGCAAGTATTGGTGTAATGTTTGTATCGCTAACATTGGTAACCACCGCACCCTCTTCAGGTACTTTTGCAGCCAATGTCTTAAATGCGTCTTGCACATCAGCGAGGTCAGCGTAGTAGTCAACGTGCTCGTGTTCGAGATTGGTAATCACCAAGACATCAGGTTCGAGATGGAGAAAATCACGCTTATACTCACAGGCCTCAACAATAAAGTACTTGCTCTTCCCCGCTCGGTAGTTACTCCCTGTCTTGCCGCGCAGTGAACCCACCACCACCGATGGGT
Source organism: Minisyncoccota bacterium (assembly GCA_021129515.1). GTDB lineage: Bacteria > Patescibacteriota > Minisyncoccia > Phycocordibacterales > UBA918 > JAJOLD01. Next base: position 357,991 of record JAJOLD010000001.1, read on the forward strand.
CAAGGTCTGCTGCTTCAAAAATATCGGCAAGCATCGCGGTAGTTGTCGTCTTGCCATGGGTTCCTGACACTGCAATGACATAGTACTCGTTTGCAACAAGCCCCAACGCTTCAAAGTAGTTGATGGTCTGTATACCCTGCTCCATAGCACGTACATATTCAGGATTGTCTTCTTTTGAAATGGCTTCTGTATAGATGACCAAATCAACGTCGTCCGCAATGGTAGCAGCGGTATGTCCATATGTCAGAGTCACCCCTGCCGCTCCAAGCGCTTTGGTATTGTCCGATGCTGCTGCGTCTGACCCACTCACCACCTTTCCCTCATGCACAAAAAGCCGCGCAAGTGCTGACATGCCAATACCGCCAATACCAATAAAATGGACCTTCTGAATTGCACCAATGTTTGACATATAGAAACCACTATAGTATCAAATACATAGACATTCAAACAGTACGGAGCATCATATGGAATACACAATGGGCTATGCATATGAAAATTTGCAGATTGCAGTATTTGGTCAAGGTGTTCTTGATATAACAGAACCAAACACCGTGATGAATACACTCTGGCAAGGTACGAAGGAGTACTTTGCATACAGAGCTCAAAGCATACATTGGCAACGTGTTGCAAATGACGCGCACCCAAGCGCCGCACGTACAATTCGTACGCAGGTACAAACGCAGACTCAGACACACACTGACGACATGCGTGCTGACGGGTATATTATAAAGACACGTGGACATGTCGTAGGCATGCTCACGCGAGACTGTCATACTGCTGTACTCCATTTTGGAGACGAGCGACCTATCGCAGTACTCCACTGCTGGAGAGGATCCGTATGCAATCCACAACAACTTCAAGACTGGGAGGACAGCGTTGTATTGAAAGCGGTAACAAAGCTCAGCGAGTATGGTACACCAGATGAGCTCCATGCGTATATACTTGCAGGCATTGCGCCACAGCACTTCAACAACGAACGATACCCTGAGATACTTGCCAGACTACGTACGTGGGGCGCGCAGGCAGTGCTAGATGATGTCTGCATTAACATACCTGCAATTGTGCAGTATCAGCTTGTGCATGCTGGCGTTCTTAGAACGCATATACACACCGATACTGTTGATACATTCTTAGACCCAGCATTCGGCAGTTATCGTGCAGAAAAGCCAGGGCACAATGTAGTGTTGGTTGGACATTGATGCATACAACCCACCACGGTTTGCTCCCCGAGCTTTAGTTCCCTAGCCGCAGCGGTTTGTTACGTCACTGTTTGTCACCGCTGCGGTCTTTTTTTAGTATGGGGTGTATCATGCGCCGCCATGCGCAGTTCTTGACATATATTTTAAAAATGTCATTATTGTTTTTAGAATTTCAACCATTGCAGGAGCAATCTCATGTCGAAATATGACATTACCCAAACACACTACATCCCTAACGGTGACCGGGCAGAAAACGCATTGAGTGTTATTACCCAAAATCTCAGACACTTCGTAACCTTGATAGCGATAGGAGTCATAGTATCGCCCATTTTCTTGTTTGTACGCGCAGGTTGGTAATCATTATCCAAAGAGCACGCATCTCTTTTGCTGCAACTACACTATACGTAGTTGCAGTTTTTATATATCTGATACCAGCTGCACAAACTCATCATTCCGCTCGTACTCATTTTTATACTGCCCAAAAGACGCAAAGCCAGGTGAGAAGAGCACAATATCTCCATTCTCGGCAACCAATCGCGCCTCTTCAAATGCCTGCGCAAGATTCTCAACTACCAAATTAGGGATCGTATCCCTAATTTTTTCAAGTTCAGAAAGGAGTCGGTCAGTACCCGTGCCAGGAATGAGAATGGTTTGTTTGCAATGCTTTTTAATTGCTTCTACGAGTGGTGCTGGATTCACCGCCTTATACGCACCACCCGCAATGAGTACAATGTTCTTATTGCCCACATCGAGCGCTGTAAGTGCCGCAATTGTCGCCTGTGGCGTGGTCGCGTTGTTGTCGTTGTAGTAGCGGACGAAGTCTACCTCACGTAGATATTGAAGTCTTCCCTCCACCCCTGGGAATGAAGCAAGCCCTTCAAAAATGATATCGTCTGGAAGACTTGTTGCCTTGAGTGCTTCGTACGCAAGCGCGGCATTGAGCCTATTATGCTCACCCGGCATCGCGAGCAGGCAATCTTCAGGTAGTACCGAACTATCTGCAAGCACCACTTCTTGCCCTAATGAACCTGCAACTGTTCTTGCGCGTTCAAATACTTCGGGGGTAGTGATGAGCACTCCGCTTTCCTCCTGATGCAAAAATATCTGTGCCTTGTCTGTAAAGTAACGCTCCATCCCCTGCTCCTTAGATTCACCGTCCTTTTGATAGTAATTGAGATGATCTTCCATGAAGTTGGTAAAGACGGCAATCTGTGGACTCATATCTGCCCAACCCCATCCCTGGAGCTGCCATGAGTCGAGCTCCATGACCGCAATTGAGTCCTCGTGCACATCTTTTAATAATTGAAGATTCGATACACCACGGATATTACCACCCAAAAGCACCTCCTCACCTGTCGCTTGACTGAGTACATGGTGAATCATCGAAGTGGTCGTTGATTTACCTCGCGTCCCTGTTACCCCAATAATAGGAATACCTGAAAGTTCCGCAAAAAGCGCTGCACTCTGCTTCAGCGGCACTCCTGCCTCCTTCGCAGCAACCAACACCGCATGCTCGTACGGCATGCCCGCACCAACAAGCACCATATCTGCATCAACAAAATCGTTCAGGTCATATGGACCAAATTTGAAACGTACATTGTCGTACTCCTTGAGCGCATCCACTGATGGTTGCATGTCTTCCTGCGATGCATCGTCTACCACCAAGACCTCCGCACCCAGCTCTGCCATAAACGCAGTGTCGCCCACGCCCCGCCCCAGAAGACCAATCCGTACAACCGTGACCTTCTTGTCTTTAAAATAGTGTTGATATGTGTTCATACGTGCAACCTATCATATAGAATACACACCACAAAAGCTAGACCATGCGCTCAATGCACCACAATACGTTATACTGAGCACCACATACGTAGATGACACATCACGCACACAAACAGCTCCTTGCAGGAACACTCGGTATCCTCGTGATACTCGGGGTACTCTATGCAACACACCAACTACTCCAACACACCAATATCGAGGCATCTATTGCCCAATTCGGTGTACTCGGTATGGTACTGGTTGGCATTATTGCAGGTTTCAATGTATTCATCCCTATTCATGCGGCAACGCTCACGCCCGCATTCCTCGCTGCAGGCTTCTCCATGCATACTATTGTGCTCAGCTTGGCTGTTGGCACCACCATAGCCGACCTCATTGCGTTTATGCTCGGTGTATGGGGTAAATCAATCACCGCAGATACCTACCCCCGCTTCCTTGACCGATTGCACACCTTTGGTACCACCCACGCACGATTTGCACCACTCGGTATACTGCTCTATGCAGCGTTCGTCCCATTTCCCAACGAGGTGATTCTCATACCACTTGGACTTATGGGTTTTTCCTATACCAAAATACTGCTCCCACTTATCGTAGGTAACATACTCAATCAAGCACTCTTTGCATTCGGGTTTGCAGAACTATTCAAAGTACTCTTCTAAGAACCAGTCCTAAATACATTGCATGACCATGCTGCACTGAAAGGATCCTTCGGCTTCTGAAACGAAGCATGTAATAACTCAAGTCTCCTCTGAATATGTTGCATATCAACACCTCCTGTAGGACAAATATTCTATACCTTATAGCAAAAATAGGTTTGAAAAACAACAAAACCGCCGATGGCGGTTTTGTTGCGTAAAAATCAAAGTGCAGCTCCCAAGCATACTTTCCAAAGTGCGAGTGCCAGGATTTGAACCTACGACTCATTCGTCTTGTCAGGTAAACAGTGTCTATACACTGTTTACCGCTCTAACACCTTCGCTACACTGCACAATATAAAATCCTTTGTGCAGCTGGTAGGACTCGAACCTGCCTCCTTACAGGAGCTGTATACCTTTTGGCTATTTTTGTTCGCTTCACTCCAAAAATATCACAAAAGCTTCTTAATCAGTTTCCCAAACTGATTAAGCCTCGTCATTATCAGGTGAGACAAAGTCTATACTTTGTCTCACCGCTCTATCTTTGAAAATTAAAGTAACGTTCAGTGTGCAGCTGGTAGGACTCGAACCTACGACCTCGTCATTATCAGTGACGCGCTCTAACCACCTGAGCTACAGCTGCACGCTGCACACTACATTATTTAATTTTCAAAGCCCCCACCTGAGCTACAGTCGAACAGACGCCCGAAAGATTATCAGTAAAACAAAGTATAGACTTTGTTTTACCGCTCTAACCAACCCTATCGCCTCATAAATATCGGCGATTCCTTCGGACCGGATGAAAAGCAAAACTGTTTACTTTTCATAGCCACCGCTGCACAAAGGATTTTACATGGGACTCTATTCCCTCTTTAGCCCGCAAATACTACCAAACTATTCACAATTCATCAATAACGATAAAAGGCGCAACGATGTGCGCCTTCCAAATATATTTGGTCACGTCACTCATTACGCAACCACGTATCCCATACAGATCTATAGGAGGCTGTCACTAGGAGCATACACGCGACTATGGATTGGGCTATCATCCCCCCCATAGTAGCAGAGTCCTCTGGACCTGATATGCCACTCGCCGTGCACAAACCCAGAGCAAACAAGAGAGCTTCAGACACTGTCTGTATATTTTCTTCTCTCTTTGTAAGCCATCGATGTGAACCAATGAAACATATGATGAAGAGCCCTCCGCTTATCATCAACAAACCCAAATTAAAATTATCATTGATACAACCAATAACAATAAATATCCAGGCTATGACGGTAGCTGTTCCAAATAACATAAAATCCCTCCTCGGGATTATTAAAATATGGATATATTATATTAAAAAAATAATATTTGTCAACCCTGTGTACTCCCCTCTTTTTTGAGAGAAACCTAGGGTATGATTAAGGCTATATGGGATTAATTGGATTTTTAGGAAACCTTACTGCATTTTTAAGTAAAACGGTTATACCGTTTATACTTGCAATTGCCGCGCTTGCATTCTTTTGGAATGTTGCACGATTATTTATTTTTAAAGGAGATAATGCTGCAGAACACGAACGTGCGCGCACATATGCTCTCTGGAGCCTTATTGGTTTTGTCTTGATACTTAGTTTCTGGGGTATTGTGGGACTGTTCACCAAAAATCTCTTTACCGGCATGGATGCTGCAGAAGTGTCTGATTACATACAACTAAACCCAAATGGTGCGTCTAACACATCTGGAAATAACGGAAACAATACTACTGGTGACACACAAGGCAATCCAAACAACATTCCACTTGGCGTTGAATGTTCTGATGTTGAAAATTCACTCCATCCTGATTGTTAGTAATACATAGGCAACCATACAAAGAAGCCGCGAGCGTAGCTCGCGGCTTCTTTGTATATCAAACTGCATTACATCAGCAGAGAAAGAATTTCTAACACATATGCCTTTACGCCTTACAGGCGCTGTGCAGGTTGTCGTTATTTTTCATAAACTCAAAATAACAGACAACCTCTTGCAAAAGCATCCCATGCTTTTTCACTCTTTTTTGCCTTATCCTTTCGCAAAGTCTTTCCTTTGAGTCAAATACCACTTCTGGATGAGTATCATAGCCCGTTTTGTGCTCAATTGAGGCACAAAACATCGACCAATTAGCCGCGAGTTGTCTTTCTGTTACCAGAGAAGACCACGACGTGTCCAATTGGAATTAATCCACGACCAGCTTCCGCTAGCCGTGCCTTGTTACGACTTAGTCCTTGTTATCGAGCTTACCGTCGGCCGTG
>JAJOLD010000008.1:0-21876 GCA_021129515.1 Minisyncoccota bacterium
GTAGCGAGAGATGTTACGAGTGAGAGGTGCCTCAATATTATTCCAGAAAATAAAAATTTACTTTTATTTTCTGGAATAATATTGAGGCAAGCAAGCTCTGCTTGCGACTCGTGACATCCGAGTCAAGATGGGGTGCAAGCTATGCTTACAACCATATCTTTATAATATTCAATTTTACCTGAACAATTCGTTGCACGCTTTGCGTGCAACACACTATATCTGAGTGATTGATGGGTTACAGCCCGATAACACCCAAATTCGCGTCAAAAATCATACCATTTGTTTGCATAAAAAGCGAGTGTTCATACTATACACATTCGTCACACCACACACTCCAGGGTATAATACGCACGACTATGATTACCCACTACTTTAGAACACTCAAGGACAGCGGACTCAAAGTGTACGAAGCGCCGCGTGCAGGGACATGGACGCATGTGGTATCGCCAACAGACGAAGAACTGCAGCAACTGGAGAAGGAATTTGGACTTGATGATGCAATTTTGGCTGATAGTAAGGACTTTTTTGAGGTGCCACGATTTGAGTATGCGGATATGCTCTCATATTTCTTTGTGCGCTATCCGTTTGACGAGAAGCATGAGGATATTGATACAGCACCATTGCTTATTGTGATGGGTGAATCGTTTGTGCTCACTATTGCACAACGTGAGGTGCCGTTTTTGCAGGCATTTATTTCAGGAAAAAAAGAAATGCACACAACCCAGAAAACAAAGCTTTTCTTAGAGTTTTTGCGCGCGATGACCGCCTCGTTTGAAAGGGAGTTGGTGCGTATGCGAAAGGTGGTGTATAGAAACAGAACGCGGGTGCGTAATATTCGTGCACAGGATATTCAGCGGTTGGTCTCATATGAGCATAAACTCAACGATAGTATCGCGGCAATAGTGCCGACCAATGCGTGGCTGAAGCAGCTTGCAGCAGGGAGCTACATACACATGTTCAATGAAGATATGGAGTTAATGGAGGACCTCATGATTGCAAACAGTCAGTTAGTTGATTCTTCAAAATCACTCCTTAAAACGATTCAAAACGTGCGGAGTGCCACTGAGGCTATTTTGACCCAGAATCTTAATACCACCATTAAGCTCCTTACGGCACTTACGGTGATTTTGACCATTCCGACCCTGATTTCTTCATTCTTTGGTATGAATGTGCCGTTGCCGCTTATGGAGCATGCGTATGCATTCCCAATGTTGGTTGCGTGTACGATGCTGGTTATGGCTACGGTAGCATATTATTTTACAAAAAAGCGGTGGTTTTAAAAAAATGAAACAACAAATACTCTATATACACGGAGGAGCAGCATTTAGTGACTATGAGAAATTTCTTGACTTTCTGCGTACTAAAGAGCTTAATCCATATGAGGAAAAGCCTCAGCGATGGACAGATTGGCTATGGAATCAGCTTGAGGATACCCATGAGGTGCTTCGTCCATCGATGCCTAATAGTCAGAACGCTCAGTATGCAGAGTGGAAGATTTGGTTTGAGCGGCATTTCCAGTTTTTGCATGACGAAGTGACCTTACTAGGATGGTCACAGGGGGGTTACTTTTTGACCAAATACCTGAGTGAAGAACAATTTCCAAAAAGAATCAGAGCACTCCATTTAATTGCAGCTCCTTTTAAGCCCGATGATTTCTGTGGGGAAGATGGCGGTGATTTTCAGTTTAATCCTGATAATCTTTCCAATGTTGCAGCGCAGGTGTCTGCGCTGCACATATATCACTCTGAAGATGATTTTGTGGTGCCCTATACCCATGGCCTGTTATATCGTGATGCGTTTCCTGACGCGACATTTACCTCCTTTACGGATAGAAACCACTTCATCATAGAGAAGTTTCCAGAAATTGCGGCAGCACTTCGGTCCCTATAGACAGATACTGCATATGGTGGCAAAGTAGTACTTCAGCCAAAAAAGTATGAAAGAAGTCGGCATGTGCCGCGTCTTCACTTATAATGGTTTCCACATGGCCAGAGAAAACGCAGAAAAAAGAACACCAACTGATACTGAGTCAGCTCAGGATCAAGAAACACGTTTTTTGAAAGCATTTGATGAATATGCTGATGCACTGTTTCGCCATGCGTCATATCGGCTCTCTGACAGAGAGCGGGCGATAGAAGTGGTGCATGATACCTTCACCAAGGTGTGGGGCTATATCAAAAATGGTCATGAAATCGATGCCTGGAAACCATTTCTCTACCGGGTACTCAACAACCTCATCATCGATGAGTATCGAAGACGCAAAGAGTTGTCGCTCGATGCCATCCTTGAGGAGGAGCATGCCGCTGAAGGGGTTATTGATGACCTCTATGAGGGTGGTATTGACGAGCTTACCTTTTCACTCGATGCACAGCGTGCCGCTGCGCTCTTGGAGGAGGTGCCGGTCGCATATCGTGAGGTATTGGTGTTGCGATATGTCGATGGACTTGGTCCCAAAGAAATTAGCGGACTGATTGAAGAAACCGAAAATAGCGTGTCGGTGCGTATTCACCGAGGATTAAAGATACTCCGTACGCTTATGGCACAAAAAGAGGAGCAGGCGGCTGCAAATCGCAGCACTGCCACATAGAACCCTGAAGCACCCGCACACTACTATGAAGTCGTTTGATACAGATATAAAAAAATACACCAACAAAGTACGCCTCAAGGCAAGCGAGCGGAATGCACTCCGTGCGCGTATTTTGACGTACATGGAGTATCATCCATTGCCGAAACAGTCAGTACATGAAGCAGTAGAGTCAATTGAGTCACAGTCATTTGTGACCGTGCAGCTTAATGCATTCTACGCTCGTATGACCGCAGGAACTATTGCCGTACTTATGATTATCGGGGTGCCGTTTGCGGCAGAGCGGGCGGTGCCGGGGGATGTGCTGTACCCAATCAAAACACAGGTAAACGAAGGTATTCGGCATCAGTTAGCAAATTCACCATATGAGCGTGTCGTGCTTGAAACACAGCTCTTGGAGCGACGTATTGCTGAGGCACGCCTCTTGGCAAGTGAAGGGAAGTTGACCGAAGCAGTGGAAGCATCGATTGCTGCAGAAGTGAAAGAACATGCAGATGCAGCACAAGAAGGTATTGTGGCACTCCGTGCTGAGGATATTGATGAAGCTGCAATTGCAGAAGTGGTTTTTGATTCTGCACTTGCGGTGCAATCTGCGGTGCTTGAGGGTGAGGTAGAGAAGAGTGCATCGTCTTCCGTAACTGAACTTGCGGTTGTTGTGCGTGAGACGCATGCAGATGTGCGTGCCCAGAAGGGGACTACCACACCGTCGCATGCTGGTGTATTGGCTCGTATTGAGCGAGAGACTACACGAGCATACGAGCTTTTTGCCTCAATTGAGGACACGGTGACTGCGGATGAACATGCCGATATCGAGCGTCGGCTTGCTGATGTCGAGCGTACAATAGTTGCAGCGCAAGACGCAGAAACCGAAGATGTTGATGGATTGATTGATTCGCTTGGATTGATACAAAAACTCATTGCCTTTATGACTGATATCGATGTGAGTCAGCATGTAGCGCTTGAAACACTGGTGCCAATGGTCCTTACCGATGCAGAGCGCGCAGAAGCGGTGACTGACACACTCAATGATGTTGCTGTACATGTTGCTGAGGTAACAGCGCGTCTGCCACATGTCGATGCTGCAATGGCTGCAAAGGTGACGCTCGGTTTGGATACCCTCGATGCATACCGTGCAAGTACAACAGCCGCGCTCACTGCTGGTGATATTGCTACTGCAGAACAGATCGTGGCGCGTGCGGAAGAGATTGCGTTGGACATGGCACGGTTGACCAGTGCAGCAGTTGTCCCTACAGCCGGTACCGCGGAGGAGGAAGTGCCTTCAGAGACCGTGCTAGTATCTGAGGACGACCAAGAACCCGAAGCTGAGGCTGAAGCGCCTGTAGCAACCTCAACACCAGCCGAGGCGGTGTCGGAACCCGCGCCGCAATCTGAAGATGATACACCAGACACACATACCGGAGACTCTGATACACCTGATGCACCGCAGTCAGAACCAGCAGCAGATGGAGCAGACATCAACACTGAAACAGAAGCAGCGGCACCTACAGACCAACATGAGGAGGTTGACACAACCACCAACCCATAGGGTTGTGCACAGCGCATTTTGCAAAAATGCAGTATTCGGGTATATTCAAAGTATGACAAGCAAGTGGATAGTCGCATACGCTACGAAACTCATTCTGAATGTGGTGGAGTTTGTGCGTATGCGGCCGTCTCGTATCTTGTAGGGGAACTAACAAAGAAAACGAGAAACCGGCCGCATATGCGGCCGGTTTCTCGTTTTGGGACTCCCGTTTGCAATTCGAGTAGTGCGCACAAGGGGAACGCACGCACTACCCGGATTACAAATTCGGAAATCGTAAAGAGTCGCGCGGCGGGCACCGCGTATGTGTACATTCGAAAGAGGAAAAGCTAATGGCAGATACAAACACCAATGTTCAGGAGTCTGAACTACCAACCAGCACTGTAGGTGATGCTACATTAAAAAATCCAGTGCAGGACGGAGTCATTGATCTTATGTGTAGTCTAGATGAGCTCCAACATGCGGGGCTGTGTAAAGGGTCGCGCTATGGTCTATGGGACGAAGACTAACAAAGTAATGCTTTTACCTGAAAAATCGCCGGTTAACCCCGGCGATTTTCTAATATAGAAAGATAAAAGGCGTACCACCCCTGGTACGCCTTTTACTCAAGAAGCCGTATGCAGCGGCCTCAAAAGAACAAAATTTCCAGAACGTGCGCCGTACATCCTGTGCACGCGAACGCATATAGTACCGCCTCTGTCTGTGTTCGTGAAGCAAAACGGTGTGTATATTGAGGAGTGCGAACAAAACTGGTACCCTCTAGTCATTAGTTGGTAGATATTTAAATTATGGATTTTGGATTAACACAATATATCGCGTCACGCTTGCCTGAGATGGTATATGCGATGCCCTACATTGGCGACGTGGACTTTGCACCGTTTGCGGTTGCGCTTATTATTTTTGCGGTACTTACGGTGCTCTTTAAGGTGGTATTGGTGGTGGTGATTGCTCGCCTAAAAGCACTCTCACAGAAGACCCATACTGACATTGACGATGTGGTCATTGCAGCTGCCGATGGTATCAGCCCATGGGTGTATTCGTATGTCGCATTCTTCATTGCACTGCAGCCGTTTACCTTGCCCGCACTCCTCGATATGGGACTGACCGCAGTATTTCTCTTTGCGGTCGTATGGCAGCTTATTGAGATGGCACTCTGCTTCGTGGAGTACTTTGCGATGCGAGTGATTGAGAAAGATGAAGATGGTGATGGGCAGATAGACCCAAACACCGCAACTGCCTCACACATGGTGACCCTCCTTGCACGCATTGTGCTGTGGGTGCTCGGTGGACTCTTTGTGCTCTCAAACCTTGGTATTGAAGTTACCTCGCTTATCGCAGGGCTTGGTATTGGTGGTATTGCCATTGCGTTTGCGCTTCAAGGGATTCTGTCTGACCTCTTTAGTTCGTTTTCACTGTACTTCGATAAGCCGTTTCGTATCGGGGACTACGTCATGATTGGAACCGATGCTGGTGTGGTAGAGCGTATTGGTATTAAAACAACGCGTATTCGTACGCTTCAAGGAGAAGAATTAGTCGTGTCAAACTCAGAACTTACCACAGCCCGCGTACAGAACTTCAAGAAGATGGAAGAACGCCGCGGGTCATTCCAGTTTGGGATTACCTACGAAACCCCGCACGATAAAGTGAAAGCAGTGAAGGGTATGGTGGAACGCATTTTTGAGTCGGTAGAAGGCGCTCGGCTCGATAGAGTCCACTTCACTACCTTCGGTGACTCAGCGCTTCTCTTTGATGTGGTGTTCTATGTATCGTCACCTAAGTATGCCGAGTATCTTGATATTCTTGAGAAAGTAAATTTCGACCTTATGGACAAGTTTGCAGAGGTGGGTATTGAGTTTGCGTATCCAACGCAGATGCACTACGTGAAGAACGCATAACATCACCTACTTGGGGGTCCAACCCCCAAGTTGTTCTATAACAATACAAAAGACCCGCGGCAATGCCGCGGGTCTTTTGTGCATCTTGTATGTGTACTTAGCGAAGTTCAAAGGCGAGGAGTTGTGCAAGGAAGGGGGAGAGTGCCTCTTTAAACACAGTGCCGCGGTGTGCAAGGTTGCCTCGCATATTTTCTTCAAGTGAGAAGCCTGTCTCTTCAGTAATAGTCCTATCAACGTAGGAGAGGGTAAGTCCGCGGAGGCTTTGGGGACCCTCTGTTTCAGCGTTACCTTTGGTCACAATGAGTCCAATAGCCTCACCGTCTTCGTTGATAATCGGACCTCCAGAGGCGCCATGTTTGCCAACTTCTGAATTATGAATAGAAAAAATATCACCATAATTGCTGCCAAACGTATATATCTGACTCACCGTTGTGGCTGCAACGAGTGGTGTGAGTTTTGCATCTGCACCATCTCGGAAGAGTGCTTCTCCCGGATACCCCGCAACAAACACGCGATCATTCTCAAGCGCACGTGAAACAAGGTTAGTATTGATAGTGATATGCGGAAATACAGTAGGAAGCGGTGTATCAGTTGCTGATGCTGATACATAGAGCAGCGCATAATCTCGCTCACCAGTACCTACAGGCGTTTCATCAGACACGAGTGCTGCATGCTCACTAATCCAAGCTGGGGGAATGTAGAGCAACTCTGCCTTGTATTGGGCAACGGCTGGATTACCACTGCGTATAGTACATGCGGCATCTTGTACAATATCGGTGTTTTCAAAGAGCAAGAATTGTGCAACATGTGCATTGGTCAAAATAACCCCATTGGCATGAATAAAGTACCCCGTACCGGTAGTTGTTCGTATATAGGAATCGGTTGTGTACTGACAAAAAATATTTACCAATGATCGAGCAATAACTTCTTCAGGTATTTCGAGTGGTGTGCTGGTTGCTTGGTCGGTCGGTGCGTTTGCGCCAACTGCTGCTTGTTGATACTGAGCGTTTTCAAGGAGTATGCTCGGAATAATACCTCCATATTCGTATCTTGAGGGGAGGCGATGCAAATCATCGTCCTCGGGTGCGTCCTCATGGAGGGCAATTTCAGTTGGAGTGGTCTCTGTGGGGAATAGTGGAGCGATGAAGTCAGCAACCAAGGTCGTGACTGACAGGTATCCAACAAGAATGGTGCTCGCAATATGCGCAAGCAGATCAAGTATAAACATAATACGGTCATTGTATCATGTACTCTTTTCCGTTTGAGTGGTTTGTGCTAGAATCGTGGGGCTTAGGGACTGATGTTCCTTGGCAAAGATTTAATTTGAAAGGTGTGGCGGCTGTAAGCTAAAGTTTTCACCTGCGGCACTCGCGAGACATGCAAACGGCAAGTTTTGAATTAAGAGATTGGTTCAAATTACTTGCGGGTGTATATGCTTATACACCCTTGTATTCGCTTGCTATACAAACGGACAAGCAAAGCTTGTACATAAAAATTTGGTCATAAATAAAGTGTAAACACTTTATTGCTTCCCATATTTTTATGTCCACTCCGTGTTCCGTTTGTGCACCAATCTCATACTGCGGGTGTAGTTTAGTGGTAAAACATCTGCCTTCCAAGCAGAGGTCGGGAGTTCGATTCTTCTCACCCGCACAAATCGGCAGACCCGAAAAGCGAATGCTTTTCGGGTCTTTGCCGTTTGTAGCGGGTGAGAAGAATCGAAAAAAGCTTCTGGCGAAGCTCAAAGCAAAAAGCCTTTTGCTTTGAATCAGAAGCGACGGGGTCGAGTCGCTTAGTATTTTGTGAATGGATATGAAACAAAATACTTAGCAAAGGTGACCGATTCTTCTCCCTCCCTAGTGCGATGAACCGTGAGCCCGGGCAGGAGGTTCTTGGCGAATGTAATGAGCTTAGAAAACTGACGCCAAATGAAGCGACGGGGCAGCGAGTACTTAGCAAAATGTGAAGTATGAACATTTTGTTTAGTACTGGGACCGATTCTTCTCAACCGATGTTTATTTTTGATATTATTGATGTTAATGAGACTATCTACTTTAAGAGAAATTTTGACAGATGATTTTTTAGAAGATTTTGTGGAGGAGAATGTTTGACTGACTCAGAATTGATTTCTGAGGAAAAATGGCTGGGTCGGCTAGAAATTTTTCTAGGAAAAATTTCTACCTACAACATGGAAGTTGTCAAAAATAAATTTCAACCTAATTTGTCTTATGAACAAAAATGGGACTTATTGCACGAACTCATTATTGCGGCCTTTTTTCATAAGGCTGAAAATATTAAATTCATGGATGATTCGTCACAAAGCCATTGTGAGTTTATTGAACATGAAAAAGAGTATGAAGTTAAATTTATAAATCTTAGTAACGTAGAAAAGTGCAGATTAGAACAAGTGACAAAGAACAAAGGGTGGCTGTCTATTGGTACCCCGAGTATTTCCTCTGACCAGAAGGTAATAGAGGCGGCGACAAAAAAGTCGATAGAACATATTGAAAAAGCAAATAATCAAATTAAAAATCCCGAAGGATTAATTTATTTGATTATCTCAATGGAGGGCTTTTCAAATTCTAATAGACACTTCAAACTTTCCTCCACAGAGAGGTTTGATGCTGTTTTAAAGAATATTAATAAACTAAATTCTATTAATCCCGTAAAGGTTTTGCCTGGTGATTTTTTCAGAGGCTAATATTCAATCTGCTACAATACCCCCATGTCCATCACCCTCGAACAATCTTGGAAAGACGCGCTTGCCGACGAGTTTGAAAAACCGTATTTCACAGAACTCCGCACCTTTGTGCATGAGGAGTACCAAAATGGAGCGGTCTATCCACCACCAAAGCTTATTTTTAATGCATTTGATTCGTGTCCGTTTGATGACGTGCGTGTCGTTATTCTTGGGCAGGATCCGTATCATGGAAAGGGTCAAGCACATGGTCTTAGTTTTTCAGTGCCTGAGGGTGTGAATCAGCCACCGTCACTCCAAAATATATATAAAGAAATTGTTGATGATATTGGCGGTGCGGCGCCGGCGCATGGCAACCTTGAGCATTGGACCAAGCAGGGCGTATTACTCCTCAACGCTACGCTTACCGTACGCGCAGCACAAGCTGGCTCACACCAAGGCAAAGGCTGGGAAGAATTTACCGACGCAGCAATCGCAACGCTCTCAGAAGGGGGGGAACACTTGGTATTTATGCTGTGGGGGAAGTATGCACAAAACAAAGGTGCAGTTATTGATAGAGAAAAGCACTTGGTACTTGAGGCGGCGCACCCGTCACCATTTAGTGCGCACCATGGATTTTTTGGGTGTAAGCACTTTAGTCAGGCAAATGCGTACCTCAAGGAGCATGGACAGCAGGAAATTGCGTGGCTATAGATTGACTTTTATATTTGCATATGTCTTAATGGAGGTCGGTTTTGTCGTTGGAGTAGGAAAGTGGGTAAAAAAAGACAAAGGCTAGTTCTTAATTTTTCAGGCTTGCCATATGCAGATGCAATCTCGTACACTTCTCCGGAAGTAAAAGAGCTACAGAGAAAGCTCCTGAAAACCGGGGTACCTGCAGAAGAGCAACGGGAAACTATGGCTCTTGCCAAAAAACTCATCCAAAAAGCACTCGGTACGTATACAGTGCGTCCGGTGAGTGACATGATATTTGCATGTGATATAGCCTTTGCAAGATATTTCCATGGTCTTGCTGAAGAGTATCCCGTACATATCGAGTGCATCACCGGTGTCGAACATACTGCTAGGTGGGAAGATGTGAGAATTACTGAAACAAAAGTATTCCCTGTGTTTTAGTGTATGCGCCCTCTGGGTGTGGAGGTTGGTGTGGCTCTCTGAGCCACGCCTTTTTTAATATACGCATACCGCTGACCGTGCATAGTGATCTGTATCGACATAACGCCTTGGTTGACAGCGCTATATCTTATGAGACTATGCTTTCCAGAATATGTTGCTTGGGAGATAGAGTATGTCCTACCAAAAGGTGCTTGTATTAAGTAGAGGGCAAGTGCCACCATCAAATGTGTTTGAGTATGTATCACTCAGAGAAGGAGATGCTGGGTGCAGAGTCGTATTTCCTCATATAGATGATGCGGGTCCCTATACCACACAGGCTGTAGATGCAGCATTCGACGAGTTGTGTCGGCTGCATCGGGTGTATGGTACCTGTGTGTTTCTACTTTCGTGCCATCGCAATTTTGAGGCGGTGCTTAACCAACGCATTGATGCGTTGGTGCATCCACCGGTATTGGTCGCTGTTTCTATGGCTGCTGATGGATTGCGGGTATTTGAGCAGGCAATTGGAAGTGTTCGTTTGGAAGTATAGAAAGGGTCAAGAGCTGCGAATGGATTCGCGGCTCTTTTCTGTATACACAACACAAAACCGACCCATACGGGTCGGTTTTGCTGTGGTGGGATAAATTGAGTATACCCCTCATATGTATAGCGTCGAACCCGGATCGTGATTCGAGTTCAAATACCTCCGCTACAGTTTTATTATAGCATATCGGGGAAGCGTGCAACCTATCACACGATGTATTGTGTTACAGGAGTATGAGGGCACGATAAAACCCGCAGACCAATTGTCCGTGCACAGAGTGCTTAGGAAGGGTTCGCGGGTGGTATCGTGAGTATTATTTTACTGCATCCTTTAGTGCTTTCGCAGCGCGGAACTTTGGAATCCGCATTGCTGGGATTTCGATTGATTCACCAGTGCGTGGGTTACGACCGGTGCGTGCGTTTCGCATCTTAGCTGAGAAGATGCCAAGGCCTGCGACTGATACTTCGTTGCCGTCCTTGAGAGAACCAACGATTGAGTCAATCATTGTCTCAACTGCGCGCTCTGCGTCTGCTCGAGTTCCCCCGAGTGTTTCATGCACTTTGTTGATGATATCTGCTTTGTTCATACGGAATGTATTTTAGTGAAAACCTGTTGGTTGTGAGATTCCAAGCAGGCTCTCAAAGCGATTAATATAATTGTGCGATAGCACGTGATGCCAATAAAAATGGCTAGAACCATTATATAGTACGGTATTTTAAGCGCAAACACTACCGAAGTGCTGAAAAGTGTGTTATAATATGAATACATATAGAGGTTACTTTTTTTCCACGGTAGAATGGCTGTCTATGAAAATTGGTGTTATGGGCGCACGTGGCAGTTTCTCTGAACAGGCAGGGGAGCGGTATATTGCAGAACAAGCCATTGCAGGTGGCGAGATTGTGCCATTGGTAAATGCTGAGGCGGTGTTATCGGCACTCAATAATGGCGATATTGTACGGGGTATTTTCCCTATTGAGAATTCAAATGGGGGTATCGTTATTGAGGCAGTGCACGCAATGGCGAAATACCAGTTTGCAATCGAGCGTATGTTTGAGGTGGATATTCACCATATGCTTCTTGTAAAACCCGGTACTGCTCGAGCGGATATCACCGGCATCACCTCACATGACCAAGCCATCAAACAATGCCGCATGTATCTCAAGCGGGAGTGGTCAACTGTTGAAATCAAGGAATATGAGGACACAGCTAAGGCTGCGAGTGACCTTGCTGGGAGCATACTACCACCTACGTGCGCGGTCATCGCTCCCAAGCGCTGTGCGGAACTCTACGGGCTCGACATCCTCGAAGAGTCGATTCAGGACCTCAAGTTCAACTACACAACCTTTGTGGTCGCAAAGCAAAAAACATAGAAAAAGCCTCGAGTATCCTATTGCACTGTGTGCACAGACAGGTCGCTCGCGGCTTTTTTCACTGATGCTTACCGTGCAAATTCTATTGCACGCATTTCTCGTATGACATTGACTTTGATTTCTCCTGGGTATCGCAGTCGTTCTTCAATTTCAGTTGCAATGCTTCGTGCCATGTTGTGTGCTGTGAGGTCGTCGATTTGTGCTGCATTGACCATGACGCGCACCTCACGCCCTGCTTGAATCGCATATGCTTTTTCGACACCAGGCATATTGTTTGCAATTTGTTCAAGTTCTTCGAGACGCTTGATGTAGTTTTCTATTGAGTCACGGCGGGCACCTGGGCGACCTCCAGAGATAGCGTCTGCAACCTGCACAATGATTGATTCTGGTGTTTCAAACGGATATTCCTCATGATGTGCTTGCATGGCGAGAATGATACGCTCATCGGCATCGTATTTTTGCAGAATGCGGCGTCCGAGTTCTACGTGGGTTCCTGATACTTCCTGACTCACGGTCTTTCCAATATCGTGTACAAAGGCACCTGCACGTGCAATATATTCATCGGCACCGATTTCGTTTGCAATGATTGCTGCAATTTGCGCCATTTCGACTGAATGCCAGAGGACATTTTGTCCATAGCTGGTGCGGAAGTGGAGGCGCCCCATGATTTTAATGATTTCTGGATGGAGGTCAGTAACACCGGCTTCATATGCGGCTTTTTCACCCATTTGGCATACAACTTTTGCAACTTCTTTGCGCGCTTTTTCAACGACCTCTTCAATTTTTGCTGGTTGAATGCGACCATCGGAGAAGAGTTTTTTCATTGCGACGCGCGCAATTTCGCGGCGTACGGGGTTGAAAGACGAGAGGGTAATGTGCCCGGGGGTCTCGTCTATCATAACGTCGACACCGGTAGCTCGCTCAAAGGCGCGCACATTACGCCCTTCTTTTCCAATAATCTTTCCTTTGAGGTCATCACTCGGCAATTCAAGGCTCGCGGTCATGACATCGGTATGCATGGTGTTGCCAATACGATGAATAGCAGTGGTGAGTATTTCACGTGCTTTGTCATCAAACTGTTCTTCACCCATGCGGTTGAGCTTCTGGATACGTGCCACAAGGTCTTCCTCGTGTGTCTGCTCCATTTTTTGCACTACTTGAGCATGTGCATCTTCCTGGGTGAGACCAGCAACTGTCTCAAGTTTGGTATCAATAGATTCCTCTTTGGTTTTGAGTTTCTTGTTGAGGTCTTTAATGGTATCGGCTTTGATACGGAGTGCTTCAACTTCAGAATCGATATCAATTTGGCGCTGGTCAAGCAGCTCTTCTTTTTTAATCAGGCGTGCTTCTGTTTTGTTGTGCTTTTCCTCAATCTCTTTAAATGCTGCTTTTTTCTCGGTTTCAATTTTTTCTGCCTTTGTTTCAGCTTTTTCGACAAGCTTGAGTGCTTTTTCTTCTGCTTCAAGTAGTCGTTCTTTGGTTGCAAGCTCAATAGTTGCATTGGTGCTCATGGCGTGCAGATATCGGAGATAGTATCCAATGGCTACACCGATAGCTCCTACGATGAGGAGTGTTACAAGTGGTGGTATTCCCATATGTCTAGTGTTTCAAAGCGCCATCGGTTCAGTGTGTCGCTCGTGCTGCAGATAGTGGCGCTGTGTGCAGGTTATCAATAATCGACATCCACACAGTAGCAAAATTGTTGCGTGGTGTCGATATAAAAACCCGCGGGCTTGTCCGTGCACAAAGTGCAATAGGACGGTCCGCGGGTTTTTATAGAGGGTATCTATTTCAAGATATTATCCACGAGTCCGTATTTTCGGGCCTCCTCGGCAGACATAAAGAAGTCGCGGTCAGTATCTTTTTCTACTTGTGCAAGCGTCTTGCCTGATGCTTTTGCAAGCATTTTATTGAGCCGCTCTCTGGTCTTCAAGATATGTCGTGCGGTAATTTCAATATCAGTTGCCTGTCCTTGTGCGCCACCCCATGGTTGGTGAATCATCACCTCAGCATTCGGGAGAATACTTCGCTTACCCTTTGCGCCTTGCGAGAGGATAACCGAACCCATAGAAGCTGCGATACCAGTACACACGGTCTGTACGTTAGGTTTTATGTGGTTCATGGTGTCGACAATGGCGAGTCCTGCAGTGACACTGCCGCCAGGAGAGTTTACATAGAGAAAAATATCCTTCTTTGGGTCTTCTGCCTGCAAAAAGAGCAACTGCGCAACCACAAGGTTTGCCATGTGGTCTTCGATGCTGCCGGTTACAAAGACAATACGCTCCTTAAGGAGTCGTGAAAATATATCAAATGCACGTTCGCCGCCTTGGGTTTTTTCAACCACCATCGGGACGAGCTGCGCGTGTGTATCGGTAGATGTATGTTCCATAGGCTTCACATAATACCTTGGAAATATGGTTTTGTGAAGGGTGTATTGACGTATGTACGATAAATGTATATAAAGAAAATTCCACAATCCAAGAGGAAAGCACCATGAGTGAGTATATATTGCCAGGGCTTGCAATGCGGATGGCAGAAGAGGCATGTGACCCATTGCGGCTGATAGAAAATCTTGGTCTTGCATTGGAGAAGTTAGATTCTGAAGATGATAAATCCTGAGCATTCGCTGCAGTGCTCAAACGGACATCCATGGTTTTAAAAAAGCATATATTGTGTTTCCGCAGGGAATACTCTTTTATATTGCTGGTAAAGATATTTCGGGTACATATCAAGATTTTATTGAACATCTCCTGTCGGATGGTTCTAGTACATTGGAGCAACTCACTATTTTGCAAGCAGCAGCAGCTTCGTGAGTGACGATATTGGGTAGGTTCCTGATATTGTCAAACAACAAAACGCTCCCTGCCAATTGGTACGGAGCGTTTACTATTTTGTATGGAGCGCAAGCCTTACGCAGCCTCAAGCATTTTCATTACTTCCTCGTTTGCGAGTACTGAAGCGACGTAGATACGTACCCGTGCCTCGTCAGCATCTTTGTGCTGCTTCGTGAGGTTTGCTACCTGCTGGTCGATGTCTTCTTTTTTAGGTGTGATACCTTCTTTCTCGGTAATGGCATTGAGTACCAGCTGGAGTTTTGCACGCTTTTCTGCTGCCGGTTTCCAGTCATGCACCAAATCTTCTTTGGTTTTCTTGATGTGGGTGAGGTATTCCTCCATATTGAGCTCAGCACGCGTGAGATCGTCTTCCATTTGCGCAAGCATTTGGTTGATTTCTGCATCGATAAGTACCTGCGGGAGTGTCACCTCGGTCTTTTCGATGATTGCGTCGGTAATTTTTGCACGATGCTTTGCGTCAACGTCGCGGTCTTTTTCAATGGTGAGGTGTTCTCGGAGTTTCTTCTTGAAGTCTTCGACGGTTTCAAATTGTCCTGGTTGTCCGAGTGTCTGTACGTAGTCGTCGGTAAGTTCTGGAAGGGGAAGTTTCTTGAAGTCTTCTTCAGTTTCAATCGGTGCTTCGTCAGTCGTTTTTTCTCCATCTTCCTTTGGTTGTGCCTTCTGTTGCATACGCTCGTATGCCATTTTTTGGCGTTGAATTTCTTCAATCTTCTGTGCCACCTCCTCGTCGCTGACCTCTTTTGACTCCTTGTTTTTGTTCATATCAGCGGCAATTTCTGTATATTTCGGCAAATCAAACTCAGGCACCACTGCTACGGTCGCAGTGAAACCAAGCGGGTTGTCTTTTGCAAGTTTGGTGAGGTTGATTTGTGGGTAGCCGATAACTTCGAGCTTGTGCTCGGTAATAACCTGTGGGTAGACCTTTGCGAGCGCGCGTTCTGCCATTTCTCCTAATAGCTGCATTTCTCCGATATGCTCGATAAGCATTTTTTCTGGAACATGTCCTTTCCGGAAGCCATCAATTTCGACATGTGCACCAAGTTTTTTCAATGCATCTGCTCGGTATGATTCGAGGTGTGCATATGGAATTTCACCGGTGATGGTAACGGTTGCATCCGCTTCATTTTTTTCTATGGAGATAGCTTTGAGCTCCTCTGGTGTGAGTGATTTTTGCATAACGGGAATAGTGTACACATAGTAGTGGCAAATGCAACAAAAAACACCCGACTGGGTGTTTTTTGTTGCATGGGCAATGCGCTAGATTGCTTCTAGGTCACCAAGTGCTGCTTTAAGCTCTGCGTCAATGGCTTCTATTTCAGCGTCGAGTGAATCGAGATTGGTGTTGTCGATATCAGTTTCAATGGCACTAATTTCATCTGAACTACTGACGGTTTCAAGGATGTGTGTGTCAGCTTCTGCGCGTGGTGTTTCAGGTTCGTTGTTTTCAATCTGTCGTGGTTCAGTTGGGGCTTCTGCTGCGGGTGCTGGTCCTTCAGAGAGTGTTGCTCCCCAGAGGTAGAGCCCACCAAGAATGAGTACCAATACAACAATGAGTACGCCAAGAATAGGACCAAGATGTGAGAGGTGCTCCTCTTGGGTGAATGCTTCGGGCACATTCATTTCCTCAGTATCTACTGCGTCAACGACGTGTTCTTCTTGGTTGTGTTTTTCTTCATTCATACTACTGATTTAATTATGTATACAATTTATGCGTCTGATTCGTCGGTTTCTGCTTCAGTGGTGTCGGTATCGGGTGTGTCAGGTGCTGGTGGCAGTTCAGTGCCTGGTTCAGGTCGTGCATCACGTACGGCGGTTTTCAACTTTTCGACACCCTGGCGTAGGAGCGCATGTGATTGCGTAATGATGTCACGTACGTCATCCATGGTAGCTTTCACAGACTGGAATGCGGCGCGTGGGTCGTCTGAAGAGACTGCATCTTCCACATCACTCGCGAGAGAACTAAGCATTGCTTCTGCGGTATCGAGTCCAGTATGGACATCACCGAGGGTGTCCTTTGATGCACCGGTATCAATGCCTTGTGCTTCAAGGGTGTCGATACGTGAGAGCATCCTGTCGGTAATGTTGCGTAACCGCTCAATCGCTGCTCCCATGCGCGTAATGATGTTGTGTGAGAGGTTCGTGAGTCGGTTTTGTACTTTTTCAGCAAAGAATGCTGCTTTACGCTCTGCACGCTCTTCTTTTTTGGCTTCCATTTCAGCTTTTTTTACCTCCATGTTTGCTTGCACTTCTTCACGTTTTGCCTCCATTTCAGCTTTACGCTCCTCGAGCAATGCTTGGTGCTGCTCTTTGTGCTCTTGCGGAGTGAGGTCGTCCTCTTGCGCAAGTGCTGCGACTCCGACGAAAAGCAATAGCGTCACTGCTGTAAGTGTTGCAGTCTTAATAAGGTTTTTAGTAATTGATGCCATAAATTATAGTGAATGGTTAACTAACACATAAAGGATAGAATCCTCCCTTGTTAGGTAAAGTATAACCCGCCCCACGCGAAGCGTGGGGCGGGTTGGTACCTATATGTGGAGAGTGTACGTATGCTTATGCGCTCTTTTGTTCTTGGTAGAGCTGCACACCTTCCTCGAAGGCTGCTTTTGCTGCAGCGGCATCTTCGAATCCTTTCACCTCGACTTCCTTGTCCTGTACTTTCTTGTAGGTTGCAAAGAAGTGCTCGATTTCCTTGAGCGTGTGTGGATTCACATCACTGAGATCCTGCACATTATCCCATCGTGGGTCCTCGGTTGGTACCGCAATCACCTTGTCGTCGCTATCACCGCCGTCAATCATGCGCATAATTGCCACAGGGCGTACGCGCACCAAGATTCCTGGGTGGAGGGCGTGTGTGGTGAGTACGAGTACGTCGAGTGCATCGCCATCATGCCAGTGTGTCTGGGGTACAAATCCGTAATCGAATGGATAGTCTTGTGCTGAGTGCATCACGCGGTCGAGTGCAATCATGCCGGTTTCCTTATCGATTTCGTATTTATTCTTTGAATACTTTGGAATTTCGATAATGGTGTTGATTTCGTTTGCTGTACCTGCAGCGATGTCGTGGAGTAAGTTCATATTGTTAGAGAGTAGTTATTAGATAATAGAGTGTAGTTGTAAAGCTTCTTCCTAGAAGCTTTACGCGTGCAACCGAAGGTTGCTCTAGTGTTTATCTTCCTCTGTGTCGTCAGCCTCGTCATCTGATTCAGGTGTTTCTCCTGACGCTTCGTCATCAGAAGCGTCAGGCGAGTCGACATCGTCGACTGCAGCCTCGGCTTTCTCTTCGGAAACGTCGTCAGTAGTGTCTTCTGTAGTTTCCGCTGCTTCATCAGTAGCTTCAGCACCTTCAGTCTCTTCGACTTTTGCTTCTGGAGCGTCTGCGTCGACTGCTTCGTCAGTAGGGGTAGGTGCGTCATCGGTTTCTGCGTCATCGTCAGTACCGCTGCCAACGGCAACAATATCAATCTTCCAGCCGGTAAGCTTTGCTGCAAGTCGCACGTTTTGTCCGCCGCGACCGATTGCGAGTGACTGCTGGTCTGCTGCTACCTCTACGGTTGCGTGACCGCGGTTGTCTTCGTCATCCTCACCTGCCTCTTCAATAATCTTCACTTCAAGCACCTGTGCTGGTGAGAGCGCATCTTCAATAAACTCATCTGGTTCTGGTGACCATTCGATAATATCGATTTTTTCACCACCGAGTTCACTCATAACGGTTGAAACACGAACCCCACGCTGTCCCACAAGTGAACCCACAGGGTCGATGTGTGCGTCGGTTGCAGCTACGGCAATCTTTGAGCGGCTACCTGCTTCGCGTGCGATGGTTTTGATTTCTACCGTACCATTCTGGAGTTCTGGTGCCTCAATTTCAAAGAGTTTCTCCAAGAACAGTGGGTGTGAGCGGGAAAGCTTGAGGAATACACCACGCGGTGTTTCATCAACGGTTACCAAGAGTGCGCGGATACGCTCACCAGGGCGGAATCGCTCACCCGGAATCTGCTCATCGTAGGGCATCACACCGGTGACACGACCAAGGTCGATGTAGAGGTTGCCGCGTTCGAAGCGCTGTACATGTCCAAGTACCACATCGCCAGCTTTCTGGCCAAATTCTGCAAGCGCTGACTCTTTTTCTGCTTCGCGAATCTTCTGAATAATGACCTGTTTTGCGGTTTGTGCAGCAATACGACCAAAGTCGTCTTTTGCCTCAAGTGGGAAGATAAGCTCTTCTTCGACAATTGCATCTTTCTTAATAAGGCGTGCGTTTTCAATCATGATGTGTTTTTCAGGATCGAACCGAACACGGGTATCTTCCGATGCTTCCTCCTCAGAAGCATCGTGCGCACCGTCCTTGACGGCTTGAGCATTTGTTTCATTTTTTCCAACTCCTTCCTTTTCAGTCTTTTTTTCCTCTTTCTTTTCGCCAGCTTCTTCAGTGCCTTCTTCTCCTTCTGCAAGTTCTTCTTCAGGGCGAATCATGCTCTCATCAACCACAATTTTTGCCTGGTTGAAGGTTGTGGTGCCGGTGGCAATATCAAAATCAGCACGAATAATTTGTCCTCGTTTACCAAATTCCTTTTTATATGCAGTTGCAAGCGCTTGTTCAATGGCATCAAGCATCTTTTCTCGTGGGATGCCGCGCTCGTCCTCCATCTGATCGAGGACGGAGTTAATTACTTTAAGATCAAACATAGGTAGTTGTGTATTTAGTTGTAGTTAGTATGAATGAACCAATGGTCCATTGTTTGTGTTGTTACTACCCTATACCTACAGATTCTCCCGAATCTGTAGTCGGGTTAATCAAAATATAGTCGATTAAAATCTCCTTATTTTTGATTAAAAAATGCCGGCTCATGGCCGACTGGTAACATCTGTACTATAGCGAGAAATAGGGAAATTGTCAAAAAAGAATGAATCGGCATATTGCCGATTCAAGTCGCTTGCTTCAAATAAGACCTATAAAACGGGCGAGGAGCAACGTCATTGCAAGTACCGTTGGAATCATAATAAGCAGGGCTCCCAAAAATAGTAGCATCATTGCTAATGCTGTACTGGTTTGGAAGAGCATTACGGCACTTATATCAATCATGAACCCAATTGTTGGTCCATATACATAGTGTGTTTTCTTACACTCCTGTAGCAAATGTGTTTTACACCTAAGCCACAATAATGCAATTGTGCTCAATGCGGTAATCATAGCAAAGAGCAAAGAGCGTGAGAAACTGTATCGGTGACAAGTTTTGAAAAAGAGTTATTGTTTGTTCAAACATAGTAACCCCCAACAGGTAGCCATACACGTATCTCCTTCGTTTGTACTACGGTGCATACCTATATACAGCACCATCCCAGTAATTGCGTGATACCTGATATACTGTAAGGGAAACATGTGTGTTCGCTCTTTTTGGTACTGGAGCGGATTTGGCTCTTGTGCTAGGTAACATGTGGTCATAATTTTTTGGAGGTGTGCGAATACAAGATGCACAATTAAAGCGCTTTGTTATCGACTCGGGGTTGGTGCCACGGAAGGATATTGATGCTGTCGAAAAAACCGCTAAAAAGGAGAAAAAAACGCTTGCAGAAGCGTTGGTTTCAAGTGGTGCCATGACCGAGGATGACCTCAGGCGTGTTGAGTCGTATGTGCTCGGTATTCCATTTGTATCACTCAAAGACAAGAAGATTGATTTTGAAATCCTCTCACTCATTCCTGAACCAGTTGCGCGTAACCACAATATTGTTGCATTCAAAAAGTTAGAAAGTGCGCTCGAAGTTGCCATGCTCGATACGGCTGATTTGCCTGCCATCGATTTTATTAAGAAAAAAGTGGGGCTTAAAATTCTCCCACGCCTTACCGACACTGAGTCGATGAAGAGTGCGTTGCGGCAATACCAAAAAACGCTTAAAGATGAGTTTGGGGACATCATCATGAAAGAGTCTTCTGCACTGAAGCTCGTGGAAGAGGGGGGCGAGGAGGTCTCAGAAGAAGATCTCAAAAAAATGTCGGAAGACTTGCCCGTTGTGCGTATTGTGGAAACACTGCTTCGCCACGCAATCATTCAAGAAGCATCTGATATTCATATTGAGCCGATGGAAACAGAGCTTCTGGTGCGCTACCGTATCGACGGCATCCTCCATGACGCAATGACCCTCCCAAAACATGCCGCACCAACCATTGCCGCGCGTATTAAGGTACTTTCAAACCTCAAGCTTGACCAAAAGCGCCTGCCACAGGATGGTCGATTTAAGATGGAAATGGAAGGACAGAAAGTCGCCTTTCGTGTGTCGATACTGCCCACCTTTTTTGGTGAAAAGATTGTGATGCGTCTCTTGCGTGAGAATCGTTCGGGATTCAGCCTTGAAGGACTTGGGTTCCATGGCGAGGGGCTCGAGAAGGTGCATGCTGCAACGCGGCAAACCACCGGACTTATTTTGGTGACTGGGCCAACTGGTTCGGGTAAGTCCACATCACTCTATACGGTGCTCGACCTTCTCAATACGCCTGAGGTAAATATCTCTACTATTGAGGACCCTGTGGAATATCAAATGCCCCGTATTAACCAAACACAGGTAAAGCCTGATATTGGCTTCACGTTTGCCGCAGGGCTGCGCTCACTCATGCGTCAGGACCCGGATATTATGATGGTGGGTGAGATTCGTGATCATGAGACTGCAAGCTTGGCAGTGAATGCGGCACTGACCGGGCACTTGGTGCTTGCGACTGTGCACACCAACTCAGCATCCGGTACCGTTGCACGTTTGGTAGATATGGGAGTGGAAACATTCTTGCTCGTTTCAACACTCCGTGTGGCTGTAGGACAGCGTTTGGTGCGGCGACTCTGTGATGCAAAAGAGTCATACACACTCTCGGCAAATGAGAAGTCAGAACTTGCAAAACATGTCGACCTCGATCGAGTGCTTGAAACATTGCGTACAGAAGGAGTGGTGAAGCCGAATGCAACGTGGAATAGTATTCCGTTTTATCATCCAAAGCCAAATCCTGAATGTGCAGAAGGATATAAGGGACGTATGGGTATTCATGAAATACTTGAAATCACCCCCACCATTAAAGAGTTGGTCATGGCAAGCGGTACTGCTGACCAGATTGAGGAACAGGCACGAAAGGAAGGTATGCTCACCATGGTTGAGGACGGTATATACAAAGCAGCTCTTGGACAAACAACCATCGAGGAAGTACTGCGCGTGATTTCGGAGTAATGGTGTGTGATATCGGCAGGGTATATTGTCCTGATGGTATATACTAAAAGCTATACTGTACGTACATTGACGTTCACTGCGTTTTAAAT
>JAJOLD010000008.1:21976-49286 GCA_021129515.1 Minisyncoccota bacterium
TGGTATATACTAAAAGCTATACTGTACGTACATTGACGTTCACTGCGTTTTAAATACAAGGGAGAAGATGAGTACGGAAAAGCCATTGAAGAAATGGTTGAGGCTGCCGATAGGTATGCCGTGTATGATGTCGCACGCTCAAATGGGCACACAGTGTCTGAGGTGCTGGCTGTACAAAAGTTCTCACTCAATCGCCTCATCGATGTAGAGAAAATAAACTATCACTTAAGCCGTGTAAAAACGGATGAGTTGGTCATTATGACACGCAACCTGGGGTCCATGCTTCGTGCAGGGTTGCCACTCTCACGTGCATTGTCGGTCATTGAGCGACAGAGTAAAAATCCGCGTATGCAGGGTACTATTGTGTCAATTCGTGCACAAATCAACAAAGGTGACCAGCTCCACGAAGCACTTGCACGTTTTCCGAAAATTTTTTCATCATTGTATATATCAATGGTGCGGGCAGGAGAAGAGGGCGGTACCTTGGCAGAATCGTTGACGACCATTGGTGTGCAGCTCGAACGTTCTTCGAATCTCCAGAAGAAGATTAAAGGTGCCATGATGTATCCCACCATTATTTTGAGCGTTATGTTGCTCATTGGTATTTTGATGATGATTTATGTGATGCCAACACTCATTAGTACCTTTGAGAAACTCGGTACCGACTTGCCGACCATGACCAAAGTGATGATTGGTACGAGTAAGTTCCTGACCCAAAACGGATTGCTCTCCTTGAGTGTGGCGATTGTGAGTATTGCAAGTATCGTGGGGTTGTTTCGGACAACACGGGGACGGCGGGTATGGCACTGGATACTGATTCATTTGCCGATTATTGGTAATTTGGTGAAAGAAACAAATGCAGCTCGTACTGGACGCACCCTTTCATCACTCCTTACCTCAGGTGTTGATGTCATCAATGCAATAAGCATCACCGAAGATGTATTGCAGAACGTATACTACAAAGCCATCCTCAAAGAAGCAGCAGTACGCGTTGAAAAGGGAAGTCCACTCTCTGAGGTATTTATCGCTCATGAAAAGCTCTATCCAGTGCTTGTCGGGGAAATGATTTTGGTTGGTGAAGAAACCGGGCAAATCTCACAAATGCTCACCGAAATTGCTGATTTCTATGAAAATGAAGTGGAGCAAAAAACCAAAGACCTTTCAACAATTATTGAACCAATTTTGATGGTCGTAATTGGTGCGGGTGTTGGCTTCTTCGCGCTTGCTATGATTGCGCCGATTTATTCGCTCTCAGACTCCATCGGCTAGCGTATGGTGCTCCATGCATATGCTCGAGTGCGTACTCGTGGTGTGTCGTTTATCAGTGTCATGATTGCCGCAGCGCTGACCACTATGGTTTTTGGTGGCTTGCTCACCTCATTTCAAACTATGTTGCAGGTTGTTGCAAAGTCAAAGCTGGAAGCAGGTGCTCGTGCGCTCGCAAATGAACGGCTTGAGTATGTACGCTCGCTCGCCTATGACAGTGTGGGAACGGTCAGCGGCATTCCTGAAGGGACCATTCCACAAACCGCAAGTACTACGCTGAACGGAGTGACGTATCATGAGCGTGTTGTGGTGCAATATGTTGATGCGCCCGACGATGGCACCGGTGCTTCGGATGTCAACGGCATTCTCGCTGATTATAAGTCGGTAAAAATTGAGTACAGCTGGAACTACAAAGGTGCAACCTCGTCACTTGCACTTATTTCAAATATTGTGCCTAAAGGCATCGAAACAACCGCCGGGGGAGGTGCTCTCACCGTCAATGTGTTTGATGCTGAAGTGCAGCCACTCTCAGGTGCTGCCGTTCACGTGTACAACGATACAACGACAAGCACCATTGATACCACGCGTTATACCAATATAGATGGCGTGGCGATGTTTGCAGGTGCGCCTGCAGCTGCAAATTATCAAATCACGGTCACCGATACTGGGTACTCAACCGACCAGACCTATAGCGCGTCAACCACCAACCCCAACCCATCAACCCCGCACGTAGCCGTACTCGCCAGTGAGGTATCGACGATGAATTTTCAAATTGATGAACTGAGTGACTTGACCATTGAAACGGTAGGCGAGGCGATTACAGGTACATTTACGGACACCTTTGCATCATCCGCGTCTATCTCGACCTCATCACAGACTACTGTGACCGGTGGTGCGGTGGTGCTTGCAGGTGGTGCAGGGTCGTATGCTGCGTCAGGGACTGTCTATAGTATTGCGCAAACACCAGGCACATTCGATGTATGGGAGTCGGTCACCGTGGTTGCCAGCACATCTGCAAGTACCTCAATTGCTGTACAGCTCTTTACCAGTACCACCTCACCGACCTTGGTGCCCGATGCGGTACTGCCGGGTAACAGTGTTGGATTTACGGGAAGCAGTATTGATATTTCGACCATTCCTGCAGGGAGCTATCCAACCTTAGTGCTTGGCGCCACACTGACCTCAACCGATACCAACGATACGCCGCTACTCCATGAGTGGCAGTTGCAGCACGTTGTTCAAGAGCCAGCGGTTGGCACGGTGCCATTTACCCTTACTGGTGATAAAACTATTGGATTGTCGGGTGCTTCAGAGCCAGTATACATATAGTCAGTCATATAGTACCGATAGCGCAGGGTCGGTCACCATTGCTGATTTAGAGTGGGATGTGTATGACGTGACGCTCGATACCAGTGCCTACGATATAGCGCGTGCGTGTGCGCAGGTACCGTATTCGCTCCTGCCTGATGATACCGCCACCCTGACACTTACCGTAGTGAGTGCGGTAGCCAATTCGCTTCGTGTACGAGTGGAGGATACGAGTGGTGATCCTATTCTGGGTGCGTCGGTTGACATACAACGTTCTGGATTAAGTGATACTGATACCACCGGTGTCTGTGGGCAGGTATTCTTTAATACAGGACTCATCATTGCAGGTGATTATGAGCTTGAAGTCAGTGCCTCAGGGTACACCACCGAATCGGTATCCGATTTTTCTGTTGACGGTACCACGGTGACCACCGTTGTGCTTTCAACAACATAACGTATGAAACAACCGCACACAAAACAGCATCGCGGCATGACCACTGGAGAAGTTCTGGTGATTGTTGCTGTGTCATCGGTATTGATTTTGGCGATTATGAACGCGGTTGCCTTTTTTTATCAAAGTAATGCATACACCGTATCGCAGGCGTATCAGGTGAGTCATGCGCGTCGTGGTATCGAGCATATGGTGCGCGACTTGCGAGAAATGACTTTTGCAGACGATGGCACGTTTCCACTTGCGGTGATGGATGCGCATTCGGTAGGGTTTTATAGTGATATTGATAGAGACGATAGTGTTGAGTACATCAGCTATGACTTAGATACCACGACACTCTATAAATACATCTATAATGCAACGGGTTCACCACTAACCTACAACCTCACCACACCTGACGAAACCCACATCATTTCAGAATATGTACAAAACGAGAGTGACGGCGTGCATACATTTATGTATTACGATGAGACAGGGCTCGAGGTATCCGCAGGCGGTGTGGTGACCGATATACGATATATTGAAACGCGCCTCATCATCAATGTGGATCCTGTTCGATTCCCTGATGACTTTATGTTGCGCTCGAGTGCTGCATTGCGCAACTTGAAAGAGAACTTCTAACTGCTTTCAAAAACAGCGCAGCTGCACCAGTTTCAAAGTTTTGGCTCTTGGGTAGTGTAGAATTACGATAATACCTGTTTCCTTACAGGAACTGTACACTTTACAAGTGCAGTATAGGTTATCGCCACTGCGTAGCTGGCAACCTTCTGAAACATCCTGTATCAGCCTTGCTGATACTTTATTTCGGCGTTCACTATGCCCCGGCATAGTTCACCCTCATAAACTATTGGGCAAGGTCTTGCGAAAGCCTTCTTACAAAAGCGGTCCACTTTTTCGATATTACATATCTGAAAAAGTCTTGCGGCAGTCCCCCGGACTGCCTCACCCACGCTTTCTCACTGTTTTGAAAGCAGTATAATTAAGACAATAATGTTTAATCGATCTTCACAACGCGGCTACCTCGTCATTCTGGTTTTGGTATTTGGTTCTATTTTCTTTGTGATGGTTGCCGCGTTTACCCGCTACGTGGTATCGCAAAAGCAGCTCCAAGATGCAAAGCTCAGCAAAGCAATGGCGCTCAATATTGCAGAGGCAGGACTCGACTACTATAAGTGGTTCTTGGCACATTATCCCGACGACACCACCAATGGCACCACCACTCCAGGACCGTACGTGCATGACTATGCTGATCCTGAGGGCGACACAATTGGTTCATTCTCACTTGATATCGCAAGCTCATCTGCATGTGGTGAGGTCTATGCAATTGATATTTACTCAACCGGATACACGCATGATGCGCCAAGTACCACGCGCACTATTTATGGACGCTATGCACGCCCGACGGTGACCGAGTTTGCGTATATTATCAACTCCAATGTCTGGGCAGGAAGCGATAGAACCATTATTGGACCGTATCACTCAAATGGCGTCATACGGATGGATGGTATCAACAACTCCACGGTAACCAGTGGGCAAGAATCGTGGGTATGTGATGGTTCTATTTCGTGTGCACCGCATGGTACCTGGTCAACGGTTGATGGTGTCTATGGTGATGGTCCAAATGCTGATTTGTGGACCTTTCCCTCAACACCCATAAACTTTACCGGACTGACTATCGATTTAGCTGCTATGGAAACAAAAGCAGAAACCGGTGGAGGAATTCATATTGGACCGTCAGGTGACTATGGGTATCGTATCGACTTCCAAAGCGATGGGACGTTTGATGTGTATGTTGTCGACCGTACGTGGAGTTACTGGGGCTATTCTTCTGACGATGGATGGAATGTGGAGCGACATGTGATTCGTGATGACGATTATCTTGCTTCGTATGTAATTCCTGAGGATTGCTCACTCATTTTCGTTGAAGATAAGGTGTGGCTTGAGGGAGAGGTGCATGGTCGAGTGACGATTGCTGCAGCCGATATGGACTCTCCTGGTGTTGACCCGACCATGATTTTGCATGATAACATTACGTATTCCACTGCCACCTCAGGTCTGTTGGCTATTGCAGAAGAAGATGTCTTGGTGGGATTGGTGGTGCCCAATAACATGGAATTAAAAGGTATTTTCATTGCTCAAAATGGACACTTTGGTCGTAATCACTACTGTACTTC
The DNA here is from genome assembly GCA_021129515.1 of Minisyncoccota bacterium. Classification (GTDB taxonomy): domain Bacteria; phylum Patescibacteriota; class Minisyncoccia; order Phycocordibacterales; family UBA918; genus JAJOLD01. Next base: position 27,176 of record JAJOLD010000008.1, read on the forward strand.
ATGTTGGGGTGGCTGGTGGGGACCTAATTATGGCCTGCCAAGTCATCTCGATGGGTATGTCGAGCGAAACTCGTTGACCATGTACGGCACCATTGTTTCTAACGGACGTGTGGGGACCAAGTGGACATCGGATGGCTCGTTTTCTTCAGGATTCCAAAACCGATACAACTCGTATGACCGCAACCTCGTCTCTGACCCACCACCACTCACCCCAGAAGTATCAGACACCTACCAGTTTATAGAATGGCGTGAGGTTGAAGAGTGACATAATGTCACTCTTCAAAGGGTTGCCAGCTATTTTGAGTTTACTAGTCCGTCTCAGAACGACCCCGAGCTCTTGGCACAGGGATTTTTACGAAAAATAGCGACTTTCAATTGAGTGAACAAAACAACAATACTCCAATCGATTGGAGTATTGTTGTTTTTGAACGAATGCAGAAAGCAAGCTGTGCTTACAACCCGTACTGCTCCTGTAAGGTTGTACACCGCGCATCTCAAAACACCTGGATTGCTTTCTACTATGCTACATTTTGGGAATCGTCTGCCCTGAACAATATTGTTGAAATGCTTTTTTGTGGAGGTTTTAGGAATGGTTCTTAGTGAGCCGTGAGAAAGTGCGAAGCGCTTTCTCACGCATTCGCTCGCAACGACGGGCGCTTCGCGCCTGTTTCAGAAGAAAAAACTTTGATTTTTCGTCATTGCGAGGAATGAAGTGGAGCGTAACGATAAAGCAATCCAGAGTCAGAGTACGTTTTGAGATGCATAGTGCATAATATTGACGCACATTCTTTTTTGTTTTTCTACTGCATAGAGTTTTTTTTGAGTAGTTACCAACACTGGAGAATACAATGTCGAAGGCAAAAGGCTTCACGATTATAGAATTTTGTCATAATAGTTACTCTCATCGGTTTGCTTGTTGCAATCGCCGTGCCGCAGTATCAGAAAGTGGTACTGAAAAAAGCATCGATTGATGAGGTGACACAGATGAGGGAGGGTACCTCGCTGTTGCATGGTATACACACGAAAACAGATGCTGGGCTGCTTTGCACGGTTGGCGACGATGTTGTCTTAACGGAAGTCGTTGAGCTTAAGGATGGAAGCATCGCGAGCATGACCTTTAAAATTCGGACGGCCGATAGCGGTATGGAGCACGGTTGTCCTTCAGGAATGCATTTCACGGTGCATCCCTTAGAAATTCCATACTTACGGCAAACATATGGGGAGTTGCTGTTGTAAGGTCAGGGGTTGTAGGGCGAGACGCGAGTTTCGCCCTTTTTTCATACATATGTATGTTCCGTGATACAATAGAACTACATGAAAAAAGCTTTTCATCCGTTGGTGATTGGTAATTGGAAAATGAATCCGCTTTCGATGACTGCAGCTACAAAGCTCTATAAGTCAGTTATTGCTGGGGTATCACGCACCACAGGTGTTGCTGTGGTCGTGACACCACCGGCGTTGTATCTGCTGCCACTCGCCAAACTCTCAAAAAGTAAAAAAGTAACCATTGGTGCTCAAAATGCGTACTGGGGCAATATAGGTGCGCATACTGGCGAAATATCGTGTGCCATGTACACACAAATTCCAGTGTCACACGTAATTGTGGGACACTCAGAACGCCGTGCTGAGGGCGAGACTGACGCCATGGTTAACAAAAAAGTGCATGCAACACTCAAAGCAGGGATCACACCAGTGGTTTGTGTGGGCGAAGCAAAGCGTGATACGCACGGGCGGTATTTTGGACATATTGAAACACAGGTCATTGAAGCGTGCCGCGGCGTCACAAAATCACGCATGAGTAGCATGGTATTTGCGTATGAACCTATCTGGGCAATTGGCACCGGCAATACTGCAACACCTGGTGACGCGCATGAAATGAAACTCTTTATCCAGAAAGTGTTGGTAGGACTCTATGGGCGCAATGTTGCCGCAAAGGTAAAAATACTCTATGGAGGCTCAGTGAATCCTAAAAATGCAGCTGCACTTATGGAAGACGGACAGATAGATGGATTCTTAGTTGGCGGGGCAAGTCTCCGCGCACAGGATTTTATTGCTATTGTTAACACAGCACGTACGTATGGCACTGAGTAATGCGTCGTGTGTGACACAGCTCACACATATACGTGGTGCCCGTGTATTGGTGCGTATATCTGCAAATGTACCGCTTGAAAACGGTGTGGTCCAGAACCACTTTCGTATCATGCGTGCAATACCCACACTGAAGTATTTGGAGCATGCAGGTGCAAAAATAATACTCATCGGGCATATCGGTCGTGACCGTGGGGAGACGCTCCGTCCTGTATATGAAGCGCTCAAGAATCATATTGCAGTGGGGTTTGTGCCAGGTGTAGTTGGGGACGATGTCGCAGAAGCTGTTTCAAAAATTGAGGATGGTACATGCGTGTTGCTTGAGAATCTCCGTTCACATGAAGGTGAGGTTGCAAATGATGACGAATTTGCAAAAACACTTGCTTCATATGCTGATTATTATGTAAATGACGCCTTTTCAGTATCGCATCGCGAACATGCCTCTATCGTGGGGGTGCCGCAGTATCTGCCGAGCTATACAGGACTCACATTCAAAGAAGAATACACCCAATTACGTACTGCTATGAAACCGAAGCATCCGTCACTCTTTATTTTGGGTGGCGCGAAGTTTGCAACCAAACAACCCTTGGTAGCACGCTATGTCGATACCTATGACCATATATTTATTGGTGGTGCATTAGCAAACGATTTCTTTAAAGCAAAAGGCTATGGAGTCGGTACGTCTCTCGTGTCTGATGATGTGACCCATGCTGCAGCCCTTATAGATACAAAAAAAATACTGCTGCCTGTTGATGTTACGGTGCAAGGACCAGGGGAGGTGCGAGTGACAACTCCAGACGACGTCCAGGCTGATGAGAGTATACTCGACGCTGGTCCACTCACACACGACTTATTGAGCAGTCACATACAGAAAGCACAATCCATTTTGTGGAATGGTCCCTTGGGTGATTATGAACATGGGTTTGATACCTGTACAAAGTCATTGGTAGCGCGTATTGCTGAGAGTACTGCGTATACTATCGTCGGCGGCGGTGATACGGTTGCAGCGATTGAATCGCTTGCACTCAATGGGAAGTTCAACTTTCTCTCAACCGCAGGTGGTGCCATGCTGCAATTTTTGGAGCGAGGAACGCTTCCGGGCATTGCTGCAATAGAAGATACTAAGAAGAAATAGACTGGATATGCAGAGTACATACCACCCAACAGTGAGAAAGCATGGGATGCTTTCGCAAGAGGTTGCCTGCTGTTTTGCAAGGTGTTAGCCGCAGCAAAATAGCGTCAACCTGAACAGCTCCTGTAAGGCGAAGAAGTAATAATTGTAAGATCATGTTTGATTACCATCCTGTTGTACAAAAAATTAAAGCATTGCTCGATGAGCATCATGTACAGTACAAATCATTCGAGCATCAAGAAGTTCGTACCAGCGAAGAGGCTGCTGCAGTCCGTCCTGAATACACGCTCTCACAAGGAGCCAAAGCGCTTATTGTTCGAGTAAAGGTCAAAAATACTCCCAAAGACCAACAAAAACAGTTTGTACAGATTGTCGTACCGGGTGATGCGCGTTTTCAGCCAGCAAAAGCCCGCAAGGCACTGAATGTAAAAGATATCCGGTTTGCCACACCTGAGGAGGTGGCAGAAATCACCGATGGCGTGCTTCCCGGAGGAGTGCCTCCGTTTGGAAATCTATTTGGACTACCAGTCTATGTAGAACAAACTGTACTCGAAAACGAAGAGCTTATCTTCAATGCGGGAGACCGCCGGGTTTCTATCGCAGTGCGCTCTGATGATTATGCAAGAGTGGTGCAGCCTACCGCAGTTGATGTAGTATAGTGAAACTATGGCAATTAAACTCGTGTGTTTCGATATGGACGACACGCTCTTGCATCAAAAGAGCTGGTACAAACTCAATCTTGCCTTTGGCGTTACTCCACAAGAGGATAACGATATGTGTGAGGCGTATAAAAACGGTACGCTCCTCTATGAAGACTGGATGCGGAAACTCACCGAGATGTATAGGGCACGCGGCACAGCGACCAAAGAAAATGCTCTACGTGCACTCAGCAACTACACATTCCATGATGGTGCGTGAGAAACTGTTCAATATCTCAAAGACAAGGGCTACGAACTTGTGCTTGTTTCAGGCTCATTCAATGTTTTGGTGAACGCAGTTGCTGATGATTTGGGTATCGCGCTTCGCAAGGCAAACACACTGCTTGAATTTGATGACCATGGTGCATTTCACGCCATACATACATCAGGAGATGCGAAGGTAGCAAAACTCAAACATCTCGAGCGATTTTGTGAGGAGCTTGGTATCAATATCACCGAGTGTGCATGCATCGGTGATGGTGCGAATGACGAAGCCATGTTTGCAGCAACTGGTCACGGCATTACGTTTAAGGGTTCAGAGCTAGAAAATCAGGCGTGGAAAACAATTGGTACTCTGCACGATATACAAACGATTCTGTAGAGGCTGTTTGGCGCGTTACACAATGTTCTGTCATTGCGAGAAGTGGAGTGAAACGGAATGGCGAAGCAATCCAGAGTCCGCGATATCTTTTTTAAACCAGTTCTAAAATAAAAGCAGCACTCTATACGAGTGCTGCTTTTATTTGTTCCGCTTGCTTTGCAAGTATCTTGTCGGATGCTTCTTGTGGGTCACCGAATCCAAGCTTGTCTTTCTGGAGCGGGTGGAGACGAATGTGTACGTGCGGTACCTCAAGTCCTTCAACCACAATACACGTACGTACCGCGTCAAAGAGGTTGTCGAGCACCGGACCTATCTTCTTTGCGACGGTGAAGAGGTGATGGTAGGTCTCGTCATCAAGATCAAAGACATAGTCTACCTTTTCCTTCGGAATTACGAGCACCTGACCGGTATGCATCGGGAACTTATCAAGAATCGCCACACAGACATCATCTTCATATACAAAATGCGCTGGAATCTCTCGCGCAATAATCTTCACAAAAATATCATCCATATGGGTTTGAGTATATCTGAAAACCCTCCGAGCTTCAAAGATTGGCAAGCTGTGAGAAAGCGTGGGTGAGGCAGTCCGGGGGACTGCCGCAAGACTTTTTCAGATATGTAATATCGAAAAAGTGGACCGCTTTTGTAAGAAGGCTTTTGCAAGACTCACTGAGGTATTTTGAATTGAGATAGTCTGGGAGACTGTCGAAAAAGAAATATCCAGTGAATAGACAGTCCCTGTAAGGGGGCAAAACAATATACATACTTTTACCTTTTGCGTAGGGTTTTCGGGTATGCTCGGGTATACGTGAGCTAATAACAACTATCATTCCAGTGTCCTAGGGGACCCCTAGGACAGCTGTCATTCAGATAACTTAGGTTTCTATTTCTCATGGTAGAATCGAGCTACTATGTCTGAATCCCTAAAACGAACGTATCGATTGCATGACCCAGTATCAAGTGAGGTCGCAAAAACACTTGCGGCGTACGATGCACTCACGCAGCAACTCTTGGTCAACCGTGGTATTACCGACGCTGAAACTGCAGAGACATTCCTCAACCCCGACTACGATAACCATCTGCACGACCCATTTTTGCTGACTGATATGGAGCAAGCGGTGGAGCGAATTCTCGCCGCGATTGAAAAAGAAGAACAGATCGTCATCTATAGCGACTATGATTGCGACGGTATCCCGGGTGGGGTTATTCTCCATGACTTTTTCAAAGCAATTGGGTATGAGCACTTTACCAACTACATCCCACACCGCCATCATGAAGGGTATGGGTTCACCGCGGAGAATGCAGAAAAACTTGCCAAGGAAGGTGCAGCACTTATCATCACCATCGATTGTGGCACTGTCGACCACGCAGCCGTGGAGGTTGCAAACAAAGCAGGTGTTGATGTCATTGTGACCGACCACCACGAACCAAGCGACACCTTACCTGCGGCACTGGCAGTGATAAACCCAAAGCGCGCAGACGCGTATCCCTTTACCGGTCTCTGTGGCGCAGGGGTTATTTTCAAGGTAGTGCAGGCAACGATTATTCGGGGTAAAGAAAAAGGCGTCATTGACCTCACAGAAGGGTGGGAGAAATGGTGGCTTGATATGGTGGGCATTGCAACCATCGCCGACATGGTGCCACTCACAGATGAGAACCGAGTCCTTGCACACTACGGTCTCCAAGTGCTTAGAAAGTCACGAAGGCCAGGATTGCAGCACCTCTTGCGGAAGGCGGGGGGCAACCAGAGGTTTCTCACTGAAGACGATATCGGTTTTACCATTGGTCCCCGGGTCAATGCAGCGTCACGTATGGATACACCAGAAGATGCGTTTCACATGCTTGCAACACGTGACGAAGGCGAGGCGGGAGAGCGGGTACGGCATCTTGAGAAACTCAACAATGAACGAAAAGGAGTGGTGGCAGGTATGGTCAAAGAGGCGAAGAAGCGTATCGCAGGTATGGATGCAGATATGTCCGTGATTGTGATTGGGAATCCCGAGTGGAAGCCATCACTGGTAGGGCTTGTTGCAAGTTCACTCTCTGAAGAATATGTCGCACCCTCATTTGTATGGGGGCGTGATGGCAAAGGGGTTTTGAAGGGCTCATGCAGGAGTGCAGGGGCAGTGAGTGTGGTTGATATTATGCGTGCGGCTGACGATGCGCTCCTCGGGTACGGCGGTCATCATGCAGCCGGTGGTTTCTCGGTTGATGATACCGGGGTGCACACACTCCACCAGGCACTTCACGATGCGTATCACGAGGTAGTCAAAAGCGAAGAGACACACATACCCGAAACACTCATTGATACAAACCTCACTCTTAGTGCAGTAGACAACGCACTGATACGCACCCTCAGCTCCCTCGCCCCGTATGGCATGGGGAACGATAAGCCAGTGTTTCAGTTTCAGGACGTGGTGCCACAGCAAGTAGCAGTGTTTGGCAAAACCAAGAATCACACCAAGCTCACGTTTCACCTTGAAGATGGTATGCTCGAGGCAATTGCGTTTTTCAAGACCCCCGAGCAGTTTGATATCGTGCCTGAGGTAGACACGGCGCACACGCTCATCGCCCACGTCGAAGAGTCATTCTTCAGGGGTCGCAAACAAATACGGTTGCGGATTATTGATATTCTCTAGGTAGTTGTTATATCGAGAAAAGCCAATATGTTAAATGTTAATTTCGATTGAGTAGTTGAAATATCTATATTTAGAAGCATATTTACAAATTAAATGTTAAATGTTATAAAGTATGAATGTAAATATTGCCTATGCGCGACATACAGGATATTCCACAACCAGCATTCGATAGTGAACTAAACACGGTCATTGTTGAACTCGAAAAACTAAGAGAAAAACGTTTAAGTGGCACGGTTCCGCCATATGTGTTTTTCCAATTAAAAGAAATTTTTCAAACCTTAGAAAGTATCGGGTCTAATCGTATTGAGGGTAATCGAACTACGGTCACTGAGTATGCAGAGAAAGTTATTACTGGAGTATCGCCAGATACTGACGAGTCAATGAGAGAGATTGTAAATCTTGATAACGCAATTGATTTCTTAGAAAAAAAAATTGAACCGGGAAAGGCTATTACGAGATCTTTGTTGTCTGAGGCGCATAAATTAATTGTAAAAGATTTATCTCTTCCTCCTGATGGAGAAGGATCTAAGAACCCTGGTGCCTATCGTCAGGAACCAGTATGTATCACTGGATCAGATGTGGAGACGAGTCAATATGGTCTTGTGCCAGCTCATTGTGACGAACTCTTTGATTTTATTAATGCAGAGTATGCAACCCAATATCACTTATTGGTAATTGCGCTGGCACATCATCGGATGACGGTTATTCATCCCTTTGATAATGGGAACGGACGTCTTGTGCGTTTATTAACGTATGCCCAGCTACTCCAGCAAGGTTTTAGTGTCAAGTCTGGCCGCATTCTTAACCCGACAGCAATTTTTTGTGATAATCGAGATATCTATTATGAAAAATTGTCCGAAGCTGACGCATGGACAAATACAGGTCTCCTCAACTGGTGTCTGTATGTCTTAAAAGGTTTAGCAAGAGAAATTGAAAAGATTGATAATCTACTTGATCGTGGCTATTTGTGTACTCAAATACTCGTACCAATGTTAGACAGGTCTAAGAAAAATAAATATATAACCGAAGAGGAATATCAAATCCTTCGCTTCATAACAAATCAATCTAAGGACATGACCTTGAGGGCAGGTGATCTGGAACAAATATTAGGTGTAACACAGAGTGTTCCGAGGTCACGCATTATTAATCGTGCTCTAGAAAAAAAGTTGATCCAACCTATTGAAGAAAATGGTCGTATATACACCCTATCTTTTTTTGGTAACTATATGTTTCGAGAGCTTACTCAATTATTGGTTGAAAAAGGATTCGTGCCAAAGTCACTCAACGCTAAGTCAGACTAAGTCTAGTATTTAGAATAACTCCACGACCAGTGTTACTTAGCAACATGGTACACTCATGCAATGAATGAAATTGTAATTTTTACCGATGGTGCATCGAAAGGGAATCCTGGCTCTGGGGGATACGGTGCGGTTATATGGATGGGAGACCGCGTGGTTGAGCGTGGTGGATACAAGAAGGGGACGACTAATAATGAAATGGAGCTTAAGGCGGTGGTAGATGCGCTCACCTATGTGCAGGATAAAAAAATGCCCGTGACTATCTATACCGACTCAAAGTATGTTGAACAGGGAGCTACTGGTTGGATATGGAACTGGGTGAAGAATGGGTGGCAGACGAAGGGTAAGACGGATGTATTGAACCGGGAGTTGTGGGAAGCGCTTCTGCCACTGCTTTCGCTCGATATCACTTGGGAAAAGATTTCTGGGCACGTGAACCTCAACGGTAACGAAGAGGCAGACCGCATTGCATCGAGCTTTGCTGCAGGGCAGAAGGTGGAACTCTACGATGGTCCTAAAGCTGGGTACGAACCAAAAATTGAAGACTTGGAATACGACAAGGAAGCAGAAGCAAAACGGCGAGAAGCGCGTAAGCGACAGGGGCAGAAGGCGTATTCGTATGTGAGTGAGGTTGATGGTGTGGTGGAGGTGCACACAACGTGGGCGGAGTGCGAAGCACGGATCAAAGGAAAGAAGGCACGATTTAAAAAAGCACTCGACGCTGATGAGGAGCAGGCAATTCTCAAAGCATTTTCAAAATAGCTGCATCTACGTACCACACAACCAACAAGATTTTGTTGGTGAAAGATAGTATGACGTTACATTGTATCATACTATTACCCAGTGTAGTGTTGAGGTGTTTGGTTGGGAGTGTGGTGTGGGTGAATAGGGTGTTGTTCGCAACAATACTTCGCAGCTCAGCTACGGAATAGTTCATTTTAAGAAAATTTTAGGTGGGAAATGCTAGGCTCGACATATGCTAGAGCTCATTACAAATTACATCGCTCACAGCACACATGTATCTGACACAACACCTCTTTCTGGGGCGTTGTGTTCGCTTGGCAATCTACCGGCTAAAAATGAAGCTGCAAAACCTCGCTTCATTTTCTATGAACGCCTGTTCATCTCAAACTCCAGCTTGTTTTTCGCCTTCATTTTTAACCGGTATAACTGCCATCTAATTTGTAATGAGCTCTAACCTTTTATTTTATACAGGAACGATTTCGTTAGTGCTTGGAATACTCCTGCAGACACTGTATCCATTGGGGCTTGCACACATGCTTTTGTGGGTGATGGTGAGCTTTGTTGCTGCGGTGCTGTGGCGGGTGAAGGGGAGCCAGTCTGGGTCGCCACTCTTGCTCATGAGCGTTGCACTTTTGGGTTTTGTGATTGGGCTTGTGCGGATGGATGTGGGGCAAGCTGAGGTATTTCCGCTTGCGTCATCGGTGGGGCGAGAAGTGAAGCTTGAGGGAGTGGTAGTGCGTGAGCCTGAGGTGCGCACAAACACCACGCACCTCTATACCCGTGTTGTGGAAACTGACGAGCTTGTGTTGGTCTTTGCTGACCGGTATAGCGAGTACCGGTATGGTGACCGTATCTCGGTGACGGGGTTTGTGCGCGTACCGGAGAAGTTTGAGACTATCCTCGGGAGGGAGTTTGACTACCCCGGGTACTTGCGTGCGCGTGGTGTGGCACACATGGTGCAGTTTGGAGAGGTTGATGTGCTTGGTCGTGGAGAAGGGAATGCGTTCTTCACGAAACTTCTTGCAGTGAAGCAGTCGTTCGTAGCAACCCTTGAACGCATTATTCCAGAACCGCATGTAGGGCTGGGCGAAGGACTGCTCTTGGGTATGAAGCGAGCACTTGGTGCAGAATTGGAGGAAGTGTTTCGAGTGACGGGTATTATTCATATTGTGGTGCTCTCGGGGTACAACGTGATGCTTGTGACCGAGGCAATTATGCGGGTACTGGCGCTCTTCTTGATGCCGCGTATGCGGATGGTGTGTGGGCTTATTGGTATTGGTGTGTTTGCACTTTTGGTTGGGTTTTCTGCGACAGTGGTGCGCGCGTCCTTGATGGCTGCGCTCCTCATAGTCGCGCGCACCACTGGTCGCATCTACGCGGTACTTCGAGCACTCATGATTGCTGGTGTGGGCATGCTCCTTATAAACCCCTATCTTTTGGTCTATGACCCGGGGTTCCAACTTTCGTTTTTAGCGACGTTGGGACTCATTGTACTTGCGCCGCTTATTGAAGCGAATCTTTCACTCGTGCCAACACGGTTTCAAATGCGAGAGTTTTTGACTGCAACCGTTTCAACACAGCTTTTTGTCTCACCATACCTCTTATTCTTGATTGGGGAACTCTCGATTGTTGCCGTGGCAGTCAATGTGTTGGTGTTGCCGATGGTACCCGTCGCGATGCTGCTCACTTTCATCACCGGCATACTTGGTGCGGTAAGCGGGGTTGTTGCGCAGGGGGTGGGTTTCATTGCGCATGGTTCACTTGCGTACATTATTGTAATTGCAGAGTGGTTTGCGACGCTTCCGATTACCACAGTCAAAGCACCCGTCTTTTCATTTTGGTATGTGGTGTTTTCCTACGGACTCATGGTGTGGTTTATCGTGTGGTACACCACGCGGGAGCAAAAGGTAGCTGCTGAAGCGTCCAATGATTCCTATCTGGACAATTGGGTAATAGAAGAAGAGCCCGAAAACATGTCTCCACGCTCGGGCTCGCTACCATTTCGGTAGTAAAAAGAGTGTACGACAGTACATACACTCTGTAAGGTTCTGTATTTCAAATTATTTACTACCCATATTTTGCTTTGAATTTCTCTGGGGGGGAGTTGCAGTTCGTTTAATTGGGCGGGGCTTCGCTTTTCCATTGTTGCAAGCATGTACCATACATTTTCTAGGAGGTTTGCTAGCTTCTTTATCTCGTTAGAGTCAGTATAAGTGACCCATTTTGCAAACTGTATCATGTAATATGCTATAAACACGCAGAGTAGTAGTGGTATAAGCGCAAATAGGTTTCCAGCAAGCACCTTATCTACAAAGATGGAAATCGCCCAAGGTAGACTGATAACTGTTGCCAAAGCAAAAGACAGAACTCTTAGACTCATAATATTCATAAAAGAACTCCTCGTCAGTTTGAGTTGCGTGCGCATTCTGTCATGAAAGCATTTAGAAATCAAGCCTACAGTAACGTATGTACGGATACCATAAAGCTATCTGCTTATGTGAGCAAATGGTTTTGTTATACGGAACAGTATACTCAGGATTCACAACACTCAAATCGCTTTGCTACCGTCTCCCAATTTACATTATTCAGGAATGCGTCAATGTATTGCTTTTTCTCAGCGGGGAGGTAGTCCACCATAAATGCATGCTCCCACATATCGATGGCAAGGAGTACTGGCAGGCTGCCGAGTTGTCCGAGTTCGTGCTCGCTTATCCATGCGGTGTGCACGGTGCCGCCCTTCGGGTCAGCGTAGAGGATGACCCAGCCAACGCCACGGGTCATGCCGACAGTGGTGAAGTGCTCGATGAAGCCTTCGAATGAACCATACTTCTCGGTGAGTGCCTGCACGAGTGCGGCGTCGGGGTCTACTGCTTGCGCGCCCCCTTCAAGCTGCGTGAAATAGTACTCATGCATGCGCATACCATTGAACTCAAACCCGAGTCGACGTCGAAGTTCAGCAATAGCGTATGCGTACTTTGCGCTATCGGTTTCGGTAAGGTCTTTAATTTGCTCACGGATATGGTTCACATGCTTCACATAGCCTTTGTAGAGTTCGAGGTGCACCTCAATTTGTTTGTCTGAAATGCCGTTAAGTGTTGGCAAGTCAAATGTTTGTGGTTTGTAACGATGTATACGCATGTTTTGATTAGGAGTCAGTAATGGGGTGATTGTACCATAACTGGTTTTTGCAACGATGTACGTGGTAAGGTGGGTGTATATGGAACGTTTCGAACAACAACCCAGTACACCTTCTGTTGACGCTCATTCTGAAAAAATGAAGTCGAGTGTACATGAAGTACCTGTAGATGAAATTGATACACAAATTGCATTGATGCGTGCATGGGCTACAGAAGAAAATTTAGAGTTTAATTCTGACGAAGCTTTGGTGGATGCATGGATTGCTGCTGATTTAGCAGAGAAATATAGGGAATATGTTGCTTTACGGCATGACACGACAATTGATTTAGGTGATGCAGAAGCGGTATCGAGATTACTCCATAAGACTGAACATCAAGATATTTCCTCTGAATTTAGAGAGAAGTTACTGAAGCGATTAGAACGTAGAAATAAAACGCTACACTAAATAGAAGATGAGTACTATCCGCATTGTTATATCACTGATATTGGGAGTATGTGTGGCATTGCTCTACATATTTCCTAATCTTTCTTTTTTCTCTGAGACGGTATTGGGAAGCGCGCGGTGTCCCGAGGAGTTGCTCTGTGTTCACTTCCTTGATGTAGGGCAGGGCGATGCCACCTTTATTGAGGCACCAGGGGGTGCGCAGGTATTGATTGATGGTGGGAAAGGGAGTGCGGTACTCCGTGCGCTTGCTGCACAGATGTCTTTTTTTGATAGGGATATTGATGTTGTAATAGCCACGCATCCAGACCAGGACCATATCGGCGGACTGGTTGCTGTGCTTGAGCGGTTTGCAGTAGGGAGTATTGTGCAAACAGAGAATCAAAACGATACATCCGTTGCAGATGCATTTGCTGCAGGGGTTGCACAGGAGGGGGCGCGCGAAATACTTGGTCGCGCAGGTACAACGCTGACCCTCGGTCATGGTACTGCAGGTCCAGTGGTGCTGACTATTTTGTTTCCTGATAGAAATGCAGCGGGTTTTGAGAGCAATGCGTCCTCTATCATTGCCCAACTGGTGTATGGCGAAACTGAATTTATGTTGATGGGGGACGCCCCAAAGTCGATTGAGCGACACCTCCTCACACAATTTGGTGCTGCACTTGCAAGTGATGTGCTTAAGGTAGGACACCATGGTTCGGATACGTCGACGGATGCTGCTTTTTTGAGCGCGGTTACCCCCACCTATGGAGTGATTTCAGCAGGGAAAGATAACGCGTATGGGCACCCGCATCACGCGGTGCTCGACCGGTTGACGGCTGCGGGTGTTATAACGAAAAACACTGCCGATGTTGGCAGTGTTTCGTTTGTCTCTGATGGAAAGCTGATTCAGCTGGATACTAAATAAGTCCTGCAACTTTGAGTGTCTTGTATGCACCGTTCTTTGCGATGATACGAAGACCCTTTGCTGATGTCTTTACGATAATAGACTTACCAAGCTCAGGCACAAAAATGCGCTTCTTCTGAAGGTTTGGGCGACGTGGTGTTTTACCACTTGGTTGGAACTGTGTCGCACGTGTGCGGTTTGAGTACCGTCCACCAATCTGAGTCTTTTTTCCTGTTATTTCACATTGTCTAGCCATATGCGTTGTTTTTGTCGCGCCATCGTACCATACTCGCCTAATTACGCAAGCGTATGCGCTTACGTAATTAGGCGAGTATAAGTGAAAAGTATGAGTATTTAGTATCAAACTCGCGCCGCAGGCGTGGGTTCACTCATACTTGATACTCATTCTAAATACTTTCAGGTACTCATTCTAGATACTTATACGTATATAGGGTACTATTGAGACACATTAATCTAAATTTGACGCTAAAACAGTATGGGAATCGCAGAAATAGCAATTATTATCGCACTTATTCTTTCAATCGTACTCCATGAAGTTGCACATGGGTATGCTGCAAACTGGTTGGGTGACCCAACCGCACGACTTGCGGGTCGATTGACCGCCAACCCTATTCCGCATATTGATCCACTAGGGTCGGTGATTATTCCTGCACTCCTCTTTTTCTCAAGTGCAGGATTTCTCTTTGGGTGGGCAAAACCGGTGCCATACAATCCCTATAACTTACGCAATCAACGCTGGGGTGAGGCGTTTGTTGCTGCGGCAGGTCCACTGGTGAATATACTCTTGGCGGTTATTTTTGCAGGTATCATTCGGATGAGTGATGTACTCAATTTGTCAGCCTCGTTTGTAGAATTGGCGGTCTATGTGGTGACTATTAATATCTTGCTTGCGTGTTTCAACCTGATTCCTATTCCACCACTGGATGGTTCCAAGATTTTGTTGTCGGTTTTGCCGTATACATGGGGAGTCAAGTATCGAGCGTTGGGTTCGGTTATCTCTCGATACGGCATACTCATGACATTTCTCCTTATTTTTCTGTTTATATCAGTATTTTGGAGTCCGTTCATTACATTTGTACATACCCTCACGGGGGTGCTCATTGGTGCATAGCGACGGTATCCATAATGCTGTCAGAGTCCTCTGTGAGCTGAGTACAGCAGTTGTAAAAACCATGCTTGGTTGTATATATACGCATGATACCGTATAATACCGCGGTCCATAATTCCCTCGAGTGGCCACATGTGTCCCATTTCCAGGCAACCGTCCATACTGGAAACCCATGTGTCACTCGGGGGCTTTTTGATGTGTATGGGGTTGCTTTTTTGATATAAAATGCTATTTTCTCAGTGGACGGTAACGGAGCATATTGAGATAGCATGCCCAATTATCTTGATATTTGGAACGGATTCTACCCAGCCCACACACGTATACTACGGATATGTAGTATGGATACACATACGTGTGGTGGGCTTTTATAATGGTGTTTTGGTTCTGTCTGCACGCATAGCGTGTGCGAGTTGCACATTTTTCTATATGTAGTAGAGTACACGCACCGTTTTGACGGCGTTTTTTAGTGGAATGGCTGTGCCTGTGGGTACATGTAGCAGCGTATCACCGATCTGTCTGCGTACAGTGATGCACAGGCAGAAGGCAAAACTACGCACTAAAAAACTAACCAACTAACAAATGGCAACAATCAATCAATTAGTAAGAAAACGACGACGCGACCCGCAGAAAAAATCAAAGACGGGAGCGTTGCAATTGGGGTTTAACTCAATTTCAAATCGTGCGAGCAAGTACAATTCACCGTATAAGCGTGGTGTATGTACGCGTGTAACAACCAAGACTCCTCGTAAGCCGAACTCAGCGATTCGAAAGATCGCTCGTGTACGTCTCACCAATGGTCAGGAAGTTACTGCATACATCCCAGGACGAGGGCATACACTCCAAGAGCACTCAGTAGTGCTTGTACGCGGAGGACGTGTGAAGGACATTGGTGTGCAATACACCGTAGTGCGTGGTAAGTACGATACGACCGGTGTTGATGATCGACGACGAGGACGATCACGCTACGGCGCCAAGAAGCCTAAGAGTGACTAAATTATCCTTTAGCTTTGTTGGGCTGCGGTGAATTGAACTTCACCGTATAGGGAATACGGCTCAGCCCAATTCCCTTGCCCGTCTCGCCAAAGAATAATTTAAAACACTCTTAGACGACACAAACAAATTTGTTTGGAAAACATTTTGCCGAAGGCAAAAGCTAAGTATTAGGTGCTAAGCACTAAGTACTAACAAAAAATTTAATAGTTTATATTCGCTACAGATACCGATTGGTGCTCGAGCATTCATGCTTTAGAGTGACCATTATGCGAAGAATGAAATCATGATTTTGTCATATTTCTCTCTTTACGCATTACAGTAGCTAGAACTGTAGAATCAAGTGGCGCAGCCGCTTGTACTACCATCTACGCTCTACTAACTACTAACTAATATATGCGACGACCAATTAAAAAACGACCAACAGTGACTCCTGATGAGCGCTACGGTTCAGAAAATGTTGCACGACTCATCAACTACGTGATGCTTCGTGGACAAAAAGAAACAGCACGAAAAATCGTGTACGCAGCATTCGATGAAATCAAGAATGCAAAAGAGCATGGTGGGGAACCACTTGAAATCTTTGAGACAGCACTCCGAAACGCTGGTCCACAGATGGAGGTTCGCTCACGACGTGTTGGTGGTGCAAACTACCAGGTCCCCCGTGAAGTACGCCCAGTGCGACGCTTTGCACTTGGACTTCGCTGGATTATTGCAGCAGCACGCGGACAAAAGGGAGTACCAATGCACAAAGCACTTGCAGATGAGCTCATGCTCGCCGCACGTGAAGAAGGTGCAGCAGTGAAGAAGAAAGAAGATACGCATAAGATGGCTGAGGCTAACCGAGCATTTGCTCATTTTGCCTGGTAACAGATATTTTCTGCACTATACTGCGTTAAAAGACCCAGAAATTTGTTCACCGTATGTCAGATACGGCTCACAAATTTTTGGGTCTTTTGCCTTGTCTAGCACTAAAAAATCTCAGTTACCATGTGTCATACATTATCATTTCAAAATAAGGTCTTACCAAAGTTGTCTGATTTTTGAAATTTTCAACATACAAAACCCGCCGGCTGTGCCGGCGGGTTTTGTTGTTGTGGGTTTTGTCATGCTGAACTGCACCATTCGTAACATAAAAAAAGGACCAACGAATGTCGGCTCTAATGAGATTCCGCTAGCCTGGCAGTACCTCGTGTCACATTTCCCGTTCACCGCATGTGACGGCGTGTTGCCCCGAAGGGTCTGCTTTTCCCGCTAACTCATGGTATATCCCTCAGCTTGCTGTTAAGGACGGACATTTATATAATAACATTATATTATATAAATGTCAAGTATTGTTCTATGGAACGTATGAAAGAGCAATACTGCTAATCAATCGGTCGTTTACCCATGCTTCGAGCAAATCTATAGACAAAAAAGAGGATGCCGACAAGGAGTACAAATTCAACCAACGCAGGATAGCCAAGGATAAACGAGAGCATTGCAAGTACGCCGGTGTAGAAAGCTCCGGTCAGATGCCCAAGCACCGTCATGGTGTTCTCCATAAAACTGGGTTCTTGGGGCATGTGTGTGCGGGTGATAGTGGCGTGTGTGTCAGATACCGTGCTCGATGCAATGGGTGCTGCAGGTGTGCTTGTGGCGACATGTGTTTGTTTCTGTGTCCGTGCTGCACGATACGTATCAAGTCGTGCTTTTGTGTGGTTGATTGTTTGGGTTACCGCAGACAGCATGGTGCCAACCCGACTTTCAGTGGTGAGTACTTCAAGTCCAGTGGGTGCTGTTGTGGTGGTTTGTTGTGTGTCTGTGGAGTGATGCGCGTCTTCTGTCGCTGTATCTGCAGTGTCGTCCGCGTGTGGTTGTTTGTTAAATACTTTCGGATCAGTACCCGCCTCACGCTCTTCGGTGTCAGACATGCCGTCATTATCATCGTCATAATCTTCCGTGTCACCCGTGCCATCACCATCGGTGTCGTAGTCAATACTGCGAGTATCTTCTGCAAGTACACCAGCAAGAGGAATCAATTTGGTTGATTCGCCGATGGTATCGAGTTGCACATGTGCTAGTTCAGCACGTATGGTGTGTGCACCGTAGGTTGGTGACCAATCTGCCCATGCCTCTACCAGTCTGCCCGAGCGGGCATGTACCTGCATGGTATCAATACGTATATCATTATCAAAAAAACGTACAGTACCCATGAGGTCGCTTTCGGTATTGTTACGGAGCGCTACATAGATACGTACCGTGTCACCTACAAATATGTTCTCTTGAGAATACCAAAGTCCATCGACGAACCCCGCATTGAGTGTGTCTGCATAGGAAAAGAAAGGGAGGGAGAGGAGGAGTATGAGATTTCCAATCAAAAACTTCATTAGTTTTATTATATATGGTTTATACATAAAAAAAGCGACCTTGAACTGAATCAAAGCCATCAATAAATTCCGGTAGTGTGTACATATAAAAAAGCCCCTGATATACGGGGCTTATAAAAGTAGCTGCTACATCGGCAGCTACTTTTTTGGGAGTAACACTTCTGGTGGTGTTCCTATATCGTCAGGCACTGTACCGGTATCACGTCGATGCATTGCGCCTTCGCAGGGTATGTAGAGTCCTTCAGTAGCTCCATATTCAAACAAGAAGTACATGTTTGTCCGAGAAAATGCATAACAGCTTCGCGCTACCTCATAGACTGACGGACGATTTGGTCTGTCTTGCTCGGTAGTTATGCGTGTATTCTCCCCGCTTGGTCCTCTGAATTCTTTATAGAAGATGAGTGGACGTGATGCGTCAATATGCCAAGGAAGGTGGCGTATTTCTTGAGGCATGGGATCAGTAATACTGGTGGGTGGTGTGCTTGTGCATCCCGTGAGAAAGAGCGTACCAACAACAGCTATGATACTGCGCATGGCGTGTACCTCCTCCCAAGTTATGGGTGCTGTGTCTAATTGCGTGCTCTATTAAGGTTTATAGTATCGAGGGCGCTTTCTAGAACGAATTGATGCCATCGATAGTGCAGTAGTTGCTTCGCAAGGAGTAGGCACTTTTCAGGCTCGTCCTTGTAGTTAGTATGGACATACAAATCGTTATACGAGGCTTCGAGTGGTATGCTGCAGCCCGAGGCTGCAAGAAATGTATTAAATTCCTCCTCTGCAGCAGCAATTGTATTGCGCGTATAGTTCAAGTTGTGTTGCAGCGCAGGTGTATATTTCTCAGAAATTGCCTTTGCCGCTTGTGTTTTCTGAGCGAACAGGGCGTGTTGCTCGATAGCAATTACTTCATCGGAACTCAATAGTTTTTTATCTGTGTCAGAGTATATGGACAACCCTACAAGGGCTACGAGTGCGATAACAAGCAAAAGATGACGGCTCACTATAATTTCCTCACTCAAATAATGTAAAGGTACAAAAGTATACAAAACGTTATATAGGAAATATATTTGTTTGTCGAGGTGCTATTGCCGTGTGATGGTACCTATCACCTACCCCATCTATGATAATTTTGCAGTGTGATTAGAAATAATAGCGGTTATACTTCATAATAAACATTGCAAAATTTCACTGTCGGGGTATAGTATCGCCGACGAATCTCTCCGGAGATTTTTTGGTGATGGTGAGGTCAAAGTGTGCCATACGCGTGGTTCATTTTAACCTCATAACATCACGGGAGGAGTAGTGAATGGGCATGCGGTTTTTCTGCTCGTCGGTTCTACTATAGTTATTAATTATTTTTTTACACATTTATTTATGGCATCCCAGTAATACACCTTAGCAAAGCTGCGGTGATTACGGGACAGGCGAGAATTAATCAAACATTTTATGAGTAGAGAATTTCCTTTAGACAAGCTTCGAAACTTCGGTATTGTTGCGCACGTTGATGCGGGTAAAACAACAACATCTGAACGTGTGCTCTTCTACACAGGTATGAGCCACAAAATCGGTGAGGTGCACGACGGCGAAACCGTTACCGACTGGATGGAGCAGGAGCGTGAGCGTGGTATTACCATTACTGCAGCTGCGATTTCTTGTAATTGGGCAAAAACCCTTGAAACTGACCGAACCAACAAAGACAAGCAGTTCACCTTTAACATCATCGACACTCCAGGACACATCGACTTTACCGCAGAGGTTAAGCGTTCTATGCGCGTACTCGACGGTGCGGTGGTTGTGTTTGACGGCGCAGCGGGTGTAGAACCACAGACCGAAACGAACTGGGGCTACGCAGACGAGGCAAATGTGCCACGTATCTGTTTTATTAACAAAATGGACAAGCTTGGTGCGGACTTTGATGCATCGGTGAAGTCTATTGAAGACCGACTTTCAAAGAAGGCGGTTCGTATTCAGATCCCAATCGGCGCTGAAGACAACATGAGTGGTGTGGTAGACCTCATCACCATGAAGGCATATCGCTTCGGCGGACAGATGGGCATGGAAGTGACTGAAGAAGACATCCCAGCTGACTTGCAGGAAGAAGCTGAGAAGCGTCGCGGCGAGCTCATCGAGCGTGTGGTAGAGCACGACGACGAGATGATGGAAGCATACCTCGGTGGTGAAGAGCCAACGGTAGAACAGCTCAAGGCAACACTCCGCAAGGCGGTGCTTGCAAACGAACTCTTCCCTGTGATGACTGGTACCGCACTCCAGAATATTGGTGTGCAGCTTGTACTCGATGCGGTGGTAGATTACCTCCCATCACCGCTTGACCTCGACGATGTCGAAGGAACTGATCCTAAGGATGAAGAAACCGTAGTAACTCGAAAGCCGTCTGACGAAGAGCCAATGAGTGCGCTCGTATTCAAGCTTCAGGACGACAAGTTTGTAGGACAGCTCGCATTCTTCCGTGTGTACTCAGGTGTCGTGAAGAGCGGTACCTACATCGTGAACTCATCAACCGGAAACAAAGAGCGCATCGGTCGCATCGTGCGCCTCATGGCAGACAAGCGAGAAGAGGTTGAAGAGGTATACGCAGGAGAAATTGCTGCAGCAGTGGGTATTAAGGAAGTGAAGACCTCACATACCTTGAGTGACCCTGACAATCAGATTCTCCTTGAAACGATTACCTTCCCAGAACCAGTGGTTGCAGTGCGTGTAGAGCCAAAGACAAAGAACGACCAAGAAAAAATGGGTGTTGCACTTAAGCGACTCTCAGATGAAGACCCAACCTTCAAGGTATCAACTGATGAAGAAACCCTTGAAACGATTATTGCGGGTATGGGTGAGCTACACCTCGACATCATTGTTGATCGCATGAAGCGAGAGTTCGGCGTTGAAGCAGACATCGGTAAGCCACAGGTTGCATACCGAGAAACCATCCAGCGCGAAGCTGAAGCAGAACACAAGTATGTGAAGCAGTCTGGTGGTCGTGGACAGTACGGACACGTGAAAATCCGCATCAAGCCACTTGAGCCATTGGCAGAAGGTGAGGAGGTTGCGAAAAATGTGACTCGTGATGAGCACTTCGAATTCATCAATAGTATTAAGGGAGGTGTTGTTCCCCAGGAATACATCCCGGCAGTAATGAAGGGGTGTAAGGAAGCTATGAGTCGAGGTATGGTTGCAGGTTACAAGATGGAAGATGTTTCAGTAGAGCTCTACGATGGTAGTTACCATGATGTGGACTCGAGTGAAATCGCCTTCAAGCTTGCAGGTATCAACGCCTTCAAAGAAGCAGCACAGATGGCGAACGCCGTCATCCTTGAGCCGGTGATGAAAGTTGAAGTACGTACTCCAGAAGAATACATGGGAGATATCAACGGAAACATTAACTCAAAACGTGGACTTATCGACGGAACTGAAGAGCTTGGCGGCAAGACCGTGGTGCACGCGAAGGTGCCACTTTCAGAAATGTTTGGGTACACCAACGCACTTCGCTCTATGACCCAAGGACGTGCATCTATGACTATGGAGTTTGACCACTACGCAGTCGTACCTCCAAACGTCGCAGAAGAAATTAAGAAGGCACGGGGCGTTCAAGATACGTAAACTGGAAACACAAAGAAAAAAGCATCCTATCAGGATGCTTTTTTCTTTGTGTTTCCGTTGTATCTTGGACGGACCTTGTGAGGTATTTTGCGAGACCTAACGAAGCAAAATATCGACAAGATGTACAGTCCCTGTAAGGAATCAGCGAAGACTAAATGCTTGCAATACATGACTCTCGGAAAAGACTGGTCCATTCACCAGGCGGAGCGTGAGAAGCGAATACCGTAAACAAAGTCTATACTTTGTTTACCCTCGCAAGACCTTGCCTGATATTTCTGGAGTTTACGAACAGAAACATCGACAAGATGTACAGTCCCTGTAAGGGAAGTGGGGAATAGGTCTGACGCTAAG
>JAJOLD010000008.1:49386-71779 GCA_021129515.1 Minisyncoccota bacterium
ATCGACAAGATGTACAGTCCCTGTAAGGGAAGTGGGGAATAGGTCTGACGCTAAGTGAGGCTAAGCACCCACAATACATGACTCTCGGAAACTTGACGCTAAGGAATACGTTAAAACAAAAATACTCCAATCGATTGGAGTATTTTTGTTTTTGAACGAGTGCAGAAAGGAAGCTCTGCTTACAAGGTGTACTGCTCCTGTAAGGAGGTGAGGGGATACTCTATAGCCTCACCCAACAACCTAAAAAAACAAAAAACCACCACCTGGTGGTTTTTTTACATTGCATCCATTGCCTGTATCATGCTACATTCAAAGTACAGTCTTCTGTAGGAGATGGACGATGGAAGCATATGAAGTTACTGATGCTTTACACATAATTCATATTGAGTGTGGACTCTCCATGATTCTTGCTACTGGGGAATATACTCTAGAAGAGATTGTTGAAATGACATCAGTGTCACAAAAAATGTTGCGAAAATACTCTGTTCTTTAATTGAGGAACGGGTAGTTATGGCACGTTGGTCTGACGATACAGAAACCGCACACAAATTATTTAGACTGGCTGAATAGCAACATTGCTCCTTAAGTCCGCGTATGTGCGGACTTTGTTTTGACATGTACCTAATAAATGGTATTTTCAGGATTGTTTTTTAGTAAGAAAAGCCCACACAATCAGTCGGAGGTACTAAATGATTACTGTTTGGATAGAATATCCAGAATCGTATGCTGCTCGTATTACAGATGTGTTCAAACGTGATTTGAAAGATGTTATACAAAGGCATATTGATATTTCACACAAAGGTGAAAATATACGTATACAGACTTTAAAATGTGCACTGGGTGCCTTCAATACGACGACAAGTATAGATATTGTGTTTCCTGTAGATATATTGCCCCAAGCAAGCGACGAGTTAGTCGAAGATGTACAGTCTATCGCTGGAGAACATGTCGTCGTGAAGGTGTATGTGCATACACATGAGACATAATTAAAAATACAAAAGTACGTGTGCCGGACAGATAACCTGTCCGGCACTATTTTTTATAGTAGCTAGGTATTGTATGGTGTAACCTAGATGAGGTCTTGCAAAAAATGTCCCTATTGTGTACTATTGCGGACGTCGTATTGCTCTTTTCTATAGGAACCAATTTCTTCGGAATTGGTGCCCACTGTGCTTTGTGCACGCTGAGAAAAGAGCCGATACGTGAAGGGATACGCGTTGAGGCCTTTTTTGTTCTCGTGCCTTCAGCACGTAGACCTTCAGAATATTATTCAGTACATAGTTGCTCAGTGCGCAGTACTCAGTGCAGCGCCATAGGCGCTGATACTAAGTACTAAGTACTAAGTACTAATTAACTAAGTTAAACATGGCAGATTTTGATCGTTCAAAGCCACACGTAAACGTAGGTACTATTGGTCACGTTGACCACGGTAAGACTACACTTACTGCGGCGATCCTCACAACGCTTAAGGCGAAAGGTGATGGTTATGACGCAAACGTTAAAGCAGTTGATGATATTGATAAGGCGCCAGAAGAAAAGGCGCGCGGTATTACAATCTCACTCTCACACTCAGAGTACGAGACTCCTAACCGACACTACGCGCACATCGATGCGCCAGGTCACGCCGACTACATCAAGAACATGATCACCGGTGCGGCACAGATGGACGGTGCGGTCCTCGTGGTAGCAGCATCAGATGGTGCGATGCCGCAGACTCAGGAACACGTACTCCTTGCTAAGCAGGTTGGTGTCCCTAAGATGATGGTATTCCTCAACAAGTGTGACATGGTAGATGACGAAGAAATGCTTATGCTCGTTGAAGAAGAGCTTCGAGAACTCCTCGACAAGCATGGATTCGATGGTGCAAATGCGCCAATCGTTCACGGTTCAGCACTTAAGGCACTTGAAGGTGACGCTGACTTCCAAGCGAAGATTATCGAACTCGTTGATGGTATGGACACATGGTTCCCTGAACCAGAACGTGAACTCGACAAGCCATTCCTCATGCCGATTGAAGACATTTTCTCAATCGAAGGACGCGGTACCGTGGTAACGGGTCGTGTTGAACGAGGAGCCGTAAAGGTAGGTGAAGAAATCGAAATTGTTGGTATCAAAGATACAACAACAACAACCGTTACTGGTGTTGAAATGTTCAACAAGCAGCTCGACGCTGCGCAAGCTGGTGACAACGCAGGTATCCTTCTCCGCGGTACTAAGAAGGAAGATGTACACCGAGGTCAGGTACTCTCAGCAAAGGGTTCTGTAACCCCACACACTGAGTTTGAAGCTGAGGTATACGTACTCTCAAAGGATGAAGGTGGTCGTCACACGCCATTCTTCTCAGGCTACAAGCCACAGTTCTACGTACGAACAACTGACGTAACTGGTGACGTAACGCTCGCAGAGGGAACTGAAATGGTTATGCCTGGCGACAACGCAACATTCAAAGTGAAGCTTGTTGCTCCAGTTGCACTTGAAGAGCAGCAGAACTTTGCTATCCGAGAGGGTGGTAAGACTGTTGGGGCAGGTGTTGTTACTAAAATCATCGCCTAACTAGTGGTTAGTGTTTAGTACGTAGCGGTTAGTTTGTTTCTGCCGAAGGTAGAAACAACGGCCACTACCGACTAAGTACTACTTAACTAAGTACTAATATCATGACCACTAAAGCAACAGAATCAGCGAAAACACTCGAAGGGGGTCAGAAACTTCGAATCCGCGTACGTGCCTACGAGCACAAAATTCTTGATGCTTCAGTAAAGCAAATCATCGACACTGCTATGCGGTATGATGCAAAAGTAGTAGGACCAATCCCACTACCAACTGAAGTGAAGAAGTACACGGTTAATCGTTCGTCATTCGTCTACAAGGATGCGCGAGAACAATTCGAAATGCGAATGCACAAGCGTGTAATCGAAATCATGAACCCAGGTGCGAAAGTGGTTGAGGCACTCACGAACCTCTCACTTCCGTCAGGTGTGAACATCGATGTAAAGATGGTCTAACCAAAGAACACGTTTTCGGAAATACAAAAACCACCCTGCTGGGTGGTTTTTGTATGTGTTTGCACATAGCGTAAAGGTCCGGTTTCCCGGACCTTTCCTCTGTCTAAGGTCAACCCGTGGCAAGTTCGCTTCTTGCCGGTATATGACCACTACCAATTCTGTGGTGGTGAATATCTGTGGTATGCACTCTTTTTACAGTTTCATGTTTTCGCTTCACGTATAACCAAGGTTTCTGGTGCGCACGAGTTGCGATACTAAGCACAACTAACGGATGGTAGGGTAATACAGGTATATCGTAAGACAGTATGTATATCATACATGCTCCTTTTTACATTTGCTGAACCTACGTACACTAATACCACAAGAAACATGTAGCTGGCAATAGAAATTGCGCAGGTGTCAGTGCTGATACCTGCGCAATCTTCTTACACAATGTTACGCATATATTCGTACGACCTTTTGAGCCTTATATCCGTCGGGTAGTGGTACCCGCTCATTAGGTGCCCGTTTGACGACACGTTCTCGTTCGTGTGTGTCCTCTAGTACCGTAGGGGTACATCCTGATTAGGACCATCAGCACGATACTTTGCATGCGACAGTAGTGGTACCATGGGTTGCATAAATGCATGTACATTTTGTACTCCTTCGCTCGAGATTACCAAATTCAATAATGGCATGTTTCTCATGTCTTGCAAAATCAGTAATTAACGGTATACTGCCGGGAGCTTTTTGCTTGTCCGTGTGTGAACCACACAGACAGGAAAGACCTACGTACCTGTCGAAATCGACAGGAGTATGAGGTATAAGTATCAAGTGTCGTCGCGAAGCGACGTACTTAATACTCATACCAAATACTCATACTCAATTTTGAACGCAGTTCAAAATTGGAGGTACCAATGGGCACAACCGCGCTTTTTTTGGCGGACCTTGTGTCTGCCAATGAAGCGTGGTTTTGCGTTTCTGCCTACACAATAGGCTCCGCCTATTGTCGGCGCAACGCATGCAGTGCGTTTTACGGTCAGAAAAGCCTTATTTATCAGATTAGTTCAAGAAATAAATGAAATTTATTTTGGGAACAAAGGACCGTATGACACAGGTCTTCGACGAAGACGGTGTTGCGCATCCAGCAACCATGCTTCGTGTTGAACCAGCTGTGGTTACACAGGTGAAGAACGCGGAGACTGATGGCTACGAGGCGGTGCAAATCGCAACTGGTGCTCAGAAAGAATACCGAATCTCAAAAGCCCTCAAAGGTCACCTTGGTGGCGCGTATCAGCATATTGCTGAGTTCCGTCCACGCAAAAACTTTGATGAAAGCATCGAAGGTTTTGAAAAAGGAGCTGCGGTAGCGGTCACTACATTTGAAGCGGGAGACACGATTGTAGTGTCAGCGATTTCAAAAGGTAAGGGATTCCAGGGAGGCGTAAAACGATACGGCTTCAGTGGAGGACCAAAAACGCATGGTAACAAGCACCATGAACGAGCACCGGGATCAATCGGTGCAATCGGCCTTGGTCGTGTCTTCAAGGGAACGCGCATGGCAGGTCGTATGGGAACAGACCGAGTAACGGTCAAAAACTTAAAGGTATTGCAGGTGAACGAAGCGGAGAATATTCTCTTGGTTTCAGGTGCGGTACCAGGTCGACGAGGAACCTTAGTAGAAGTACGTAGCGCATAAATACTATGAGCAAGAAACTAGAAGTATCTGTATATGCAGCGGACGGAAAAGAGGCGAGTACCGTCGCTTTGCCAGAAGCAGTATTCGGAGCAAGCTGGAACGCTGACCTTGTTCACGAGGTTGTCGTAGCACAGCAGTCAAATGCACGTGGCGGAAATGCACATACCAAGGACCGTAGTGAGGTTCGTGGTGGTGGTAAGAAGCCATGGCGACAGAAAGGTACTGGACGCGCACGTCATGGTTCACGTCGGTCACCTATTTGGACAGGAGGTGGAGTTACCTTTGGTCCACGAAATGAAAAAGATTACTCAAAGAAGACTAATGCCAACGCACGTGCAAAAGCACTCGCGAGTGTGCTTTCAAAGAAGCATACTGATGGTGAAGTTATCTTCATGAGCGAACTGACATTCAGCGAGCCAAAAACCGCTGAAGCAAAGAAGGTGCTTAGCGCACTCGAGTCAGTGAAAGAGGGAATTGCATCAAAGAAAAATAATGCAGTACTTATCGCCCTCACCGCACGTGACGAAGCAGTAGAAAAGAGTTTCCGAAATTTCGGAAATGTGCATGTCACCCAGGTAAAAGATATGAATGTGGTTGATTTACTCACCTATAAGTATGTTGTAGTCGCAAAGCCAGCTGATGCACTCGAAGTCCTCGAACGTCGAGTTGCTACTAAGCAGGCACGTAAGGCTATGACGGCAAACACGTAATATGGCTCTCTTTGGAAAAGGAAAGGCTTCAGAGACTGAAGCTGAGACCAAGACAGCGAAGGAAGAAACGACTGTGAAAAATGCCCCTGCGAAGAAAGCAGAAGCATCAAACACAGGGAAGAACATCGCTGCAGTCATCTTGCGCCCACACGTAACTGAAAAAGCAGCACTCGCGATTGACAAGAATGTCTACACATTCGAAGTTGCACGTGATGCAACCAAGTACGATGTGCGAGACGCAATTAAAGCAATCTACAATGTGACGCCAATCAAGGTGAATATTGTAAAGCGCACTACCCGACACTATGTGTCACGAATGCGTGGTCGAAATATGACAGAAAAAGGTATGAAAAAAGCGTACGTCTACCTCAAAGAAGGTGATCGTATTGATTTAGTCTAATAGTAATTAGTAGATAGTTATTAGTTTGTTTCATCTTCAATGAAACACTAACTGCTAACGACTAACTACTACGAAACTAAAACATGAAAAAATACAAACCAACATCAGCTGGCCGTCGTGGCATGACCGTTGTGTCATACCGTGAGAAACTCACAACCACAAAGAACGCGCCACATAAAAAGCTGACCAAAGGTGGCAAAAGCACCGGCGGGCGAAACAGTCAGGGACGTATTACTACACACTACCGTGGTGGTGGTAACAAGCGAACCTACCGAAAGATTGACTTCAAGTTCGACAAGAAGGATATTCCTGCGAAGATTGAATCAATCGAGTACGATCCATACCGTTCAGCATTCATCGCACTCGTGTGCTACAAGGATGGTGAACGTCGGTATGTCCTCGCTACGCAGGGAATGAAAGCGGGAGACGAGTTTGTGGTTTCTGAAACTGCAAAGCCAACTGAGGGTAATCGTATGCCACTCGGGAACGTACCAATTGGTACCTTCGTCTGTGCTATCGAACTCAAGCCCCAGGCAGGTGCACGCCTTGCACGCTCAGCTGGTAACTATGCTGAAGTAGTCGCGCATGATGCTGGCTATACACAGCTTAAGATGCCATCAACTGAGGTGCGTCGTGTTCCAAGTGATGCATGGGCAACCATCGGTGAAGTATCAAACGAAGAGCATCGTTTGGTAAACATCGGTAAGGCTGGACGCGCACGAAAAATGGGTCTTCGACCGAAGACTCGTGGTTCTGCACGAAACCCAGTAGACCACCCACATGGTGGTGGTGAAGGACGTTCACCGCGCGGTCATCGCCGTCAGCGAACCAAGCAGGGACGCCCAACAGGAAAGGGTCAAAAGACTCGTTCACCAAAGAAATACTCAAACAAGCTTATTGTTTCTCGACGACGCGTTGGTAAACGAAGGTAGTATGAGTATCTAGTATGAGAATGAGTATGTGCGCTTTGCGCACATGAAACAAAGCCCCACGGCCTACGGCCGTGGGGCTTTGTCGTTACTTGACAATTACTTGACAATTAAATATAGAATTGTTTACAATGGACTTGCTTATGGTAAACAAAGACATTTTGTTAGAGACTGTAAATAAGAAAGGTAGCATTACCTCAAAAGAGTTGATGGGCGATTTTGGTGTTTCACGACAATATATTCATCAATTGCTATCGGATTTAATTGCTCAAAATTTGGTAGTAAAAATTGGGGGGACTCGGTCAGCCTTCTATGTCTCTAAAGCGTATCTGGAAGAACATCCTGAAGTTATCCCAAATATCTTTAAAAAAAGGTATAAGAATGTCAGTCTGGAAGAACATGTGGTGCTTATGGATATTCAGAAGCACTTTTTACCACTCAATGATCTGCCCGAAAATATCCAAAGTATCTTTACCTTTGCTTTTTCAGAAATGTTTAATAACGCGATTGAGCATTCAAACTCAAAATCCATTAATCTCAGTGTTTCTTTGCGAGAAGGCGTACTTACCTTCGTAGTTGAAGACTCAGGTATTGGTGTGTTTCGCAACATCATGCAAAAGAAGGGGTTGAAGTCTGAAATTCAAGCTATTCAAGACTTGTTAAAAGGGAAGACAACAACAATGCCCAAGTCACACTCAGGAGAGGGTATCTTCTTTACGTCAAAGTCAGCAGATACATTTGTGTTGGATAGTTTTGGGTATCAGATGACCACGACACATGAAGATGTAGTCATTAAAAACGTATCTACCATAAAACGAGGGACACGAGTCATGTTTGAAATTAACAAGGACTCTGAGTTACACCTTACCGATGTATTTAAGCGTTATACAAACCTCTTAGGTAATAGTGACCACGGTTTTGATAAGACTGAGATACGAGTCAAGTTATATACGACTGGTGGTGTGCACATATCACGTTCTCAGGCACGTCGCATTCTCTCTGGTTTGGAAAAATTCAAGATAATTTTATTGGACTTTGATAAAGTTCCGGTTGTTGGACAGGCCTTTGCTGATGAAATTTATCGAGTGTTCCAAAATAGTCATCCAGGTATTGTGATACAAGAAGAAAATATGACTGAAGGGGTCCGCTTTATGGTTGAGCGTGCAAAAAATGAGGCACGCAAACGATAGGTGCGTTAAACAACAAAACACCACGGCGTAGCCGTGGTGTTTTGTATTGTATGTCGCTTAGTATAACCGCATGGAAGGAAAAAAGGTTTTGCTTATAAATAGAAAACCCATCAGAGACGGGTTTTCTGATGGGTGGATATTGTTGTTGGGTTACAACCACTGTGGTATGCCGAAGTCAGTGGATTCTTGACTCTTGTTGGCAAACATTAGACCGATGTATTCGTGTAGTCCTTACTTGATCTTGCAAAAAAGAATCCATGCATTCTGTAAAGAATTCAAATACGGTGTCTGCTGTCATGACGGCACTGCAGATGACGGAATCGGACGTCGACTCTTCTCCTTCTGGCAGTATGAGTATGTAATAACTACGGGGAGCCTGCATGTTGAGAATGTGTTCAGCCTTGTAAACAAGAGGCTTACCTACAGTATCAAGCAGTAATTTTACTCGTGTGTTGTTATCAATCACTGGGAAACTCCTTTCGATTTGTGTACCAGAGACAGAAAGGAAAATATCGCACTTCATAGTGGGTGTCAATATATACACTAAAACGTGCGGCCGATAGGCCGCACGTTTTAGTGTATGAAAATTGTACGCTTTCATGTATTTAAACCACCGGTATAGCAAAAAAGTTACACATCAATATCGTTTATAGGTTTTCTCGTTTCGACGACTTATTTCTAACACTTCAATGTCATCGGCCTGTTTCAGAAAAATAATCCTGATATTTTGTACACGCACTCGGTATAGGTCTTTTTGCCCGGTTAGTTTTTTGATATTCAATGTGTTGTGGTTACCAGCAAAGAGGTTATCAAGTGCCTCCTGTGCCGCAGTAAATTCCTTTTTAGAAAGTCTTTTGAGGAGTTTCTGATTTTTATCCATGCATCTTTTTCATCGCAGCGAGTAATTCGCGACCGGATACACCCTCGCCGGTTTCCTTTGTAAAATCAATAACCGTTTCCCAACTTGCTTCGTCCATGTCTTCGTCGATATCAACGGGAGAGAGTTTAAAGAGGGGAGTGGAGCGACGAAATACGGTGATTGACTCACCGGCATTAACACGCTCAATGTACGTCTCCATATTTTCTCGGAGCTCTTTGAGGCCGACAATATTCTTTTTGTGCGTTTTAGAATTCATACAGTAAGTTTAACTTAAGTTAAACTTTAGTCAATATACTGATACTACATACTAACTACTCATACTCATTTATATCCCT
This sequence comes from Minisyncoccota bacterium, assembly GCA_021129515.1. Classification (GTDB taxonomy): domain Bacteria; phylum Patescibacteriota; class Minisyncoccia; order Phycocordibacterales; family UBA918; genus JAJOLD01. The sequence goes on from JAJOLD010000008.1 coordinate 58,511, forward strand.
GGCTTCTTCTCCCGCTCATGAAATGCAAAGTTTTTAAGCTTTTTGTGTGTTTTGAGGGCTCCAAATATAGCTTTTGGGTCCTTATCAGTATGAATAGCTACTTTTTGCACACCTTGACCACTGATGAGTAGCTCCATGCCGGCAGTAGTGTAATTTGCGGTGACATGGCGTTTCCCAGACCTGCGCGCATCGATAACACCGGGTGCAATGCGCTTTACTCCTGGGATGCGCTCAATAACCCGCACAATCTCCTTTGCAGTTTCAGTAAGGGTGGTGTGCTCTTTGCTTCGTTTTGCACGATTCATGCAAGGAATCGTACCATGTTGTAAGCGAAGTGGGTGTGTGTTAGTGATACTAGTGGGTTCTTTTTCTTCATAGATATACTATTTGGAGGTGATTGAATGAAGATCAAAAAAAGCATGCGGAATATGAGCTGGAAATAACAATTAGTGAGGCCCAGTTTATGTTATCGCGTCTCTTGCAGACACATAACTGGGATTCTCCAGCACTAAATGAAAGACAATTTGCTATTCCGACGGAAAAATTTGTTGGGAATAGCCTGATTATGATTGCTTCGTATAATCAAAAAAATAGCAATAATCACGTTGCTTTCGAAGCAGGATCCGTGCAATGGATTTTTGCAACACCCGATATGATTGATAAAATCGAGATTACCTTATTTAAAGGTAGTGCGAGGCTTGTCTCCCACTCATTTGCTGAGGGAGGTTGTATAGTTGATGCGAGCCTGAATAACAGCTTCAGTATGACTGCACCGGAGTCGATTACAGCATGGACTGAGTATATCGAACAACAACTATAATAAAACGGTAGCTACATCTACCAATATTCTGGGCTGCCAACTGTGTTGAGTGTGGCAGCCTTTTTATATGAGTATGTCATTCTGCATACTTCACACTCATACTCCCAGCTGCAGATGCTGCAGTTGGGTTGACATATACCCGTGCTTCGCGTACTATGACCCGCGTTCAAAGGACTCGCGGTAATTTGTGCCCTGGTTCACCTGTACGACAATCTCCTGGCAGAGATAATCGTAATTAAGGTAGGTACAAATCCGCACAGTATATATCCTTGTGGGCATCTCTTATAAAGGTAACCGTTACATATCTTTATACGAGGTTCTCACCTCGGAAACAACAACTCGCAGAGGGTATCCTTCGCGGTTTTTATAGTCTCCTTGTGCATGCATGCACAAGGGGTTGGTTAATAAATATATGTCACGATCACTGTATAAAGGTCCATACGTTGATGAACGTCTGCTTAAGAAAATTGAGGGCAAAAAGCCTGAAGAAGCAGGAGTTATCAAGACATGGGCACGAGCCGCAATGATCTCACCTGAGATGGTTGGATTTAAATTTGGTGTACATAACGGGAAAGACCATATTGAGGTATCAGTTACCGAAGAAATGGTAGGACACCGTTTGGGAGAATTCTCTACCACCAAGAAATTCGTTCGTCACGGAGGTAAGATGCAGAAGGAGCTCGAACAAAAGAAAAAAGAAGCTGAAATTGCAGCAGCTAAGGCAGCTAAAGCAGCAGGATAAATTGAATAGCACTTAGCGCATAGCACCTATGCACGTAGTTTTTTGCCAAAGGCAAAAAACAGCTAAGGACTAAGCGCTAAGGACTAAGAGCTAAATTATGAAAGCAACATTAAAAAACTATCGACAGTCACCACGTAAAGTGCGCCTTATTGCTGATTTGGTGCGTGGAAAGGATGTTTCTAAAGCACTGGCAACATTGAAGTTCGTGAATAAGCGAGCGTCTGAGCCATTTACAAAGCTCATTAACTCAGCTGTTGCAAACGCAACACAGCAGGGAGCTGCAGTAGAATCACTCTTTATTGAAAACGTTGCTGTTGATAAAGGCGTTGTTTTGAAGCGCTTTATGCCACGGGCACGTGGTTCAGCGTCACGCATTAACAAACGCAGCAGTCACATCACGGTCGTTCTCGAAGAACGCCAGAAAGCAAATAGCAAAAAGCAGAAAGCAAACGTTGCTGTAGGCAACGCATAGTTTTTGATTTTTGCATTTTAATTTTTAATTTATTTATGACACACGTCGCACATCCATTTGTACAACGTCTCGGCATCATTCGCGATTGGCGAAGTCGTTGGTTTGCAGCGGACCAGAAGCAGTATCGTGAGTACATTCGTACTGACGCTGCGGTACGGAAGCTTTTGACCGCACGTCTCAAAGGCATGTACGTTGCTAACGTAGAAATTGAGCGAGACGAAAAGGTGTACCGCATCATCATTAGTACCTCACGACCAGGATTGGTTATTGGTCGCAGTGGTGAAGGTGCAACCAAGCTCAAGAAGGACGTAGACCTTCTGCTTCGAACGTTGAAACTCACTGAAAAGCCAGAGATCAAGATTGATATTGAAGAAGTACGCTCACCTGAAACAAGCGCAGCCATCGTTGCACAGATGGTCGTTGAAGGACTCGAAAAGCGTATGCCGTTTCGACGTGTCATGAAGCAGACTGCTGAAAAGGTCATGGCGAATCGTGACATTAAAGGGGTGCGCATTATCGCATCAGGACGACTTGGTGGTGCAGAAATGGCTCGTAAAGAGCAAACTAAGAAAGGTCGTGTACCACTCCAGACGCTTCGCGCAGATATCGACTTTGCTCGTGAACGCGCAATCCTTCCGTATGGTTCAATCGGCATAAAGGTATGGATCTACCGTGGTGATGTGTTTGCTAACCGAAAGGCTGGCGAACAGCGAGAGAACACTCGAGGAGGAAACCGTCGTCCTAACCGTAGTGCTAGTAGGTAGCAGGTAGTACGTAGCAGGTAGTTACAAATCTTTGATTTGTCCACTACTCACTACCGACTACAAACTAATAACTAAATTATGTTGTTTCCAAAGAAAGTAAAACACCGAAAATGGCAGGTGGGACGAAAGCACCCAGATAAGCTTCAGTCACCAGATACTCGTGGTATCACCGTTGCGTTTGGCTCATATGGCCTTAAAGCAACTTCACAGGCACGTGTAAAGAGTAACCAAATCGAGGCGGCACGTCGTGTGATTTCTCGAACCCTTGGTAAGACTGGTAAGGTATGGATTCGTATCTTCCCAGACAAGCCACTCACAAAGAAGCCAGCTGAAGTTGGTATGGGTAAAGGTAAGGGAGACCCAGATTGTTTCGTATTCGAAGTATTCCCAGGTCGAGTACTCTTCGAAATTGATGGTGTACCTGAAGATGTCGCTCGCGAAGCGATTCGAAAGGCAGCCGCAAAACTTCCATTAAAAGCTAAGTTTGTAACCCGCGAGCAGACGCGTGTGTAAAAACAGCCACGTAGTAATTAGTAGATAGTACTACTAACTACTACTAACTAACATATGAAAGATCTCCAAAAGAAAAACGATGCTGACCTCGTAACATTTGTAAGCGAGAAACGAGAAGCGCTCCGTGCACTCAGGTTCAGCGCATCAGGAAGTGGTATGCGCGATGCACATGCAATGCGCAATCTTCGTAAGGAAATCGCGCGTGGTCTCACCGAACTTAATCGTCGTGCAAAAGTAACTGCTGACGCATAATAAATAAGTATGGCAACGAATAAAGAAAAAGCCCATAAAGCATCAAAAGATGCACAGGCACGTACAGAAACCAGCCGCAAGGGGCGTGTGCTCCGAGGAACGGTTGTATCAGTGGGCAAAATGGTTGATACAACGACGGTGGCGGTTGAGCGGTACGTAAAGCACCCAAAATATAAAAAATACCAGCGCCTCACCAAGAAGTTTTTGGTACATGACGCAGGGAACACCGCTGAGCTTGGAAGTAAGGTCGAAATCCGAGAAGTAAAGCCAATCTCAAAGCGAAAGCGATTTGAATTAGTAGGATAGCACCTAGCACCTAGCCTTGAGCGTCTCGTTTTGGTCAAAGACCAAAACAGCTAAGAGCTAGGAGCTAAGGACTAAGAGCTAAAAAAATATGATTCAGCCACAAACTATCGTAAAGATCACTGATAACTCAGGCGGTAAAATCGGCCGCGTATTCAAAGTACTCGGTGGTTCTAAGAAGCGCTACGCTCGTCTCGGTGAAATGGTAGTACTTTCAGTACAGACCGCAGAACCTCGCAAGCAGGTAAAGAAGAAAGATGTTGTCTATGGTGTTGTTGTGCGCCAGAAGAAGGCATATCGTCGTAAAGATGGTTCATATGTCTCATTCGATGACAATGCAGTTGTCTTGGTCGACAAAGAAAAGCGTGAACCACGCGCAAACCGTGTATTTGGTCCAATCCCACGTGAACTTGCTGAGGCAGGGTACCAGAAGATTGTGTCACTTGCGCCAGAAGTCGTATAAATAAGCACCTAGCTCCTAGCACTTAGTTTTTGCCGAAGGTAAAAACTGCTAAGGACTAAGAGCTAAGGACTAAGAGCTAAATTATGAAAATCAAAAAAGGAGATTCAGTTGTTGTTACCGCAGGGAAAGACCGTGGTAAGAAGGGGGCAGTGCTTCGCGCATTCCCAAAGACCGAGCAAGTGCTCATTGATGACGTCAATGTGGTTAAGCGACACCAAAAGTCACGACGTCGTGGTCAAGCTGGTCAGATTGTAGAACGCCCAGTACCGATACACGTGTCTAACGTTGCCTTGGTGCAGAGAGACAAGCCAGTACGTGTCGGGTATACCATCGAAGGTGAGGGAGACAAGGCGAAAAAAGTACGAGTAGCCCGCCCAAGTGGAGATAAGATTTAATGAGATAGTAAGTAGCAGGTAGTACGTAGTATGTAGTAAAAAATCTTTGATTTTTTACTAACCACTATCTACTACTGACTAATAACTAAACTATGGAAACTATTAACGAAAAAATGCAAACAGTATTTGACACCCTCAAGGGAACACTTGGGTATGCAAATGTGATGCAGACACCAAAGGTAGAGAAGGTGGTTATCTCTACCGGAACCGGTAAGATTGCTGATAAGAATAAGATTAAGCTTATTCAGGATCGTCTTGCGAAAATCACTGGTCAGCAGACAGCTCCACGTCAGGCTAAAAAATCAATTGCATCATTCAAACTTCGTGAAGGTGATGTCATCGGATACCAGGTGACCCTCCGCGGTGCGCGCATGAAATCCTTCCTCGATAAGCTCATTCACGTAGCACTCCCACAGACCCGCGACTTCCGTGGACTCAAGGTTTCAGCTATCGATGAAATGGGCAACTACACCATCGGAATTAAGGAACATACTATTTTCCCAGAAACAGCAGACGAAGAACTCAAGGATGTATTCGGATTCTCAATCACGATTGTGACATCAGCGAAGAGTAAGGAAGAGGCAGAAGCACTTTTGCGGCATATCGGCTTGCCGTTGCAAAAAGAAGAAAAAGAGACTGCATAATCAGTCAAATACATATACAAAAAATCACTCAGAAATGAGTGATTTTTTGTTGACAATTCAGTATATTTTGATACTGTAGTGCACGAAGCGATATACGCACTTCTCCACCATTTTTGGAAGAGATATGGCGCGCCGATAGAGAATTCTGCACGGAATTTCTTCGGAAGGCGTCTTTTGGCGTATGCGTGGAAGGTTTGTATTTCGAGAGGAGTATAAGCTGGATTATTAGGGAGTAAGTTGTGGCATCTTCACAATACTACTCCATAGTTAGATAGTAGTAATTAGTAAGTAGTGCGTAGTTTTTGCCATAGGCAAAACTACTTTCTACGAACTACTAACTACGTACTAAATAAATGGCAAAAAAATCACAAATTGCAAGAAACGAAAAGCGAAAGCGTATGGTCGAAAAATATGCTGCTAAACGGGCAGCATTGAAAGAAAGTGGAGACTATGCGGCACTCGCTCGTCTTCCTAAAAACGCGAGTCCAGTTCGTGTGGTCAATCGCTGTAGCGAGACTGGTCGTAGTCATGGGTTTATGCGAGACTTTGATCTTTCTCGGATTGAATTTAGAGAAAGGGCCCACGAAGGACTTATTCCAGGAATTAAGAAATCATCATGGTAAACGATCCGATCGGAGACTTCATCATCCAGCTCAAGAATGCTGGCATGGCACGAAAGAACGAGGTTTCAATTCCATACTCAAAGATGAAGCACGCTATCGCTGACAAGCTGGTTGATGCAGGATATATCCTCGAGGCAGCAAAGCGAGGCAAGAAGGCAAAGAAGACCCTTGATGTCACACTCAAGTATGACGAAGGGGGCAATCATCACATTCGTGGTGTGAAGCGGGTTTCAAAGCCAGGACGTCGTATGTACATCCCGGTCGCAGATATCTACCCAGTTAAATTTGGTCGAGGAAAGCGCGTACTCTCAACTCCAGCAGGAATTCTGACTGGCGAAGAGGCACGAGCACAGAATGTTGGCGGTGAAGAATTATTTATTATCTGGTAGACGGTAGAACGTAGAGTGTAGTGAAAAAATCTTTGATGTTTTCAAACTACTATCTACCATCTATTCACTACTCACTGAAATATGAGTCGATTAGGAAAACAACCAGTTACAGTTCCATCAGGCGTTGAAATTAAAGTTGACGCTGGAACATTGACGGTAAAAGGTCCCAAAGGAGAACTTTCTCGTCCAGTTGTAACTGAAGCAGTGAAATTTGATATCACTGAAGGCGAAGTCACACTGACGCCTGCAAACGAAACCCAGCACGCACGTGCGCTATGGGGAACCTACGCATCACACCTGCGCAATATGGTGACTGGTGTAACCGATGGGTTCAAGAAAGAACTCGAGATTGAGGGAGTTGGATACCGCGCTGAGGCGCAGGGTCAGAAGCTTGTACTCAATGTAGGATTTTCACATCCCGTAGAAATGGAGGTGCCGCAGGGTATCACCGCAACGGTCGAAAAGAACCTCATTACCATCGAGGGACATGACAAGGAAGCAGTTGGACAGTTTGCAGCAAATGTTCGCGCGGTGAAGAAGCCTGAGCCGTACAAGGGCAAGGGCATCCACTACGTTGGTGAATACATTATCCGTAAGCAAGGTAAGAAGGCGGTTGCGTAACCTGGCACTTAGCGCCTAGTACCTAGCACCTAGTTTTTGCCGAAGGCAAAAACTGCTAAGGACTAAGAGCTAAGGACTAAGAGCTAAACAATATGAACAAAACAGCAGAAAAACACACAAAGCGCACACGCCGCCACGGCCGTATCCGAGCGCGTGTTGCAGGCAACAGCACCTGTCCTCGTCTTGCCGTATTTCGAAGTAATCGCTACGTGTACGCACAGTTGATTGACGACGAAGCAGGAACAACCATTGCCTCAGCGGATTCACGTACCATGACCGGAAGCAATGCTACTGAGCGAGCAACTGCAGTTGGGAAAGCAATTGCAGAGGCTGCAAAAGCAAAGAAGATTGAAAAAATTGTATTTGACCGCGGAGGATTCAAGTACCAGGGTATTGTTGCTGCACTTGCAGACGGTGCTCGTGAAGCAGGACTGAATTTCTAGTCTTTAGTAGTTGTGCTTAGTAATTAGTTTGCTGAGCACTGGTACGATACAAAATTTATAAACGGGTACGTGGCAGGCAGTATGTAAGACACTATTTTTGCCTTCGGCAAAAATACTACATACTAACTACTACGAACTAAGAACTAACATAATGTCAGAAACAAAACAGCAGGAAGCTAAAACAGATGAAGTGAAGACTTCATCACCTGCAGCAAGCGCTACAGCGGATACCGCTCGAGCAAGTCAGGTGACCAAGGCTGCAACCGATGCACCCGCTGCAGGAACACCAGGACGGCGTCCCCGCCCGAGTGGTCCCCGCGGAGGCGACAGAAACCAGCGTCGAAACCCTAGGCGGAACCGCCGAGGTGGACGCCGTGATGATCGCGCACGATCAGAATTTGACCAGAAGATTATTGGTATCCGCCGCGTGGTCCGTGTGATGGCTGGTGGACGCCGATTCAGCTTCAGTGTCTCAATGGTTATCGGAAACAAAAAAGGAAAAGTTGGTGTTGGTGTCGGAAAGGCAGGAGATACACAGCTCGCGATTGAAAAAGCAGCACGCAACGCAAAGAAAAATCTCATTGAGGTACCAATGAACAAGGACAATCACATTCCCCATGACGCGCACGTGAAGTACGCTTCTAGTGAGGTGATGCTTATGCCAGCTCCGGGTCGAGGATTGGTTGCCGGTTCTTCAGTACGTACGGTACTCGAACTTGCAGGAGTAAAAGATGTGACTGCAAAGATCTTTTCTCGAAGTAAAAACAAGCTCAACAACGCGCGTGCAGCAGTAGAAGCGTTGAAGCAATTGAAGAAATAGATAGTAGCGGGTAGTACGTAGAACGTAGTGAAAAAAACTTTGATTTTTTCAAAACTACCATCTACCATCTACTGACTAACAACTAATATATGCAATTACACGAACTACAGCCAAATAACTCTCGAACTTCTGCAAAGCGTGTTGGACGCGGCGGTAAGCGAGGTAAGACCAGTGGTAAGGGACATAAGGGTCAGAAGGCACGAGCAGGTAATAGCTCACGACCAGAAATGCGAGACATCATCAAGAAGCTTCCAAAGCTTCGTGGTCATGGTGTCAACCGCGCGCGTACCGTTAATAGTGAACGCGTACTTCCAGTGGTGGTCAACGTTGCAACGCTTGAAGCAGTATTTGAAGGTAAAGAGGTAACACCTAAGGCACTTGTTGCTGCGGGTATCGTAAATACTCGACGTGGTAAAGCGCCAGCAGTAAAAATCCTGGGAAACGGTGACCTCTCGAAGAAACTCTCAGTTTCTGGATGCCAGGTATCAAAGTCTGCACAAGAAAAAATTGAAAAAGCAGGAGGAACTGTTGCATAACAGTATGTAGGAGTCCCACGGGGTGGGGCTTTTGCGGTACAATAGCTTACGAATTGAATCGTTCACGATTCAGCAACGAAAAAACTATGGACACATTTATTCACAAAATGAAAATAATCTTCACGGACGAATCTATCCGTAATCGAGTACTCTTTGTACTTGGTGCGCTGGTAGTATTCCGTGTGTTGGCAGCAGTACCCATTCCTGGTGTCGACCTCCTCGTGCTTGAAGAATTCTTCCAGAACAACGAGTTCTTGGGACTCTTGAATATCTTCTCAGGTGGTGGACTCGCGAACCTCTCTATCGTGATGCTTGGTGTAGGACCGTTTATTACGGCGTCCATCATCATGCAGCTGATGACGGTGATGTCTCCACGACTGAAGGAAATTCACACCGAAGAAGGAGAGACCGGACGAGCAAAATTCACCCAGTACAGCCGCATGCTCACACTCCCACTTGCAGTACTTCAGGCATTTGGGTTCCTTTCACTCCTTCAGAATCAAGGAGTAATCGCAGGACTCACAACCTTTGAGTTTATTGTAAACATTATTATCGTGGTAGCTGGTTCTATGCTCCTTATGTGGGTTGGTGAACTGGTGACTGAATACGGTATTGGTAATGGTGTTTCGATCATTATCTTCGCTGGTATTGTGGCAGGATTGCCTTCGACCGCAACACAGCTTCTCTATAACTTCGATACATCGCAGGTGCCACTCTATGTTGGATTCTTAATTGCAACACTTGCAATTACCTATGCCGTAGTAGTGATGACCCAAGCAGAGCGCCGCGTGCCCGTCACGTACGCGAAGCAGGTTCGGGGGAACAAGACCTATGGTGGTACTACAACCTACCTCCCAATGCGTCTGAACCAGGCTGGGGTGATTCCAATCATCTTTGCACTCTCAATCCTTCTCTTCCCACAGATGGTGCTTAATATCCTTGCATCATTCAATGTGAGTGGTGTCGCAGGTATGTCAGCAGCGGTGGAGTCATTCTTCCAGAATCAGGGTATGTATGCAGCTGCGTACTTCCTCCTTGTGCTCCTCTTCACCTTCTTCTACACGGCGGTGACCTTTGAGCCAGATTCAGTAGCGAAGAACTTACAACGTGGTGGTGCCTTCATCCCTGGTGTACGACCAGGCACCCACACCTCAGAGTACCTCGGCAACTTGGTAACCCGACTCACCCTCGTTGGTGCAGTCTTCCTTGCATTCGTAGCGGTCCTTCCGATTGGTATGCAGGTATTGACCGGCGTAACCACGCTTGCGATTGGTGGTACGGCATTGCTTATTGCGGTGTCAGTGGTCATCGATATTGTACGACGACTTGATTCACAAGTCTCATTGCGAGAGTACTAGAAATCGCAACATATAAAAAATTGCCAGCGTAGTCTGGCAATTTTTTATATGGAAATTACTTGATACTAAATCCGAGGGGGACTTTCTCAACAACCTGTCTCCACGAGCTCGTCTTAAGCCACTGTTTATACCGATCCAAAATCCAGAGACTTACGGTGAGTGGGTTGTTGCGTTCGGTGTGGATGATGAGGTCAAAGTTTTTTCGTGCATAGGGGTTTACGTTGTAGAGCTTTTGGTAGCGACGTTTTTCGTTCATCATACGGTCTTGCATTTGTGCCCAAACAGCGTCGATGGTCATCGCAATTTCACCTTTGCGGTCGCGATTGCTCTGCATATCTTTGAAGATGCGTGCTGCTGCGATGTCCGAATCGAGCTCGAGATACACTTTGAATGAATGAGGAATCCAGTGAAAAGCAATACGTGAATCAATCACAATGCCGTCGCGTTCACCAAGGCTTTGGAGATAGGTGTCGATTTTTTTATCGACCTCAGGATTATCCTTTGCAAATTTGTTTATCTCCGCGAGTGACATGCTGTTCTCCTCAGCCATTTGTCGCATGATTTTTCCAGCAGAGTGGTGTTCGTAGTTCAACAATTTTGCAACCTCTGCAGCCGTTGATGATTTACCGCTGCCAGGCTTCCCTGAAATAGTAATAATTTGCTTGCGTGTCATAGTTCAGCATAAGGATACCACATGAATAATATCAAAAAGAAAAAATAGAAAAGTAAATATAAAAATCAAAGAGACGAAGCAGAAAGTAAAAAATACCCATTGTGGACGCCGCCTTTGGCGGCGTCATCGCGAGTGGTAACGAAGCAATCCAGTAGTACTCTTTCTAAGAACTGGTCTTAAAACATAAACACAAATAATTAAAATCATAGCCAAAAATAAAAAGTTACTTGCAGAAACCTGAATACTTGGGTACGCTACACGCCATGGACACCAAAAAAATCACAGGTCACCTCATACTCTTCATGGCGCCCATGGGGAGTGGTAAGAGTGTATTAGTGCAACATGTTAAAGCAGGATACCCAGAGGTCTATTTTTCAGTGTCATGCACGACACGAACGATGCGACCAGGAGAGACTGATGGAGTGGAATATCATTTTATTGATAGAGATACTTTTATGCAGCGAGTGGAAGCGGGTGATTTTTTGGAATGGGCGGAGTTTGGTGGAAACCTCTACGGCACCTTGAAATCCGAGGTGGTAGGACGATTGGAGTCTGGACAGGTAGTGCTCAATGAAATAGAGTTGCAAGGTATCGAACTCTTGAAGCCACTCATTCCTGAAGCGAACCGTACCATTGTGTATATTGACGCTGGTGGCTGGGAGGTGCTGAAACGCCGTGCGCTTGGTCGGGCACCTATGACTGATGAAGAGCTTGCGCTGCGGCATGAACGATTCGTGCACGAAGCAAAAGCGAAGCCCCTTGCCGACGTAATTGTGAGTAATACAGATGGTGCACTCGACGATGCAAAAGGAGCCATCGATACCCTCATTGAACAAGTGTTCGAGAAGGTCAATTCGTAGTACGCTAGTGAGGCATTCAGCGCAACATATATTTATGACACAACCAAAAACAATTATCTTTATTGGTCCACAAGGAAGTGGCAAGGGGACACAAATTGAGAAAGTAAAATCAGCACTTGAGCGTCAAGATGCGGTGCGGCGTATTGTTGACATTCAGACTGGTCGACGGTTTCGTTCACTTGCGGCAGCAGGGGAGACTTTTGCTGAGAACAAAGTAGCAGCAACACTCGACTCAGGACAGCTCCAGTCAGACTTCCTGACCGCGGTGCTCTGGGGACAGGCAATGCTCAACCGACTTGATCCAAAGAGTCACCTACTCATTGATGGCTTTCCTCGAACCGTCGCGCAGATTGCTGATTTGGAAGATGCGTGTACCTTCTTTGAACGTGGACATATTGATATTGTAAATCTCGATACGCCTGAGGAAGTGGTACGCGCACGTATGGAAAGCCGTGCACGTGAAGACGATACCGAGGAATCAATTGAAGAACGGCTGCGGTGGTATCGAGAGGAGACCATACCTGTTGTTGAATACTACCGAAATCGCAAAGGCACAGCCGTGCATGATATTGATGGCACCAAAGACATCGAAGGTGTGTATGCGGACATTGTTGCTTCACTCACTATAGGATAATTCATGATTAGCAAGAAAACACCAGAAGAAATAGCAATACTGCAAGAAGCAGGCGCAAAGCTCGCACGCATTTTGAAGGAGCTTGGGCGTTTTTCTGTGCCAGGTGTCACAACGCAGGATGTTGACGACAAAGCAATTGAACTTGCGCGCGAATATGGTGTTGAAACGGTACTCCTCGGGTATCACCCTGACTTTGCTCCTCGACCATATCCTGCAGCTATTTGTGCATCGGTGAATGACACCGTACAACATGGTATTCCTACAGTCGATGAGGTGTTGCTGGAAGGTGATATCATCAATATCGATATGTCGATTGCATACAAGCATATGATTGTTGATTCAGGCATTACCGTGCCGGTTGGTGATATTTCAAAAGAAGACCAAAAGCTTATCGATGTTACTCGTGAGGCGCGTGCGGTGGGTATCAAGGCTGCGCAACCAGGGAATCGAATCGGGGACATCAGCAATGCCATTGAGTCATTTGTGAAGCCGCATGGCTACGGTATTGTGGAATCACTCTGTGGGCATGGTGTGGGGTATGCGGTACATGAAGAACCCAATATTCCCAATTATGGGAAGGCAGGCACCGGACCAGTGATTGAGGTGGGACATGTCTATGCAATTGAGCCTATCATCAATCAAGGTACAAAGGATGTGGTGTTTGATGACGACGGTGATGGATACAGTATTTATACCGAAGATGGGAAAAAGAGCGCACACTTCGAGCACACCGTTGCGATTACTGAAAACGGACCATTGATTCTTACGAAGGAGTAGTTGTGAGTAGCGCTTAGTACCTAGCACTTAGTACCTAGAACCCCCCCCGCGACCTACGATTGCGGGGGGGGGTTCTGTTTAAAGCAAACGCACCTATGCTCATTAAAAACCCACAATACAACCGGATTATATATTGCAAAATACTGGATTGCTTCACATTCGTTCGC
>JAJOLD010000006.1:0-50933 GCA_021129515.1 Minisyncoccota bacterium
GACCGAAAGAATCTCGGTGTGAAAGCGGGTGACACAGTACGTGTGCACCAAAAGATTCAAGATAAAGGAAAGACCCGAATCCAGGTATTTGAAGGTCTTGTGCTTGCACGAAAGCATGGCAACGAAGCTGGTGCGACCTTTACCGTACGTAAGGTTGTTGATGGTATTGGTGTTGAGAAGGTATTTCCACTCTACTCACCACTCATCGACAAAATCGAAATTACTCGCCGAAGTAAGGTGCGTCGTTCGAAGCTCTACTACATTCGTGAGAAGGTTGCTCGTGAGATTAAGCGCCAGATGCGCCGCATGCGTCTCGTTGCAATTGCGTCAGAATCTGAAGCAGAAGCAAAGGCTCGTGCTGAAGAGGAAGCAAAGGTAGCAGAAGAAGCGAAGAAAGCCGAGGAAGCAGCAGCTGAAACAACTGAAGAGACTCCATCAGAGGAGGATCCGAAGGGGGAAGAAGCTAAGGCTGACGAAGCTCCAGCTGAAGAAACAAAGGAAGAAGAAGTATTAGACGATGCTAAAGCTCCTGAAGCATCTTCAGAAGAAAAGAAAGAAGGCTAATATTGCTTGAAGCAATACGCCCAAGCAAAATAGTGATACTCAAAAACCACCCACATCACTCGGGTGGTTTTTGTTTTGTTGTATTAAAAAATAATTGGTAGACATGATATATTAGAAACTGTCTAAAGTCTCACCATGAAAGATGATATGACCGTACTTCATTTCGGGTCGTCGTAGCCAAAAATCTGGCTGCAGCACTTCGATTCGATCGCAATGAACGTGAGTTCATTTTGGTCTCCATCTCGTGTTTCGCTCAGATTTTTGCCTACTTGAGACTCCGATGAGACTCTAGACAGTTTCTTAGAGAAATGGGGAAGCGTGGACCAAAACCTAAGGGAAGGGTAGATACAGCCTGGTGTCCAGAACTGGCGTATGCAGTCAGTTTGATTGCAGCTGACGGTTCACTATCAAAAGGTGGTCGGCATATTGATTTCACATCCAAAGACCTTGACCTCATGAGGACATATTGTTCATGTCTTGGGATTGCTGACATTACAATTGGCAAGAAGTACAGTGGTAATAAACAAAATGGAACATATTGCAGAGTGCAGTTTGGAGATGTCTTGTTCTATAAGTGGCTGCAAGATATTGGATTGTCTCCAAACAAGTCGTTGACCATTGCTTCACTCGATATACCCGATGACTACTTTTTGATTTCCTTCGTGGTGAGTGGGATGGCGACGGAACTATATATTGTTCGGAAGATAAACGATGGAACAATAGTTTTGTTGTGAGTATTGCGTTTGCGAGTGGAAGTATTGAATTTTTAGAATGGTTGCAGCAAGAAATTAATGCCAGACTAGGAACAACAGGTCATATACAACATACTCGTGCATCGCAATTGCGGTATGCACGCAAAGACTCAAAAAAGATTTTTGATGCTATGTTTTACTCAAATAATCTCCCACATTTGAAAAGAAAATTTGCAAAAGCACAAAAAATCTTTACAATGAACGGGCTCTGAATAGAGTTATGCCTAGGTGGCGAAACTGGTAAACGCGTATGCTTGAGGGGCATATGGGAGCAATCCCTTGGAGGTTCAAGTCCTCTCCTAGGCACCAAAATAAATTGTCAGATTTCTATCTGGCAATTTATTTTGGTTTGAGGACTTGAAGAGCTTTTGTGCTAGATTATGAGCGAAGCGAAATAATATAGCCAAAAGGTATACTGAAACTGTAAGTTTCAAGTCCTCTCCTAGGCACAAAACAGTACACAGAAAACTGCTTTGCTTGTGTGTTGTTTTGTGAGACGGAACGATGTGCGAGCTCGCTCAATGCGAGCACGAGTGGGTCCGGGGAGAAAGTTCTTGTGAGCGTTAGCGAACTAGAAACTTGACCCCACTGGATACGTGACCTGCGTCACGTACGGCTCGGGTGTGAGGCGGAGTGTGAGAAGCAAACGCTCGCAGCTTCACTAGGAGTTGTTGGACGCCACTCACATGAACGTTATGTTTTGTCGCGTGGCTCCGAGATAAACCTTATACTCCAAAGATGCTCCATAGTCACGCTCCACCTATGCCAAATTAACATTCAAAAAAACCACGCTATAATAGACTCATATGAGAACCACACTTCCTCGTGACGCTATTGTCATCCCCGAAAATGCAACACGTGTATTTGAGGGCATCATTCATGATGTATATCAATGGCCACAAGAACAATTTGACGGAAGTACCGTCACCTTTGAAATGACCAAGCGACCAGATACCGTCCAAGTCTTTTTAGTAAAGGAAAATAAAATCTTAATACAAAAACAAGAACAGCCTTTTGTCGGTGCATTCTATAGTCTCCCTGGAGGACGCCATGAAGTTGCATCAGAAACTGAAGTGGAAGCAATGGCACGAGAGCTCAAAGAAGAAACAGGCATTGTTGCAGCAGGGCTCACCCTTGTGGCAGTTGAACAGCCACATTCAAAGACTGAGTTTTTCGTGTATACCTTTGTTGCAGATGGCGTGAAAACAGAAGGGGAGATGGCGCTCGATGCAGGTGAAAAAATTGAAAATATATGGATGAGTGTTACGGACATTCGGAAGGTTATGGATGATGGTGCATTTCGCGGAGTGCATAGTCATTTCTTTGATGAAATTGATGATGCCGACACCTTGCTTGAATTTCCTGAATACGTAGTAGACGCGTCATAGCACTCGACTTTTACGGCAAAAACCGCTACTATGTTGCGGCATAGATTATGGCGGCTATAGTATAACGGTTAGTGCACCGGTTTGTGGTACCGGCAGTTCGGGTTCGATTCCCGGTAGCCGCCCAAAATTTT
Organism: Minisyncoccota bacterium; assembly: GCA_021129515.1. Taxonomy (GTDB): domain Bacteria; phylum Patescibacteriota; class Minisyncoccia; order Phycocordibacterales; family UBA918; genus JAJOLD01. Next base: position 2,836 of record JAJOLD010000006.1, read on the forward strand.
GACAAATACACTAAAATAGTGTATTATATTAATGAACGTTCATTCGAACTTCTCAATTCAAATTCCCAGCAATCAGGAGACCTCTCATGCTGAACTTTATCTTTGCCATCATGGTTGGTGGACTATTCGCTTTCCTCTCAAAGGCTATCGGCCTTTCGGCTCTCCTTTTTGTGGGTGACGGATACAATTCCTACATGGACACATCTGCACTGGTGGGCACAATCGGCTGGTTCGTCCTCGGGGCGTGGCTTAGCACGGTTGTGCGGTTCGTTGGCCCGAAACGGTGCAAAGGATTGCAAGCCTCTACAAACAGCTCACCGGTGCAGAGATGCCACCAAGTATGGTATCTCCAGGTACAGTCAGTATGTCTATGCAGACAACCTTACCAACCCCTTCTGGAGGGCAGGTAAGTATAGAAACTTCCAATCCAGCGGAATTTCAGAAGTTTCTGCAATTTTTAATGGTTTATTTGCAGAGACAAATAAGTAAGATTGGTCTGTTTCAGACAAAACTCGCATCAGATATATGGTGCGGTTTTTTTGTTATACTTTCCGCAATGAACAAAGTTGCAATTATAGGATACGGACAGTTTGGTCGGTTTATGGCGAAGCATCTGCGACCGTACGTGAAGGTGGTGCCGGTCGATGTTGATACGGACCCAGCAAAGATTGCCGATTGTGACATGGTGGTGTACGCAGTACCGTTTGATGCGCTTGAGCAGGCGATACACAGTACAAAACCACATGTGAAAGCAGGTGCATTGATACTCGATATCTCTTCGGTGAAGCAAAAGCCGCTTGCGCTCTTAAAGAAGTATTTTAAAAAACATGAAATACTCGGCACTCACCCTATGTTTGGTCCTGAGTCTGGCGCGAAGGGTATCGAGGGACTGCCGATTGTGCTCTGCAATATCTCGTTTACCCACAGTACCTATAGGCAGACCAAACAGTTCCTTAAAAAAGAACTGGGTCTCAAGGTGGTGGAGCAGACTCCAAAGCAGCACGACCAAGAAGTGGCATATATGCAGGGACTTTCGCACTTTATAGGGAAGGCACTGCTTGATATGGGGCTCAAAAGTTATGCGGCAAACACACAGTCGTATGCATATCTCTTGCGTTTCTGTGGCAACCTCAAAAATGACAGTTGGGATCTCTTCAAAACTATTCAAAATGCCAATCCTGAAGCGAAAAAAGTTCGTGCCCAGTTTAGGAAAACGCTTGAGCAGTTAGAAAAGCAGTTGCAGGAAGGGTAGAAAAAAGCTCTGTCAAAGGCAAATGCAAAGTCGAAAAAGAGCCAATAGCCACTTCGGAGAGGGGTCATGTTAGTAAAAAAGATAAAGCAGCTAATTGAGATTAGAATAAAGATAGCCACTCCCCAAAACTTGCGAGTCTTATACCAAGGGGTGCCCTGTGTGTGTTCGATGACGTGTTCCATAGTGAAAAAGTGAAATAAACATGAGTATGTGGCGAGTTTCCACTAATAGCGCAGAGATACCTCTACAGAGAGAAATAGTGATATTGAAGTATAGCTTCATGTCTTTGACATGCGATATTGGTTTGGTATCATCGAGGGTGATGCAGTGCATTGCAACACAAACACATTGTTGGTGGCATACTCGACATGTTCGTCGGGCGCGTTTTGTGTTGTAAGAAACTTTCTCTGGAAGTACAAACTAAAACCCGCTCTATGAGCGGGTTTTATGTATAGTTCTTTCAATCACACTTGGGGGTGATACGTGGAAAAAACTGAAATTTCCGAAGGGGATATTGCTCCTACAATTGCTAATGCGGTACGGGGGTATTGTTCGCCTCATTGCATGAGCCGTTATGTAGATATGCTCAAAGAAGGTACGCATGGGCAGATTACCAATGACGGGGACAAATGGTTCGTGTGGGTAGACGACTATGGGTGGTTCCTCTTATCCCCAGTGCATCTCACAAAAACGGAGTATGTGCTGCCTACAGCGTCACCGCGTGGTGGTCCTGGTTGGATTTGTGCGGGACTCTCATGAGGAGGGTAATAATGGAGGTCGCACCACGGGTGCGACCTTTTTGACAAAAATAAAATAAATTGTATTATCTGTGCAGAATATTGCTGATTTATTGGAGAGAATGCTATGAGTGATATTAGGAATACAAGGTCAGTTAAACAATTGGTGGAGATGTCCATGAGGTTAGATGCTGTTCCTAGAGTGCATAATCTTAAATCACTGGAAAGCGTCTATGATGGTATGCATAAGTGTCTTATTACGAGTTCTGCACGAAAGTTGGTAGAGCGAATTGATTTTTCAGACATGCTACATGTACGCTTTGTCGACTTTATACGTGTTGGTACGTATGGGAAGGATCAGCCTTCATATGATTCTTTTGTCGCTGAACAATTAGGGAAAGGATATGTGCTTTGTGGTCCTGAGGATGCACTATTTGCACGACTCAAGTATTATCGTCAGCCAGTTGATGTTGTCCGTGACGAAAAAAATATCAAACAGACAAAAATATTATCGCGTATTATTTTTGCGATGGAGCCTATTGACGGCAGCGTGTTTGAGATATGTCGTGTTCCGCAGGCGGTTGAAGGTGTCTTGCCTAAAAAATATAGACCGGCGGGATCACGCCCCAAAAGGATTCTTGAAGACTGTCGATTACTCACTGCTCGTGACTACGAATTCTATGCTCATCTCGAGCCGACAATGGTGGTTGCTTTTAGGAAGGGAGTGTAGTGCTTTCAACAACCCGCGCAAGAATGCGCGGGTTTATTGTGTCTATGCTATGCTTTTTCTATGGATAAAAACGACATGATACTCCTGATTACCTTTATGTTTCTGATTGGTGCGGGGCTTGGGTTTTATATTGCACGGGCGTTGTTTGGTGGGTAGCCACTACATATGTTATCCGACTAATTAGGTATCTAGTTGGTCGGATAACGTACTGAGTACCGTCTATCTCAAAACTCCTGGATTGCTTCGCATTCGCTCGCAAAGACAGGCGCTTCGCGCCTGTTTCAGAAGAAAAACTATAGGTTTTTCTTCTGACGGCACCTACGGTGCCGTCATTGCGAAGCATGTGCTGAAGCAATCCAGTGTTTTAGTAATGTATGGTCAGCATATGTTGACGTGTATGGTGTGTATTGTCTGATACGGAATATGTGAGCGCACGAGGTATACTGGTCGCAATTTCGTTTAATAATTAATACATGTCTATATGAAAGGATTTATTACTGAATTTAAAGCATTTGCAATGAAGGGCAACGTAGTTGAGCTGGCAGTTGCTGTGGTTATTGGTGCTGCGTTTGGGAAGATTGTGTCTTCGCTCGTTGAAAACATCATTACACCAGTTATCGGTACGCTCATGAAGGGTGTCGACTTCACGGGGCTTGCGATTGAGGTAGGGGATGCGCACATCACCTACGGTGTATTCTTGCAGTCAGTGCTCGACTTTGTGATTGTCGCGTTTGTTATCTTCATGGTAGTGAAGGTAATCAACAAAATGCAGAAGGAAGAGCCAGCAGAAGAAGAAAAGCCAGCAGAGTCTTCAGAAGAGGTGCAGCTGCTTCGTGAGATTCGCGATGGGCTTCGTCGATAGGGGAGTTTGACGGATAGCAAAGAGGCGCCCGCGTAGCGGGCGCCTCTTTTGCATTAAAAGTGTCCGGTAGTTTCTGACCGGGCTGAGTCCACCATAAGAGGATGGAGGAGGAAAATACTATGCAAGCAACTTGTGTTTGGGTCAACTAGCATGCTAAGGGTTTGCATTATTGAGTGGGTATTGAAAATGGCCCAAAGTTTTCAACCAAGGGCCAGTGAAGAGGAATGTTTATTCGAGAGACGATGTCGCAGCAGACATCGATGTTTTCTTTGCAACAAAAGGTGCTTTTCTCGTCGTCTTTTCAGTAGATTTGTTCTTTTGTGCAGCTTTGACGGCCTCGTTTATCTCCACCGCTTCAGACACAATAACCTGCTTCACACGTCGCCATAATTTGCCAACAATTGCTTCAGCACCAGTCTTCATGACATCGTTTGCTGCGAACTTCGTGATAATGCCATGCATATCACAGAGCGTAACATTATGTGAGTCTTCCGAATCTTGTACCACCAGATGATTTCCAGTCTCACTGACGGCGATACCTTGATGTGCAAGCATCATGACGATTGAATATGCCGCTTCCATCATTTGTGTATCAAGTTCAGGGCCTTCAAGGAGTGGTTCGGATATGATAGGTAGTAAGATGTCTTTAAACGTCGCGTTCAAAGACGCCGGTTTTTCGTGATGAAACATAGGTGTTCCTCTATTTTTGTTTGAGAACATCATCCTTCTTCCAGTACGGGCAGGACGACAAATGAAACTGTACTACCAGAAATATGGCATGTCAATATCGTAATGATGGTATTTGTAACACTACAAAACACCCTTTGCAGGTGCACAAGACTTGTCTCCCGGTGCGAAATATTGCTATCCACAGACAGCGCACAGAAGGCTAAAAAACCTTCATTTAAAAAACCAAGGATTTTAAGCATTTATTAAAATGGGGTAGAAAATACATAGGAAATCAGCCAAAGAGTAGTCATGCTATTATGTGTCTAACACACGCTACTTGCTCTTCGTGTGTCGGGGGTATACGAAGCACATAATGGTCCGCGTTTCTCCAGTGCGGCGTGCACAGTTCATGTAACTCGTTGAGTACACGAACGTCCTTTATTAGTGCCTATTAAACAATAGTACAAGCTATGGTCACAGAGGTTATCAAGCGAGATGGCGTCATCGAAGCATTTGACGCAACAAAAATTAAAACAGCAATGCACAAGGCATTGGCAGTGGAAGGGGTCCCTGAAGACGAAGAGACTCTAGACGCGATGGTGGAGGCGGTGGGGGTCACACTACTTGCACTTGGGGAACGCGAAGGGCGCAGACCAACAACCGAAGAAGTGCAAGACACTATTGAACACGTGTTTATGCAGTATTCGTATTTTGCAGTAGCACGAACCTATATTTTACATCGATATCTTAAAGACGCCGGGAATGCTCAAGTGGTGGGCGATGGCGTCACTGCGGATAGTTTCATGATTACCCGCACTGGAGGAAAAAAAGAACCATATGCACGCGAAAAAATGCACGCATACCTCGTGCGATTCGCTGAGGGGCATGCAGCAGCAATCGACTTTGATGCCGTGATTGATAATGTGGAGCGTGGTCTCTACGACGGTATCAACACACGTGATATCGCAGCGCTCGTGACTGATGTACTGCGTTCGAGTATTGAAACAGATGCCGCATACTCAGTTGTTGCAGCGCGACAGCTCTGTGATCGGGTATGTCAGGAGGTAACAGGTGGCACAACCACCCTTACCCGTGATGAATACAACGACGTATACCGCACGGCGTTTGTGCGCGCAATGCGTCGCGGTGTTGAAGGTGGACAGCTTGATCGACGGATTCTTTCATTTGATCTCGAAAAGATGGCAGCGTTGCTTGATCCTGCACGAGACAATCTCTTCATGTATCCGGGTGCTGCGCTCTTGCATAAAAAGTATTTGGTACGACTCGATAGTGGCGAGGTAATTGAAACGCCACAGATGATGTGGATGCGTATCGCAATGGGCGTTGCGCTTAATGAAGCGTATACCGAAACACGGGTACAAGAACTCTATGATGCAATGTCGACACTCCGTTTTGCACCGTCGAATCATTCACTGATGAGTATGGGCACGTATCAGGCAGCGTCGGTTGGAAATACCGCAGATACTGCTTCAGACGATATCAAGCACATCTTCAATGTCTACGATGCTATTTCAGAGGAAATGCCCTCACGTGAAGCACTGAGTACCTTGTAGGGTGGGGGTGTTGGGGCATGTCTAGAGTATCCATATAATGCCAATAATGCATGCAATCAGTATCAGTACTCGACTGGTATTGATGATGCGTTCTTGTAACAAGATGGTTTCTGGTGTGATGCCATCATAGTACTCTTCGCGTGTCACGATTGGTAGCCCATGCTGGTCTCGTGCACGTTTTATAAACAATTTCATTGCGCAAGGTTTTTAGGAATTAAACAAACCCGCCTACAGGAGGGTCTGGAACCTTGCGAGGAAACCAAACCACTATAAGCGGGTTTCTGGACGCAAGGTTTTTAGTGCCCCAGTGGGGCTGTGCGGTGATAATAGCATTATGTCGATGTTTTTGAAAGTGTGGGCACTCCATGGTTTGGTGTGTGCAATCGCGCCTGTGCAGAGGAGTGCCCACAGGTTTTGCACAGATGTATATACAGGAAATGCGCGGTGTTTTGCAGGGGTTGTATACAGCAGTACTGCACAGTGCTGAGAATGAAGTCGCCGGCCGCTTTGCGACCGGCGACTTCATTCGTGCAATACTACGCCAACCGCAAATATGGTTGATACATGTGCAAGATTTGTGCCGCTCATACGTTTATACTAAGTGAACCCTATTATCTTATGACTACCAAATACTTTCTTTCATGCACACTTGTGTTGGCATTCCTTGTGCCTGCGGCAGCTGACGCACGTACCTCGCTTGAGGTTGCAGGCTGGATTCCGTACTGGAGCGATACCGACGGCGTTGCTTCAGCAAAGAAGCACATTCGTGATCTTGATACCATCCACCCCTTTGCCTTTGAAGTGCAAAACGACGGTACCCTCAAAGACCGTGCAGACCTCGATGAGTCAAAGTGGAAAAAATTATTTAAAACAGCAAAGAAGAGACGAGTGGACATTGTCCCAACGGTCACCTGGTTTAATGCAGCTGAAATTCACGCAGTGTTGAGTGACAAAAAGAAGCGCCGCGCGCACATTGATGCAATCGTCGAGATGGTCGACGAGGGGCGGTACGATGGTGTCGATATCGATTATGAAGGGAAGTGGGCACAGACGAAGGAGTACTTCTCACTCTTTCTCAAAGAACTTGAAGATGAGCTTGGGCGAGACATGCTCACCTGTACCGTTGAGGCGCGCACACCACCTGAGTCGCTCTACCGTGACGTTCCTGACGATATTCAGTATGCAAACGACTACCGCGCAATCAACCGCTACTGTGATCGGGTAGAAATCATGGCATATGACCAACAGCGTGCAGACCTTACGCTCAATAGCGAAAAGCGCGGTGAGCCATATAATCCGGTTGCGGATGCCGACTGGGTAGAGAAAGTCATCAAGCTTGCGCTTAAAGATATCGACGAGGACAAAATCATGCTCGGCGTACCAACCTATGGTCGCGAATGGACTATTACCGTGGAACCAGAGTGGTACAAAAGCTATGAGCGCATCAGTGCACGCAATATGCCGCGCGCGCTAGAGATTGCTGACGAGTACGACATCAAGCCCGGCAGGAACAAAGCAGGTGAGCTGAGCTTCACCTATTTCCCCGAGTCATCTATTTGGAATCTCCTCAACGTGCTTCCAGCGCCAAAGGGCACTACTAAGGGCAACGAAGCTGCAGCAAAAGCACTTCTTTTTGCAAACGCAACGGGGCGAACCGTGACCGTGAACTATGTGACTATGTCTGATGCCGATGCAATTGAAGAGAAAATGGACCTTGCGGAGAAATATGACCTCCGCGGTATCGCTATCTTCAAAATCGATGGAGATGAGGATGAGGAGATTTGGGATTTGTTTTAATTAAGGGGTCTAACCCCTTAATTTTTCTATTGAGCAGTCGTTTTTGTTTGCATTGTGTGTTAGCTGATATTGCGGTCGGCTTTAATATCTTTAATGGTATACGATTTATTGAGGTAGATGCGCTCCATGATTTTGTTTGCGCTCCATCCAATAAGGGCAAGCACTGCAAAGTAGAAAACACCAGTGAGTGTGAGTGAGGGCAGTTCGGTTTTTGCAAAGAGTCCGAGGAGGGTACCACCAACACCCATGGAGGTCACGACGGTCAGGTTTTTAATAGAGTTACTCGTTGCCTTTGATTGCAGGTCTGAAAAGACCTCAAGCGCAGAGCCCACATAGGTTTGGGTCATAGACCAAATTTCCTTCACGTATGACAGTGTGTTGCTGCAAAAGAACGATGCTCACAGGTACTATTTGGTATACTGGTACACACTATGCGACTCAGCGTATTACTGTTGCTCTTGGTAGCCGTGCTATTTGGTTCGGGATACTGGTATACCACCATGATGGGGGGGTGTTTTCGTCCGATTACGTATCGTATTGGTACCATCGATGCGTCATTTGCTATTGCGCAGGATGAAGTGTTAAGGCTCACACGTGCAGCAGAACGTATGTGGGAAGACGCCTCTGGGAAGGATCTCTTTGTGTACGACGAGGCAGGGGATTTGGTCATCAACTTTGTGTATGACAATCGACAGCAATTTGCCGAGCACGAAGCGACATTGCGTCAGGAGCTTGATGACCGAAAAGATGTGAGCGATAGTGTGCGCGACCAGTATGAGACATTGCTCAACTCCTATGGAGCACTCCAAGAGTCGTATCAACAACAATCAGCAGGCTATGAGGTGCGCTTGCGTGCCTACAATGCAGAGGTTGCCAAGTGGAATGAGGAGGGTGGGGCTCCTGAGGCAGTGTTTGCAGACCTTGAGGCCCGCCAAGTAGCATTGGGTGCCGAACAAACAGAACTCAATACCATCGCGCGTAAGCTCAATGGTTTGGTGCAAGAAATGAATGCGCTGAGCGCAAAAGGTAACTCAGTTATTACGGACTACAATGAAATCGTTGACCAATACAACGAGCGCTTTACTGAGGAACATGAATTCACACAGGGTGATTATCGAAGCAATATTATCAATATCTACCAGTATGATTCATTTGATGAATTGCAAATAGTGCTTGCGCATGAAATGGGGCATGCGCTACTGCTCGACCATGTTGACGGTGAGGAGTCTATTATGTATCATTTAATGGAAGCACAATCACTTGAAACGGGTATTACTGAAGCAGATATGGCAGCGCTGACGGCGCGATGTGGCGCGGGCTGGTCACCGTTTTGGTCATTTTTTACAGTATTTAATATATAAAAGGATATGGTATTTCAAGAAAAATATATGCGCATGCTTTTTGCGCTGGTGCTCATTATGGGCATTGTTGCGTTGTATGCATATACGCAGCGCACACTCAAAGAAGCACAGTATCTGACCGGAAATGCTGCAACTATTTCAGTGTCGGGTGAAGGGGAAGTGCTTGCGCGTCCTGACATTGCATCGTTTAGTTTTTCAGTACGTGCTGAGGCTACAGAAGCGGCTGCAGCACAAGCGCAATCTGCAGAGGCAGTGAATGCAATCCTTGCATATCTCAAAGACGAAGGAATCGCAGAGGAGGATGCAAAGACACAAAAATATCAACTCCGTCCACAATACGACTATGTGCGTGCGACCTGTGCGGTTGGAACTTGTTCGGATAGCAAGCGGGTGCTCCGCGGCTATGAGGTGAACCAGTCAGTTATAGTGAAGGTACGTGACACCGGTGCAGCAGGTGCGTTGCTTGCAGGCGTTGGTGAGCGTGGTGCAACCAGTATTTCAGAACTCAACTTCACTGTCGATGAAGAAGATGTGCATGTAGTCGCAGCACGGGAGAAAGCAATTGCTGACGCGAAAGACAAAGCACAAGAACTCGCCGATGACCTCGGTGTACAGCTGGTGCGGATTGTTGGCTTCAACGAAGCTGGCGGTGGCCGTATAGACTATATGGCAGAGACACGCATGATGCCGTTTGATGATGCGGTTGGAGTAGTAGCAATGGTGCCAGAGATGCCTGTTGGTGAAAATACGTTTACCTCGAATGTGAGTATTACGTATGAGGTTAAATAGCATGGGACGCTATTTAAAACCTTGCCTGATATTTTATAAGGTGTACACCGAAATAAAATATCGATAAGGTGTACAGTTCCTGTATGCAAAGCATGCTTGACCTGCACTCGCAGAATATATGAAAGTGAACTTCCATATTTCTCTTCGTTTGCTCAAGTAAGGAGAAATAATTTTTTCTAGATTGCTTCGTCTTAAAACAGCCCTCAGGGGCTGTTTTAATTTCTCGCAATGACGGCAGCTACGCTGCCGTCATTGCGAGTGATAACGAAGCAATCCAGAAGTGTTGCAATTAGCCTGCAAACTTTGTTGCTTTTAGACATTACCAGTACATATTTACTTTTCCTTAAAATCTGATACTATCTAGCTAATTCGCCCTGGAAGGGCGTTTTTTAGAAGGTTGCAGAGCAGCAAAGCTGCGACAATAACCTTCTTATGCAGACGCTTCGCAAGTGAGCACGACCCAGTGCGAACATGCGTTAGCATCTGCGCTAGAAGGAGAGTATGTCGGAACATCGACTATAATTCTCTTATGCAAACGGTAGATATTTTGCGAGAAACACACGAGCAAAAATATCGTACCGTCTTGCGAGAAGGGAAATATCATTCTCGACTCTAATCCATCTTTTAACTCAAATTACCATGAGCCGATTCATCAACTACCTTAAAGACACAAAAGCTGAGCTGCAGCACGTGTCATGGCCAACACAAACACAGGCAGTCGTGTACACAGCGCTTGTCATCATTATTTCTATAGTAATTGCAGCATTTCTTGGTGCACTCGACTACGTATTTACCACAGGACTCGACTGGTTCCTAAAATAGGGATAGTACGTAGCGCCTAGCACTTAGAAAATGTGCCACAGGCACATTCCACTACTATCTACGAACTAATAACTACAAACTCATTTATGGCAAAACAACATTCAACAGGAGAGCGACATTGGTACGTTATCCATACATACTCAGGCTATGAAAATGCCGTTGCCCGAAACCTCAAGCAGCGTATTGAGTCACTCGGCATGCAAAACCTCATTTTTGATGTAGTGGTACCAACTGAGAAAAAAATTCGTGTGAAAGGCGGTAAGCGGGTCACCGAAGAAGACCAAATGTATCCAGGATACGTGTTGGTTGAAATGATTGTGACCGATGAATCATGGTACGTCGTTCGAAACACACCGCGGGTAACTGGGTTTGTGGGGAGTGGTACACAACCAGTACCGTTGCAGCAAGGCGAACTTGATGCTCTCCTCAATCGTATGGAAGACGATACACCGAAGCACCGTGTTGATCTCTCAATTGATGACATCGTCATTATCAGCGATGGTCCATTCAAAGAGCTTGAAGGGAAGGTGGGTGAGATTGATGAAGAGCGTGGGAAAGTGAAGGTGTTGGTGAGTATGTTCGGTCGCGAAACGCCAGTCGAACTGGACTTCCTCCAAGTGAAGAAGGTCTAAATTGGCAAATTTCTTTGTTGCACTTCAGCAAATTACTGCTCACCGTATGTCCATATACGGCTCACAATAATTTCTTCGTGCGCCTCGAAATTTATTCAATTTAGAACTTCTTAGAAAAAAGACCTACTCAGGTCTTTTTTCTTGTCTTACTATCAAGAGCACTGTCATTCTGAGCTTGTTTCAGAATCTGTGTCGACTAATTCTCATACGAGATACTTATACTTCCAGAGGGTTGTCAAACAGCCCAGAATTATGTACTATTTCACCGCTTCTATTTTGACACATTCTGGCTATGGAACAGGACGTGTCTGACGCACGTAGTGCGTCACTACCGACTACGAACTACTAACTAACTACTAAGAAATGGCAAAGCAAGTAATTAACAAAATCAAAGTACAAGCTGTCGGAGGCAAGGCAACACCAGCCCCTCCGCTTGGTCCAGTACTTGGTCAGGCAGGAATCAACATCGGTGAATTCGTAAACCAGTTCAACGAGCAAACTCGTGAACGTATGGGGGAAGTCGTACCGGTTGAAATTAGTGTGTACGATGACCGCAGTTTCGATTTCATCATTAAAACCTCACCTGCATCACGTCTTATCCTTAAAAAAATTGGGAAGGACAAAGGTTCAGGAAAGAATCTCGTGTCAAAGGCGGGAGACATCACGCGAGATCAAATCCGTGAGATTGCAGAAGAAAAGATGCAAGACCTCAGCGCAAACGACATCGACGCTGCAATGAAAATCATTGAAGGGACTTGTCGGAGTATGGGGGTTCATGTGAAATAGTTCACATAAACTGAGGTTGTATGAAAAAATCCTGGTCACTTTGACTAGGATTTTTTCATACAACCTGAACAGTTCCTGTAAGGAATGCATATAATATAAATGTATATGCACGAAGTTTTTGAGCTATTTTGCGACTGGAAGGAGCGAAAATAGCCAAAAGGTATACAGCCTCTGTAAGAGGTAAAGGTTACGGGCTAATGTGTACCGACCCTGTCTGATATTTCTGGAGTTTATGAACAGAAACAGCGACTTTCAATCGAGTGAATAAAACAAAATACTCCAATCGATTGGAGTATTTTGTTTTTGAGTGAATGCAGAAAGGAAGCTCTGCTTATAGGGTGTACTGTTCCTGTATGCAAAGCATGCTTGAACTGCACTCGCAGAATATATGAAAGTGAACTTTCATATATCTTCTCGTTTGTCCAAGTAAGAGGTTCACGTAAAATAAGTAGATACAGAACTTCTATATCCGAAACAAGAAAAAGCCGGGCGCGAAGCGCCCGGCTTTTTCTTTGGAGTATCCAAAAAATCTCTGAGATTTAATATGTCCAAAATATATGCTACCCTGCACATATTATGCAATACATTCCTATCAAAACCCGTATCATGCAGCCACCCAAAGACGACCTCTTTGCGGTGCTTGATAAGTACCTTACTGGTGTACAAGAAGGTGATGTGGTGCTCATTACTTCCAAAATTGTTGCGATTCATCAAGGTCGCTGTATTCCAAATACAGAGGTTACAAAACGACAACTCGTCGAACAGGAGGCTGATTATCTTATTGAAGGTCACACAAAATATGCAATGTCTCCACTTGCTATTAAATATCATGCGATGTTCTACGGTGCAGGTATTGATGAGTCAAATGCAAATGACCACTTTATTCTGTTGCCCCAAAAAGCATTTGATATTGCTGAGGAGATTTGGAAGTATCTTAAGCAAAAACATACACTCAAAAATGTTGGAGTCATTATCACCGACAGCCATTCACAACCGATGCGTATGGGCGCCATAGGCGTTTCACTTGCGTGGTGGGGTTTTCATCCAATTGAGAGCCATAAAGGAAAGCTAGATTTGTTTAATCGGCATATGCAATTTTGTACAACCAATATTGTTGATTGTATCGCAGCCGGCTCAAATGCGGTCAGTGGCGAAACTGCAGAATGTACGCCAATCATTATGGTACGCGACGTACCAAACCTCACGTTTACTAACATAGATACGCGTCACGAGGTGTTCCAGTCTCAAAAAGATGACATCTACTATCCGTTGATGAAGCCGTTTTATACAAATGAGGAATAGGGTTGCATTCTTTAAAAAAATACTATTTACTGACACATAAATAGTTCCGAAGTTCATTTTTATAGTGAGGTGACATAATGTCTGAAAACAGAGGTGTGCTTCCTGGGCAGCGCATTCATGCGTTTTGCGAGGCGGGATACATTACGCATGCCAAGCCTTCCTCGGTTTCTGGTGCGTCGCTCGATTTGCATGATACAGATGAGATTTATGAGGTTGATCGTGTTGCGCTTCCTCAAGAAGGTGAGTGTGTGCAAGATTTGCTCACGCTTATGGGTGCTAATGGCCGGCATGATATTAGTCGACCACTCAAGGCTGGTCGAAAATACATTGCAAAACTGAGTGAGGAGATTGATTTACCGAAAGGGTTTTATGGGTACACCAATCCAAAGTCATCAACAGGTAGGGTCGATGTGCATGCACGCATTATTGCTGACCGTATGCCACGGTATGATTCTATTGAAGCAGGTTTTCACGGCAAACTTTGGATTGTTATTGAGCCAAAATCATTTGGTATTCGTATACCGCCAGGGTACTCATTTGCACAGGCACGATTTTTCAATGGCAACACTCGTTTTTCTGATATCGATTTACTGACAAACATCAGTACAGAAAAGTTGGTGTGGTGCCCTGATGAAAAAAGACCGCTTGCATATGAGGAAATCCCGCGTCATGACAAAGATGGCTCTATCATGCTCACACTTGATATTCCCGTCGAAGGTGTTGTGGGGTATCGATGTATTGCAACACCAGAAGATGTGCTCAATCTAGAGCATCGCGATGTTGATCCGTATCGTTTCTTCACACCCATCTATACTGATAGCGGTGTTGTGAATTTATTTAAAGATAATTTCTACATTCTTTCAGTACGTGAGTCGGTGCGTATACCCCCTGGGTATGCTGGAGAAATGGTATCAATGGATGATCGAAGCGGAGAGTTTCGTTCTCACTATGCAGGGTATCTTGACCCTGGTTGGGGATACGGCAAAGATGGTGAGGGTGAAGGTGCACCGTTCACGCTTGAGGTGCGACCATTTGAAAATTTGGTTATCCGAATGGGACAGCCTATTGCAAAAATACGTCTTGAGCGAATGATTGAACCACCAGTGAAAGAGTTCTTGTATGCTGCACGCGGCAATGCAAGTTATCAGGTGCAAACGGCTGCAAAACTTGCAAAACAGTTTGCGCCATTTCCACCACCAAAATCATAGGAGTATATAAAAGAACGGCGCACAGAAATGTGCGCCGGTTTCTATAGGGAAGACCCTTATGCAGTTTGCTTGACGATGTCGTGTTCGCCACGTTTTACGTCAAAGCGATCTGGTTCCGGGTCAAGATGAAGGACATATCCAGTTTCTCCAAATGCGAGTTGTAATGCATCTGCCATTCGTGCTGCTTGTATACGCAGTGTAGGATACACAAATCGAGTGACACGCAGCTCAGTGATATAGGTCATTGCTGGTAGATCACCACTAAAGCTGTTAGCAGTGAGATATCCCATTGGAATATAGTATTGTTCAACTTCTTTACTTACCCTCAAGGCATTGATACGTACCTGTTGTGAGGCGAGCAGATCTTCTGCTTCTCTGCGTAGCTCAGGAGTGAGCTCCTCAAGATACCATGGATGAAAACCGATATCGGTGGTCAGCAGCGGCATACGTTGTGTTACCGACCGTTGCCGTTGTAGGTCTCTGAAGCTTCCAAAATCTAACAAAAATTGAAACTGCATTGTCCCGCAATCACCGAGCCACTTTGGCAGCTCTGTTTTTGGAGGGCGCGAAGCGAGTACTTCACGATACTGTTCCAATGCTACCGTGTCTACATCGTTACGAGACAGTACGAACTCAAAAGCTTCTGGGTCATGCCAATAGTATGCGTCTGACATAACCGATGCCGCGTATGCCTCCGTATCCTCGTACCGTTTTTTTTGAAAACGAGTTCGGATACATCTGCAACAAGGCTTCCTCGATTGCTTCTGCAATAGCGCGCACTTCCTCAAGTGGGTGATTTCTCAACCATAGCAGTCTGTCACTAAACTGACGTAATGTTGTGTGCCAAGAAAGGTTGGTCGACGTACCAGCTGGCAAGAAGCACTGGGTGATGTCGAATGCTCGTGCATTAATTGCCTTTTTGTATTTGGTTCTACTTTCAGATGCTTCTGTGTCTCCATATGTTTCATATGGATATCGAGACAGGAGCTCTTTTTGCATAACCTGTAGGGCATGGAGGTAAAAATTTCGTTGCCGTTCAAGGATGTCGTCACCATCAGCAGTTGTTGCTGGATTGTAGAAGGGTTGTTTGTCAAACGGTATGTACCGAGTTGATGCTTCTTGCCCATTATAGAGCGGTGTATCTTGTATTGCTTTAGCGGCTAACATCGAAACACCCTCAATAAATATCGTTGCACTCCCGCAGTCACCAATGGATTTATGACCATATCCCACGTAGAACATGCGCATAAACTTTGCTGCACCATACTTAATAAGTTGCTGTAAGTGTGCACGAATACCACCAATTGAGCGTGAATGCAATGCTTGGAGCATTGCTTCTTCCTCCGCTCCGATAACCGCACCTGTTTTGAGCAAAATCACTTTTCCGCCATTGGGTAGTGAAACTTCAGTGTGCGTCAGTAGCCGCAACATGATTTTATGTATGAATGAAGAAATTGCTGTACCAAGATTCATTTTGTCTTACTCGTACTAATTTGAAGAGTTGTATTGTGTAGGAACAATCCTGTTGAGAGTGTATCAGCTAGTGTTGTTTTGTAATATTGACACAAAACTTTTTTGTCATGTGCGGTCTATATTTGGTAAACGTGTGGCATACTTATTGAGTTCTTTTGAAGCAAGGAGTTACGTATGAGTAGACTTATTTGTATTGAAAGGTCCTGATGGTTCGGGAAAAACAACACTTTCAAAAAATTTGGTACGCACGCTGACTGAAGACAGTGTCGAGACGATTTGCACGCGTGAGCCCGGAGGTACCGACGCAGGAAACAGTATTCGTGAGCTTGTGCTTCGGACTGATGTGGTACATGAAGCAAAGCTTTGTTTATTTTACGCCGATCGCCTGCAACATTTGCATACTGTGGTGGTGTCGGCATTGCGGGCTGGAAAAACAGTCATTTCAGATCGTTCGGAATTGTCGACCTATAGTTACCAGGTACATCCCCATGAAGATGCAGTGTTGTTGGAGCTATTTCAGCATATGAGCAATCAAGTGCAGTCGGTGTTATCTGGGTTTCAGTGGACATGCTTGTTTGTCATTTGCCATATGAAGAGGCTGAAAGACGCATCCGTGACCGAATGGATGTTGGAGGTGAACATAACTCGTTTGATTGTGAACACGAACGGTTCAAGCGAGCAGTGCGCGATGGTATGCAACGAGGTCAGCAGCACCTCTGTGCTACCTATACCTTTCACGGTATCGATGCACAAGGTGACGAGCATGCGGTGTTGCATGAGGCTCGCACAACACTCGGGTATACGTAAAGGTATCTTTCTATAAAAGCGGTCGATGTGGTTGTCCGCTTTTTATTAATGGTGATGCTCAATGCTTACAGATATTTACAACTAGGCAAAAAAACTTGTATCATAACAGTATGAAATTTTCTGAGTATCAAAAACAATCTCGTGAGACCGTAGTGTATCCAGATGCAGGCAATAATTACGTGTATCCAACACTCGGGCTTGCAGGCGAGGGTGGTGAAATTGCAAATAAAGTGAAGAAAATAGCGCGAGACAATGCAGGCACCTTGAGTGATGAGGTGCGAGAAGCTCTAAAGGGTGAACTTGGTGACGTGTTGTGGTACGCCGCACAGCTTGCCACAGAGCTTGACCTCTCACTTGAGGACATTGCAGAAGAGAATATCGTAAGATTACAATCACGGAAAGCGCGGGGTACATTGCATGGTGACGGGGATACACGATAAGTATGTTGTAGTAGCAGCACAACAGAATACGGATTACTAAACTAAGGATTTTTATCATGCAGAACGACGACTACACATACATTGAAAAACAAGACAAGGAGATTTATAACGCCCTTGTGGGTGAGGAAGAGCGTGAGCGGAAGGGGATTGAAATGATTCCAAGCGAGAACTACGTGTCGCGAGCCGTTCGCGAAGCGAACGGCTCAGTGCTCACGAACAAATACGCTGAAGGCTACCCGGGCAAGCGCTACTACGGCGGGCAGATGTACACCGATGTAGTTGAGCAAATTGCCATAGACCGCGCTAAAGAGCTTTTCAATTGTGCGTACGCTAATGTGCAGCCACTCTCAGGTGCACCAGCAAACATGGCAATGTACTTTGCACTCCTTGAGCCAGGCGATACGGTCTTGGGTATGCACCTCGAACACGGAGGTCACCTGACACATGGACATCCGACCACGTCGATCAACAAAGTGTTCAACTTTGTGCGCTACCAAATGAAAGATGTTGAGACAGGGGAGATAGACTATGACGAACTTCGCCGCGTTGCGCATGAGCATAAACCAAAAATAATTCTCGCTGGATTCTCTGCGTACAGTCGTGAACTCGACTATGCGAAGTTTGTGGAAATCGCGAAGGAAGTGGGAGCGTACACAGTTGCCGATATGGCACACATCGCAGGACTCATTGCAGGGGGTGCTGCGCGAAACCCATTTGATGATGGGTTTGACGTCATCACCACCACGACACACAAAACACTGCGCGGACCACGTGGTGGGATGATTCTGGTGCGTGAAGACGCCGATATTGCAAAGCGTATCAATAAAACAGTCTTCCCTGGGACACAGGGTGGTCCACATATGAACAACATTGCCGCAAAAGCTGTCGCCTTCCACGAGGCGCTCCAGCCAGCATTCAAAGAATATGCTGTGCAGGTCTTGAAGAATGCAAAAGCAATGGAAGCTGTGTTTAAGGATGCAGATATTCGTATGCTTTGTGGAGGTACAAGCAATCACCTTATCCTCGCAGACGTGTATGGCTCATTAGGACTCTCAGGAAAAGAGGCAGAGGCAGTGCTCGACGCAGTCGGCATTACGGTAAACAAGAACATGATTGCAGGTGAAGTACGCTCGGCGCTCGATCCTTCAGGTATTCGGTTTGGAACGCCTGCTATGACCACTCGTGGTATGAAAGAAGTGCAGGCAACCAAAATTGCGGAACTTATGGTAGAGACACTCCGCAAAGATGGACGCGCACAGGAGGAAATCAAAAAGGAGCTAGAGGAACTGTGTGAAGCATTTCCAGTACCAGACACATTTGTGTAATGTAACTTAGGACACCCGATGTCCTAAGTCTCCTTGAACTGAAAAATACTCCAATCGAATGGAGTATTTTTGGTTATATAGAGCTGTATCAGGTACAATACACAGTGACTATGATGCAAGCATTTCACAATACAAAAGCCAAGGTATATCGGCTGCGTCGGCACTGGCTCACGCTTTCTTTTTTCCTTGGTTTTGTCATCGATAACATCACGCTCAACCGAGTCGACCAAGTGTTTGATAATATCGTGCTCTTTACCTATGTGGTGCTTGCAATGGTGAGTTTGCTGCTGCTCTATGCGAGTGTGTCAGGCAACATCTACGAACCCATTCGTGAGCGTGTCCGTGCCTTTTCGCCGCTCTTGGTGCAGTTCGCGTTTGGTGGGTTGCTTTCGGGGATTTTGATTTTCTATGGTCGTAGTGGTACCTGGTATGAAAGTTGGCCATTTCTTTTGGTGATTTTGGCAGTCATTTATGGAAACGAAACTATCAAAGATCGTTCACAGCGGTTGGTGTTCAACCTGTCGATTTTGTTTGTGGGGCTCTTCTCGTATGTGGTGTTGGTGATTCCGGTATTCACGGGCATGATGGGTCCGTGGATTTTTATCGGCAGTGGCTTTATTGCGCTCACGGTCATGCACTTTTTTGTGCGTGTGCTACATCGTATTGTGCCGAACTTTATCGACATGCAGATGCGTTCAATTATCTTTGTTATCGGTACTATCTACGCATCACTTAACTTTCTGTACTTCAGCAATATCATTCCGCCGATTCCACTGTCTATTAAAGAAGTGGGCATTTACCACAGTGTCGTGCGCTATGGTGATGGTAATTACCAACTGACGTATGAAAAACCTGCATGGTACCAGTTTTTTCGTGATTCAGATAAACATTTCCACCACCAGCCAGGTGATAACATCTACTGCTTTGCCTCAGTGTTTGCACCAACGCGACTTGCAACCGAGGTATACCATCGCTGGGAGTGGTATGACGAAGCAAATGCCGAATGGGTAGAACACGGGCGATTTTCATATTCAATTGAAGGAGGACGCGATGGCGGGTTCCGTGGATACACGCTCATCAAGAATTATCGTGAGGCAAAGTGGCGCTGTACGGTAGAGACCGAGCGAGGGCAGGTGATTGGTCGCGAGGTGTTCTTTGTTGAGGGAGGTGCACCTGCCGAATTGGTCACTGACATACGGTAGTACCTGAGTGAGGGATTGAATCTCTTACTCAGTGATACAGGGGTCGGACCCCTGTATGTGTTGGGTGGATTGGTAATGTGGTGAGAATTTTTGTATTGTGTGTGGGATATTGCAAATATACGCTACGTTATGAAATCTATTTTAGAGGAGGCAATTAAAAACGCACTGACAGAGCTTGGTCTTGACCATGTTGATTTTGTGGTGGAGCATCCGTCAGATATGGCGCATGGTGACTATGCAACCAATGTTGCAATGGTCCTCGCGAAGAAAGCTGGGAGAAATCCACGCGAGCTTGCGGAGGACATTATTGCAGCGCTCGATGGAAAGGTTGCTGCGGTGGCGCAGCTTGAGCTTGCAGGTCCTGGGTTTATTAACGTCCATCTCACACGTGATTTTTTTACGGAGCAAATCGTATACGCAAACAAGGAGGGTGCACAATGGGGAAGTAACGACATTGCGTCTGAAACCGAGGTTGTGCTCGAGTACACCAGCCCAAATCTTTTCAAGCCACTCCATATTGGTAACTTAGTGGGGAATATTATTGGTGAATCACTCACGCGGCTCTTTGAGAACGCGGGAGCAACACTGTATCGCCTTAACTATCCGTCAGATATTGGTCCGGTGGTAGCAAAAGGTGTGTGGGGTCTTAAGTATCGTGGGCTTAATCCAGATAACATCGAAGACCTTGGTCGTGCCTATGTAGCAGGTAATGAAGCGTACGAAGCTGGTGGCGCACAGAAAGAAGAAATCGATGCAGTCAACCGTGCTTTGTATGCTGGAGATGACGATGCATTGAATGCATTGCGTGCTCGAGGTATTGCTACGTCACGTGCACGGCTCGCTGAGATTTGTACGGAGCTTGGCACTCATTTTGATTTTGAGATTTTAGAAAGTGAATCTGGTCCAATTGGGTCTGAGATTGTGAAAAAACATGTTGATGATGTATTTGAAGTGAGTGATGGTGCTGTTGTCTACCGAGGTGAGCAGGTGGGACTCCATACGCGTGTCTTTATCAACTCGCAAGGGCTGCCAACATACGAGGCTAAAGACCTTGGCAACTTCACGATAAAACAAAAAAAATATCCCAACTGGACGCATTCGATTATTGTCACTGGTGGTGAGCAGGCTGAGTACTTTAAGGTGCTCTATGCCTCGATTCGTGCTCTATGGCCAGAAGCGAAAGCAAAAAACTTAGAGCACATTCCAACCGGCTTTCTCACACTCACAACGGGTAAGATGTCCTCTCGAAAAGGAAATGTACTGACCGGAGAGTCGCTTCTTGCTGAGTTGAAGGAAGCGGTGCAAGAAAGAGCAGCAGCATCACGCGCGGAAGATGTTGAGAAACTCGCATCGCAGCTCGCTGTTGGTGCGCTCAAGTTCCAGATTCTTAAGCAAAAGGTAGGTATGAATATTGTGTTTGATAAGGGGCGAGCATTGTCGTTTGAGGGTGACTCAGGTCCCTATGTGCAGTACACCCATGCGCGCATCTCCTCACTCATACAAAAGGCTGACGCTGAAGGCATTACCGCACATTACAACACAGTTCCCGACACGACGTATGCGATAGAGAAGTTTCTCTATCGCTTTAATGAAGTAACGAGTATGGCGCTTGAGGCTCGTGAGCCCCATCATCTGGTGACGTACTTGCTTGAGATCGCAAGTGCTTTCAACACCTTCTATGCGCAAGAAAAGATAGCTGATGCGGATGATGCATATGCACCATACAAACTCGCACTTACACAGGCGGTAGGGCAGACGATTAAAAATGGACTATGGATGCTGGGTATTGAAGCGCCAGAGCGGATGTAGCACATGGGTAAGGGGTTCGACCCCTTACCTATGTGTGCATAACACCGTTGTGGGTTGCACAGATATTTTTTTCGTTATATAAAATAGCGTTTGCTTTGACTTTGGGCAAAGTCAAAGAAGGACGGGCCCCTGTGCGCGCAGGGTAGAAAGTACTTTTGAGGAAATAAAAATGCTACAACAGAAGCAACGAACGACGTGTTCTGTGAATGATTGGTTATATTCGGGCATTGCTCATCCAGATGATGTGGTGAGCTTGTGTATAAAAACGTGTAAGCCGGAACACCTTACGGCTCCGCTGTGGATTAAGGTTTGTTCATCAAAAAACCTGCCTGGGTTGGTATTTTATTTTGATGTGTTGCCTGACCGGACCACGATTATTGAAAAAGTGCAGGAAGGTATCACTGCGTTTCGTAGAGTGCAATGCACTTCGTCACAGCGCTTGATCATAAACGATCTTGTGTTTTGGGCTCCAGAGCCGTTGGACGAGTCACTAGCGTTACTTCGTGGATACTATTCCTTTTGCAATACTCCTATTCGTACTATTAAGGTGAGAATGGGTACGAGAGTGACACTGGTATATGATCACGAGCAGGATGCGGACAGTCCGTTTGATGTGCTACAAGCTCATTTGAACCGATATGGTTTCAGACCTGTCGAGTCAGAGCATTCCAAAGGTTTGGAGGCCGCTGCGGCGCTTGTAGACAGCAATCTTGCACATGCGTAACTAAAAGAGCTAACTGCTCAAAACCACGGAAGAAAGGAAACTTCCGTGGCTTTTTATTTTCTTGACCTCGACACTCGTGCAGTATATAAAGGAAAGACACCCACTCTTGACGTGGTATAGGGGTGACGGGTGCGTTCTGACATAGACGATGGGAGAAGACGGATGACAGGTGAATTGATTTTGCGAACAACCTTTTCAATAGCTGATAAAGAACCATTTGCATCATCTGGCACGACACCAGACAGTGTGACTGACGACATTATGCAGTATATGAATCCTGATTCAGGGGATAATACCGTGATGTACGATGGTGCTCGGGTAACGCTGAGTATGGCATACAGCGGCAGTAACAGTGGTGAAATTGGCAATCCGCAGGTGGCAGACTTTGAACTCGACTCACCAATGGATGCAGGTTTATTTCGTGAAAAAATTCGGGAGCAGGTCACAAAGCTACAGGAAGCGTTTTTTACCGATGCACAAAACCAGGGTGTCGGTCGTTCAAAAAAAAGCATCGACCGCTCTGGCGGTGGTCGGTACAATCCAGCTTCCTGAAAGTCGTGACAGTGCATATAAACAAACGGTGAGAGTCCATCCTGGACACTAGTAAAGCACCATAAACTCCAACCAAGAAAGGTCACGAACACCATGTGGCCTTTTTTATTGAGTAATTATGCTGCAAACTTTGGTAGTACACACATAGTACCTATTGTTGGTTGTATAAATGTTCGTACAGGCGTATAAAGAGTTTATACCTGCCCAATATTTGGGGAGAGGTGTTCACAGGTCAAAGGAGAAGATAATGGAGACACATACACTATGCATGCGTGTTCGAGGTGATGCACGAGAATATCAGCATTCTACTGGTCGGGAAACAGATATTGGGTACACTGTATCCAACATCCACAGCGGGGTGCAATCACTTCCTGATTGGAAAGGTGAAAAAGGACAGCGGGCAACGTATCCAAAATGGGTAGTCACGCAAGTTGATGGTGAAGAGATAGATTTTTTATTCTCACCCGTGTGGGATAACCAACGACATACATCTACTGCATTTTGCAATCGGGTAAATGTGCAGTGGCAGTTCTATACTACGCTTGCGCAACAGATGTCAGGACCAGTGTTTGTCACAATAAACGATGATCATAGTTATGCAGTCCACCAAGAACCTAATGGGTTTGTTTCGGTGCTTGCAGACTACCTTGAGTACCTGAATGAAAAACTCAGGTTAATCACACTCCACTGTGGTGAGTATCGGTTCCCATGTACATGACCGCATACAAACGAGTTTGATAGTTTGGAAAGATTCATGCGTATTTTTCCGAAAAAAATGCATGCGTGCTATAAAATCGCAGAGAAGGGAGATTCGGTCACATGTCACCCAATTACTCTGTGAGTGTATCAACCTACTCAATGAAAGCCCTGCGGTTCCACCAACGACGTGGAAGGGCTTTTTTGTTTTGGCAGACACCGACGTTTGTTCTGTGCAAATTGTAAAAAAGTGCTAGGATAGGACGTATCCGCATGACTCTATCAGTGTACGGTGACATGAATAGGTGTGCGGGCGTGTCTGATACACACGGCTGATGTACTTCTCGGATTGCGAGTTGTACATCGGGATTATTATGTCTGATATACATATCATAAGTATGAGTGATAAGAATAAGTATAAAGAGAATGTGACTGCGTCACATTCTGAAGATGGTGTAAAGAGCGACGTTGCACGTCGCGAAGAGGACGTGCTCGCATTTTGGAACGAGCATGACATTTTTAATAAAAGCCTAGAAAAAGAATCACCCGAGGGTGATTTTGTATTTTATGACGGGCCGCCGTTTGCAACGGGTCTGCCGCACTATGGGCATATTTTGGCAGGGACTATTAAAGACGCAATCCCGCGCTTCTGGACGATGAACGGTTACCATGTGAAGCGAAAGTGGGGATGGGATTGTCATGGGTTGCCGCTTGAAAATATTATTGAGAAGCGACTTGGATTTTCTACCAAGCGCGACATTGAAGAATTTGGTATTAAAAATTTTAATGAAGCAGCACGAGACGCGGTGATGGAGTATGCAGACGATTGGAAACAGGTTATCCCGCGCATGGGTCGTTGGGTAGATATGGAAGATGACTACAAGACCATGGACCCTACCTATACTGAGTCTGTGTGGCATGTGTTTAGTGAGCTCTATAAGAAGGGGTTGGTGTATGAAGGGTTTAAGAGCATGCACCTGAGTCCACGTAGTGGTACCACGTTGTCGAACTTTGAAGTTAATCTTGGGTATAAAGACATTAAAGATATTGCGGTTACGGTGAAGTTGCCACTCCTTGATGAAGCTGGCGAGGTGACTGATACATCGCTTCTTGTATGGACCACCACCCCATGGACATTGCCGGGCAACATGGCAGCAGCGGTTCATAATGATCTCGAGTACGAGTGCGTAGAAGTAGAAACTGATGCGGGAAAAGAAAAATATATTTTGGCCAAGGAACGACTTATACAGCTTGGTGATATTCCATATCAAGTGCTGGAAACCATTCTCGGAAGCGCCTTGACGGGTAAGAAATATCAACCACCATTCCCATGGCTCGGTGAACAGAAATTTGAAGGTAAAGATACGGCTTGGACTATCTACCACGCTGACTACGTCGAAGTAGGTGAGGAAGGAACGGGAGCGGTACACATTGCCCCTGCCTACGGTGAGGAAGACCTCGCACTCGCGCAGGAAGAAGGTATCCCAATTGTGCATCATGTCGACTACGAGGGGCGTTTCATGGACTTCGTTACTGACTTTGCTGGGCAGCTTGTCAAGCCAAAGGATGACGATGATGCGGGCGTCACGCACCTTGATGCTGATATTGAGATTGTGAAAGCACTGAATGCGTCAGGGAAACTCTTTAAGAAAGAAAATATCACCCACAGCTATCCACACGATTGGCGCAATGGTGCACCACTTCTCAACTATGCAACTACATCATGGTTTGTTGCGGTAACAAAAATCAAGGAAGAGCTTGTTGCTGCGAATAATACCGTGCACTGGGTGCCTGAACATGTCGGCACTAATCGGTTCGGAAAGTGGCTTGAGGGTGCGCGCGATTGGGCGGTCTCACGGCAGCGATACTGGGGTGCGCCGCTGCCGATTTGGCAGAATCCTGAAACTAAAGACTTCAAAGTGCTTGGGTCACTGCAAGAGATTCGAGAGCATGTACGTCGGTCAGGGAATGCCTTTTTCTTGATGCGTCATGGGGAGGCGGATTCTAATGTCACAGGCTTCTCAAGCACCAAGATAGACGCAGCGAACCCAATGACTGAAAACGGTACGGCGCAAGTTGCTGATGCGCTGGTGGGACTCAAAGAGAAAAATATTGACCTTATTATTGCATCACCATTCCAGCGCACTCGTGAAACTGCTGAGCAAGTTGCAGAAGGACTCGGTATCGCAAAAGACGCAATTGTATACGACGAACGTATCGGCGAGGTGCAGTTGGGGGCGATTGATGGGGTGAGTACCGAGGAGTACCACCAGTTTCTCGATGAGGGCGGGTTGTGGTGCGAGTCTGCACCCGAAGGTGGTGAGTCATGGTCTGATGTGAAGCGGCGTGTGGGTGCGTTCCTCTATGACACTGACAAAGCATATGAAGGAAAGAATATTTTGGTCATTGCACACAACAGCCCGCTACAGATGCTGGGTGCGGTCAATGATGGATTGTCACTGCGTGATGAGGCATTTGCCTATGATGCTGATGGCAAACGATACAACAATGCTGAGGTGCGTGAGTTGCCATTTGTGCCTATGCCACACAACGACAACTATGAGCTCGACTATCACCGACCGTATATCGATGATATTGAACTGTATGACTTTGACCCGAATGCACCTGAAGGTGCACGGGCAGGTGGCACCAAGCTCGAACGGGTGCCTGATGTCTTTGACTGTTGGTTTGAGTCGGGCGCAATGCCGTATGGGCAGCAGCACTATCCGTTCGAAAACCTTGATCAGTTCGACCCTGAGACGGGGAAGGGGTATCCAGCAAACTTCATCGCAGAAGGGCTTGACCAAACGCGTGGGTGGTTCTACTCACTCATTGTGCTGGGGACGGCACTCTTTGGGAAGTCGCCGTACCAGAACGTGATTGTAAACGGACTGGTACTTGCAGAAGACGGGAAGAAGATGAGTAAGTCGCTCCAGAACTATCCCGACCCAATGGAACTTGCTGATCGTGTGGGTGTCGATGCGATGCGCTTCTACCTCCTCTCCTCACCAATTATCCGTGCTGAGGACCTTAATTTTGCAGAGCAAGGTGTCCTTGAATTGCAGCGAAAGAATATTGGACGGTTGCACAACGTACTTGCGATGTACGAGCAATATGCAGACGAGTACACGAAAGCAGATGCAACCTCAACACAGGTCTTAGACCGCTGGATTCTCGCACGCCTCCATGAACTCACACGCGATGTTACTGCAGGATTCAAAGGCTATGAACTCGATAAGGCAACGCGACCGATTACTGACTTTATTGATGATCTTTCGGTGTGGTATCTCCGCAGATCTAGAGATAGGCTGAAAAATTCTGAAGATAGTACAGACAAAACAGCGGCACTGAGCACGCTGAAGTATGTGCTTCGAGAACTTGCGCTTGTGATGGCGCCATCGATGCCGTTCTACTCAGAGTATCTCTACCGCCGCGTGAAGGAAGAAAGTGATATGGAGAGTGTGCACTTAGCGCAGTGGCCTGAAACTGCTGCAGTAGACGAGGAGGTCTTGGCTGACATGGCAACCGTGAGGCAAACGGTCACCCTCGCACTTGAGGCGCGTGCAAAGGCGGGTATCAAAGTGCGACAGCCACTTCAAACACTCACCGTGAAGCAAGAATCTGTCGTGGCTGATGTGGCATACAAAACACTTATTGCAGATGAGGTGAACATAAAGGAGGTTGTTGCTGATGCATCGCTAGAGCATGAAGTTGTACTTGATACTGAAATTACCCCAGCACTCCAGGCAGAAGGCAATGCCCGT
This sequence comes from Minisyncoccota bacterium, assembly GCA_021129515.1. Taxonomy (GTDB): domain Bacteria; phylum Patescibacteriota; class Minisyncoccia; order Phycocordibacterales; family UBA918; genus JAJOLD01. Next base: position 30,149 of record JAJOLD010000006.1, read on the forward strand.
GAGTTTATGCGTCACGTACAAGACGCACGCAAGAAAGCAGGACTCCAGCCAGACGATGTCATTGTGCTTACCGTGACTGACGCAACCAAGGCGCTTATTGGTGTCCATGGGGAAATAGTCGCGATCACCGTCGGTGCGAGCGAGATTACCACTGAGAATCTGGGAGAAGACGCACTTGTCGCGAAAGTCGATGGTACCGACTACCAGTTCACCATCACACTCATGTAACACGCGTGTCGCAGCCGCGCGTGCACTACTCTCTACCATCTACCTACTAATTACTACATTATGCCCTACAAGGTATACATCACCGATGCGCTCGTATGCGGACATAAAAACCTCAATACCTCCGACAAGGTCTACCAACTCTTTACCCGAGAGGCGGGAATGCTTTGGGTGACCGCGCAGAGTGTCCGTATGGAAAAATCTAAACACCGATACGCACTGCAAGATTTTTCTCACATACGGGTGTCACTCGTTCGAGGGAAGGGAGGATGGAGAATTGTTAGCAGCGAAGTACAAGACAACTTGTACTACACCACGAGTAATCGCTATACACGCGCAACCGTACGTAATGTACTACGACTACTCCGTCGTGTGGTGCGCGGGGAAGAAGCACATGCTGGATTATTTGATGATGTGATGCATGGTTTTGCACATCTGGGTGTGGTTGCTGATACGCCCCTTGAAACGGTGCTGATGCTGCGTATTATGTATGCACTCGGATATGTGCCTGCGGCTGCGCACTATGATGCGGTGCTTGCTGAAAACTACGAGTATACTACAGTAGAGGCACTTACCTCAGACGCCCTTACGGCATGCAAAACAACACTCACACAAGCTATCGCACACAGCCAGTTATAGAGGGTGTTGCGCATGCTATACTCACCACATATGCCCATGACACCGCAATCACCACACGAACACACTCCGCATCCAAAAAAGGATACTGAACATGATCCGCGCGAATCGTTGCGTTCGCGGGTGAGTCATTCGGAGGGTATTGAATCAATGCGCGACAGGCTCTATCAGCGTGGTAATACGCAGGCGCCAACCAAGCGAACCAAGCTTATCGACACGTCTATTCGCACGCCGCGGACTTCCTGGGAACAGCCACCAGTGACAACAAGTGCTACATCAGAAACAATGCAAGATGCGCTTGCACAGACATCTATGGGTACAAAACGTAAAAAAACATATCGAGTAAAGCTTGTCCTTGCAGGGATATTCTTCTTTGTGGTTGCTATGGGTCTTTCTAGTGCATTTTTGTATTTTGGTACTAACTCAATTTCAGGCAGCAATATTGCCATTGATGTATCAGGACCATTTTCCATTGGTGGCGGTGAAGAAATACCGATTCAAATTTCAGTCGCCAATCAAAATACGGTATCAATTGAATCAGCAACACTCATTGTTGAGTACCCAGCCGGGACACAATCGACAACCGAACGAGGTAAGGAGCTGTTTACCGAACGTATCCCACTCAATGATATTGGCACCGGTGAAGTGGTGAATGTACCTGCTCGAGCTATTGTCTATGGTGAAGAAAATGAAGAAAAAGAGGTGACCGTATCGGTAGAGTATCGTGTCAGCGGTTCGAATGCGACTTTCTTTAAAGAAGCAGACCCTCTTCGCTTTAAAATCAACTCATCACCAGTTGCAATGCGTGTCGAGACAGTCGAGAAAATATCTTCAGGTGAAGAAATTGCCGTGCAGGTTGTGGTGTCATCAAATGCCCCAACCGAGATAACAGACATTTTAGTTAAAGCAGCATATCCATATGGCTTTGATTATTCGACAGCTTCTCCAGAGCCTGTGTCAGGACAAGATGTCTGGCATATTGCATCCTTGGCACCTGAAGAAACAAAAGTCATAGATATTACAGGTATTATTGTGGGAAAACAAAACGATGAACGAGTCTTCAATTTCTCAACAGGTGTGCCAAACGAACGTGACCCATATGCACTCGCATCTATCTTTTCTACCACTGATGTCGGTGTGCAAATGGAAGATCCGTTCCTTGGCATTACTGTGAGTGTCAATGGGAAAGAGAATGATATTGTGGTGATTGAACCTAAAGAGAGTGCAGTGGTGCGTATTAATTTTACCAATACCCTGAATGACACACTCTATGATGGGATTGTTGAGGCAAAGCTTGATGGTAACGCACTCAACGAAATTACCATCAATAGCGCAGAAGGTTTCTACGATTCAACAACAAATACCATTACATGGGATTCTGTGGATGTAGGGTCATTGTCTGAGCTACTTCCCGGTGGTAGTAGTCAAGTTGATTTTCAGTTAGTATCGAGCAAGGATGCTGCACAGACACCAGAAATAAATCTTGAAGTGTCAGTCAAAGGGCGTCGTGTCTTTGAAGACCGGGTACCACAAGAACTCAATGGCGGTGTGTCACGGATTATCCGTGTTGAGAGTGCGGTGACATTTGCTTCTTCGGTACTCCATTCAGCAGGACCGTTTACCAACACTGGTCCTGTGCCACCAGTTGCAGAAGAAGTGACGCAGTACACTCTTGATTTATCGGTGGAAAATGGAAGTAACGATATCACGCTCGCCGAAGTGACTGCTGTGTTGCCGCCATATGTCACTTGGCTTGATTTAAAAACAGCTGATGATGTTGTGGTCTATGATGCAGTAAATCGTTTGATGACATGGACCATTGGAGATATGGATGCAAATACTCGTGAGACCGCTTCGGTGCAGGTCTCAGTGACTCCGAGTCTCAACCAAATCGGCACCGTACCAAATATACTTGAGTCACAGCAGTTTAAAGCCACTGACCGATTTACCGGCACTGTACTTCGCGCATCCACTCCTGCAATTACAACGATGTTATTGGAAGATCCCTACCACGAAGCACGTTCAGGCGGGCAAGTACAAGCACCGTAAGTAGTATACGTAGTTGGTATAGAGGATTCGATACGCTCACGTGAGAGAACAAAAGTGAAGATTCTGTTCGTGGTGACCGCTTTGTCACCGCAAGCATGGTGTATTTCATGCTACATAAGCACTGGATTAATCCATAATATGCAGGTATAGTACGGGAATTAAATGAAGAAATGAGCGCAAGCGACTATTCTAAATTTAGTTCCCAATTTCTTCCTGACCTAGAAGAAATTGCTGGAACACTAAGCAGTATCAAATGATAATGACCGAAAACAACACAATGGTGAATGAAGAAAGGAATGAGAAGGTCTGGGAGACCTTCGAATCGACTATTCTGAATTTACATCTCAATTTGCCCCTAGTCTAGGGCAAATTGCTAGGTGCTCGTATGTTAAATAATGTTTTAAATATGAAAGAAGAAGGTAACTCAAAAATGGAAAAGATCGTATCGCTCTGCAAGCGACGAGGGTTTGTCTTCCAAGGTAGTGAAATTTATGGAGGCTTAAAGGGAACCTGGGACCATGGACCGCTTGGTGTCGCACTCAACAACAACATAAAGCGCGAGTGGTGGAAGCTGTTTGTCGATAGTCGTGAAGATATGTATGGATTGGATGCTGCAATCATCATGAATGCAAAAACATGGGATGTTTCAGGACATACTGGTTCTGGTTTTTGTGACCCACTGGTAGAAGACTCAGAGACGGGTGAGCGTTTCCGCGCTGACCACCTCTTGAAGGACCATGGTATTGACGCAGAAGGTATGTTGCTTGAGGAAATTGATGGCATTATTGCAGAAAAAGGAATCAAAAGCCCAAAAGGAAATACACTCTCTCCAGCGCGGCAGTTTAACCTTATGTTTGAAAGTCGTATTGGTGCAACTGCGGGGGATGAAGGAAAAGTATATCTGCGACCAGAAACTGCGCAGGGTATTTTTGTAAACTTTAAAAATGTTGTGGATGCAATGAGTCCCAAGATGCCCTTTGGTATTGCGCAGATTGGTAAAGCATTTCGCAACGAAATTGCGCCGCGCGAGTTTCTTTTCCGCGTACGTGAGTTTGAACAAATGGAGATTGAATATTTTGTAAAAGAAGAGCACTGGGAGGAGGAATATGAGAAACTCCGAAAGGACATCCAGGTGTGGCACAAACACCTCGGACTTCGTGACGAAAATATCCGCGAGTATGAGGTGCCCGATAATGACCTTGCTCACTACTCGAAGCGTACTATCGACTTTGAATACAACTATCCGGGCAAGGGCTTTGATGAACTTGCAGGTTTTGCGTACCGCACCGATCACGACCTTAAAAGCCATATGGAAGCAAGTGGTGTGTCTCAGGAGTATATTGAGCCAGATGGATCGCGGTATATTCCACATGTGCTCGAACCATCCTTTGGTATTGGGCGCGCAATTACGGCAGTGCTCTGCGAGGCATACACTGAAGACGAAATGGGTGGTGATACGCGCACGTATCTCAAACTTCCTGCGCACCTTGCACCGTACCGCGCAGCAGTCTCGCCGCTTTTGAAGAACAAGCCGCAGCTCGTAGAAAAAGCACGCGAGGTATTTACCATGCTGAAAAAGGAATTTGGCAATATCGCGTGGGACGATAACGGCAATGTAGGGAAGCGGTATCGTCGTCAAGATGAAATCGGTACTCCTGCATGTATCGTTATCGACTTCGATACCTTGGGAGATGAGAAACCCGAACACAAAGACACGGTCACCGTACGTGACCGCGACACAGGCGAGCAGGAACGATTCAAAATTGAGGATTTAGTCGCTAAGCTTTCAGAATAACCCAAGAATCTTGCTGTCGTCATTGCGAGCGGCATGCGAAGCAATCTAGTAGTTATAGTACGTACACTATGTCTGAGAAAAAACCAAAATACATCACCACCACGTTGCCATATGTAAACGCAGACCCACATATTGGGTTTGGACTTGAGATTGTGCAAGCCGATACGCTTGCGCGCTATTATCGTCTTATGGGTGAAGAGGTGTTTTTCACGACGGGTACCGATGAGCACGGACAAAAAATCGCACAAAAAGCAGATGAAGCAGGGCGTGACCGTCAGGAATATGTTGACCACTTTGCGGGTGAGTTCAATCGACTCAAAGATGCACTCAATCTCTCATACGACACCTTCATCCGTACTACCGATGCCAACCACATTGCCGCTGCACAAGAGATGTGGAAGCGATGCGATGCAGCTGGTGATATTTATAAGAAAAAATACAAAGGACTCTATTGTGTCGGTGATGAAATGTTTGTAAAGGAGTCAGACCTCGTCAACGGGAAATGCCCGAATCACCCCACACAAGATCCAATCGAAGTTGAGGAAGAGAACTATTTCTTCAAACTCTCAAACTATCAGGAGTACCTCGAGGAGTATCTCTCACAAGAAGGGGTAATAGAGCCCGAATGGCGACGGCAGGAGGCGCTGAAGTTCGTACAAGGTGGTCTAGAAGATTTCAGCATTTCACGCGAGGTGTCACGTATGGACTGGGGTATCCCGGTTCCAGGAGACGATGCGCATGTCATGTATGTGTGGTTTGATGCGCTCACCAACTACATCTCAACGACCGGCTGGCCCGAGGAAAACGGTAACTTTACAAAATTTTGGGAGGAGGGTGAAACACTCCAGCTTGGCGGTAAGGACCAAGTGCGCTTCCAGTCAATTATGTGGCAGGCAATGCTTAAGAGCGCAGGTGTTGCGGCAACCGACAAGGTCTTCTACCACGGCTTTATCAATAGTGGGGGACAGAAGATGAGTAAGTCATTGGGGAATGTTATTTCGCCGTACGAGCTTGTCGAGAAGTATGGTACCGATGCAACCCGCTACATCCTCCTTCGCCACGTACATCCATTCGATGACTCCGATCTCACCTGGGAAAAGATGGACGAATACTATACCGCGAACCTCGTGAATGGTTTGGGAAACCTCACTGCACGTATTATGAAAATGGCAGAGACACATCTCGATGGACCTATCGAGCGACCCGAGACAGCAGGATTTGACACTGCATATACTGATGCATTCGACACGTGTAACTTCCAAGCAGCCTGTGACTTCGTGTGGCAAAAGGTAGGAGCACTCGACGAGAAAATCACCGAAACAGAACCATTCCGACTCGTAAAGACCGACAAGGAAGCCGCGGTGCAGATAATCAAGGAATTAGTACACGACCTCTATATGGTGGGGCGTATGCTCAATCCAATCATGCCCGAGGCGAATGTCATTATCAAAGAAGCCGTCCTCGCAAACAAAAAACCCGACAATCTTTTTGCACGGTTAGAAACATAAATCTTCGCATTTCATTTTTTAAAAACAGGAATCAAAAACCTTTCGGGTAACCGAAAGGTTTGTTAGTGTCTGTCTCCATTGAAAGGTTCAGCCTCTCCATGCAATCTGCTTGGATTTTAGAAAAATTTTATCTTGGTTTTGTATGATGATTGAGTATGAAATATTTTCTATTGCAATTATGCAGCATGGTACTGGTGCTTGGTGCACAAGCCCACCGTTGCAAATAGCGACATGCTCGCTACCGCACAAGCCCATCACGCAGAAACGCTTGATGTCTGGGAGCCTCCCGAAGGTGTGAGGGTGTGCAACATTGTCGGTACTGGTTTGCCAACCATGTATGGACAGTCTGATAGTGATATTTATTATCTTAATTTACCACTTTATAATGCCAACAATCCTGACAGGAAACATTCAGATATTACGGAAGTACCTTCGGTACAACAGTTAGTGGAAAATGTACTGAATGGAACATCAACAACTATCGATTTGATTTCAGATAGCAAACCAAAATATATCGACGAGTACGATATAGAAACCATCGATTCACCAGTGCATATTTCTGCAGAAGATACCGAAGGCAATATCACAGGGGTAGTAATCGAAGATGACGAAGAGAGTATCAAAGAAGAAATGCCAGGGAGTCACTATTTCGAGTTTGGCGGCACAAAGTATCTCATTATTCCGTCAGGAGTAACACGAACCACAACACTTATCGGAGAAGCATACGGGGGATATACACTCACCATTGCTACATTAAACGAAGAAGACAATCACACCACACTCCACGCCATTGAGAACGCAACCGTGACACCAACCATGCAGGTAACTTATACAAAAGATGAAGCAGGATATGGATTGGTCACCACAGACCTTGATGGAGATGGAGAAATTGATATCACAAGTACCATAAATGGCGAGGTTATTCCCGACGAGCAAGTGACCTATGAGACGCTCATTGCCGTAATTGAGTCACTTGAACTTTCGCCACGAAAGGAACGCATATTACTTCGTTTAACTAAACTTGCACAGAAGTTTGACAAGAAAAAGAGAACACAACGACTAGAAAAACGTGTCCTCAAACTACTCAATAGATTTGTTGATAGGTATGAACGGAGAGGGTATATAACAGCAGAGCAGTGTGATGGGGTGGTTGATATAATTAACATCTTAAAGTAATCATATGTCTATACAAAATATAAGAATTATTTTGACCTCGATATTATTATTTAGTGCTGTAGCACTTGGTGTCTACACTGAATATTTTTGCGTTGACGTACAGTGTTATTATGATTTTGAAAGATCATTTGGTGAGCCTGCGTTTTGGTATACAGCATCTTTATTACCATCTTTTGTACTTTTATTGTTCGTCAAATCATCCGTTTTCAAAAATTGGCTCAAATATATTGTGTCATGGTACATCCCCGTATCGATTTTTGCAGTCAACCAAGTTTCAGTAAACAGTTCTTCGATATTGTCGTTTGATAGAAGCACCGTAGCAGTGCTCTGGATGTCAGTGCTCTTCATTATCACTGTTATTTTCACTGGTGTATTGTGGTGGAAAGACAGAAAGCGCAAAGCGCCTGAGTAAAGAAACTCATGAGTGACTGTATAGCAGATTTTGTGATAGGCTTATGTGGTAATGAACTACGAATACATCGACACGCATACACATGTGAACCTCCAGGCATATAAGGAAGACTGGGAGGAGGTTATTGCACGTACACGAGCGGCTGGTGTGGCACATATTAATGTGGGTACCCAGCAAGATACATCTCGGCGCGCGGTTGAAATGGCAGAGGCATACGAAGACGGTGTATACGCTATGGTGGGGCTGCACCCGGTGCATACCGATGCGTCGTATCATGATGAAAAAGAATTTGGTCCTGAACAAAAAGGATTTACGACACGCGGTGAGGTATTTGATACTGACTATTATCGGAAGCTTGCAGGGAGCGAGAAGGTGGTTGCCATAGGGGAGTGCGGGCTTGATTACTACCGCATCAGTCCTGAAACAAAAGAAAAACAGGACGCAGCGTTTATCGCGCAGATTGAACTTGCGAATGAAGTGGGGAAGCCATTGATGCTCCATATCCGACCAAGTGACGATCCGTCTGCTCCAAATGCGTATGAGGATGCATATGCAATTATTAAAAAATATGCGAAGGTGCGTGGGAATGCCCACTTTTTTGCAGGCACTGTAGAAGATGCGAAAAAATTTTGGGACGTGGGATACTCAGTATCGTTCACGGGCGTTATTACCTTTACCTGTGACTATGATGAGGTGGTGCAGGCTGCACCGAAAGAACTTATTCATGCAGAAACCGACGCGCCATATGTGACCCCTGTACCGTATCGTGGGAAGCGCAATGAACCTCTGCATGTTCGTGAAGTATATAAAAGAATTGCGCAGATACGTGGTGAAGACGAAGCGGCCTTGCGTGCGCAACTACGTACAAATGCTCAGCATATGTATGGTATTGCATTGTAATGTGAGCGCACTACATCTGCATACAACGTGTGATACATAAAACACCTGCGTTACGCAGGTGTTTTGGTATGAGGTCGCTGCAGTGCGACCTCATGCTGACTATCTTGGTACCAGTACCACCTTTTCAGGTAACAGTTGTTTGCTACGAATAATTGTAAACGCAGCGCTCAGTAGATGTAGCGGTTCTACTGCATTTCTGCTTGCCACGTCGCGAAGCGGCTGCAGTATTTTTTGCTCTGCATGTGTGAGTTCCGCATATATCCAGGTCTTTTCTGTCACACACGCAGTTGCTTTTGGGTGTAATGCAAGTTTTCTGACGATACTGTTAATCTCAGCGTTGCTCAGTAGTTGTTGCGCTGCAGCGAGCGTGTCTGTATTAACACAAGGCTTAGCAACCGTAGACGCTGCGACTATGTGTGTAGGTGTGGTAAGTACCAGTACGATAACAATGTGAAAGAACATAACCCATACTCCCTCATGTTGGTTGCTGATATTACTGAAATATCATGGGAAGAATACCAAAACAAAAAACTGCAGATAGGAATGAAAGACTCAAAACGAGTAGTAACCCTTTGAACTTAGGTATTTCTTGAGTTTGTATATAACCATCTTCCGTCGATAGGTGGCGTTACCTGCTCACTATACTTGGAGAGTATGGATACTGTCAAATACAGCCATGGCACCTGTGCTAATTAAAAGTCATATTTTAAGTCGTACTATGTAACAAAGATTCTGGATTGCCTGCCTGTGCGTGGCACGCAGTCAGGCTTCGCATTCGCTCGCAATGACGGCAAAAAGCAACGCTTTTTGCCGTCATTGCGAGCCGTAGCGAAGCAATCCAGAAAAGTAATTAGTACAGGTGCCGCTATGAGTCATCAATTGCAGTGAGGTATGCATTGATGTCATGGTAATGAGAAATGGAGATGAAGTGAAAAATGCGCGAGCAACTCATGGAGAGTGCTCGCGCGATGTCCGGTGTTCCGAACTAGGTCTCTGCTATGTGCCCTTTGAAATGTTTGCGGAGTCGCTGTTCTTCCTCGCTATTCTTTCTTCGTTTTTCTTGCTCGAGATATATCATTGCAACAATGATTTGTCTCATGCCTGCACTGCGTATTCGAGAGTATGATTGTACGAAACTCAAAACTGAAACAGGAAATTCGAGTGTGATTTTTCCAGATGCACAGATAGATTTTTTATGTACTACATATTTCTCCAAATATGGTTTGATATAAACACCTTCTGTTGCCAGCAATTCTTGTGCAATACGTAGTTCGTGCTCGGTGTTGCACGGATTTGCATACGTAGTGGGTACAAAAAAACATAGATAGGCAAGAGTTGCAAAAAGTACTTGCTTCATGGTCAACCTCCATTCTTTATGTGGTTTGGACATATGCAATCCTACTCCTCATAAAAACAGCTGTCAATACGGTGATAAGGGTGTGTTAATCAAAAATTTCAATCAAGTACGCATCAATATCGCGTTGGTCCATATCGTAGAAATAGAGATTGTTTTTGTGGAGATGTCGTGCGAGTTTAGTCCCAACAAATCGCCAGTGCCACGGCTCGTATACATAGTACTCGTTGCCTTTAGGATATGAGAGTATGAATCCATGTTTGTATGCATTTGTTTGCATCCATGTATATGCCTCGGTGTCACCAAACCCTGAGAGTCCGCCACCAAGTCCGGTGGTCGTGAAATCAACCGCCGTACCGAGCTGGTGTTCAGAAAAACCTTGGTCTGCGGAGAAGGTATTTGCTCCCTCACCATATTGCACTGTATACGCGCCTTTGAGTGCATGCTGTTCATCATATGATCGATATGCAGAGACCACCCAGAGGTCTATGTCGTCTTTCTGTGCATCTGCAATGAGGTCTTCGAGAAATGGTTGCACTTGGTCGTGTATGTACTCAAGGTTCAATTCGTTGTAGAGATATTCTGCTGCGATAGCAGTAACCTTTGGCGGCACATAATGCTCGTTGAGAAAGTACACCTTTGAGTATTTTTTCAGGAGCTCGGTGTCGATTTCAGAGAGTTTATCGAGTTTGTCGACGGTGCTGGTGATGTCTTTGATTTGATCTTCAAATTCCTCGTTGCGACCCTTTTCGTCTTCGAGGTCTTCAGAGAGTTCCGCCTTTTCTGCTACACTTTCTGCCAATGCACGCATGGCACTACTCAGCGTAGTATCGAGCTCTGAAGTAAGTGCGGTGCACGAAGCAAGGTCTGCTTCCTTGTCTGCGAGTTGTGCACGGAGTGATTGGGTGTGTGCTCGCTCTGAGGAAAGTGCAGACCATAAATACACAGAGAGGAGCAACCCAATACCTGTTGACACAACACATACGTATAACCAATGCTTCATATGTTCTTGATTTTAGCATGCGAAGCAAAATTATCTAAGAACCAGTCTAACCATGCACTGTGGCACTGTCTCCCGAATGGACGAAAGGCACCAGAGCTCATTAAAACGTATATCGTGTGTTGTATTTTGTAGCAAAGTAATCCAAAAAATTTGGGCGTAGGTGCCCGACAATATATTGAAAAATATGGATATATGTGGTACCGTGTCGCCACTTATTAATTAATGTCAAAATAAATGGCAGAAAACAATATGCCAGCAGCTGAGGCACCAGAGCTTTTCGACGATGAGCGAAAGAGCTATGAATTTGCCTTCCACGTACTTCCAACAGTTGCTGAAGGGGAAGTAGCTGGAGTGTTTGAAGCACTCAAGGCGCTCATTACACAACAGGGTGGTGAGATTTTTTCAGAAGAAGCACCCGAACGTATTGATTTAGCGTATGCAATCGTACAGTCAGTGCAGGGAAAGCATCGCAAATATGCAAGCGCGTATTTTGGGTGGATTCGCTTTACGCTCAATGGGGAGCGTATGGAAGCACTTGCTGAAGAAATTGATGCAAACCAGTCACTCCTACGACACCTGATTATCAAACTCACCAAGGCGGAAGAAGAAAATCCGTATCGATTCCACGAAAACCGAAAATCTAAAAAGGTCGTTGATGTGGTTGATACGCCAGTAGCTGATTCGAAAGAAACAAAGGATGCAGTTGAAGAACCTGCGACCAAAGAGGCTACTGCTAGCGAGGCTAGCACGCCTGATGCTGCTAAAGAAGCATCAAAAGAGGCAGCAGCTGATACTGATGCAGAGAAAAAGGAGGTATAATACTACACACTACTTACTCATAACTACCTACTAACCTTATGTACCTTAATAAAGCAATGGTGTACGGAAATCTCACCCGAGATCCTGAAATGAAAGCACTCCCAAGCGGTATGCAAGTGACTTCATTTTCTATCGCAACTAATCGTCGATACAAAGATCGCGATGGTAATTACCAAGATGCAGTTGATTATCACAACATTGTGGTGTTTGGCCGTCAGGCTGAGACAAGTGCACAGTATCTTAAGAAAGGGAGTGGTGCGTTTGTTGAAGGACGATTGCAAACACGCTCATGGGATAAAGATGGACAGAAACAGTATCGTACAGAAATTGTTGCAGACCGGGTACAGTTTGGTCCTCGAACTGGGGGAGGTAGCGGCGAGGGTGCGCCAACAAATGCAGCACCGAAAAAGGATGATGCACCGGCACAGCAGAATGCTCCGGAATACCCAGAAGAAGACATCAATCCTGAAGACATCCCTTTCTAAATTCCTGAACAACCTGTCTACGTCGTTGCGACTATAATTTTGTCAGGCACGGTAGGTCCACTACCGCTTCCTCCAAAATCTTGTTGCGCCGCGTATCCAAATCATTCAGAAGATTTAGAAAATACAGCTTAGATAATTTTAAGCTCTAAAATAATACTGATATTGAAAATTTGAAACTAAAAAATTATTAGAAATAATTTTTTAGTCCTAAGTACTAGGTGCTCAGGGCTAAGAACTACACAACATGGACGACAAGAAAAAAGAAACACACAACGTTGACCACTTTGACTACAAAAATGTAGACAAAATCCTTGCAAACCTCAACCCACACTCACGTATGTTCAATCGACGACGTAGTGGATTGACTGCACGGCAGCAGCGCCAGTTTGCAAAAGCAACGAAGCGGGCGCGGTTTATGGCATTGGTGCCGTACGTATCACGCTAGTGACGTATATGCATGGAGGCGCGGCGCCCACGATAGTGGGCGCCGCGTTTTCTGTATAAAAATACACCTGGCAACAAAGTGTCGCCAGGTGGTGGATGTGCTATGAGTAAATGGTTGCTATCAATAGAGCCTTGTTCTCTGTGCTTGTCGATCTGCGGCAGCAGCGGCAGCACGTGCCTCTGGATGATTCATGTCTCCGGCAGGGCAGGCGGTGCGTCGCAGCTGGACCGATGTGGTCCGTAATGCTTGGAGGAGTGACTCAAGGTCACTTGTGTCAGTGCCATTTTTTGGGGCAATTCGAATCCAGCGCATGATCCGTTTCATTCGCTTTTTAGTGGAAGCGAATGCTTGTCCCGGGTGAGATTCTTTTTTGATTTGCAAGGTACTCTCCTTATGTCTTTGAAAGGAACATAATTTATATAGTAAAAAGTAAATATACGCAACGATGTTTGGTCATGATTGCAACCAAGAGCATTTTATATTAGTTTGAGATAAAGAGTGTCACATGAATTACCAAGATGAGGTACAACACATAGACATACCACGTTCTTCACTTATTGCGAGACTATGGTGCTTCTGTATTTCTATGGTAGTGTCTTGTGGGGTACTCGGTAGTTGGATTGTTGTATACAGTTACATCATAATAACGAGGAGGCATGTATGTGTCATACAGATACGGTGAGGTATGAGGCTTTTAGTACGGCTAGTATCGGGGTGCTCATTTGGTGTGTTGGTGTTTTCACGGCATCAACATTATCTGAATCAAGTGCACCAATGCTCCATATATTGTGGTGGAGTTGGTTGCTCTTGGGAGGGTCATTCATTATGGTTGCGGTGCAACATCTGTTTCGTATCGTGTCTATGCGCAGCACAACATATACTTGGATATCATATGGGTGTATGGGCATATCAGGACTCGGTGTGTGTGGGTGCTTGATACTCTATCTCCACGCACAGTGATGCACCGTGCGTATGTATAGTACAAAGACAAAGCCACCGACACATGTCGGTGGCTATTGTATTGGGATGGTGAGAAATAAGTACTATCCTTTTGCTACCCGTTCGGTATAACTGCCAGATTCAGTATTGACTGCCACTACATCTCCTTCATTGATGAATTGCGGTACTTGGAGTGTGAGTCCGGTTTCAAGCGTTACTTCTTTAGTTGCGCCGCTTGAGGTATTGCCTTTCACTGCTTCACTTGCTTCGGTCACCTTAAGTTCTACCTTGATAGGGGTGAGTACACTCATGATTTTGTTTGTATCCGTGGCTTTGTCATGAGGGTCGTTGAAGACAATTGCCTCAACAATGCTGTTTTCGGTTACGTAGTCCTTGAGGTGTCCCACGACATCTTCGCTAAGGTGGAATCGGTCTCCCGGATTGTCTGGTGTGCAGAACCAGTATTCACCACGATTTTCGTAGAGATACTTCACCTCACGTTTTTCAATATCTGCTTCCTCGAGTACGTCTGATTGGTGGAAGGTGCGGTCGACCACGCCACCGGTTCGAAGGTTCTTCATCCTTACGTTATTACTCGCTTTCTGACGGTCTTTTTTTGAAATTGCCGAAGAAAGCACCACATACGGGTCACCGTCCATAATGGCGGTTCGCTTAGGAGTGAGTTCGTTGTATTGTAATTTCGCCACAGTGCTGTCAGTTCTTAAGATTTATAAAATATGCTCTATTTTATACCTACAAAAACGTATCTCTGCAACCTTTGTACTCTGAAATGAGTGCTACTATATGAGTATGCTCGGATTAACCACTACCGACGACGCACGTGATTTGACCGATGAGGAAGTGTTGGCTCGCTCACATGCCGAGCCGTGGCTTTTTGCGGTGTTGCTTGAGCGCTATCAAGATGCATTCTTGCGCAAGGCACAGTCTATTATTTTTAATGCACTTGATGCAGAGGAAGTGGTGCAAGACGCCTTCACCAAAATGTATATGCATGCGCATCGGTTTGAGCTTCGAGAAGGTGCCAAGTTTTCTTCATGGGCATATACCATACTTATCAATACAGCACTGACGCGATACCAGAAATGTGTACGAGAGGGGAAGCGGACGTACAATCTTGATCCAGAGTTAGAGCAGCGGCTTGGTGACATGAAGGGGGGTGATACATTTAATGAACGTCAGGACGCTATCGCGCGTATTCTGGACTTACTTCCAGAACATTTTGCGTATGTACTGCGACTCCATTACCTTGAACGATGGTCACACAAGGATATAGCGGCAGAGACGGGGGAGAGTGTCGGTGCAGTGAAAGCGCGCATTCATAGGGCGAAAGCACAATTTCGAAAGGAGAGTGAGGTGCATGCACCTGATATTCTGAAAGATATCTAATGGTGGTGTGCAACTTTTGCTACAGAGGGTGCGTTATAAGTAATACCAACATAACCATATAGGCGTATGCATACTACACAACTACACACTATCGTAATGCGCAGAGTGTACTACTCGTTTGCGCTTCGTCTTGCGACACACACCACGACACTGTATCTGGCAATTTTAGCAGTGTCCGTATATGCGCTTGGATATTTCGTACATGTACAAGCGGTGCTCAATACGGCAGCACAGGTGCCCGCGGGGGAGTTTGGTCCATTTATACTCCGGCTTCTTGCTAATACGGATGGTATTACGCTCGTGGTGTTAGGTGTCATCATTATGACCTCGCTCTCTATACCGTTTAGTTTGCCCAACTATCAGCGAACTTTGCGACCACAGGCGGCATAAATACAACGCGCTAACAAAGCCCCGAGAGGGGCTTTGTTGTGCTCCGCATAAACAAACATACTAGGATACAAAAACCTTTCGGTTAACCGAAAGGTTTTTGTATCTCAATGCACTCGTGTTCAGTACTGTATGATATTTGGTTATATCAATACTGGATTGCAAGGCGTCAGCCAAAGCAATCCAGTCTTTTAATTTTTGCTTTGTATTTTTTATATCTTCTCTTTACTATTTGATTTTTCTATGCGTCCTCCTTCATTGCCTTTCTAATATTCCTAAGTATCTCATTTGAAAGTTTTTTCTCTGCGCGGAGGGTCTTGCGTGCGGCGTCGTACCCGCGACCAAGTTTTACAAGTGCCGAATCATCGCCGCCTGGGGGAGTATAGCTGTATGAGGCACCTGCTTTGGTGACCATTTTGTATTTCTCACCGAGCGCAAGCAATTCTCCCTCACGGCTAATACCTTCGTTATAGATAAGATCAAACTCAGTCGTCTTAAATGGAGGCGCAACCTTGTTCTTCACCACCTTCACTCGGTGTCGACCACCGACGACCTCGTCACCCTTCTTAATCTGTGCAATGCGGCGGATATCGAGCCGGACTGAGGTATAAAACTTGAGTGCCTTTCCACCGGTTGTGGTCTCAGGGTTTCCAAACATCACCCCAATTTGCATACGAATCTGGTTGATGAAAATAACCGAACACTTGGTCTTCGCAACAATGGCAGTGAGTTTGCGGAGCGCTTGGCTCATGAGTCGTGCTTGCTTCCCGACGTGGTGCGCGCCCATTTCGCCCTCAATTTCATCCTTTGGAGTCAGTGCTGCCACAGAGTCCACGACTACGACATCGAGCTTGCCGCTTCTGACGAGTGATTCGACAATCTCGAGTGCTTGTTCACCGGTGTCTGGTTGTGAAATGAGGAGTTCATCAAGCTTCACGCCAATTTTGGCTGCGTATTCTGGGTCGAGCGCATGTTCCGCATCGACAAATGCACAAATACCGCCTGCCTTCTGCGCTTCAGCAATAGCATGCAGGGAGAGGGTGGTCTTACCAGAAGACTCAGGTCCATAGATTTCAACAATACGACCACGGGGGAATCCGCCAATACCGAGTGCATCGTCAAGACCAATAGAACCAGTTGAAATAGCATCAATGTCAACATGCTTGGTCTCACCTAAGGTCATGATAGCTTCATCGCCAAACTTGGTTTTGATGCTGCGCAGTGTTTCGGTAATTCCGGCATCAGCTGCGGGAGCCGCTGTGTCTTTGGGCGTCTTTTTGCTTGCCTGAGCAGCTTTAGCTGCTTTAGGGGTTGTGGCAGCTTTCTTGGAGGCTGCCTTTGCGCTTTTAGGTTTCTTTGCTGGCATATGTATTCGTACAATATTAGTTAATAGCTGTGTCTCCTTTGTAGATAAATGACCGGGTCATGTCGATGGTCCGACCGTATCTGTTTTTTGCGTGTAGCGTCATTATAGTATACCCATTCTCAAGCACCAGGGGCTCTTCAAATACGCCATGCTCATCGGTAAATATTTCACGACCATTGAGCGTAATAGCGGTGATGTGTTTTGCCTCTCCCTTGAGGAGCACTATTCGTTCGTGATGCACTGTTTCGGTTGGTGCATGCAGAATTATTTGAGGACCGTGAATCAAATATCGTGCTTGAAACAATGCATAGACCAAAATACCACAGAGAAAGAGGGTGAGTGCGGCTGGGCGCATGTAGGTCTCAAGTGCCACTGCTGAGTGAAAGGGGGTGCGCATGTGCGTTATGTGGTTATACGTCGTCTTCTTCCTGCTGTGCAGGCATATCATTGCCAGCAAGAATCTCGCGAGGCTTCGAACCGTTTGCGGGTCCAATAACCCCACGTTCTTCAAGAATATCCATGAGTCGTGCTGCACGTGAGTAGCCAACGCGGAGTTTTCGCTGCAAGTATGAGGTTGATGCTTTGTTTGCCTCAATCACGGCTTGTTTTGCATCTTCGTAGAGGTCATCTTCCTCCTCGTCGTCAACCATTGCACCGAAGAATGCGTCTGCAGAATCGTTTTCTGCTTCGGTAGCGTTGCCATCGAGGCCGATGGCGTCGAGCTCTTGTACGTCAGTCTGGTTCTTGAGGTATTTCACGACCTTCTTCATCTCATCTTCAGAAATATATGGAGACTGAAGTCGCATCGGCTTGTTCATATCACCTGAAAGGAAGAGCATGTCTCCAGCGCCAAGGAGTTTCTCAGCACCAACTTGGTCGAGAATGGTACGGGAGTCAATTTGCGATGCAACCTGGAGTGCGAGCCGAGTCGGAATATTTGCCTTAATGGTACCGGTAATGACGTTGACCGATGGACGCTGTGTTGCGAGAAGCAGGTGAATACCAACCGCACGACTCATCTGTGCAAGGCGCACAATAGATGCCTCAAGTTCACGTGGGTATGCCTGCATGAGGTCGGCGAGCTCATCCATGACCACGACGATGTAGGGAAGTGGTTCTGGAAGTTCGTCCTTTTCTTCTTCAAGCGAGCCATTTGCTACCCAGTCGTCCTTGGCAGGGCGGTAGACATTCTCGTGGTATGACCCGAGGTCACGCACTTTGTTTGATTGCAAAATGTCGTACCGCCGTTCCATCTCCTTAATTGCCCACTTGAGAGAGAGGATTGCCTTCTTTGCGTCGGTAATCACTGGGGTGAGAAGATGCGGGATACCGTTGTAGAGGGTGAGTTCAACACGCTTCGGGTCGACCATGATAAACCGGAGCTGTTCAGGAGAGTTGCGGAAGAGGAGTGAGGTCACTACCGCGTGAATCATCACCGACTTACCAGAACCGGTGGTGCCTGCAATAAGTCCATGTGGCATTTTGGCAAGATTGGTGAAGTGGGGGAGCCCTGAGATATCTTTACCAAGGGCAACCAAGAGTGGCTTTGGTGAGTCGGTGTATTCAGGTGAAGCCAACAATCCTGCAAGCCCCACACTTGCCTTAGTTGTATTTGGCACCTCAATACCAACAAGTGATTTTCCTGGAATCGGTGCCTCGATACGAATAGTGCCGGCTGCGAGGTTGAGCTCAAGCTCGCGTTGCAAGCCAACGATGCGAGAAATCTTCACACCTTGCGCAGGCTTAAAGGCGTAGCGGGTGACGGTTGGACCAATCTCAACTGCATCCATCTCAACCGGGATACCAAAGTTCTTGAGGGTACGCTTAATGCTGTTTGCTGCAGCTTTCACATCGTCTACCTTTGCCTTGCCGCGATCCTTCTTAAGGAGTGAAAGGGGGGGTGGGTCATATGGTCCCTCAAAGCTCGAAACAGCAAATTCACCTTTCGATGCTTTGCCGAGTCCAAGACGTTCTTTCATAGACTTCTTTGGTTCGTCTCCCTCAGCATCTTCGTCTGCAGGTTCTTCTTCGGGATCGTCTGCACCCTCTTCAGGAAGTTCATCAAGCAGGATTTCTTCCTCAAGGAGTTCCTCATCTTCTTCCTCGTCCTGCTTCTTAAAGAGGGAGAAGGAGAGAAGCGTGCTGTTGAAGGTGAGGAAGATGCTCACGAGCATGAGCGCGCCGAGTATGATGCCAGTCACCATGTCACCAAAGAGCCATTGGAATGGGTAGGCGAGTGCAAGCCCCACAATGCCTCCATTTTGGCTACTCAGTGCCAACAATCCCAATGCTGAGAGAAAGAGGAGTGAGACACCAATTGCTTTGGACACACTGACATGCTCGTCCTCACGAGGTTTCATGAGGACATACACATAGAGTGCACAGACCACTGGCGCAAGCACAAAGCCCAACCCAAATAAAAAGGTCAGTGCCGAATGGGTAAAATCACCTGCAATACCTGCATACCCCAATGAAGAAAGTATGAAAAATACTCCCAATACCACAAACCCCACAGCGCCTATTGCTTGCTTTGTGTGCGGAGAAACATCGTCAAAAAAACCTGTGTCTCGTTTATGCTTTTTACGTCGTGCTGCCATGTATAAAACCACCTATTTATCGGCTGATATAGGAATATCATACCACGTTGTGTGGATACCTGGGATTAGTAGGAAACGGCAGAAAGACATACTCAAAGACGTAAAAGACCTTTCAAAAAAGACGTTTTATGGTACATTTATAGGCAAAGAGACATACACAGTGTCCCACAGAGACGAAGTGTATGAGACTAAAAAGACAATGAATAAGACAGATTACGAGGCAGTATTCGGTATAAATGACGAATACTACAAATATATTTTTAAAAAGACAGAAAAGATAGTCTGTGCAGTCTTTTATATTACACGCAATGAGACATCTTTTACCCATAATGACCAGTTGGTAAAAGACTTAGAAGCAGTAGCGCAAGCGGGTATGTCAGAGACACTCGCAAGCCTTACCGCACGTGCAGGGACACTCCATCAGCATTGTACGCGTATTGCGGCACATCTTGTCGCACTTGAAGCACACTTACGTATGGTACATGCAGCGGGCATGCTTACCACGGAGCTACTCCACGTCTTTGTAAACAACCTCGACTCTGTCGGGCGTACATTACGTAAATATATGCGTGTACATGCGCACAATCCACTCCTGACAGACCTTGATGGATCAACCGAGTCAGTCATGCGTACTGGGCGAGCGTCTACTCCATCTCCAGTACGTCGGAACGGACCACCTGCAGTTGCTGGTGCAGAGATGACACCGGTAGTACCAAAGACACACAATCGTACCACACGTATTATGGAGGTCCTTAAGGAGAAAGGACAAGCGTCCATAAAAGACGTTTCAGATGTCATAACAGACTGTAGTGAAAAGACAATTCAGCGAGAATTGAATGCTCTTATAAAGGACGGAACTGTTGTACGAGAAGGAGAGCGAAGATGGAGTCGATATTCAGTGGTATAAGCAACTATTAAGGACGCACAGTGTGCGTCCTTAATAGTTGCTTATGGGACATATGAGAAGCGAAATTGTGTCTTATTAAGTAACAGGTACGATAGGTATGCAGGGTACAGACAATTGATTTTTTTAAATTTTATTGACTAATTTTCTTACGTGTAAGAAAGGTTTTAAGCCCTCGTCATCACCATCAGCAGGGAGCATGCGTGATTGACATTGCTATGTGTTCACGGTATCTTCCTGAGGTTGTATATAGGGTTATTTTTGGAGGTGTTGTTGCGCACAGCGTACCACCTATCCACATATGTACGACTCATAATTCACTTAATAGTTTGTATACTAGTAAGTGTGCGTTTTGGAGCGCCCTTTTTTGAACCACAC
>JAJOLD010000006.1:51033-62159 GCA_021129515.1 Minisyncoccota bacterium
TTGAACCACACAGTGGTTCAGCTCAGGAGGGAAACGAAACGATTGTTCATTGACAACACAAAGCAATACTGCAGGAAATGGCTACAGCCATTTTGTGCGTGTGGTTGTTTTGGGTTGTGTGCATAGCATGCAATTTTTATATCGAAACTATTGCAATTGATATGTTGTGGCAATAACACACACGTGTGTGTTGTACCAACAGTCAAAATTTTTTCAGATATTCCTCGTTCCGTTTTGGTTAGTAAAAGCATGAAAATCAGACTCGTATTATAACTAGCTTATGTGTGTGGTTAGGGTGTCGACCTTACATACATATATAAGGTAGTGATTCGTGAGCTGTTCGAGAGGACGGTTCGCAAATAAGAATTAATTCTTATTAACAGTTATAAGTATTTATTTAACAGTAATTACTTACAAGTAAACACAGTTATGCAAATTACAGCAAACACAGTTGTAGCAAAGCTTTCAGTAGCTTTTGTTGCAATTGCAATGATGTTCACAGTTGCTTCGCCTGCTAGCGCGCAGACAACTGAAGAACTTCAGCAGATGATTAACGACTTGCTTGCACAGGTTGCTTCACTTCAGGGTCAGCTCGGAGGTGGCACAATGGCAGCTCCAGCAGCAGGTGTATGTCCGTACACTTGGACTCGAAGCCTTTCAACAGGTGATTCAGGTATGGATGTTATGAAGCTCCAGCAGTTCCTTAACGCTGATGCAGATACTCGTATCGCAGCAACAGGTGTAGGTTCAGCAGGAATGGAATCAGACTACTTCGGAGGTCTTACCGCCGCTGCAGTATCTAAGTTCCAGACTAAGTACCGATCAGAGGTACTTTCACCAGCAGGTCTTGTTAACCCAACAGGATACTTTGGTCCATCAACCATGGCGAAGGCTAACGCACTCTGTGTGTCAGCTCCTATGACTGATGATTCTTCAGACGACTCTTCAGACGACTCAGATGATTCTTCAGATGATTCAGGCATTACACTTTCAGGTGAAGCATCACTCGATACCTTTGAAATCGATGACGCTGATGATTCAGATGTAGAGGAAGGTCAGTCAGATGTTGAAATTGCAGAAGTTACCATTGAATTTGCTGATGGTGACGCTGAAATCTCACGTCTTGACCTTGCATTCACTGACTCAGAAGGTACTGACTCAGATGCATGGGATGTATTTGAATCATTCTCACTTTGGGTAGATGGTGACATGGTAGCTGAAGAAGCTGCTGATGATGAAGATGATTACCTCGGTGATGAGGATAACGGTGTTATCCGATTTGGAGGTCTCGACATCGTTGGTATGGAAGATGAGGAAGTAACTATCGTCGTTGCTGCAACAATCAGCGACAACCTTGAAACTGCTGAACTCGGTGAATGGGATGTTGATGGTGAATCAATCCGATTCTTCGATGCTGATGGCGTTGCTACCACAGAAGATGCTACTCCAGTGACTGATGACACAGCTACATTCAACATTGAAGTTGAAGGTGCTGGTGATGATCTTGACATGAAGTCAAACTCAAATGACCCTCCAAAAACAACACTCGTGCTTGACGAAAATGACAATACTACTCACACAGTATTCATCTTTGACCTCGACGCTGATGATTCAGATGGTGACATCACACTTGAGGAAATAACAATCGACCTTGCGCTCGGTTCTACTACTCGTGATCTTAACGAAGTAGTTGATGACGTAACTATTGAAATCGATGGTCAGTCATTTGACGCTGAAGACTTCGATGGAGTCGATGATACTGAAGCTGTTAAATTCGACATTGACGGTGATGTAACAATCGCTGAAGGTGAAGAAGTATCAGTTGAAGTTATGGTTGAATTCAAAGATATGGACAGTGATTCAGATCTTCAGGGTACAACCCTCGAAGCTTCAATTGATACAGCTGACGTAGATGCAGAAGGTGAATCAGGTAAAACTGTAGCACTCGGTGGTACAAACCAGACCGGTGAAGCACACACTCTCCGATCAGAAGGACTTGTACTTACAATCACAGAAGTTGATGCTGAAGAAGAACAGCGAGACACTGGTTCAGGTGATCGTGACTACGGTACATACACCTTCACATTCGATGTAACTGCATTCGGTGAAAACTTCTACATGATTGAAGACGACAGTATTGTTAACTTCGATATCCTCGTAGATGGTGTTGCTATGGCTAGTCCATCTGCTTCATCAACTGCATCACTCGACATCAACGATGCTGAGGATGCTGCAACCGCTGACAAGATGATTGAAGACGGTGAAACAGCTGAGTTTGTACTCACTGTTGAAACTGGAACAGACATCGAAGGTGATGTAGAAGTACGCGTCAACTTTGTAGCATACAGTGCTACTGATGCCGTTCCTCCGTACGACTTCGCCGCAACAGCTACTCCAGAAGATGACTGGACTTCAGACTCACTTATCCTTAACTAACCTCGGTTAGTACTGCGATAGGTTGGTTCTAAAGATAGAGTCTTCTTAGCCAAAAAGCGCCCCCCTGGGGCGCTTTTTGCGTGGAAAAACCCGCACACTTGTGCGGGTTTTTCATGACGGTCATCGTAGGTAGTGTCTAATAAGTTTTGGAGACTGGTGCTCAGGAAACAGTTCAGTGTTTTCGATGCGCAACTCCCACAGGTTAGTGGGAGTGTTCTTATTTTGTTACTTTGTGTCAGCACGATATAATACACACAATGTTTAACAAAAGTTTTTACACATTCTTTTTTAGTTTTCTGGCAGTCATAGCAGCAACATTGATTATTATTCTTATCGTAGGCGCACAATAATACTATGAGAATTACTGACCAATACTTCTGGAATATTGTCTTCTCGCTCTTCTTCGTGTTTTTGGTTGCGATGGGTACACTGATTCTCGATAGTGCAGCATACAAAACATATGCAGAACTTGCACTCGGAGACTTCGTGCTTATGACACTTGCATCATGGCGCTTGGTGCGTTTGTTTGTGTATGACAAAATCATGGCGTGTGTCCGTGAGCAATTTTGGGATGCCAAGGTAACCAAAACAAGTGTCACCCTCACCAAGCCACAGGGTGGACCACGACGCACCATTGCAGACCTCTTCTCCTGTCCATGGTGCTTTGGAGTATGGGGGACTGCATGTGTCGTCTTTTTCTACCTACTTACCCCATATGCCTTTTTTCCGGTCCTCATTCTGGCATTGTCGGCAGTAGCGACATTCCTGCAGATCCTCACCAACATGATTGAGAAAATGGGGTCAGCCACTATTTCTAAATAGATTTTAGGGAAATTTTAGGTGTGAAATGCTACACTGAGATGTATGCCTAGAGTTTGTCGCGTAGACATTGCTGATGAGGTGTATCATGTACTCAATCGTGCTAATGCACGTGTACAGATATTCGATACACCGAAGGACTATATTCAGTTTGAAGAGATTTTGGAGGAATCTGTTGAAAGATATGACATGCGGTTGTTGGCATATTGTGTTATGCCAAACCATTGGCATTTAGTAGTCTCTCCCCGGAAAGATGGAGATTTGCAGAAATTTATGTCGTGGCTCACCAATACACATACTAGACGTTGGCATGTGTCTAAAAATACTGTCGGACAGGGGCATTTGTATCAAGGAAGATACAAGTCATTTATTTGTGAACAAGATATACACCTTTTGACATTACTCAGGTATGTTGAGCGTAATGCTAAAAAAGCAAACCTTGTACAACGAGCAGAGGATTGGCAATGGTCAAGTGTTTGGAGAAGAGAATATGGAACATTACAGAAACAAAAGTGTTTGAATAATTGGCCTACGGAAATTCCTGAAAACTATTTGGAGTTATTGCATACGCCAATAACTGATTCTGAGGAGGAGGCTTTGGAAAGATCTGAGGATAAGAGTATTCCTTATGGTACTGAGACTTGGGTGAGAAGCACTACAAAGAAATATGGTATTGAACAAGTATTGCGTGGGGTGGGGAGACCTAAAAAAGGTGGCTGACCCCATTTTCACTGCACGGTTTACATTCTCCTATGTTTTGGTATAGTGTTCCGCAAGCAGGCTCATGACAGTTGGTAGCGTTCCGCGTTAATTGAGTATTGAGAATTGATTTTGTTTTAGTCCTACATTCGATTGCTTCGCAACCGAATCGGACTGAGACAGCAGGTTCTCTGTCTCAACCAGCCGAGGTCCCTAAACTCACGAAGTGAGTCAGGCGTCCGTCATTCATATGAATGACTAGGATTAGCAAACTCTCTTCATTTTAGTGGAGGTCGTAGCCTATGGAACACTCGTTCCCTGGGTCTGTTTTTTATTGGCACTTAGCGCATAGTACCTAGCACTTAGTTTTTGCCGAAGGCAAAGACTGCTAAGGACTAAGAGCTAAGGACTAAGAGCTATTTACATGGCAATTACCAAAGAAAAAAAGCAAGCTATTCTCGAGCGTCTTGATGACATCAAGAGCACTTCAGATTCAATTGTGTTTGTGAGTTTCAATGGGCTCAATGTGAGTGATACCACAGCCATGCGTCGCGCTATGCGTGAAGCGGGGGTGGGGTACTTTGTTGCAAAGAAAACACTCATGCGTCGAGCATTCGACGGAGCGTTTGAAGGCGACATGCCTGAGCTCGAAGGAGAAATTGCGGTTGCATACAGTACAGACGCAATTGCTCCAGCACAAAACGTGAAGGAGTTTGCAGGCAAGTTCGATGAAAACATCGCAATTGTTGGAGGTGTATTCCAAGGGGTATACAAAACAAAAGAGGAGATGACTGAGATTGCATCAATCCCACCACTCCCAGTACTCCGCGGTATGTTTGTGAATGTGATCAATGCACCTATTCAGGGTCTTGTACTCGGATTGAATGCTATTGCAGAAGCTAAAACATCAAACTAGTTTGATGTTCGCTCCCGTTCATTTGCAAAGCAAATGAATTAGGGGAAGAAAAGTGCGTAGCACTTTACGTAGAACTACAGACTGCGTACTACTAACTATTTAACTAATTTATTATGGCAGACGAAACAAAGAAGGGTGACGTGGTAGTTGAAGAAACTGCGACCGAAGAGACTGCAGCTCCCGAAGCAGCAGCGGAAGAAATAAAGGAAGAAGCAACTGAAGCGCCAGCTGAAGAATCAAATGATTCTGATGTTGATGAGTCAGTAGAAGTACCAGAAGAATTCAAGGCACTTGTAGAGCAGGTTGAAAAGATGAGCGTACTTGAGCTCAACGAACTTGTGAAAGTACTTGAAAAGCGCTTTGGCGTATCAGCTGCGGCAGTTGCAGTTGCTGGTCCTGGAGGCGGCGACGCTGGCGGTGGTGAAGAGCAGAGCGAATTTGCTGTTGAACTTACCGAAGCTGGTGGTGCGAAGATTGCAGTTATCAAGGCTGTAAAGGAAGCACTCGGACTTGGTCTTAAGGAGGCTAAGGAAATGGTAGACGGAGCACCAGCAATGGTGAAAGAAGGTCTCAAGAAGGAGGATGCAGAAGAGCTTAAGGGTAAGCTCGAAGAAGCTGGTGCCTCAGTAACTCTTAAATAGTTTTAAGAGTTACCGGCACCAGAGGTGGAGCGATGTTTTTGCCTCCTTACCTAGAGGTAAAAACCGCGAGCCGAGGTCACGAGCACTTACTAGAATTAGAGCGTAGCGAATAATTATAGTTAGTGACTTGGGACGGAGCTACGGTTAACCTCAAATAGTAAAAGAAGAAGAGACGCTTGATGCGTCTCTTCTTCTTTTATTTTGGCAATAACCTTTCAAAGTTATGGTAGGGGCGGGATGTGCGAAGTAACTCAACGTCACTCAAAATTCTTACCACCCATTGCGCTCATCTCAAAAATGGTTTGTATCTATCGCATACGCAATTGACACTGAGGAGATAGTTTTGTGGATATAGAAAGTGTAAAAACAGTGATGCAAGCAGTATTTGGCTCATTAGGATTTTATGCAGAAATTGAAGAGGATGGTAGGGCGTTTGATGACATGCCACATGCGTGGTTGTGTGAGAGCCCCGATGATCCGTCGTATATCGATGGTCATATACATTTCCAATGTAATGGTGACGATACTGTGACCTTAGGAATTGCATTGTTCATTGAAGTGCGGTTTCAAGTAGGTTCTGAATTGAGGGAATTGGGACAATCGCTTGAAAAATTAGAAAACGCTCTTAAGGTATGTGGCTTCACTCTCGTTGAAACTAGATACATGGATTTTTCTATGCATCGTATGAAGTTTACACATACGGTAGACTCAAAATCTCTCTTTCTGAGCATTGGAAAGCGACATAGGATATGTCGCTTTTTTGTATGATGGTTTTTTTCACAACACTTTCTTATTTTTCTGTCCATACTTCCTGCGGTATGTCGTGTGCTATACTCTGACCCAATAGTATCTGCAATCAATATGACTGACCCGCTATCTATTCTGTTTGGAAGTAATTCTCGAGTAAAACTACTACGCTTTTTTCTCTTTAACCCGACGAGAGAGTTCACCTTCGACGATATTACACGTCGGGCAAAGCTGGTGCGTCGGACCGCGCGGACTGAAATTAATGCACTTGAGCGTGCGGGTGTTATTAAGAAGAAGCAGATATTCATCCAGGTAGCAGGGAAGGAGAAGAAGACAAAAGCACAAGGCTATGTGCTCAACAAAAAGTTCCCACAGCTTGCATCTCTCCAGACATTCCTCTTTGAGACAGCACCAATTGATAGCAAGACGCTCCTCAAACACTTGCGTAAAATTGCCCCCTTGGATTTTGTTGCATCGACTGGTGTGTTTGTGCGGGAGTTTGATAGACGACTTGATGTATTGCTTGCGGTAAAGAAGCTCAATGAAGCAAAAGTTGAAGTAGCGATTCGCTCACTTGAATCAGAACTCGGGATTGAAATTCGATATGCAGTATTTCAGACTGACGACCTCCTCTATCGGGTAGGGATATATGACAAACTCACGTGTGATGTATTTGACTATTCGCATCAGATTCTGATTGATAAGATTGGTGTGCGTAATGAGTTGCGGTAGCACAAAAAAATTCAGGACGGCTCCTGAATTTTTTTGTGCGAATTTTGAATAATTGAATGTTTGAAGCATTGAGTTATTAAACATTGAATTAAAATTCGAAATTTAAAATTCATGTTCACAGCAAAATGTTAAGTGTGAGGGCTTGACCTTTTTTTAGTTTCGTATACAATGGGCGCCACGTGTTAAGAAATTTTGGGACAAAGAAACCATAGTCGCGGTCACATCGCTGTTTTAGCTGGTGCCGCATCGTGCGGTTTTTTTCGTCAAAAGATTTTGAGGTAACATGCGATTCTTTGAAAATTGCATATCTACCGAAACTGAATTGATAAGGTTCAGTTTCAAAAAATCCTATTGGGAATCGACGCCCGATAGGTGCTGCATATGTATGTGAAGACATATATATGTGAGCAGGTATGTTTATTGCGTTAAGACAAAATCCGAACCCAGACAATCTCTGATTGTCATTAGGGTTATAGGAGGGTCTTTTCGTCCGCAATAAACAAACACTTAAGTACTGATTGATTGCGCACTGCAATTAGTTAGTACGACACACACTCAAAATTGTACAGCGGTGTACAGCATTCCTTGCAGGAATGTTAAGGGTGTATGGTGGATGCCTAGGTTCCAAAGAGCGATGAAGGACGTGGTATGGCTGCGATAAGTTCCGGTAAGATGCCAAACAATCTGTGACCCGGAAATGTCCGAATGGGGAAACCCCTCTGCTTCCGGCAGAGACCCTTGTACGAGGGAGCATACGGAGGGAAGTGAAACATCTCAGTACCTCCAGGAATAGAAAGCAATATACGGAATTTTCTTTTTGAGCGGATGCACGCGTGCATCCAGTAGTATGGAAGCACATCACGTGCGCCATTACGCTCAAGAAGAAGATTCTTGCGATTCCCTGAATAGCGGCGAGCGAAACGGGAACAGCCCAAACCGTGCATGTTTACATACACGGGGTTGTAGGGCGGTAGCGTCATTTAGTTGAGAAGAGTTACAAATTGTAGTGATAACAGAACACGTTGGGAAGCGTGACCCCAGTAGGTAATAGTCCTGTATGTGAAATTGCTACAACTCTTTTGTTGCCGTTCCTGAGTAGTTCGAGACATGAATAGCTCGAATGAATCTGCCAGCACTAACTGGTAAGGCTAAATATCTTTGGAAACCGATAGTGAACTAGTACCGTGAGGGAAAGGTGAAAAGAACCCCGGGGAGGGGAGTGAAATAGATCTGAAACCATACATCTACAAGGAGTCAGCGCGGTGTCTCACTGCGTTCGTGACCGCTAAAATTAAAAAGTAAAAAGAAAAGAGCAAATATTGCGGTGTCGCCGCAGGCGACTCTATTTTCATTTTTATATTTTCTATTTTAGTTTAGGTGACGAATGGAGTGAGGCGCCGCCATGGCGTGCCTATTGAAGAATGAGCCGGCGAGTGTACCTTCGTCCTTTGTCTAAGTGGTAACCCCACGGAGGCACAGTGAAAGCGAGCGTGAATAGCGCGAATATAGGGTAGGGGTACGACCCGAAGCGGGATGAGCTTGCCATGAGCAGGGTGAAGCGAAAGTAAAATTTCGTGGAGGCCCGAACCGGTTGACCGTACAAAATCATCGGATGACTTGTGGTAAGGAGTGAAAAGCTTATCGAATTCCGTAATAGCTGGTTCTCTCCGAAACAGCTTTAGGGTTGGCGTCGCGTGATCCCTCTGGGGGTAGAGCACTGGAAAGAAAGAACAGGGCGAAAGCTCGTCTTTCTTATCAAACTCCGAATACCAGTAGGTTATAGCGCGGCAGTTAGACTATGGGGGAGAAGCTCCATTGGTCGAAAGGGAAACAGCCCAGATCGCCAGTTAAGGTCCCTAAATATATACTCAGTGTCAAATAAGGAGGTGAGGATTCACCGACAGCCAGGAGGTTGGCTTAGAAGCAGCCATCCTTTAAAGATAGCGTAACAGCTCACTGGTCGAGAGTCCTTGCGCCGAAGATGATCGGGGCTCAAGTATGATACCGAAACTGCGGATTCAGACGCATCTCATTGCATGAGATGCTTTAGCACCTAGCACCTAGTAATTAGCACTTAGTATTTCGCCGAAGGCGAAATAGCTAAGCGCAAGGGCTAAGGACTAAGCGCTAACGTATCGCGCGTAGCGAGATGCGTCTGAGTGGTAGGAGAGCGTTCTATTCTGCGATGAAGGGGAGGGGTAACCCGACTTGGAGCGTATAGAAGTGAGAATGCCGGCACAAGTAACCGCAACACAGGTGAGAACCCTGTGCGCCGAAATACCAAGGTTTCCTTCGCTATGCTGATCAGCGAAGGGTTAGTCGGTCCTAAGTCGATCCCGAACGGGGGAGGCGATGGATAGCAGGTTAATATTCCTGCACACTGTTGCGTTTCGATGGAGGGACGGAGCATTGTACTCTCTGCATCTTATTGGATTGGTGCTGGAGCTATGAGGAGGTGAGATAGGTAAATCCGTCTCACACTAACTCCGAGTAGAGTCTGGAGGTGAGCCTACGGGTTCATCGATGAGGGGAGCATGCTTCCAAGAAAAACTTCTAAGGTTAAGCGTAACGGTTCCGTACCGCAAACCGACACAGGTGGTAGGGTCGAGAAGACCAAGGCGAACGAGTGAGAGGTCCTTAAGGAACTCGGCAAAAAAGCGGCCGTAACTTCGGGATAAGGCCTGCCCTCATACCTTCGGGTATCAGAGGGCCGCAGCGAAAGATTTCCTGGCGACTGTTTATCAAAAACACAGCTCCCTGCGAACACGCAAGTGGATGTATAGGGGGTGACGCCTGACCAATGCCGGAAGGTTAAATACGGATGGTGAAATGAACCTCGGTTTGTTTTGCTGGGCTGTATAAGCCCCGGTCAATGTCAGCGATAACTATAATCGTTCTAAGGTTCGCGGCATTTGCCATGCAAATGCCGCGAAGGACTGGAACGATTATGGAGATATTCAGATACGCACAAAAGCTACCTTGCTAGTGAGTAATTGCTAGCTTGTCCAAAATATGGCTATACGTTTAGAGATATGTAACTATGGTACAATTATTCCATAGTGATTATGTCTCAAAAACGGGAAAGACTAGATACTGCATCGTGGATTGTTTGATTTACTGATGGAGAAGGTTGCTTCTCAGTCAGTATGTTTAGAAACAAAACCACGAAATCTGGATGGCAGGTGTTTCCAGAGTTTGTTATTACGCAAAGTGAGAAGAGTAAGTCTTCACTTGAAGTATTTCAGAAATACTTTGGGGTAGGAAAGCTCTATATCAACAAGCGATATGATAATCATCATGAACATTTATATCGATACTGCGTGCGGACAATTGCTGAACTTGATTCGGTGATTATCCCGTTTTTCAAATCACATCCGTTGCTGACAACGAAGCAGCGAGATTTTGAAATTTTTGCAGATATCGTGCAAATGTTAAAAGACAAGAAACATATGTCTGATTCAGGACTTCAATTGATTGCAAAAAAGATTGAAGGAATGAATCGCAAGAAAAAATCCAAGTATCTAGAATCCCTAGAGACCAAACGCCATCCCCTAGATTCGTAATCACGAATCGGGTGAAGATAGAGTCCTTCTTTAGAGGAAAAGAAGAGCGCAATTCCTTGTCGGGTAAGTTCCGACGTGCACGAATGGCGTAACGACTGGGAAACTGTCTCAAGGACCCGCTCGGTGAAAATACAATCCCGGTAAAGATGCCGGGTACCTGCAGTTAGACGAAAAGACCCCAGGAGCTTTACTGTAGCTTCGTATTGGGGCTATTGAATTAATGCGTAGTATAGTGGGGAGACTTTGAAGGTGTGCTTTCGGGCGCGCTGGAGTCGTCAGTGAAATACCCATCTTTATTTTGGTAGTCTCTAACCAGCTAGGAAAAACCTAGTTGAGACAGTGCGTGGCAGGCAGTTTTAGTGGGGCGCTACCCTCCCAAAGAGTAACGGAGGGGTCTCAAGGTTGGTTAGGTGCGAATGGAAACCGTACCGATAGTGTAATGGCAAAAACCAGCTTGACTGTAAGGCGTAGATGCCGAACAGATACGAAAGTAGAGCATAGTGAACCGATGGCTCGCGTTAGATGCGGCCGGAGATTACCCGATAAAAGTTACCCTGGGGATAACAGGCTAGT
>JAJOLD010000004.1:0-20945 GCA_021129515.1 Minisyncoccota bacterium
TTGGGTGGTTTTTGTATTTTGCTCCGCCGAGGAAAGCGTGGGACGCTTTCCGTGTAGGACTCGAAAGGAATTCATATATTTTTCCTATTCCTACATGGAAAAATTTGAATTCCCAGGCAGGTAACTCTTATGAATGTAATGAATTAGAGTTGGACGCCGAGGTCCCTGAGTACTTTCGTCAGGACTCGAAAAGGTTGCCTACGATTTTGAGGTACGAAAAATCGTGACAACCTATACGGTTCATGTAAACAAAGTTTTCTAAACCTGCATTCGCATCTTACATAAAAGTAAACTTCGTATGTAAATACTCATTTGCTTTAGTAATGACCGAGATTCCTGCTTGAACAGCGCCTGCGTATTGTTCGTACAGGACACTTATTTGAATTTACTGTATACAGTGGTATATTTTCGCTAGCAGTATTTTGTCACTACATTCTTGAATAGGGGAAGTGAAATGACTAATATCGAACAATTGGTTCGTAGAGCCATACACGAAGAGAAATCATTTTTTGACATTCTTGACATTGCCGCTCATGATGCCTCGAAGCGTTCATATATCCTGATATATTGAGTCATGTATAGATAAAGGTAATATTTGTGAAGCGTTACATGTTGCGAAACTGGGGGATATTGAAATTCCCACCGTTGAGTTAGAGAGATTGCTTCGTGAAGCAATAGATAACGGTGATTACCAGCATATCGAACAGCTCAGTGAGCACATTGGGAGAGTACTAACGCAGGAAGAGATAGACACCGTTACAAAAAATGCTTTTGTGAAGCATCATCCTTGGAACATGGGGTGTCCCTGGAAAGAGGGCCGTATCTTTCTTTTGAAACCATCTCTTTCTGTCGTGGCTGCGTATTTGCTCGATATGATGAAAAAGGATGGTTCAATGATGGATCTTATGTTCGATTTTCTTCGATATGAGCATGACATTGATAGAGATTATTTTGATGATCTCATCCATGAAATTGGTATAAATAGTGAGACAGTGAGGCATTTTGCTGCTCCCGCAAAAGCTGCGGCCAAACAAGACACCATTGATCAGTTAGCTATTTGTGCTTTCAGCGCGTACGAGTCCTGTATACTTCATAAGAAGTACCTTGAACTCAAGCCTTCAAAAAAAGCCCTTGATGAGATTGGGATGCACGCCTCACGTCGTGGAGTGGTTCGGTCAAAAAGAGACTATGCAACTTTACTTGGCATGAAGCCAAAAGAGAAGCATTGTGAGTTGATGATTGCGTATGCTATTCGAAATCCGTATCACGGCAATATAAATGGTGACACCCGTAAAGAATATGGGAGAAAATTTACGGTCGATGAGTACTTTTTGGCTGTACAAAACTGTCTGGCTCGTGATGATTTGTTGGAAGCTGTAAGGATATCGAATGCAGACAGATGTCCCAGGGGTTTCTTAGAAGATCTGCATGAGCGGTGCTTGGCAACAGGCGATTTCTCTCTTGCAGGGGATAGTGTTCGTTTACTTGAAAGGGAACTCAGTGATGCTGATATTGAGAAACTTACTCAGGCATCATAGTGTGAGTCCAGTTTCATATATGTACAAGATACAGACCGTTAGTTATGCTCCTGCAAGAGCTGCTAACGGTCTTTCTTATTTATCACCCAATCGTCCTTTCAGCTTCTTTATTTCTTCCTTCAACTCAATCATTTTGAGCTCACGATTCACCACGAGTTTGTTGAAGCGTTCAAGTTCATCGACTTTTGTTCTATCTTCGTATGCTCGAAAAGGTTACTCAATATCTTCAAAAACTATCCCTCACATGAGATACACACATTTGCTGGTTTGGTGCTTGTCTGTGCGGTCTGCTTTTGTTGATCCATTTCCAATAGTTTTTTTCTTCCAAACTGCTGTGCGGCATTCATACTGTGTTGGTAATACAGTGTCTTAATTCCTGATTCCCAGGCATATAGGTACAAGGCATTGAGTTCCTTTGCTGGTAGCGTAGGATCAATCATAAGATTGAGTGATTGTGATTGGTCTATGTGCTTTTGTCTATCGGCAGCTTGGTCGATGATGGCTTTTTGGTTTATCTCGCTAAAGGTTCTAAACACGTGTTTTTCATGTTCGGTGAGCCCATCAATATGCTGTACGGAACCATCGTTATCACGGATTTTGCCCCACACCTCAGGTGTATTCATGCCTTTTTCTTCGAGTACCTTCTCTAGGGTAGGGTTCTTGATGGTTACTTTCATTTTATCGACATCCTTTACAAATGCATTGGACATAATAGGTTCAATACTTTGTGAGACTTGTCCTAAGATAAATGCGGAAGAAGTGGTTGGGGCAATAGCCATGAGTGTGCTATTGCGACGTCCATAGCCCGCAAGGAGTGCAGGTTCACCAAAGTCGGCTGCTAACTGTTGTGACGCACGATATGATTTGGTATGGAGGAGTTCGAATATTTCACGGTTCAACTGGGATGCTTCCTCACTCTCAAATGCAATATTGTGCTCTTGGAGAAATGTATGCCACCCCAACACCCCTAAGCCTAATGCTCGATGATCTTTGGCAAATGTGTAGGCTCTTTGCATGAAATAAAATGCACTTTGCTTTTGTGGGTCGCTACTATCACGCAAGCTCTCTAGTCGCTCAATAAAATCAGTGAGTACGGTATCGAGAAACATGACTAGTGTTTCAACAGCATCTGTATCTTTCCATTCGTGGTAGTGTCGCAGATTCATTGATGAGAGACAGCATACAAACGATATATCGTCGCTTGTTGGCAAACAAATCTCCGAACAGAGATTGCTCCCATGAATTTTCATGTGTTTGTCCTTATATACATCCACGGTGTTGTTGTTCACCGTGTCACTAAACAAAATATATGGATACCCAATCTCAGTACGACGTTGAATTATTTTTGCCCAAATGCTTCTTTTCTCTTGGTCACCTGCTTTCATCTCCTGCAGCCAAGCATCGGTAACGGTGACGGCGTAGGTTGATTCTTGAATAGGGTGTCCTTCAGTACCGATATTCAAAAATTCCTCTATGTCTGGATGTTCGACGGGAAGGTATGGTGCAAAATGACCTCGACGAACTGACCCTTGGCTGACGATATTTATGAGATTATCAAACAGCCCCATGAAATGAACTGCTCCAGAGGAATGTCCGTTACCGGTAATAGCGGATCCTCGTGGACGTACGCCTGCAAAATGACCAGCGGTGCCTCCTCCATACTTTGTCATCATACCTACTTCGGCATGTGTATAGAGGATGCGTGACATGTCATCGGCTATATAGCTTGAAAAACAGCTGATGGGTAATCCTCGTGAAAGTCCATAGTTCGACCAAATCGGAGATGCTAATGAATAGAAGCCTCGAGACATATAGTCATAAAATGTGTCTGCAAATCCAGGTTTCTGGAGATGCGCTTCTGCAATACGGGCAATGTCGCGAATTCTCTCTTCAGCACTAACGCCCTCCATGAGATAGCCTTTTGCGAGAAATGTTCTGCTGTTTTCATTTAACCAATACATAGTATGTGTGTTCTTAGTGGATTAAAATAAGTCATCGCTTGTAATGCTTCGGCTCTTTTTGCTGTAGTTTATTGATTTTTTGTTGAAAAAATCTCCATGTTTCGTGGCTATGACTTCATCATAGAACCAGTCTGATTGGCGTACGAGCTCGTCATCTACGGTAAATATTTTTTGTATACCGATACTTTCAAGTGCAGTATTAAATCGTTGTTTAATAAACTCGAGTACCACATTTTTAGGCATAAAATCTAATTCTCCTTTCTCCAGAATCCACTCAACGACCGCTTTCTCTGCAGTAAATGCTTCTTGGCACAGAGTGACAATCGATGCTTCAAACGCTTCGTCAAACCATTCAGGGTGTTCTGCTTTGATAATATTGATAAGATCAATACCAAAGAGTCCGTGAATCTGCTCTTCTTTAGAGGTTGCTTCTACTGCATTGGAGATGCCTTTAAATACATTTTTGTATTTATTAAAGGACATGATAATGAGAAATTGAGAGAAGAGGGAGACATGCTCTATAAAGAGTGAAAAGAGCAAAATGGACTGACTATACTCTCGTGCGTCCTCACTCCGTGCATTTTTGATTGCCGCATCCAGATAATTCACTCGTTGCATGAGTGCGGGGATATCTCTAATGGTTTCGAACTCATGGTTTAGCCCTAAAATTTCGAGCAGGTGAGCATAGGCGTCTGTGTGCCGCACTTCACTTTCAGCAAATGTTGCGCCCACGGCACCAACCTCTGGCTTCGGTATCTTTTTGTATATATCACCCCAAAATGTTTTTACCGCTACTTCTATCTGTGCAATGGCAAGCATGGCATTGCGGATGGCGTTTTGCTCTGATGCACTGACATTGACATTGAAATCTTGGACGTCGCTCGTAAAGTTGAATTCTGTATGAATCCAATACGAGTGACGTATGGCACTGACGTATGCATAGAGTTCCGGGTATTCATAAGGCTTTAACTCCATTCTTTTTTTGAATAGATCTCGTTTTCTGAGTTCAGCATGTTTTTGCCTGTAGATGATATATGCTTTTGCTACCTCATGGTGTCCACTGTCCATCAGTACCGCTTCGACGACATCTTGTATTTCTTCTACTGTTGGACACTGCGCTGCATCAGGGGCAGTGTTGGCTGTACAGGTTTCAGCATAGGTATCCTGTAGTTGTTTGGTGACGATACTCGAGACGCGTTGTGCTTCTGCCTCAGCGTCACTGCTGTGCATCGCGACCATTGCTTTATGGATTGCTGCGGTTATTTTTTTTGCATTAAAATCTTCAATCGTATTATTTCTTTTGCGTATACTCGTGATCTGCATGGTCGTTGTTGTATGTTGTTGCTAATAAAAATCACTTGGCACGACGCCAAGTGTTGCAACAAAAACATACAAACGGCCTGGCGCGAGCCTAGAACAGCACTCCAAGGAGTGGTATGCATGGGATCGGACTTTACCGTTGCGCGACAGTGGAGGAATTGCACCTCACTTCACCATACAAACTGCACATATATTCGACTGTGCTATAGATTATACCCTGCTTGCTCCTATTTTGCGAAAATCTAGTATAGTGGGGCTTTTTGGTGAGTATAACGCGATGTGTGGGGCAAGCGAGTGCACGAAGCGAAGCGCCCAGTACATGCAGATGCATGTACTGGGCGCTTCGTATGTATGCCAAAAAAGAAGAAAACAGAACCAAGGTCTATACCTATTCCGCATCAAGCTTTTGCTTCAGTTTTTGTATTTCTTCCTTCAACTCAATCATTTTGAGCTCACGATTCACCACGAGTTTGTTGAAGCGTTCAAGTTCATCGACTTTTTGCTTGAGTTCTTTGGTGCGTTCGGAGACGGTTTTCTCAAGTTTCTTGCCGTACTCAACAAGCTCATTTTTGGACGTATCGAGGTCTTTGGTCATTTGGTTAAATGATGTGGTGAGTTCACCGATCTCATCGCGTGCATGCACGGTAATGCCAGTGTCGAGGTTTCCTTTTCGTACCTGCTGGACTCCTTGTTGCAACGTGCTAATCGGTATCAAAATGGTACGGTAAATGATAGCCAATACAATAATGAGTGAAAGCAAGAAAACAACGATACAGATACCGCTGACCACAAAGAAGGTGTGCATTTCCTCCATAATTTCTTTTTTGGGTACCTCAACCACCACTTTCCACTGTGTGCGTGCGACTGGTTCCCAGAGTCCTACAACCGATTCGTTGGTGAATGACACGTACTCGGTATGGATGTGTGGATTCATCGTGAGCATGTGGTTGATGCCAGGAAATCGTTGCACATTGACTCTATTTTTTACCAACGCAACATCGCGATAGGCGATAATAAAGCCGCTTTCATCAACAAGGTATGCGTAGCCACTTTTTAATACCTGTTTGTGAAATGGTGCCCCAGAGTGGACCAAGGTCAACAACTGCAACAACTGATCCGGAGATTTCGAGGTTCTCATTGCGTACCGGTACACTCATTAGTACATAGGGAAGTTCAAACGATGAGAGTGCAACACCACTAATATAATTTGATCCTGCCTGTGTGGCGGTGTAGAACTCATGCTGTGCAAAGGTGTGGGTGTCGTCTGATTGCAGTAGCGCGGTATCATGTGTGCCGTAGCGCAAGAGGTGTGCGACTTCGTGCCCCGCGGTATCAACAAACAATAATTCAGTAATACTGGCGTTATTGTCGAGAAAGATTTCGAGTCGAGTGTAGATTTCTGCAGGGGTACAGTCGCGACAGTCACTAAACTGACTCACTGCAGCCATGTACTCAA
This sequence comes from Minisyncoccota bacterium, assembly GCA_021129515.1. GTDB lineage: Bacteria > Patescibacteriota > Minisyncoccia > Phycocordibacterales > UBA918 > JAJOLD01. The sequence goes on from JAJOLD010000004.1 coordinate 6,276, forward strand.
GAATGCTGTTGAGGTGCCGTGAGACATCGGCACTGATACGCTCGGCGGTTTCTTATTCAAGGTTCTCAACGAGTTCTAGTCGAGTTTCATAGTTGAAATAAAGGAGCCAACCAAGCATGGTAAAAAAGAGGAGCGCAAATACCATGTATGGCACAGTCAGTTTGATTCCTATGGTACCGCGCATTCGATACTTTTTTCTAGATTGCATACGCATGTAGATTATTTTGCAACAAGCAGATCGATAAAGGTGAATGCACCGTCTTGTACGCGGTTGCCACTCACGAGTGAGAGGGAGGTGTCGCCATTTCTATCAAAGCTCCAGGTGCCAAAGAGCCCAGTATAGTCTTGTATTTTTGCAAGCTCCTTGATGATTTGTGTACGGTCTTTTACCCCAGCTCGTTCTATAGCGAGGAGTGCTACCTGTGCTGCTTCATAGCCAAATGCTGAGAATGTTTCTGGTGCAATACCAAAACGATTGGTATATGCGTCATAAAATACGGCACCACTTCCAGTTAATTCTGATGCAGGCATACCCGCCACGGTGACGTACGTACCTTCTGCGGCAGCACCTCCTCGATCAATGAACGCTTGTTCCATGATGCCATCTGGTCCCATAACGGATACCTGCATATCACGTGCCGCAATAGTTTGTATAAGCGGGAGTATGCCATTGTTGGTGGTAGCACCAAAATAAATAAGGTCTACACCCTGTGCATCGAGCTCTTGCAGCGTTGCTTCTATGGCTGCTTGGGTATCGGGTATTTGGGTATATCCTACAATGGTCATGACAAGCTCATGTGCTTTTGACCGAAGCAAATGTGCTATACCGTCACCATATGCTTCACCATCATGGAAGACAAATACGGTGTCAAAGCCAAGGTCACATGCCCATACGGCACCGGCTGGTCCTTGCAGTGCGTCGGTTGGTGCTACTCTGAAATAGTTGCGAACGCCGGTGGGGTAGAAGATGCCTGGTTCGCTTGGTGCAAATCCTGGTTGTGTGAGTCCGGATCAGGTATTGCCGGGACTCAGTTGTGCAAGGTTGCCCGCATTGGTGATAGGGATGCTCACTTTTGCAGCACCACTGTTGAAGGTGCCGAGGTAGACCATGACATTGGGGTCTGCAACTGCATGCTGTGCAATCTCAGCTTCGATGGCGCTGTCCCATGAACCCTGTGCGTCACCACCATCTTCGGCAATATATGCAATAGTGTACGCACCAGCTGTATAGTCGGCTTCTTCGAGTGCAAGGGTGATGCCGTTTACAATAGATTGTCCAACAGTGACATTGCGCATGGGCGCACTGCTGACTATGGTAATCGTGTCATCAGTGGTACGCTCATTTCTGACGAAATAGAGTAGGGTGAGTGTCAGTATCAATGCAATCACCAAAATAATACCCAAGAGTAATATAAAGTTTCTCATGAAGGATTTGGCACCACTACCTTGCAGAGATTATATTGTAGGGTGTGTGATTATTATCTAGTATTCACCACACAGTATACCGTACTGCTACCTACTCCTGGTACGTAATTTGTGCAGTAGTACAGAGACAAGAGGAGATTGACATTCGTATTTTTTAATGTATTAATTCCATCGGTGGTTCCTCAAACTATGACCTGCTATATATCGTATATGTCTGTATTGAGAGATGATTCGTCACATATCATGTCTGATAAGGAGGTGAAAGATGAGAAAAATGAAAAAGATGCGCGGTATCGCTCTATGGAGACTGCTTGTCATATTGGTTCTCCTCTGTGCGCTGGGATGGGTAGCCTGGTACTATGTTATTTTAGGGTTCATCAAGGCTCTCCCAGGATGAGCATTGTTTGTGCGTCTTCGTACTTTGTGTACGGAGGCGCACTTATTTTTTATAGAAAGTATATTATGAGTTGTGTGCCAGTATTGTAGCTGCATCGCTGTATCCATCTAGTACAAAACACTCCCGAGTCAGGAGTGTGTATATGTTTATAAGGTTTCGACAAACAACATATTACTCTTACCCGAGGTACCAAAGCGCATGCCGGATACAACCACAACACGATCGCCTTTTCGAGCAAGTTTGTATTGGGTGCAGAGTACTCGGATATTTTTTTGTAATTCGGTAATTGTATGTGCGCCATCGCAGACAATTGGCCAGACACCACGTACGAGTGAGAGTTGGGTTGCGGTGTCGGGGTGCTCGGTAACTGCAATGATAGAGCGTGTACTTCGAAATCCTGCAATGCGGCGTGCGGTTGCTCCTGTTTCTGTGGGTACAATCATAACGTTTGCATCAACGGCAAGTGCAATGGCACAACTTTCTTTTTTGATAGCGTCGCTGGGTTTATCAAGGGGGATTTCTTCGGTGCGGAGTCGTACGGCTGCATCACTTTCAATAGCAACGGCACGCATAATTGCAACGGCGTCCGCAGCGTATGGTCCCATGGCACTCTCTTCAGACAACATGACGGCATCAGTACCATCGAAGATAGCAGTTGAAATATCTGAGACCTCTGCACGGGTGGGTACCGGATTCCTGACCATGGATTCGAGCATTTGTGTTGCGGTGATAACCACCTTTTTCGCCTCGCGTGCTTTTCGAATCAGGCATTTTTGTACCACGGGTACCTGTTCGCGCGGTATTTCAATTGCTAAATCACCGCGGGCAACCATAATACCGTCTGCTTCTGCAAGTATTTCGTCTATACGGTCAACGGCTTCAGGAGTTTCTATTTTTGCAATAATGCGTGGCTGTTTCTTTGCCTGTTTGATGAGGCGTTTGAGCGTTTGTACATCCCGTGCGGTACGAACAAAGGACAGTGCAATAAAATCTGCTTTTTGTGAGAGGGCAAACTGAATGTCGCGTTTATCTTTGGCGGTAATGGAGGCTAGCGAGAGGTACGCGCCAGGGACATTGACCCCTCGGCGTGGTTTGATGGTGCCACCAATAACGACTCTGCAGGTAATCTCGGTTGCGGTTGTGCTGAGTACCTTGAGTTTGCGTCGTCCGTCGTCGAGCATAATGATGCTGCCTTTGCGTACTTCTTGGGGGAGTTTTTTGTAGTTGACAGACATTTTTGCTGCATCACCACGCATTGCCTTGGTGGTGAGTACTACTTTTTTGCCGGGCACGAGCGTGACAGTGTCAGTGGTGAGGTCGCCGGTGCGGATTTTGGGTCCTGCAAGGTCAATAAGTATACCGGTATGTGCGTTGCATGCGGCACGCGCTGCACGAAGGTTTTTGATGCGTGCTGCATGCTCAGTATGGTCGCCATGGCTCATGTTGACACGAGCAACGTTCACTCCTGCAGCAATGAGTGTTTGCAGGGTCTTTTGGTCAGTTGTTGCTGGTCCAAGGGTGGCAACAATTTTAGTGTGGCGAGTAACTTCAAGATGTTGTTTCATGTAGATTGATACATAAGTGAATAGTCTCCGATTATACGCATTTTTAGTATATATGCCAATGGATATGCTGCTGTGTTGGGTAAAAGATTGTATACTGTATATATACTAGATAATTCAACACCAATGATTACACTCTATGTGAAAACGGGGTGCCCGTATTGTCATAAAGTTATTGAGGCGTGTACGGAACATGGCATTGCCTTTGATGAAAAAAACATCGCCGATGCAGCGGTATATGCCGAACTAATGGAAAAGGGCGGCAAGCCACAGGTGCCCTTTATGGTAGGTGGTGACATCACCATGTATGAATCTGATGCCATTATTGCGCACGTACTCGGTACGCCAGCTACAGATACTGATACTGCAGCAGGTTGCGATGCTGGTGTCTGCAACATATAGCTGGTACGTAGTGCGGGGTATCATTATACGTATAACCACATATTGCTATGACTTTTCCAACTATTAATACACGAGGAAATAATGTAGAGCTGACGCCAGAGCTTACGGCACTTCTGGAGCAGAAGCTTGCACCGCTTGGAAAATTTTTGCCTGCAGGGGAGACTGATGTGAGTTGTAATGTGGAGCTTGAAAAGGTGGCTGAGCATCAATCCGGGAAAATACATCGAGCAGAGATTAATTTACGGGTTGCGGGTACCTTATACCGTGCTGAAGCGACTGAAGAGCAAATGGAACGCGCAATCGATGTCATGCGTGATGAGGTGAAACGGGAACTGCGACGGGACACGACAAAGCAGCAAAGCTTACTCAGACGTGGCGGACAGAAAATAAAAGCATTATTGCGTTTTGGTAATGAATAAGCATGAGGTGAGTATCTCAGAGAAAGCCGCGCCCCGTTAGGGGCGCGGCTTTCTCATGGCATAACGTAAGGAGTTACCGTTACATTATGCAGCCAATGTTTGTAAAAAGGTCTCCCAATCCATTTCTTTTTTCCCTTCAGGTACGACGCGGTGTATGTCGAGTGCACCGTGGGTATCAAGCGTTGCATCGACTATTTTGATGCGCTTTGTGCCCTTGGGGGTCTCAACAAAGAAAAAAGTACCTGGCCAGCCGTCGTAGGCATATATTTTGAGTAACGCTTGCCGCGCTGCGTCACCGGTTGGGAGGTTGTGTGGGTCGATGGTGAGTTCTCCGTCAGCTTTTGTGATTTTGCCACAGTAGGTGGCGAGTTCATGTTCTTGTTCTTGTGGCGCGATGTCGCCGCGGGTCCATTGTGGCAAGGTTGCTGCGAGGAGTGCGCCACCAAGACGTGCAAGTCCTTCGTCAAGTTCGCGTCCGCGTACGGGCCACTGTGCATCTTCAATATGCATAGGTTCCTGTGCAATGATGGGTCCATGATCCATTTTCTCGTCAAGGAGCATAACCGATACACCAGTCTCTTGCAGGTCATTGAGAATGGCACTTCTAATAGGGCTTGCACCGCGCAACTGTGGGAGTAGGGACGGGTGTACGTTCAGGGTGCCGTGCTTTGGGATGTCGATGAGCCACTTCGGCAAAATTTTATTGTATGCAACGACAATAAAAATATCCCAGTCGTTTTTATACAGGGGTCCGACCCCTGTATTCTCTTTGAGTGAGGTTGGTTGAAAGACGGGGATGCTTCGTTGCGTAGCCCACTCTTTTACTGGTGGGGCGGTCATAACTTGCTTGCGACCGACTGGTTTGTCGGGACTGCAGACGATGAGATTGGGTACGATACCTGATGCCTCGAGTTCTTCCAGAACAGGAACACCAATTGGTTCACCTCCAAAAAATGCTATACGTAGGTTGTTCATAATCAAAAAGGTGTCACGAAGGGATACGATCCCTTCGTGGTGTGGGGTTATTCGGGTGCTGCTTCACGGTCAGTATGTTGCTCCATCTCGTCTTTATGCCACACTTTCTCAGCAACATCGATAAAGAGGGTGCCATCGAGATGCTCGCATTCATGTTGGAATATTTGTGCCAAGAGTCCTCCTGCACCACGTTCGTATTCGTTACCATGCTCATCGTATGCACGAAGGGTGACATTTTTTGCACGCTCAACTGCACCATAATGGTCTGGCACTGAAAGACAGCCTTCACCAACAATATGCTTTTTCTTCGACATCTTTACTATCTTTGGGTTGATAGCCACAAGATTAGGAATAGCATCTGCTTCCTCACGGTCATCGCTCATGTCGTGTACAAGAAAAATACGTAATGAGATGCCAATTTGTGGTGCTGCAATAGCAACGCCGACGAACCCTTTTGCATTGTATGACTCAAGTGCTGCGCGCATGTCAGCAATCACCTTTTGAATTTCAGGTGAGGTGATGTCTTCTCTCGGTACCGCTGCTGCGATTTGATGCAATGCTGGGTGATTTTGTGCTACAAGTTTTGCCATAGATTATGCGCCTACTATACCGCAGACGGTGGCAAGTTTCTATAGGTACCCTCATAGAAACTGATGGTATCCTGAACTTATATGATGCGGTCGGGATTGATAACAACACGCACCGATGGTGGAAGGGTGAGCAGGGCAGTGCGTATGCGCGCATCGGGCCAATCGATACTGGCGACGCGGAGGAGCCCATAGCGTGTGTGTACGCCTTTGGGTGATGGTGGTGCATTGTATATCGAGAGATTTGTGTCGGTAAATGTTTGTTGTATGAGCTGTTCTATGCGGTCAATGGCTGCACGGTCGCCCTGCCACGTAAGGTGTATAAAGGTAGTAAAGGGTGGGTAGTTAAAGGTTTTGCGGAGTTCGAGTTCTTCAGTATAGAAGAGTTCTGTAGCACCTTGCTGCGCGTGTCGGATGAGATCATCGGTGGTGGTACGTGTCTGGAGGTACACGGTACCGGTTGTTTGTTCGCGGAGCCTGAGTAGGAAGGCAAGGTTTTCTTCTTGGAGGCGCCAGGTTGGTGTTGCATATAGTGCGTCCATACTCACAATCACACTCGTGGTAATTGGTTGGGTGAGATAGGGAATTGCCATGTGGGTACCCAACATAATGGCACCTTTGGTGGCGTAAAATTTGTCCCGCAAGAAACATGCTTTTTTAAAGGTGCTTGCGGTGGTGTGGTCAAAGAGAATAACGGGGGTGTTTTTGAGTGTTTTGGCGAGTTCGTCATGTACGTATTGTATGCCAATGCCACGTTCTCTGAGGCGCCATGAAGTACACTCGGGACAGACGTCGGCTGCGCGCTTTCGACTGCCTGAGGTGCTGCACACAAACCAGCGTTCTTCGGTACCATTTTTAGTAGTGCGTACCAGGGAGTAGGGTGCGCCTGTTTCAGGTGAGCGAAAAATGTACCCGCAATCAATACATGCGACCACTGGTGCAAGTCCACGATGTGCGGTAAAGAGAAATGTTTGCCGCTTTGCACTGCGCGTTTGTGCAATTGCTTCAAGTACCTCTGGTGAAAAGAGGCGAAAGGGTGTATCGGTGCTTGGTGTGTCGGTGAGGGTGATGGGGGTGAGGGTGCCTGGGAGGGCAATGCGTTTTGGGGTTTCTCCGTAGGTATGGTAGGTATCTTCACGACGGAGATACTCTTCTTCACTGCGTAGGAGGATATCACCCATGATGAGTCGTCGTCCGGTGTGTCTTGCATGTGTTGTAAGGACGGTGCGATAGTCGAGGTATGGTTTGGTGCGTGCCTTGAAATAGGGGGACCGTGCGTGCTCGATAATGACGGTGGTAATATCGTGTCGGTCGAGTACTGCATGCGATGGGGTTGCGATGATGAGTTTTGACTTACTAAAATCCTCAAGTGCACGGTACGCAGCCTGCATGTTTCGTTTGGTCATGGTGCTCGTGAGGAGTATGACACGGTCTTCAATGCCCGCACTGAGTGCGTGTTGCATGGTCTCTGCCTCAATCGAGGTGGGTACTACACACAGTACCGAGCCACTGTGTGCAAAGGTCTCGCGCACGAGTGAGCGATAGGCTACATGTCGTTCGTCTTGCGTGCCTTGCAAGAGTTCGGGAGGTGTTGGAGTGCGTACTTCGGTGGTGTGGTGGGTATAGGGGAGTGGAATGGTGCCATTTCTGATTTCGGGTGCGAGCAGTGCAAAAAGCACCGAGCCGACACTGGTCGCGTAGTATTGTGCAAGTGTTTCTGCGGTCTTGGTATAGGCTGGTGAGAGTGACTGGACTGCTGTTTGGGGGGGCAGTTTCTTCAGTGAGAAGGTTGCTGCACGGAGTGCGGTCTTGGTGGTGCTTACCTCCGCTGCTGCGCTGACCACGCCCATGATGTCTCTATTGCGTACGGGTATGGTGAGTATAGTGCCCGGTGTATAACTCGTGCCTGAAAAATATGACAGTGAATCGGTTTGAATACTACGCTTAAGCGGGATAACAGAAATGACGTACATCAGCACATTTTAGCAAATAGGGAGGAGGTGACCAAAATTAGCAAAATAAACACCGCCGATTGCTCGGCGGTGTGAGGAGGTCTATAGAGACTGGTGTTGCTATGGTATGTTTATGACCATCTCTGTTGTTTGCTCTAGTCGGTTAAGTATGAAGGTTTTCAAGGCTTTTTGGTCTTGAGGGGTTGTTACTTTTTTGAGTAGCGCATGGATGGTTTCTACATGTACTACTTCCAAAAATCTTTCAAAATCTGGGTCACCTTTTAATCTGTGTACAACAGTTTGTGTGTCGCTAGTTTCCATCGGTAGGTACTCCTCTTGTTTGTACGTAGGTTCAGGACGTACTGTGCTATATATGAGTATTTTTGTCAACTAAAACTCCTCAAGATACCTCACTTTTGCACCGAGTGTGGTGAGTCGCTCAACGAGGTTTTCATAGCCGCGGTTGATGCTGTAGATGTTGCGGAGGACGGAATGTCCCTTTGCGCCAAGCATGGCAATAAGGAGAATGGTCGCCGGGCGGAGTGCCGGTGGGCAGACGAGTTCTGCCGGGCGGAGTGTTGTTGGTCCGGTGATATAGATACGGTGTGGGTCAGCGAGTACGGTTTCAGCTCCAAGTCGATCGAGCTCGGTGAAGTAGAGGGCGCGCTTTTCATACATCCAGTCATGAATCAGTGTCTGTCCTGCGGCCTGCGTTGCAATAACTGCAAAGAAGGGAAGGTTGTCTGCGTTTAGTCCTGGATATGGGCGTGGATGGATTTTCTCAGCGACTGCGTGCATTTTGCTTGGTTTTGTAGTGATATCGACCAGTCGCACTTGGTCATTGGCACCGTGATACTCCTTTGAACGACTATAATTGAACCCCATTTTCTCAAGGGTGAGTAGCTCAAGCTCAAGAAAATCAATCGGGCAGCGCTTGATCGTGATTCGTGAGTTTGTGACTGCTGCAGCTGCAAGGAAAAACATAGTATCGGTTGGGTCCTCTGCGAGGGTGTATTCGATATCCATATCGATGGTTTCTACCCCAGTAACAGTGAGGGTAGTGGTACCAACCCCTTCGATCTGTACGCCGAGTTTGGTAAGGAATACACAGAGCTCCTGCACCATGTAGTTGGCTGACGCATACTTAATGGTTGTTGTAGTAGGAGTGAGTGCTGCAGCCATCAGTGCGTTTTCAATCACAGTATCACCTGATTCGTAGAGAATGATCTCTGTAGGTTGCTTGAGGTCTGCCGTAACGTGAAACGCACCCTCTTGCGTATCAATAGCTACACCGTAGTGCTCAAGTGCATAGAAATGGGGACGCACGGTACGACTCCCGAGTTTGCACCCTCCAGATTGGGGGAGTTTGAATGAAGTATGTGTATGCATGAGTGGTCCGATAAACATCACGATACTCCGAGTCTTTTTTGCGGCCTCAATATCAATTTTCTTAAGGTTGTACTTTTTCGGTGGCGTGAGGGTGAGTGTGTTTCCTGACCACTCAACGCGCATCCCGATACTCTCAAGCACTTCAAGGAGTCGGTGTACCTCCTCTATGCGGGGCATTTTATGGAGTGTTGTTTTACCGGTATTGAGGAGTGACGCACAGAGGAGTGCAACAGCACCATTTTTCGAGGTATTGGTGGTAATTTCTCCTGAGAGCTTGGTGCCGCCATCGATAGAAAGGTTCATGGTACCAGGGGAAAGTGTCACTAAGTTCTTTTTCAGTGCATGACCGATTTTTTTGAGCATGTCGGTACTGATGTTTTGTGTACCACTTTCCATACGGGCAATGGCACTCTGGGTAGTGCCAATGCGTGTAGCGAGTTCTGATTGTGTGAGTCCTTGAGCTTCTCTCTGATCTGCGATTTGTGCGCCGAGGTTGGTATGCATGTCTCTATGAATTATGGTTATGTAGGCAATATAGCATATATGCTATATAAACAACATAAGGTGTTGTGCATTTTAAATTATAATTTGTAAATTTTGAGATAATTTCTGGCAACACAGTGTCCATTTTTATTGCGTATTGCACAAAGATTAAAAATCTATACCATAGGGGGACAATGAGCGTACTCAACAAAATGGTTCCAAAAGTGGGTATCGACCTTGGTACCACCAATGTGCTGGTCTATGTGCCTGGTAGGGGGGTGGTTATTAACGAGCCTTCGGTGGTCGCGGTATCAGATACGCATGAGATTTTGGCGGTTGGTAATGAAGCCAAGCAAATGATTGGGCGCACCCCAGAGAGTATTCGTGCCTATCGACCAATGAAAGACGGTGTCATTGCCGATTACCGAGTCACTGAGGCAATGCTTCGATACTTCTTGCGCAAGGCGCTGGGGAGCTATGCACTTTTACGTCCTGATGTCATGGTGTCGGTGCCTGCAGGCGTGTCGTCAACGGAGAAGCGTGCGGTGGTAGAAGCGGCAATGAAGGCTGGTGCACGCAATGCGTTTGTGGTGAAGGAGCCGATTTTGGCGGCTATTGGTGCAGGATTGCCAATATATGAGCCACAAGGACATATGATTGTTGATATTGGTGGGGGCACTATCGACGTTGCGATTATCTCGCTTGGCGGCATTGTTGACGCAAACTCCGTGAAGTGTGCAGGGAATCGTATTGACGCCTCGATTGTTGACTATGTAAAGAAGACCCACAACCTTGCTATTGGTGAGAAGACTGCGGAAGAGGTGAAAATACAGATTGGCTCAGCATTGCCACTTGAAGAAGAGTTGACCATGGATATTAAAGGGCGCGACCTTATCTCAGGGTTGCCGCGGACGGTGTCTGTGAAGACCAATGAAATTGTACGCGCAATCTCACGAGAACTGCGGGAAATGGTGAAGGCTATTAAAGATGTGTTTCAAAATACACCGCCGGAGCTTGCGTCAGACATCATTGACCAAGGTGTCATTATGACTGGTGGTACGTCGCAACTGCGAAATTTCTCAGAGCTCATCAAACGACGTACGGGAGTGAAGGCGGCGCTCGCTGACCAGGCACTTTTTTGTGTGGCGAAGGGGACGGGAGTAGCGTTGGAGCATTTGGATACGTATAAAAGGGCGGTTATGGGGAAACGCTAGAGATTTGCTGTAGTTTCTCCAATTACTTTGTTGCGTTACAGAAAATCTTTTTCACCGTATGTCGTATACGGCTCATAATATTTTCTTTGCACGCCGCGTACTTGAAGAAACTACAGCAAATCTCGAATGCAGTGTTTAAGACATTAAAAATTTAAAATTGAATTAAAATTTACAAATTATAATTTAAAATTACACACCAGCTACACTTCGTGTACGGTACTCTTTTCCCCTACCTAATAAACGATTTGCCTCTCTGCATTGTATGATAGAGCTATGGAAGGAGGACCTTCTCAAAAATTTTCGTCTCCTGAGGAGGAGATTGCTTTCTTGCGTGCGCAAATTGCCGAGCGTGAGCGTGCACTCGTGGGGCGCAACAAAGAGGTAGACCGGAGCGATGTTGAGTCGCTTGGTAAGGAAGTGTTGCGTGATTACGCCGAGCACGAGCCGGGGGTGATTTTAAAAAAAGAACATGAAATCTCTGAACATGACCTCACAGCAACGGTCGAGCAAGCAATCATGAGTAGTGACAAAGCGTCTGAAATACTCGCGCTTGCACACGAGAAGGGAATTCGTAATGCACTCACGGCACTTGAGAAGCTCGGAGACGCACACCTTGCCGACGAAGTGCATCGGCATCTGGTAGCGCAACTCCGCCAGGGCGCACAGGTTGCTGACCTCAAGGAAGGCATGCCGCTCTTTTCGGTACTCAACATGACGCTCTTTGAGGTGGCACTGCCAGAACAAGGTGAGCACGGACACGAGTCACCATTGCGCGCTATTGCTGCCGCCATGGAGCAATTTTATGCGGGCATGCAAACACTGGGTGCAGGCAAAAAGCGACAGCACTACACCCTCGAGGTAGCGGTGTCGGATAATCGTGATGACATCATTTTTTATGTTGGTGTCCCAACACCGTTTGTGAATTTGTTTGAGAAACAAGCGCTCTCACTCTTTCCAAGTGCAGTGTTGACCCACCAACAGAATGACTACAATATTTTTGTTGATGGTGGTTCGAGTAGTATTGCTGTTGCGAAGCAAAAAAAGCATCCTATCTACCCAATAAAAGTGCATACACAATTTGAAAACGATCCACTCGATGTGCTTTTGAATGCATTCTCAAAGATCGAGCGCGAAGGCGGTGGTGCAGCAATACAGCTGGTGATCGAGGCAGGTGGCAGTGGGTATCAATCGACCTACGAACGTATCATCAAGAAAGTGCGTGATGGCGAAAAACCTGCGGTAGCAATACGGAAGAGCACGATTAGCGGTGAGTTGTTTGAGGGGGTCAAAGATATGGTGAAGAGCAAGCCCAAGGAAGGTGAGCTGCCACAAGCGCCTGAAATAGCCCATGACGCACTTGAGTTGTTTGGAGAGAAAGTAGCAACACCGATACTCAATGCTAATATTCGTATCGCTACCTCAGCAAAAACCAAAGACCGTGCTGACCAAATTCTAACGGAAGTAGAAGCAGGATTTAACCAGTTTGAAAATACACAGGGTAATAGTCTCAACTTCACCCGCTTGCGCGGCGCCCATGCAAAAAAGGCAATGCGTGCTTTTTCATTTCGTGAATTTCTGAATCGGCAATCGGTGCCCCTTTCCATCACCGAGCTTGCCACACTCATGCATTTTCCAGCAGAAGGGGTGGAATCGTCACCACAGTTTAAGCAGTCGCGTGCCAAGAGCGCACCGGCACCCCTCGATATGCCACAGCATGGGACACTGCTTGGTGACAATGTCTTCCGCAACCATACCACCGAGATATACATCACGCCCGCAGATCGTCTTCGACACTTTTATGTTATCGGACAGACCGGCACGGGTAAGACAACGTTGATGAAAAATATGATTGTGCAAGACATTCGTGATGGTGCGGGGGTGTGTATGATTGATCCGCACGGCACCGATATCGACGATGTGTTGAGTACCATTCCTGATGCGCGCATTGATGACGTCATCTACTTTGACCCTGCATACCAAGGCAGTGTGCTCGGGCTCAATATGCTTGAGTTTGACCCAGCGCGCCCTGAGCAGAAGACCTTTGTGGTTAATGAGCTCTTTTCTATATTCCAGCGGCTCTATGGAGCAAATCCAGAATCGATGGGTCCTATGTTTGAACAGTACTTCCGCAATGCGACGCTCTTGGTGATGGAGGATCCAGAGAGTGGTAATACGCTCATGGATATTTCGCGAGTGATGGCAGATGCTGAGTACCGGAAAATGAAGCTTGCAAAAGCTCGCAATCCAGTCGTGACGCAATTTTGGTCAGAGATTGCCGCGAAAGCAGGGGGTGAGGCAGCGCTTGAGAATATCGTGCCGTATATCGTTTCGAAGTTCGATGTATTCACTGCCAACGACTTTATGCGACCAATTATTGGTCAGCAGCAGTCTGCATTTAACTTCCGTAGTCTTATGGATGAACGGAAGATTCTCTTGGTAAATCTCTCCAAGGGACGGTTGGGTGAAATCAATGCTAACCTCATTGGTATGATTTTGGTGGGCAAGATACTCATGGCAGCGCTCTCACGTGTTGATGACCCAAGCCAAAACTTCCCACCGTTTTACCTGCATATAGACGAGTTCCAAAATGTGACCACTGATTCCATTTCAGCCATTCTCTCTGAAGCGCGTAAGTACAAGCTTGGGCTTACCATTGCGCACCAGTACATTGCGCAAATCGATGAGGGTATTCGTGATGCGGTTTTTGGGAACGTAGGATCTATTGGTGCGTTCCGTGTTGGTTCTGAAGATGCACAAATACTTGCACACCAATTTGAACCAGTCTTCGATGAAAGTGATATTATGAACATTGAGAACCACAACGCGTATCTCCGCATATTGGCAAATGGGGTTCCGACCAAACCGTTCAATATTGCAACACGCGCACCAGAGCCGACTAATACAGAACGTGCAGCTGCCATTAAGCAATATTCGTATCAGAAACACGGCAAGCCGCTGCGGCAGGTGGAGATGGAGATACACGCGCGGTATCAGAAGGGGTAATGGTATGTGAGTATCTATGTTTGAGGCACTTAAGAAAAAAAGACGTGAAAAGCATGCAAAAGTAGTTACTGAGCTTGCTAAGAGTGAAAGAAGACTTCAGGAAGCTCAGGACAGTTATGGGAAGACTGTTGCGAAGTGGGGCACCCTTAATCAGGTAACAGAAGATGATAGAAGAAAAGTTCAGGAGAATCTGGAACGGCAACGGCGAAGGCTTGCGGCGGCTCAGGCAGAGCTTGCTGGTCTTGGTGAGAATAATAAAAAGCAAGCTGAGACTGAGCGCGCGGAGCGCCAAGCTGAGATAGCACGACTCACTGAAGAATTGGATACGCTGGAAAGTCAGAATGCTGACGAAAAGGTGGAGTCTCGGAAGTTTGAAGAAAATATTTCAGCGGGATATGCGGCTCAGGATAGAGAAGATCCAGAAATACCAAATGTCGATGATGATAGACCAACGGTATTGGTTGCTGCCGATAATCCAAAATATGCAGCTGCACTTGAAGAGATGCAACGCCGGCACCAGCAGGCAGCTGTTGAGCAAGTTGCCACACTCGACTCTGTGGATGCCGAGTATTACCAACAAGTCTGGGAACACATGCAACGTGGGGTGTTTGACATACTCGACCCTGCGCATGAGGGGGAACTACACGCACTTCCACAATTTGGAAAAAATATCATGGTACATGCTTTGGGGCTTTCCCCCGAAGACGCTGCACGCTTGGGGAATGAGCATCTCAAAGAAGCGCAGGACTATATCGCACAAGCGCTGGAGGATGAAGCTCTGACTGATACACAACGAGCAACTATTTTGAAACATCACACGCAGGCGTTTGTAGAAGGCGTGCAGCGTATTGCAGCAGAGGCG
>JAJOLD010000004.1:21045-55875 GCA_021129515.1 Minisyncoccota bacterium
AACCACTGAACCCAGTGGTGCTGAGCTCGTGGGAGAGGGTACGATACTGTCTAAGATAATAGCGGGTGACTTGAGTGTATTTGAATCAGAGGGCGCGCGTTTAAATGCAGGTGATATGCGTGCGTTGACGTTACGTATGCTGACCGAGGAATTAGGGCTTGATACCGAGACGGCAGAGCAACTTGATGCCAAACATTTAGCACCATTGCGTACGAAGCGTATTGAAATATGGGGTAATGCCAAGATGGACGAGACTGACCAAGCATTGGCATATGAACAGCTTGATATGGAATATGCTGAAGCGCTTGCCACGATTGCACATAATACCGGAACACACAAAACAGAAACTGGTGCGGAGGTGTCAGCAGATGCCGCGGCGGACGATGCCTCCTTTGAAGCATTTATAGAGAAAGTCGGTACACCGGAAGGTGTCGAAGCCCTGCGTGCAGAGGTGCAGGAAGCAGATAGTGCCGTAGCCAAGGTGGTGGCTGATAGTGCGTATGTGCTGAGTACCGCTGCGCAAGTTGCATTGTATGAAGCACGAAAAAACGCATTGTTTGAACATCTTGCAACATTGCAAACAAGTGGTGCATCGGTTGACGTAACGGTCAAGCAGGTGTGGCATGCAGAGCTACAAGCCTTTTGGAAATTAGTGGGAGAAATATTGGGTACGCATGAGTCTCAGGGCAACAACGATGCAGCAAAGGAACACGTAGTTGCTGAGCGCCCTACAAATGCAGCGTCTATGGGGGATGCCGTCAACGCTGTATCGGAGGTAGCACCTCAAGAACCTCATGTAGAGGTTATTCGTGGTTCTGGAGATTCGGGAGAATCTATCCCAAAGCAGTCTCCAGATATTGAGCAAGCGATCTTTACTGAATTGCCTAGTACATTGGAAGGGGTGCCGCTTAAAGAGCGTACAGGCACCTCAGCTCAGTTAGCTGAAGCGAAGAAAGAGTGTGCGGCAATTGCAGCGCAGTATGAAGATGCACTGCGCATGCATTACTCAGGCAACCTAGTGACCCGCAATGCCAAAAAAGCAGGACGATTTGTGCGCAGTCTTCGCAATGCGGGACCAGAAACATTTACGGGTGATTTGGGCAACCTGGAGAAAAAATATATTCAGGCACGACAGACGTATGTACAAACACTTGAGCGTGCGCTCGAAGAACGACGTGACCGAAAGGTGCAAAAGGGCGCAGATACCAATGCCGTGTTCAGTGACCGTAGAACAGTAAAGAGAACAGGTGATGGTGACGCAGCACATCGAGCTCTGTTTTCTGGAGAAGGACTCCGCGCCGCGGCGGCAAATAAGTTTGTGCTTGAGGTCGCAAAGCGGCGGCAAGAGATACGCTTAGAAGCAGAGCAACCAATACCTGCAGTTCGTAAGACAATGGCGTTTCTCCGTAAGCACAGGTGGGAGGCACGCGCGGGTGTGGTGGTTGTTACTGGGCTCCTTGGCGCGGCGACTGGTGGCGTGCTTGCTGGGCTTGTTGCGGGAAGTGCGCGTGGTGCGCGTATCGGAGCAGGGTTGCTTGCAGGTGGTGCGGTTGGTGCTTTGTATAACGAAGGTATGCGTGCACAGCAACAAACTAATGAGGAGACAAAACAATTTGTACAAAAAGCATTCCAGCCAGGGATGGATATTGGCTTCTACGATAAGGGCATTAAAGCAGGGGAATTTAAAGAAGAACGTATCCGTAATTGGCGAAACACACTTGCTGTTGCAGCGGGAGGTGCGACGAGTATCGGGACCGGTATGGCAACTGCCGGAGAGACAGCTGCTGAAACAACTACTCCACCGTCTCGACCAGAGGCGCCTTCTACAGGACCAAACGTTCAGTCTGATGTTCCTGAATCATATGTTTTAACGTCGGAACAGGAGTCTAGTGCATCTCCAAAATTTCAATCAGATGAAACTCCCAAACCAACATTTGATATGTCTAGCGATAGGGTGACACCAAAACCAACGCTTAATACTGCGCAACAAGCTGACGCTGGCAGTGAACCCTCTCATGCATCGGTTGATGAAAGTGAGTCACACCCTACCAAGGGTCTCGAGCAAGGAGTACTTTCGGAGGAGCAGGTTAGTGGGAGTGCAACATCCAATGCAGTACCGGCAGCTACTTCAGTAGCAGATGTTTCAGAAGCGACTGCACCACACGAGACGTTGGCAATGCAGCATACTATCGAGTCTGGAGATACGCTCTGGGAGCTTATGGAACCACGGCTTGAACAACAGAGTACAGCATTTGCGAATCTCTCTGAAGCAGAACAGCGGCAGATGTTGACTGCGCTTTTCAATCATATTGATAATAGCAAGCAGTTGCGTGATGTTGTTGGTATGCGGAGCGATTATGCAGACATCATCCACACTGGTGAAACCCTTGATTTATCTGCAATGCAGGCTGATCTCGAATCATATATCAAAACTGGAGCATGGAAATATGCTGAAGATATAAAGGTTTTCGATGGATCCGATGTGAGCATGGCAACCGTACAGGATCATACAGTACCAATCGAGGAACTTAAACGCTATGGATTTACGCAAGACAGAAGCAATGAGTGGCATATGGACGCGGATGCACAACGCAAGGGGCTTATTGAGTGGGTGGAAGGTCCGCAGCGTGCCGGTATTTTCGGCATGGCACCGACTGTCTATGAGCGTTTGCATGAAATGCCAATGCATCAGTTGATGCATCAACCCGATGCAGAGCTGGACAAAGATTACAATGTGAGTGCCGTAGAGTGGCATACATGGCACACTGCAGTAGATAAGATGAAAACGGTACTCCCTCCAGACCCACAGGAAAGTCTTGGATCATACATGGATAGATACCTCGAGGTGCAAGAAGCAAATCATCTTGCAGCGAGTACACAATCTGTCGAGGGACAGCCTGAATTAGGTGAGACAATTGTAAGGAATACCGTACAAGCGTTGCATAACTCCTTGAGTGCAGAATCAACAGGTACAGCGCTGTGGTCACAGTGGGAAGCTATGCAAATGGATGCGATTAAAGGTGGGAATGCACTTGACACATTGCAGTCTAACGAACAGTTCTCACATATCTTTGCAGGACAATTGACGAAGGTAATGGCTCCATTGGATAATGAAAATTTTGCGGAGTATCTGCAACGTTTCTATGCATCGGGATACCGGATTCATACCTCAGAAGGTGTGCGTATTGATCGTAATGGATTGTTTACAGGAGACATTATAGTGGTTTCCAGAGATGGAGTGCACACATATGGTATTGCAAATAAGCAGGGAACAGATTGATATATTATCGACACACATGTGTGTAACACTGCAATAACAACAACAAGTAACGTGTATGAGCAAAAAAATTTTACAAAAAGACATAATCCCACTTCTTGGCATCGACGCACTACCGCAAAAAGATCAGGAGACTTTTCTTGAGGATATTGGTGCACTGGTGTTGGAGAATGCCCTGCATCGCTTGGTTCGCGATATGGATGCAGCTACTAAAAAAGAGTTTGAGAGCCTTGTTGATGTGGCTGCAAATCCAGACGCATTATTTACAACGCTTGCGGAACAGTATCCAGCTTTTGATACTTTGCTTGAGGAAGAAGTGGTTGCGTTCAAACGTGAGGCAATTGCGGTTATGGGTAGTGTAACGCACTAGTTATCAACGCAGTATGTCTCATGGCGGTGCGCGGACAATGCTATAATGACCGCACTATGGGGGGAGATACGCGTTCATTGCAAAAGGATGGGGCTGCACGTGGTACACACACTACTGCAGATTTTGATTTAATGACTTGGCAAGGACTTGCTGCAGTGCTTGCTGTGGCAAAACAGGCCGCTATGCCTGAAGATGCGTACAATCACTTTCGTGATTTGGTGCTTTCCTATGCACAAAATGGTGGCGATAAGCACACTAAAAAAGAAATAGACGCCATCCTTACAACACTCCCCACAACTACTGCTTCTGCAACAGATAAAACTGAAAAAGCAGCAACACAAAAGACTGAGAAGATTGACACACCAAAGCACGCACAAAAAGCAAGCCAAAAGAAAGAAGAAAAAGTCTCACCGAAAGCACCAGCGCAGCAGTCTCCACAAAAGAAAGTACTTGGAAAGCGTCGTCCAACACCGCAATTTGCTCCTGTGTCTGTGACCAAAAAGCCAGAAACTAAAGTGGAAAAAACAGCTACGCCTAAAGCAGTAGTGGAAACACCGTCGCCATCCAAGGAGCACGCTACTCCTGCTGCACCACCGCAGGCACGCACGAAGGCACCAGCAGTGGGCAAAAAGAACATGCCACAGAAGAAACCATCGCCACAAGCGTCTACACCACCACCTGTGGACGCAGCACCGAGCATGGCGGAGCAGTCAGTGCCACCTACACCAACAGCTCCACCTGCACCAGCAACACCGCATGCAGCATCTCCAGACGCAACAACAGCGGCACTCAAAACACCTGAAGAGCATAAAGTGCGTATTGCTGAGATTAAGCGTTTGGTAAATAGTCAGTTTGGGAACCCTATTACGTTGATTGACCAAGGGAACCCTATCGGGCGTGAATACATGCACGCATTGCTTGCTGCTATGAAAGCAACAGGTGGCGGTGGCACAATCACTACAGCTATGGAGAAACTGGAAGCTGCATACACCACACTCCTTGAGAGTGGTGCCGCGGTCGCTACTGCAACGCAGACGCCACCAGCGTCAGCACCCGCGCCTGCTGCCAAAGTGCCTGAGGCAGCACCTGCACCAAAGACCGACTTTATGCCAAAGTCTGTGACACATACAGACACGCCACCTGCTGAGTCGAGTGCACCAGAACCAGCACCTGCAGCCGTGCCAACCCCACCAGCACCTACACCTGCGACACCACCAGCAACCAACACTGCAGCTGCTGCCGCAAAAAGCAAACCAAAGGGTATACCATCACTCGCTGATGCGCTTGATACAACCCCCTTGGCACACGTAGCCGATATGGTCACACCGGAGGTAGAACCAGAGCCTGAGGAGCCGGAGGAAGTGCCTGCTGAGGTGCAAAGTATTCCCGTACAGACTGCCGAGGATATTTCGGATATAAAAGAGACCGTCTCAGGATTGACGGATGACACAGCATCGGAAGTGCGTGCGGTCTTGCGTAAGGAGTACACTGATTTAGAAGCAAAACGTGCAGCACATGCAAAAAAACAGGAGACCAACGATACGCCTGCTGCAACCCCAACTCCACCACAGCAACCAGCACCAGCTCCTAAAGCAGATACTCCCGCAGCCGCTACGCCCGAACCGCCGACCACACCACCACCTACTGCGGCATCAACCGACGATACGCCTCCCGCGACACAACATCCGCATGTCACATCGGTTGGTCCGGTTATTGTACCTAAGGAGGCGACAGAAGACGCGCCTGACACGACCACACCTGCAGTGTCTGATCAGGGTATTCCACATATTGAAGCTGTGCCACCACACATTCATTCGGGTACCACTGTTACCAGTACGCGTGAACGTGAGCAAAGCAAAAATGATATTTTTGCCATGACTAAGACCGCACAGACAAACCAATCAGAGCTTGCATCACCCGCTGTGACAGCAGGACTGGGGCAGTTGCTCGACGAATGGGAGCATTTTAAACAAAGTGGTATGTTTGGTACTGGTCCCAGCGGAATTGACCATCCGCTGTATAAAAAACTCCAAACACGCGCAATGGCAGAGGTCTTAGCTGGACGATGGGAGGGTGCAGATCAGTCTGTGATTCGTTCTATTAAAGATTATGTAAATGCATGGCGTCATGAACAAGGGGTAGCGTATGACACAAACGAAACGTTTGAACACTATTTGCGTCGGGTGGTACAACGTATCTTAAAACGACAACAGTAGTGCCTGTGTCGCATCATGGATGCGGGTTCCAATGTCCGCGTTTTACGGTACTATTAGATACACAGACCTATGCATCACGCACAACTACTTATTGGAGATTTTGACGAAGCATTGGCAACGTTAGAGACCTCGGCACGTACACCAAGTGCTGATGTCTCGGTGACCTGCTACACGACTTTTGGTATTGCTGATGCTCGACAGCTCAAACAGGCTGCTCATTTAGTACCGGTACAAGAAGAAAAACGGATATTTGTCGTTGGTTTTCGAAATATAACCACCGAAGCCCAAAATGCGCTCTTGAAATTGTTTGAAGATCCGCCACACACGGCACAGTTTTACGTGGTGAGTCCACAAGAGGATATACTGCTTCCAACACTCCGTTCGCGACTGCAGTATCGTGCCAGTGTGGGTACCACGACCACCGACACCGTGCACGCGTTTCTTACACAACCAGTTGCCGCACGCCTGGCTGAGATTGCTGATCGCAATACAAAAAAAGATACTGCATGGTTTGATGCCATACTGGCAGAGGCAGCAGTGTATATCAGTGAAGGAGGGACCACTGCTGAAAAACGTGCAGTATTGTATGTGCAGCAGTATGTCCGTGCGCGGAGTGCTTCTAAAAAAATGCTCTTAGAACACATGGCACTATCACTGACACAGCGATAATTTACGTGTGTCCATGAATGCGGTACTATTAGGGGCACTATGACATACGATTTTTCATCATTTGAATCCCGAGGTACTGAAATAGTAGATTGGCTCGGGAAAGAATACACCGCAATCCGCACTGGGCAGGCAACACCCGCATTGCTTGATGTGGTGAAGGTTGATTCATACGGTGCAATGACGCCAATTAACCAGGTTGCATCGGTAGGGGTCGAAGATGCCCGAACACTCCGCATCTCTCCTTGGGATGCAGGACAGATACAGAGTATTGAAAAAGCAATTACTGATGCTGATTTGGGCGTCTCTGTTGCCGTTGATGACAGTGGACTCCGCGTCATCTTTCCAGAGCTCACCAGTGATCGAAGAGCGCAACTCCTTAAAGTAGCAAAAACAAAACTTGAAGAAGCCCGTGTCTCTATTCGTGGTGCACGTGATGAAGTAATGAAAGGTATTGAGGCTGCAAATAAAGGAGGCGACATGAGTGATGATGAAAAATTTGATGCTAAGGAAGAACTCCAGAAACTCGTCGATACAAAAAATAAAGCACTCGAAGACATGTATACACGGAAAGAGACCGAGATTAATCAATAGTAGCTATGTCCATTCTTATATTCTTTCTTGTTCTTTTTGTTTTGGTGCTTGTACATGAGTGGGGGCATTTTATTGTGGCGAAGAAGAGTGGTATGCGTGTCGATGAATTTGGTATTGGGTTCCCACCAAAGTTGTTTGGTTGGCGTCGTGGTGAGACCGAGTATACCTTTAATTTGTTACCGATTGGTGGCTTTGTGCGTATTTTTGGAGAAGACCCTGATAAGCATGAAGATAGTGAAGCAATCGAAGGTTCGTTTAGCTCTAAGAGCAAAAAAGCACAGGCTGCGGTTTTGATAGCGGGTATCACCATGAATATTTTGTTTGCCTGGCTCCTCTTTATGATTGCGCTTATGGTTGGGGTGCAGTCGTTTGTGGCTGAGGAAGACGCTGGAGCAACTGCGCAGCTGGCGATTACCGGTGTACTGCCCGAGAGTCCTGCAGCAGTGGCAGGTGTGCAACCAGGAACGGTGATTACCGCGGCAACGGTAGAGGGGACCACACTGGAAACCCTCACCCCAGGTGCATTTACTGACTTTGTGGCACAGCATCCAGGTGTGCCCGTTACGCTTGCCTATACCTATGCAGGGGAAGCGCAGCAGGTACAGGTGGTCTCCGCGCCTGGTGTGCTCGAGGAAGCGGTTGACAGACATGCGCTCGGTGTTGCGCTTGCAATGGTGGAAGTGGTTTCAAAACCAATACATGTGGCGTTTGTTGATAGTGCCGTACAGACCGTGGTTGCACTCAAGGACATTACTATTGGTATTAGTGCGCTACTCTGGGATGCGGTTCGGCTTGAGGCAGACCTTTCCACGGTTGCGGGTCCTGTCGGTATTGTGGGGCTCGTTGATGATGCATCAGCACTTGGATTTACCACACTGCTTATGTTTACGGCGTTTATTTCACTAAACCTCGCGGTGATTAATATTTTGCCGTTTCCTGCGCTTGATGGGGGACGATTACTCTTTGTGGCAATAGAAGCACTGAAAGGCTCTCCAATTAACCCTCGCTATGTATATGCGCTTAATCTTGCGGGGTTTGTATTGCTGCTGTTGCTTATGGCGGTAGTAACGTGGAACGACATCGCTCGGATACGGTAGCAGGCGAAAAAAACGCGCAGCCACTTGTGGCTGCGCGTTTTTTTGACCCCAACACTATTTCCATATAAAATGGTGGGAACCAAAGACCGTCTATGGTCAGTTTTTGGTGGGTATGAGTATGTATATATTGTGTCTCAAAAATCCCGCAGGGGTGTCATATATATTCTGAATCTATGCAGTTATTTACTACGCACTACTAACACTACCTAACATATGAGACAAACAACACTATTCACTAAAACACAGAAAGAAGCCCCTGCTGATGAGGTGGCAAAGAACGCACAACTCCTTATTCGTGCGGGGTATATTTACAAAAATATGGCAGGAGCCTATTCTTTTCTGCCACTGGGACTCCGTGTGATTGAAAATATTAACCGGATTATTCGTGAAGAGATGGATGCTATTGGTGGGCAAGAAGTGCATATGCCGTCACTCCAAGACCCAGAGCTCTGGAAGAAAACTGACCGTTGGAGTGATGCACATGTCGATGTGTGGTTTAAGTCACAGCTGCAAGCAGGAGGTGAGGTTGGTTTTGGTTGGACACACGAAGAAGTAGTGACTGAACTCATGCGTAGATTTGTGTCTTCGTATAAAGATTTGCCGTTGTTTGTATATCAAATTCAAAATAAATTTCGTAATGAGGTGCGTGCAAAAAGCGGTATCATGCGGACACGAGAATTCTGGATGAAAGATCTCTACTCGTTTTGCGCCACTCAGGAAGCCCATGATGCATTTCATGAAGCATGTGCTGATGCATACATGAAGATTTTTGACCGACTTGGCTTTGGTGCTCAAACCTATAAAACATTTGCATCAGGCGGTGCATTCTCAAAGGTCAGTCATGAATTTCAAACACTTGCAGAAGCTGGTGAGGATATTGTCTATGTGAGTGAGGAGAAAGGTGTTGCGGTCAATGAGGAAGTGCTTGCAGAGGCTGACCTAACAGAACTTGGCGTGACCAAAGACGAGCTTGAAAAACGAAAGAGTATTGAAGTTGGAAATATTTTCTCACTGGGTACGAAATTCTCGGAAGCACTCGGGTTACATTTCAAAGATGAGCATGGTGAAAATCAGCCAGTGATTATGGGTTCATATGGTATTGGTCCAGCACGTGCAATGGGTACAATAGTAGACCTACTTTCTGACGAGAAGGGGATTGTGTGGCCAGCAAGTGTCGCGCCATACCAGGTCCACCTCGTGGGACTCAATGGGAACGATGCCGAAATTCGTGACTATACCGATGGTATCTATAGCGCACTCAGGAAGCGAGGGGTGTCGGTCCTCTATGACGATAGGGATGCACGACCAGGAGAGAAATTTGCAGACAGCGACCTCCTCGGTATGCCGTACCGAGTGGTGGTGAGTAAGCGCACGAAGGAAGAGGGGATGTTTGAGGTGGTTGAGCGAAGCATGGGTGAGACCATGGCGCTTACCGAAGAAGCGCTCTACGCGAAGTTCAGTAATCAAGATACGTAATGAAGACCGTCGTCCAATTTTTTGATAAAACGCTTGAATCCATTTCCACTGATATTGGTATCGATTTAGGTACGGCAAATACGCTGGTCTATGTGAAAGGCAAGGGGGTGGTCCTTAACGAACCAACCATTGTTGCATTGAACAAAAAGACCGGGCAACTCGTTGCTGTCGGCAATGAAGCAAAAACGATGCTCGGGCGAACGCCTGCGCATATCGATGTCGTACGACCACTGGTGGATGGCGTTATATCAGACTTTGAGGTGACCGAAGAAATGCTCGGATACCTTATCTCAAAAGTACGCTCAGGCACGCGGTCTGTGGTGGCGCCACGGGTATTGGTGGGTGTCCCGTCGGGTATTACCAACGTCGAAATGCGTGCAGCACGAGACGCTGCGCGCAATGCCGGTGCACGTGATGTCTTTCTCATTGAAGAGCCGGTTGCTGCTGCCATTGGAGCAAAACTCCCGGTACATACCCCGAATGGGAGTATGATTATTGATATCGGTGGTGGTACCACTGATATTGCGGTCATGTCGCTTAATGGTATTGTGACCTCAAAAAATCTTCGGATTGCCGGAGATAGATTGAATCAAGATATTGTGAGCTACATCAGAGACCAGTTTAAAGTATTGGTGGGCGATAAGACTGCTGAGGAAACCAAAATCGCATTAGCATCTGTCGAGCGGCAAAATGACTCAAAAGAAGTAGTGGTGCGCGGTCGCGATGTGGTCACCGGATTGCCACGTGAAGTGGTTATCACCGACTCAGATATTCGTGAGGCAGTACTAAGCTCCATCAATAGCATTGTTGAGTCGGTGCGTGATGTAATTGAGCTCACGCCACCTGAAGTACTTGCTGACGTGATGCAGCGCGGTGTGCATGTGTCTGGCGGTGGTGCGCTCATACCAGGTGTCTCCGATATGCTTGCCGAGGTGCTCAAAATACCAGTTGTCGTGGTTCCAGATCCACTGCGCGCTGTGGTACGTGGTACGGGCATTGTGCTTGAAAACTTAGACGCATATGAAGAACTTCTCATCGAAAACGAAGGCGAGCTATCGCCGCAATTCTAATCACCGCACGATACGCACCACGCTCTTGTGGGTTGCGGGAGCTGTGGCGGTGGTGTATGTGTTGGGCAGTATTATTGCGTACCTCTTTGCGTATGTATCAAAGCCGGTATTGGTGGTCCGTACGTGGCTGACCGAATCGACCGATACTGTGCCGATGTACTTTAGAGAGCGCAGTGCACTCATCGATGAAATTGCGGTACTGGAAGAGCAGCTCTCTGCAAAGAGTGGTAGTGCAGTGACACTCGCGCGGGTGACCCGTGAAAATGAAGAACTGCGTGCATTGCTTGGTGGGGGACACGACCAGCGTATCGCCGCTGGGGTGGTCGCGCGTCCACCGTTTTTGCCATACGATGCATTGCTTATTGATAGGGGTACCGCACACGGTATTCAGAAAAACGCCATTGTATATCATTTTAATGATCAGGCGATTGGATTTGTGTCTCGGGTATTTGAACAGAGTGCGCTGGTAACACTCTTTTCAACCGCAGGTGCGGCATCTACCGTGTATATTATGGGTCCTGATATTTACACCACTGCATATGGTATGGGTGGTGGTGTGGTGCGTGTGAGTGTGCCGCAGGGTATTGCACTTGCGGCGGGTAATGTGGTGCTGCTGCCTTCACTGCATACGGGACATCTTGGACGTATCAATAGCGTGCAGTCAGTGTCGACCCAGCCTGAGCAGTATGGGTTTGTGACAGCAGATATTCCGATACAGTCGCTCCGGTTGGTGAGTGTGAGTACTCAGGTCTTTGAACCAATTACTTTTGAAGAGGCGGAGACCTACATTGCATCACTCACCTACGACATGCTTAAGATCGATGTGCCTGCCGATGTACTGGCAGAGGTGGGCACCTCTACGGTTGCCTCAAGCACTCCGTTGACTGCATCGAGTACACCATCTACTCAAGAATAATATATGCGATTTTGGATTTTTATAGCAGTACTCATTGTTGCCCTTACTCTTCCGGTATGGTGTTTCCTTATTAGCGCGGCATTGTATGCCTTATGGCGACCTGCATATGAGCTACTCTGTATTGGTGTATGTATCGATGCACAATTTGGGGTGGTCTACGAGGGGCTTCCGTATCTGTACACACTGAGTGCAGGTGGCATCATACTACTCGCTGATATGATGAAGCCTCTGTTGATGGTATACGACACCACATAGCTATGTCTCTATTCAATCGGAAACAAAAAAAGGAAATTTCTTTTGAAGAAATTTTGTTAGATGCTTCAAATCTGCCGTCCTTTGATACCGGACGTATGGAAGGGCATATGGAGCTGCCGCTTTCGCGGGTGAGCATCATGAGTGTGGGTATAGTCTTTGTCATTATTGCAAGTGTGTTTACCTTCAAACTATTCACCATTCAGGTGGTGGAAGGGGATGCGTATGCTGCGCGGAGTGAGAACAATCGGGTGAGTACCTCAGTGATTGTGGCTGAGCGGGGGGCAATTTACGACAGGCGTGGTGATTTAATCGTGTGGAATGAGCGCGACCAAGAAGGTGAATATGGATTTCCCATGCGTGCATATACCGATAGAAAAGGATTTGGACAACTTATTGGATATGTGAGTTACCCAAAAACCGATGCTGCTGGTTTTTATTATCGGACCGAGTATGTCGGACGTAGTGGTGTTGAAGAGGCGTATCATGATGCACTCAGTGGTGCCAATGGTGAGCAGCTCGTTGAGGTCAATGCAGTAGGTGAGGTAATTTCAAACCACGTAGTGCGCGCCCCAACACCGGGCGATGATTTGGTGCTTTCTATTGATGCCGAACTCTCTGAAGAAATATATACTCTGCTTGCCACAACGACTGAAACCAATGGTTTTCGCACAGGTGCAGCAGCCATTATGGACGTGCATACCGGTGCATTGCTCGCGCTTTCGAGTTTCCCATCATATGATCCAGAGGTGTTAGCTGATGGTGATGATGCCGACGCTATTGCCGCACTCAACAACGACAATCGGTATCCGTTTTTAAATAAAGTGGTCGGAGGTGTCTATACACCTGGGTCAATTGTAAAGCCGATTGTGGCATACGCTGCACTCGTTGAAAACATTATCGACCCCATGCAGGTCATGTATAGCAATGGCTCCTTGGTGGTGCCCAACCCCTATAATCCAAGCAACCCAACAATTTTTCGTGATTGGCGTGCGCATGGCAAAATGACCATGCGTGACGCGATTGCATACTCTTCCAACGTCTATTTCTATACCATTGGTGGAGGCTTTGGTGATCAAAAAGGGCTTGGAATTACGAAAATAAATGAATACATGCGACTCTTTGGCCTTGGCGAAAAAACCGGCGTGCAGCTGCTTGGTGAGCAAAAGGGTACGGTACCGAACCCCGAATGGAAGCGTGCGGTGTTTGATGATGATTGGCGATTGGGAGATACCTACCTTACGTCTATTGGGCAGTTTGGGTTTCAGGTGACGCCTATACAAATGCTGCGCGCATACGCTGCATTAGCCAATGGCGGTACACTCATAACTCCACATATTGTATACGGTGCACAGGGAGCTACACGCGATATTATGCTCGACACTGCACAGTTGCAGATTATTCAGGAGGGTATGCGGCAAACCGTTATACAAGATGGTGGTACCGCGCGAGCACTTGAGCGCAAAGATGTTGCCGTGGCAGGGAAGTCTGGGACCGCAGAGCTTGGGCATGATAATGCGCGGGTGAACTCGTGGATTTCAGGCTACTTCCCCTATGAGGAACCGCAGTATGCCTTTGTACTTTTCATGGAAAATGGACCAAGGGCAAATACCGTAGGTGCGTCATCGGTGATGGGTAAGGTGCTCGATTGGATAGGGGAGCACCGACCAGAGTATTTTGGTATAGAAGAAAATTCATAAAAATCAAATATAAAAAAGCAAAGAGCAAAAAGTATGATGTGGTGTGGACATCATGGGGTGCTTGATGGTGTGACCACCGCTCCGTATCGGAATACCTTACTTTTTTATTTTTTCTATGTACTTTTACTTTTTGATGTTTACATTTTGATTTTTGTGCATACAGACTAGTCCCCAGTTTGACTTACATCTCACCCTACGTATAATTGGGTAACAAATTTTAAATTACACCTATGAATGCACAACAAGATTCGTTCCTAACCAAAGAGAAATTTGAAGAACTAAAAGCAGAACTTGAACATCTCCGTACCGTTCGTCGCAAGGAGGTTGCAGAGTCACTTGAATATGCACGAAGTCTCGGTGACCTCTCAGAAAATGCTGAGTACCAAGAGGCTCGTGAAATGCAGGCCGCTATTGAAGAGCGTATCAACCATCTTGAGCAAGTAATTAAGGAGGCGAAGATTGTCGCTGCAACAAAGAAGGGAGGTGTTGTTGGGCTTGGTTCAGCAGTAACCATTCAGAAGAAGGGCGAAAAAGATAATCGTGCATACACTATTGTCGGTTCAGAAGAGGCGAACATTCATGAGCACAAGCTCTCATACCTTTCACCACTCGGTGAAGCACTCATGGGTAAAGCAAAGGGAGATGAATTCGATTTTGATACTCCTGGAGGAAAGCGGTCATACAAAGTGTTGAAGGTTGGGTAATCACAACCAATACAAAGACGCCGGCAGCGTACGCTGCCGGCGTCTTTGTGTGTAATAGTATTCGAATATCGTCATTGCGAGGAGGGACGATGAAGCAATCCAGAATCAAACTTCGTCAGCCAAATCTTGCCACAACGGATTACCTTCCGCCATCAAGGTCAACTGCTTCTGTATAGTCTGAGTATATTCTAGATTGCTTCGTCGTTCCGTTTCACTGCACTTCTCGCAATGACACTGAGCGGAGACTTTATTTTTCCTGCTAAGAACGTTAGTATAGGCAGCATGTTTTGGGCAGATAAAATTGCAGATGAGGTCATTCGTCGGTATCAATCAAAAATTGATGCAGGAGAGCCAATTATTGTGCGAGATGAAAAAACCGCATCAGGTAAAGTGCATGTCGGTTCGCTTCGTAGTGCTTCATTGCATGCGGTAGTTGCTGACGTGCTTGCGTCACGAGGTGTACCCGTCAAATTCTTATTTGAAATCAATGACTTTGATCCTATGGATGGTATCCCAGGATATCTCGATGAAGCTGCCTATACCCAGTACATGGGCACGCCTCTTTATAAGATTCCCTCACCAGAGGCTGGAGCTGCAAACTTTGCTGAACTTTACGGACAAGAGTATGTATCGGTATTAGACAAAATAGGATTTCATGCAGAAATCTACCGCGCTAGTGAGTTGTATCTATCTGGGAAGATGAATGAGGTTATTCGAAAAGCACTCGAGCGTCGTGATGTCGTGCGAAAGATATACAAAGAAATTTCCGGAAGCGAACGAGCAGAAGATTGGTTCCCGCTCAATGTTGTGTGTGAGAAGTGTGGGAAACTAAGTTCGACGCGCGTGACTGACTTTGATGGAGAAACAGTTGGGTACGAATGTTCTTCAGATACCATTTCGTGGGCTGAAGGGTGTGGACACACCGGACGCGTCTCACCATTTGATGGAAATGCAAAACTCCCCTGGAAACTTGACTGGGCAGCTAAGTTTGCAGTTATTGGTGTTGACTTCGAGGGGGGAGGAAAAGATCACTACTCAAAAGGAGGTTCACGGCAAGTGGCTGAAGCAATCGCTCGTGAAGTGTTTGATTATGAGCCCCCATATGGTGTGTTCAATGAATTCTTTTTGGTGGGCGGAAAGAAGATGTCTTCTTCAAAAGGAAATGCCGCGACAGCATATGAGATGTCTGAATTATTGCCGCCGCATATACTCCGGCTTTTGCTTTTAAAAACCCCAATCAATCGTCAAATTGATTTTGATCCAAGCGGTGACGCAATTCCTGTGCTGTTTGACACCTATGACCGTTTAGCTGCGAAAGCATGGTCAGGTGCCGATGATGACGACACACAACTCTTTACCTTTGCACATCTCCCCGAGCTGCGTGAGCAAAACGTCGAGCGCTTCTTACCGCGCTTCTCACAGGTTGCCTTTTTTGTGCAAATGCCACACATGAACATTGCAGAAGAGGTTGCTACCTTGAAAGAAAGTTCACTCACAGAGGATGATGAAAGAGAACTCACTATGCGAAGTGAGTATGCTCGAACCTGGCTTCAAGGCTATGCAGATGAGCAATTCATTTTTACATTGCAGGAGACAGTGCCAGAGAGGGCAGCTGATCTCACCGCAGAACAGAAAACAGCGCTTGGTGTACTTGCGGATAAAATTACGGCAACTGAGACATATGATGGACCGGAGTTACATAAGCTCATCCATGAGGTCAAGGAAGAATCGGGACTTACACCAAAAGAATTTTTCTCAGCAATATATATTGTCTTCCTTGGGAAGGAGAGTGGACCAAAAGTAGGATGGTTCCTTTCAATACTCGAGAAAGAATTTGTGATTAAACGGTTACTGCTACAAGGATAAGATGCAACGTAGAACATGCTATGTCCTACGTTACAAAAGTGGGTGAAGCATAGGGGTGTGTCTAGGATGTGAGTAAAACCTACCGGTTAGCTGGCAGGTTTTGCTGTGTAAAAAGAAATAGCACGAGTGACCATGCTATTGAGTGAGGTGTTTTAGTTATATCTACTATGCTGCTTTTTATGTTTCATGTAGTGAGAGGCATACTATACTACTGTCGTCAGGATGACGCGTACCTTGTGCGATGACAGTGCCACTATGTTCAAGTTGCACTTCATATTGTCCAAGTTGTGTTTTGTGTCCAGTACGCTGCATGCTTTTGATGAGTTGCTGTCGATTATGGGCAGATGTACTCGTGTTGAACAAATCATGCATGCGGGTAATATCTTCCCATTGCATCATTATCTTATGCCCTATAAAATTTCCACCGAGCATGTACAGCGGACTCCATGAGTCTTTCCCCAGGGTGTTTTTTGCTAGGAGCCACTGCCAGAATCTCCCTGACTTCTCTGTAAAAGCTTCAAAAAGAACATGGTGGACGATAAGCGACTCTCCAGTTTCTTTCTTCATCACGTACTCCTTAATGGTATGTGTAGTACATACAGTACGTTTGTACTTTATTTTGTCAAGAAACTCCATCGCCTCTCCTCATACATTTTGAGAAATGCACGAACAAGGGCGCTGGGGTTTTCTACTCGCTACTACCAACTAGCGTGTGGACAACTGTGGTACGTGGTGGGGCAAAGTGGTATATAATGTCTACGTGGTGGGAGATAGTGGTATACTTACTTTCAATGAGAAAATACATACAATCTCTAACGAAAGAAGTTTACAAGTCAGGTTCAGCCAATACTTCACATGTTAATTGGTGAGTACACACACAAAATTGATACCAAGAAACGGCTGTCCTTTCCGTCCAAGTGGCGAAAGGAGCTTGGTAAAAAATTAGTGATTACTCGAGGACTCGACAATTGTCTCTTTGTATATCCCTTGAAAGAGTGGCAGCGGATGACTGAAAAAATCGCCCAGCTGCCACTTGGACAAGCGGACACACGAGGATTTAATCGTTTCTTTCTGTCTGGAGCGGTTGAAGTAGAAGTAGACAGTGTTGGACGAATTCTCGTTCCTGATTTCTTGAAGGACTTTGCGAAACTTTCAAACAAAGTAGTGCTCGCAGGAGTCCATGATCGTGTGGAAATGTGGGATGAGAAGCGGTGGGAGGATTATAAAAAGCGTATTGAGAAACAGGCTGATGCGCTCGCAGAGAAACTCGGCGACGTCGGTATTCTCTGATGTGTTTGATAAGCAATATCAAAACCACTCATGTGCAAGTCTAAGACTTTTTAAAAAGTAGATGCAGATGCGTTGGTTGGAAAGATTTTGCGACTCAGACATATAGCTATATGGCGCTGGAGCAATATCTTGAAACCAGTGCAGATGCGCTACTTTTTGAAAAGGCTAATGGAAAACCATATCACCGTATTGCGTAGTGAGGCAGTTACTGCGCTCAATGTGCAGCCAGATAGCATCCTGGTTGACGCAACGTTTGGTGCTGGTGGTCACACTCGCGAAATTGTGCCAAAACTAGGAACAGGCGGCACGCTTATCGCGCTTGATGCTGACCCCATCGCCCTTAAAGACGCAGAGAGTTCTTTTGCAATACCTGAAGGTGTCCAACTCGTATTGGGTAACTTCAGACATATAGACACGATATTGGCTGATTGTGCGATTGGTCCTGTCGATGGCATTCTTGCCGACCTTGGTTGGCGCATGGAGCAGTTTAGTGGTAATGGACGAGGGTTCTCGTTTCAGATAAATGAACCGCTCATGATGACCTACGGCGACCCTGAGCACTATCCATTTACCGCAGCAGACATCGTTAATGATTGGGAGGAGCATGACATTGCAAATGTCATCAAGGGATATAGCGATGAGCGGTATGCAAAGCGTATTGCAAAAGCAATCGTGTCAGCACGCGAGGTGGGGCGTATTACGCACTCGGGGCAGCTTGCAGAAATTATTACAGGGGCAGTGCCAGGCTTCTACAAACGAGGGAAAATCCACCCTGCGACACGCACATTTCAGGCACTCCGTATTGCAGTGAATGATGAATTGGATGCCTTGAAGGAATTTATTGAGAAGGCAGTTACCGCACTCGCTCCAGAGGGCAGGCTTGCCATCATCAGCTTTCACAGTATTGAGGACCGTATTGTAAAGCACACCTTTAAAGCACTCGCGCGCGATCATGCCGGCGAAGTATTGACCAAAAAACCAATTACCGCCTCAGAAAAAGAATGTGCAATTAATCCACGATCACGAAGTGCAAAACTAAGAATTTTTAAAAAAACGAATGCAACATAAAACCACAACATTATACCGAGAAGAACGAACCTGGTTTTTTGCTGCGCTTGTGGTGTTGTTGATGATTTTTGCAGCATATATCTATTTTGTGAGTGCATCGGTAGTGCATGTAGTCATTCGCAAAGAAATGAACCAAGAGATTTTAAAAACAAGCTCATATGTGAGTCAGCTTGAAGCGGCATATATTGAGGCACAACATGCGGTGAGCAGTGATATTGCTTCACGAGAAGGGTATCAGGTAGTTTCAGAGAAAATGTATATCAATCGAGCTGATACGACCTTGGTACTGGGACGCGCTACCGACGGCTAGTACAGGGTTATGTGCGGAGTGGGTAGTGTACAATGAGTTCCACATATGAGACGGCAATCAGTCATTCGGATTCGGTTTATTACCGCAGGCATTCTCGCATTGTCTGTGGTATTGCTTGCGCGTCTGTATCAAATACAAATTTTGCATGGTGACTCGTATCGTGCGCAGGCTGAGAGTCAGTATGTGCATACGGTGCGTGACCTGTTTTCTCGGGGCAGTATTTATCTGCGTACCAAAGACGGTGAGCAGGTGTCTGCTGCAACGATTCAGTCTGGGTATCTCTTGGCAATCAATCCTTCCCGTATTACCGACAGTGCGGCAACGTATGCAGCACTGTCTAGTATTATTCCGCTCGACGAGGAGACCTTTCATATACGTGCAGCACGCACGGAGAGAACCTATCAAGAAATTGCACAGCGGGTCAGCAAAGCAGATGCTGACACTATCGACGCCCTTGACCTTACCGGGGTGCACCTCTATCGAAATCAGTGGCGATACTACCCAGGCAAAAGCCTTGCTGCGCGCACCATTGGGTTTATTGGATACAGCGGTGATTCGCTGACGGGGCTCTATGGGCTTGAGCGGTATTATGATGACACCTTGCATCGAGGCAATGAGCGACTCTCGGTAAATTTTTTTGCAGAAATATTTAGTAACCTTGGTGGTGTGGTGTTTGATACTACCGAAGGTAGAGCAGGCGATGTCGTAACCTCTATTGAGCCAACTGTCGCACGGACACTCGATAGAGTGCTTGAAGATATGCGTGCGACGTATGAGAGCAAGCTTACGGGTGGGGTCATTATCAATCCAAAGACGGGTGACATCTATGCGCTTGGGGTGACACCCTTCTTTGACCTCAATAATCGCAAGGGGGTTGCCATCGATGAATTTAGGAATCCACTGGTTGAGAATGTCTATGAGCTGGGGTCTATTATTAAGCCACTCACGGTGGCTGCCGGTCTTGATGTTGGTGCCATTACACCACAATCGACCTACTACGACGCAGGGTTCTTGGAGATGGATGAATTCACCATTAGCAACTACGATGGCAAAGGGCGCGGGTATGTTGATATGCAGACTGTTTTGAGCCAATCGTTAAACACTGGCGTTGCGCACATTGTTTCAGAAATGGGGAAAGAGCAATTTCGTGAGTACTTTCTTAATCTAAAGCTCGGTACCGAAACCGGTATTGATTTGCCCAACGAAACCTATGGACTGGTCAAAAACCTCGATTCACCACGTGATATTGAGTACGCCACGGCATCTTTTGGACAGGGTATTGCACTCACGCCTATCGCGGCAGTTCGTGCACTCTCAACGCTTGCCAGTGGTGGTGTGTTGGTAACCCCACACATTGTGCAGCGTGTGGTATATGAAAATGGCAATAGTCATGACATTGGGTTCCCACAAGGTGCACAGGTATTTAGCACCGAGACTGCAGAGGATATTAGCCGCATGTTGGTTCGTGTGGTTGATGAGGCACTCTTGGGGGGTACCGTTGCTATGGAGCACTATTCTATTGCGGCAAAAACGGGTACTGCACAGATTGCAGACCAAGAAAATGGAGGGTACTATGAAGATAAGTTCCTGCATTCATTCTTTGGGTATTTCCCGGCATATGAGCCTGAGTTCTTGATATTTCTCTATACGGTAGAACCACAAGGCGTCCGCTATGCGTCGGAGACACTCACCGCTCCGTTTATGGAGCTCGCACGATTCTTAATTAACTATTATAATATTCCGCCTGATAGGTAGCACCTAGCTCATAGCACGTAGTTTTTGCCTTCGGCAAAAACTGCTAAGAGCTAAGTACTAAGAGCTAAGTACTAAATAATGAAATCTTTGTTTAAAAAAATTGTTGTAGCGATACTCACCTTCGAGGCAAAGATGCTCTTGAAGCGTACCAAGCCGAACATTATTGCTATTACTGGTAGCGTGGGGAAGACGTCGGTGAAAGATGCCATTTATGCGGTGATGAAAGACACGGTCCATACGAGGAAGAGTGAGAAAAGTTTTAATTCAGATATTGGGGTACCGCTCTCAGTCTTAGGACTGCCAAACGCGTGGAGCAATCCGTTTAAATGGATGAAAAATATTGTCGATGGCATGCTTATTGCGCTCCATCCGGGGAAGTATCCTAAACTCTTGGTACTTGAAATGGGTGTCGATAGACCAGGCGATATGGCACAGCTCACGGAGTGGATTAAGCCCGATGTCGTGGTGCTTACCCGGCTACCCGATGTACCTGTGCATGTTGAATTTTTCAAAACACCAGAGGCCGTCATTGCAGAGAAAAAGCAACTCGTTGAAGCACTCAAGCCCGACGGAGTGTTGGTCTATAACCACGACGACGAGAAAGTGGTCGCGGTTGCTGATGAAATCAAGCAGCAGTCTATTGGATACAGTCGCACCTCACTCTCACCATACACCGCGTCTGCTGACAAAATCGTATATGAAAATGGGCGGGCAGTTGGGTTCGAGTTTATGTTGACCCATATGGAAACCGCGCAGCTTTTTAGAGTTAATGGCTCCTTGGGTGCACAGCATGCATACAATTATGCAGCGGCAGTGGCAGTGGGGTCGGTCTTTAACGTCAGTATTGAAGATGCGCGCGATGCGCTTGCGCACTATGTACCGCCACAGGGACGTATGCGACTCCTTCAAGGCAAGAAAGAAACACTCATTGTCGACGATACCTACAACGCCTCACCGGTTGCTATGGAAAAGGCGCTCTCGACACTCAAAGACATGAAGGGTGCCAAACGACGTATTGCCGTCTTGGGTGACATGATGGAGCTTGGACAGTTCTCAGTACGTGAGCACGAACGCATGGGGGAGCTTGTCGTATTGGCAGCTGATATACTCATTACCATCGGCGTGCGTGCACAAGGTATGGCACTTGCCGCAGAAGAGGAGGGAATGCCTGAGGAGCATATTATTCGTACCAAAAATGCACAGGAAGCAGCAGATAGACTCGAAGCAATTCTCGAACAAGGAGATATTGTATTGGTGAAAGGATCACAAAGTATTCGTGCCGAGCGGGTAGTAGAGCGTATTATGGAATTCCCAGAGCAGGCAAAAGACTTGCTGGTGCGACAGAGTGAGATGTGGAAGCGGAGATAGAAAGCATCTGCATAAAAAAATAGCGCCCAAGGGTTAACCAAGGGCGCTTGTATCTAATGAGACTTTTTCACGTCGTCGCTTCGGATAGTCATTTCGCTACCGGGATCCATTGTTTTTCTCCTTATAAATTAAGGGGTAAGGGTTCGCAGCAACGCAAATAGAAGATAAAGAACGGCGTTGCTGGGTGACAATATATCAGATTCTTACTTTTTGTCATCCCCTCATTCATGCCATATGTACAGGATGACACAAACGGCCACCTTTGCTACTACAATGTCTCTCCGTCCTAACCTTTGTCTTCTGGTGCGTCGGGTGGTGCAGGCATGCTCTCGTCCTCATATGCATGCTGCGACACCTCAAGCGTCATGTTGCGTTTCTCACGGGAATCCCTTTCGTAAGCAACGCCGATATACGTGACATTTGCCGATATGCAGGCATATGCTTCGCCAGCATATCCATACCCGACTACTTCGCCACCATCTGAACCAGAAAGGTATATGAATGGCGATGATGTATCTTTATCCGCATCATCATTTTCTAACTCCACGTCAACACATGCATCATTGCGTGCGTGAGCGTCGGTGACAATGAGCATAAACAATGCTTTCGGCCATGGTTCCGGATTGTAGAATATATAGGGCTCAATGTTGAATACATCGTCTTGCTCTGTAATTGTAAGCTGAAAATATCCCGCTATGCCCTGTGTATCAGCAACAACCTCATAATGAGGAATGTCGAGCAATGTGATGGTGACCATTGCCGTACCAATGAGCCTCTGGTTGGTTTCAATCTGAATCCTGACAGGCTCCTCATACAACTGAAAGAGCATGCTGGATGCAGCTGTATTCAGATTTCGGTGACGCATCTGCACACAATTGTTTGATGCCTCGTTAAACGCATGGTTGACTGCGTTTTTGTTCAACAGAGCATACACACAGTTGTGTGTGTCTGTGGTGATTTTAATCTGAACTGCTACCAGCATATTGCCTGGTGGTTCTATGATAAAGGTTTGGGTTGTTTCGCCCAGTGTAATCCCCATTTGCTTAGACTCTCCCGGAGTCATTAGGTTTAGCTGCACTGGGTGTGTGTTGGGATCGCCATCAGCGATTACCTCCTCAGAAGTCTCGACACCACCTGGTGGCAACGACGTATCATTGGTGGTGTCATTGCTGCAAGCAGCAATCGACAGGTAAGTTGCGAGTGTAAGAAATATGATTTTTAACTTTTGCATGGTCCCTCCTCAGAGACGTGTGCAGTTGACCAAAAGGTCGAGAAAAAGAAAAATGTAAAAAAACAATCGACACGCAATTGGTGTCGGATACGTGCAGTTTTATACTACACTTAATATAGTCCGTCAAGTTTGGAAATAACACCACTGAAGGTGGCAGTCAACGGAAAAACCTCTGGTTTTTCCGTCTTCGCGAGGCTTCTACCGACGCGATCTAGAAAAATAGTATGCGTATCAGTGCCTGTATATGGTGCAATCTCTGCATGTAAGAGTATTCTTTGCTATAGTATGATAGATATTATCATCACGTAACCTCTCATACTATGGAAACAACAGCGTATTTCGATTCGGCAGTATCCGACATCGACCAAGAATCATACTTACGAAAAACATACTTCAATCTGCTCGGTGCTGTGGTAGCGTTCATCGCACTTGAAGTGTTTCTCTTTCAATCAGGTATTGCGCTTGCACTCGCACCCGTTATGGCGAGTAACTGGCTCATTGTTCTTGGTGGCTTTATGATCCTCGGTTGGCTCTCAAGCTATTTCACGAGCAAACGGAGCTCGGTACGCATGCAGTATGTTGAAATGGGTGTGACGGTGCTGTTGCAGGCGCTTATCTTCATTCCACTCACGGTCTATGCGGTGTTGTTTTCTGACGCATCGGTACTGCCGACGGCGATATATATGACACTCGGTGTCTTTGGCGCGATGACTGCGATTGTGGCTTACTCAGGCAAGAATTTCTCTTTCATGGGACCATTCCTTGGCATCATTGGTATTGCTGCGCTTATTGCGATTGTTGGCTCTATACTCTTTAGTGTGACCCTTGGCTTCTACTTCTCACTTGCAATGGTGGTCTTCGCAGCAGCGGTGGTGCTCTATCAAACCTCGAAGGTTATGCATGACTATGGTCCCGGTCAAGAAGTGGCTGCAGCGACTGGTCTTTTCTCGTCAGTAGCGCTTTTGTTCTACTACGTACTCATGGCGTTAGTCAGTCGAGACTAAGAAAGTGTAGACTGACTAAAAAGACCTTCACACAGAAGGTCTTTTGTTGGTATATATGTCATTAATTGCATATGACAAACGTGATGTTGTCAGTGTCGTAGCTGTTTAAACCGCTTCCATTTGGTCCACCAGAGTGAATGACTGTGTATGTAAAGCCTCCAGAGCAATTGTGGTCACCTCCGGTGCAGTTATAGTACGCATCAAACATGTATTCTTGCCCCCATGGGTCGAGCGGTATATTCGGCAAGTATGGACCGTCCCAATCAGGAAACTTTGCTGCATTGTGGGTTACTAATCCCGCATGTTCACTACTGATATAGAGTCCATTACCTTCAGTGTGCGGATTCGAGGCACCTCTGCAGTCTGTTGCATCGAAACCACCGGGAGACTGTCCGGTATCGCTTTCGAGTAAGAGCATTGCATTATAAATAGTACGGAGTTCAGACTTTGCTTTTGCTATCTTTGCTTTGTCGCGAGCAACCGTGAGCGCGCTTAATGTTGCCGATGCAAGTATGCCAATAATGGCAATAACCACAAGCAATTCAATGAGTGTGAATCCACGCTGTCTCATAGTGCACTTGGAGGATTAACCGGTACCGATGGTGTGTCACTAAACATAAAGAGCGCAACCATACCAAGACAGGCGCAGGCAATAAACATAATGAGTACGCGCTCTGCTTGTTTTTTGGTGGTTATCAATCCGCCGGAACGTTGTATAAGCCAATGCGTCAGACCACTGCCACGTTGGGGTGTTGCATACGACGTTCCTCCGTCAAAAGTGACTTTTCTATCATCGTAAGGCATGATGTCTTAACTATAGCATATGGTATGCGATATGTGTGCACTTATCACCATTTCAACCTGTACGAGTTTTGCTACTCAGACGCCATAATACGTAGCGCTTCAGCGATTTTCTCATCACGTTCTGCAGGGTGTAGTGATTGACATTCTTTTATGTGGTCAAGCACAAATTGCTCATTGGCACTCTTGAGTGCACTGCGTGCAGCGCGGATTTGGGTGACAAATTTTTTGCAATCAGACACCGTTTCTTCTTCAAGAATGGTGCGGAGTGCGCGTATTTGTCCTTCAGCCCGACTGAGGCGATTGATGATTTTTTTGTAATCAGGATTTGATTTCATATGTAGGTAAGTATAGCAGGGAGGTGGCAGGCGTGCTTGTAGTGGCACGCGCGACACTAGGGAATGGTTTACAAAATATACCCTATGGGGTATACTACCACACATGTCTACACGTGCAATATATAGTGTGCTTGGT
The DNA here is from genome assembly GCA_021129515.1 of Minisyncoccota bacterium. Classification (GTDB taxonomy): domain Bacteria; phylum Patescibacteriota; class Minisyncoccia; order Phycocordibacterales; family UBA918; genus JAJOLD01. The sequence goes on from JAJOLD010000004.1 coordinate 46,551, forward strand.
ATCGGTGCAGTGGTCGTCGTGCTGTTTGTGAGTACACAAGGTGCGGCTGAACCGCAACAGACAACACCTACACATGCAACCACCACGTCCTACACTCTGACCGCAGCGAGTAGTACGGTGCATGTGGTGGGTATAGTGACACCGGTTGCGCATGCGGTTATTGCGGCGCAGACCAATGGTGTGCTTGAGACTATGGCGGTCACTGAAGGACATGTGGTGCATCAGAACACGCTACTTGCGGTACAGGCAACGCCAGTTGCGGCTGCGCAGCGTGCCTACCAAGATGCACTCATGCATCAGAAGAATGCAGAACAAGCCACCGTCGTGGATGCACGTACCTACACAGCCGAGAAAGCTGCTGTGGTTGCACATAGTGCTGAAACGATTGCGCAACTCCAAGATCAGGCGCGTACTACAACAGTGCAAGCAAAAACAGGCGTGGTACGGACTGCGCTTGAATCAGGTATTGCTACGATGCTTGATACTCTCACCTTTGTACACCATAATCCTTCGTTATTTTCTGACACTAATCGAACACAGTTTCAAGAAATTGTGACTGATTTGTATGGGCATCTCCCCACACACTTTCGTACGACTGTTAGTTTTGGGGTCGATACCACTTCAAGTCATACGCTTGATATGATCGAATCACTCCGTGCACATGACCTCGATACGCTGTCGGTGCTTGATGTTGAAACGCTTAGTGTGGTCGTTATGGGGCAGCTCCGTGCACTGATAGCGCTCTATACTACTGCAGAGCATGATGTCCTCGACAGAGATGTTGCAACTGCTGCTGATACGACCTATGCAACCTATACCACAAACCGCGCTGCTATCATTGCTGCGCTCAGCACACTTGAAGAAGGGCAAGCAGCGCTGCTTGCAGCTATTGCTGCCCTTGATGACACGACCGCACGTGCATCAGAATCAGTTCAAGTCACTGATCTTGATGCTGCGTTGGCAGCACGGCAAGCCGCATTTAGTCAACGCGTTGCCGACGCGGCTGCCCACGCTTCAGCGGCAGCTACTGCGGTAGCTGCCGCTGAAGTTGGACTCGGTACGGTACGTGCACCGTTTGCGGGAGTGGTGGCTGAGGTCTATCGAGAGGTGGGTGAATATGTGACTGCGGGCACGCCGCTCCTTTCGCTTCAGGGTAGCGGTGCACGTGAGTTGGTGGTGAGTGTACCCAATACTATTGGTGCGCAGATACAACCAGGTGATGCCTTTATGGTAGCGGACACCGTTGCGGGTGTGGTCGATAGACTCAGTCCTGTGCATACCGGACACAGCATGACGGTGTTTATTGCACTTTTTGATACACAGACACCAGTTGGTACCTCAATGCATGGGGTGCTCTCATTTACGACAACAGAAGAAACATGGGTGGTGCCGCGTGCATATCTCTTTTTCGCCACACAAGGACCTGTGGTGCGTACACGTGATGGTGTCGAGCACGTGGTTACCATTGCGTACGACGCTGGTACTGCCTATATGGTGCAGTTTCGTGATGGGGTACCGACCGACGACTTGGTACCAAACCGCGTGAGCGCGCTCTAACACACATATCTGCTATGGAAAAAAATTCGCAGCATAATGTGCTTGGATGGATTAGTCATGTGTTTACCACTAACCAGTCCCTCTCAATTCTGCTTCTTATTGCGGTTGTTGTATTTGGCATGGTGTCATTTGTATTGACTCCTAAACAGTACAACCCCGAGATTACACGTCCTGCATTTTTAATAACACTGGCGTATGACGGCGCCACCATTGAGCAGGCAACCGATCGGGTAGTATATGAGCTGGTAGAGAAAATCAACACCATTCCAGGTGTTGACGATGTGTTTACCGAGGTTGCTGACGGTGGTGCTATAGAAACAACGGTTATTTTTGAAGTGGGGTACGATACCGCAACAGCAAAGCTTGATATATGGTCACAGTTGGAACAGTATCACTTTTTAGCACAGGGATTTATCCATCCACCGACAGTCTATGAAATTAACCCCGAGACAATTCCCGTACTGCAGATTGTGTTTGCTGCTGACGTGGGTACACCGGCGACACTGAGGGAATCGGTCATGCAACTTACGCACACCCTCGGTGCCGTACCTTCGGTCAGTGTGCTCTCAGTGCATGGTGGTTATCAGCCGCAGGTCATTATAGAACTACAGCCAGAACGTCTTGCTGCAGCAGGAGTACCGATACAGGATATCACACACACCGTGGCAGCTGCACAAACACGGAGCGTTGCAGCGGGTATGGTTTCGGGCGCGTATCGCACTGAGCAGGTGCTTGCCGGTGCGACAGACACCGTCGCTGCACTTGGCGCACTACCGATTACACCTGCAGTACGGGTGCGTGATGTAGCGCAGGTCTATGAGGGTGCACCCGCTGATCGGTCTATGGTGTGGTATGCAGATGGTACACACCAGGGTGAGGTAGTGGTTATGGGTGTCTCCAAGGTAGAGGGAAGTAGTGCACCTGTGGTTGCAGAAGCGGTATTGCATGCACTCGATGAGGCGTTGGCCACCACACAATTTCAACACCTGTCTTATACGGTGGTGGGGAACGATGGCAAAACAGCATCAGACGAAATTTATGGATTAAGTACCAATCTGCTCACCTCTATTGGTATTGTCGCACTGGTACTTATGCTCTTTCTGTCGGTTCGCGCCGCACTGGTGGTGCTGATTGCTATTCCTATGACACTCCTTATTGTCTTTGGATTAGGATGGTTGTTTGGTGAAACCATCAACAGGATTACGTTGTTTGCGCTTATTTTGTCACTGGGTCTTTTGGTGGATTCGGCGATTGTAGTTGTTGAAAATATATATGCACACCTAGAAGCATGGAAACAAAACCCCACAACCCACACACGCGCGCAGGTGATTGCACGTGCAGTAAGTGAAATTGGAGTGGGGCTAGTACTCTCAACTATCACCTCGGTTATTGTGTTTCTCCCTATGGCACATATTACGGGTATGATGGGTCCGTATATGGGACCGATTGCGTTTTTCGTGCCCGCGGCGTTGTTGGTGTCATTGGTGGTCGCGATTGTTATTACTCCATTTATTGCGTCGCATATACTTACTGGAGGCGCTGGGAAACTGCCGGTCAGTACCTGGTTTGCGGCACGGCTCGATGCGTTGATGCAGTTGTATGGTCGTGTACTCAAGCGCATACTTGCATCGCGCCCTACGCAGCGTCTGATGCTGCGAAGTGTACTGGGACTCTTTCTGGTATCACTCATACTACCACTTGCTGCATTGGTGCACTTTCAAATGTTGCCAAAGGCCGACCGTGACCAACTCTATCTCTATGTCGATTTGCCCGTTGATACCAGTATCCAACATACTGAAACTGTCGTGAGTACGCTCACGGATATTGTCCACGGCAACGAAGCCGTAACCAATATACAAGCATATATTGGCGAGCCACCAATTGTTGATTTCAATGGTATGTTCAAAGGCGCACAAGGACGCACCGGTACACACCAGGCGACGATGCGTGTAAATCTCACACCTGCCGACACGCGCACTGAATCCTCAAGTGCCATTGCACAGGCAGTGCGTACCACGCTCTATACTGAAGCGCCACAGTTGCGTGCGCATGTGCGTGTGATTGAAGAACCTCCTGGACCTCCTGTGCGTGCAACCTTTGTGGCAAAAGTTGCTGCAGACACCCAAGATGTGCAGACACAGGTTGCACAGTCTCTCTACGCCACTATTGCTGGAGTTGCGGGCATTACCGACCGATACATCAGCACCGATGCGCCATCGCTGCGTACCGTGCATACGTTTGATCATGAAACCGCACATGCTCTCGGCGTATCAATGCATGACGCAGCTACTACACTGGCGCTCGTGTCTGGTCCTATCACGGTCGGTGAGTATCGAGCAAGTACCCATACTGAGCAGGTACCAATTGTACTTACGGTACCGCAATCGTATCGTGATGCGCCCAGCGACACCGCAAACCTTATAGTCGGTACGCAGGCAGATACGCGGGTGCCCCTTGCTGCCGTGGTGCACACGCAAACCGAATCACGCCCAAGTGCCGTTACTTTTGAGGACGTGCAATCCATAACCTACGTGACCGCCGAAGTAAGTGACCGTTCTATTGTGTATGCCATGATAGAAGTAATGCGCAGTATCGCACAAGGCGATGTTCCTGGTGTGACCATGCAGGACTGGAGCTTGTTTGGTATGTCACTCGTACATGAAGCAAGTGGAGAAAGGGTAACTATTACCTGGGGTGGAGAGTGGGAGATGACCCTCGAGAACTTTCGTGACCTTGGTATTGCTATGGGAGTAGCGCTCATGCTTGTGTATGGTGTGTTGGTCGCACAGTACAATCGTTTTGCTACACCAGCATATATTTTGGTTACCGTGCCCCTTGGGCTCGTCGGTATTCTGTGGGGATTCTTTGTACTCGATACCACTGCCAATATCTATCTCACCGCAACTGCCCTTATTGGGTTCATCGCCCTCATTGGACTTGTGGTGAACAATGCTATTATCTTTCTTGAGTATGTAACGCAGTCACTTCGTGCTGGTGAACGCTTTGAACAGGCATTACTGAACGCAGGAACGGCACGTCTGCGACCTATAATGCTCACCTCACTCACAACCGTGTTGGGAAGCCTGACCATTGCGAGTGACCCTGTATGGTCGGGATTGGCATGGGCAATTGTGTTCGGATTGTCATTATCGACCATCCTGACACTCGTGATATATCCAACACTGTTGATGTATTACACCGGTCACACCTATACACATAATCAATAACACCATGTGCAACCTTACAACAAAAAACATAACAGAAGCTGTATCATTAAAAGATTTACCGACACTGCGCCAGGCATTTGTTGTGGCGTCACTCATGATTATCGTCGCATTCGTACTTGCGCGGGTGGTACATCCTGATTGGATATACCTTGCACTCCTTCCTGCATTCGGACTCATGCTCTCAGGACTCACCGGCTTTTGCCCAATGATTTTTATATTGCAGGCACTGCCGTGGAATAGGGAGTAAGGATGTGCGGCAAAAATACACAGGTGCGCACACTGAAAAAGATCTCATTTGCAAAAAATACTGAGCGGCATATACTGAAACTACTATGCATCGCATGTGGTAGGGATACCTTTCACGAATGCGGGGTGCACATGTCTAAAAATAGTTTCTGAGAGGTCCGGGTCGACTACGTTACGTGTCGCATAGGAACAGTTTATCAGTAGGTAGTATATACACCTATGTATTTTTCTAGTCGTACAGATGCAGGAGAACGCCTGGCAGCGTCGTTGCAGCACTATAAGGGTGCACATGCGGTGGTATATGCAGTGCCACGGGGCGGGGTGCCGGTAGGGCTTGCTATTGCACGGAGCTTGGAGGTTCCGTTTGACATCATTCCCGCGGGGCGTATTGCACATCCACATGCACGGCATCACGCGGTCGGCGCAGTCGCAGCTACCGGTGAAATTGTGTACAACGAAAAAGAAACAAAAAATCTTGATACCGTGTGGCTTCGTTGGGCAGTGTTGTTTGCGGAGCGAGACGTGCTGCGTAAAAGTCGGTTGCTCGATGGTATCCATCGACATACCTCTCCAGCGGGTAAAATAGCAATCGTAGTTTCTGATGGAGCGGCAACCGGGCTGGTCATGAGTGCCGCCTTGCGAGCACTTCGTAAAGCAGGGCCTGCAAAAATCATCGTTGCAGTGCCCAATGCCTCACACGATGCCATGCGTATGCTCAGTGCGCGTGCAGATATGGTTGTTACCCTAGACGACACCGGTTCCTCATACGTCCCTACCATTTCGTACTATGCAGATACCCGCCGGTTGTCTGATAGAGATGTGGTGCACATGGTCAAAAAGCACGATAGAGCCTTCTATACTTGAATCCCATTGATGGAGAAAATCACCACACCTATTTATATATGCTATAGCCGCATATGCACAGCGGCAGGTCTTTCGATGTGCTTATACGGTGGTGCGATGGAGGGGTAGTACTTGCTGCTTGTTTAGCGAGATATAACGCTCCGCGCGATTGCTTGTATGCAGAATAGTGCAATCAATGTACCAATAATAAGGCTGCTGGGTGGTAGGTCTATAGTGAGTGCCAAGAAGAGTCCACCGATAACCGCGCTCACAGACACACTCACGGCATACCACAGTACCTGCTTAAACGAGCGTGCCCATGCACGTACCGTGAGTACTGGAATAACCAGCAATGCACCGATAAGCAGCCCACCAATTGTTTTAATACCAATCCATACCACAATCGCCAATATCCAAAAGTAGAGGAGGAGCACCAGTTGTGGTGTGCGACTGAAGGGAATGCGGTAGCTCGGGCTCTGTGTTGCGCCAATAAGTGGATACCACAAACTCCAGATTGCACCGGCAACACAAACGGTTGCGATAAGGATTGCAATAAGGTCAGGTGTGGTGAGTGTTACAATACTGCCAAAGAGATATTGTTCAAATGCAAAGGTGGTATCGCGTGCAATATGGACAAACGCGAGTGCGAGTGCCAACCCGCCACTTAAGAAGAACATTGCCAACGCGTCTGGACTATAAGAATCGGTATCAAGGAGCCACCATAGTAGTGTGCTCACTACGATGAGTGTTGGCAATGCACCCCACCATGGACTCACTCCAGCCAAGAGCGCACCGCCAATACCTGCGAGCGCAACATGCGCAAACATGTCTGAGGCAATTGCTTGTTTGCTCTGCACCACAAATGGTCCAAGCAGCCCTGCTAAAAACGCCATGGCGATGCCACCTAAAAACGCATACTGTACAAATGTGTAGGTGAGTAGTTCCATAACTAACAATGGTGATGCACTGCCGTGGGATGATGCCCATCTGTTGCGGTGAATGCGGTGGGATGACAGTCGGTGTGCAGTGTTTTGTTTAAACAGAGTACACGGTCGCTGAGTGGAAGCACACTCTCGATGTCGTGCGATACCAGGAGTACTGTCATTGCATGGTCTTGCTGTAGGTGTCGGATGAGCGTGTAGAGTCCGTCGCGGGAGGCATAGTCAACGGCAGCAAGCGGTTCGTCGAGTACCAGTATGGTAGGTTCAGCGAGCAGTGCGCGTGCTATTGCAACGCGTTGTCGTTCTCCGCCTGAGAGGCTGGCACACGGTTGCTCGAGCGTCGATGCTGTCAAGCCGACATGGTCAAGGGCGCGTACCATATCGACATCATGCCGAATGCCACTATAGAGGGGAGTGGTGCCAATGGCGATATATTCCTGTACCGAGAGAGGAAGTTGGTGTCTATCAATGGTTGCGAGTTGCGGGATATAGGTAATGCGCTCTCCCGGAGTAATGCTGACCGTGCCCGTATAGTGCGTGTCCAACCCAAGCATAATATGTACCAGGGTCGATTTGCCTGCGCCGTTTGGTCCAATGAGTGATACCAATGACTGTTTCTCAATTGCAAAGCTCACATCGTCTAAAAGCCGTCTTCCTGCAACGGCTTTTGTGATGTTGGTGACGGTAATACTTGGATTATTCATGACACGCCAATGCGGTCGCAAATGTCTGGAGATTCTGCCGCATAAGGGTCAGATAAGTATCACCTTCTGGAATGACATACGCAATAGGATTTATGCCAAGTGTTGCCAGTCCTGTTTCGCGTGCCAAGGTTTCTCCGTAGGCACTAATACTGTTTTCTTCAAGAAGAATGGCACCAATACCTTCTGCAGCTTCTGCTCGTAATGCGGCAAGTACGGTGACTGAAGGTGTGTCTTGGGTCGACAGCCCTGCAATAGGGTGCACCACAAAACCATACCGCTCAGATACATATCCAAACGCATTATGGGATGCAATCACAGCATCGTATGCACAGTGAGTCAGTGCTGTTTGGTACTCCGTGTCGAGCACTGCAAGTTCGGCTTGGAGTGCGGCTGCGTTTGTGCGGTAGGTGGTTGCATTATTAGGGTCCTGTGCAGCAAGCGCTTCGGCAAGATGCTCGACGGTGTGTCCAAAGAGTACAGGGTCAAGCCAGGTGTGCGGGTCATACATGCCGTGTGCATGATGGTGATGATTTGTATCGGTGTGTGCTGCCTCGTGGTCATGATGATCATCATGTTCATCTACCGCGGTGTCGGTGTGTACTGCTTCGTGAGGGTCATCCTGAGCGTCATCATCATGATGCTCCTCATCGTGATGTGCTGCTTCGTGGAGCGTGAGGTCAGCAGTTGCAATAATAGTTGGCACACCATCTTCAGCAAGGCGATGCATCACTGACACTCCCCATGGCTCAAAGTCTGCTCCTTGCAGCACTACAACATCAGCTTGTTGTAGTTGGAGCATGTCCTGTGTGCTTGGAGTAAAGTCATGTGGGTCTTTGCCTGCACCAATATTGGTAACCACTCCTTGTGTACCGATAATACGCTCAAGTGCAAATTGCAGCGGATAAAATGAGGTCACTACACGCAGTTCTGCATCAGAGTGCGTAGAGGTATGCGTGTGTGCGTCAGGAGTATCTTTGTGTATCAGTGTGTACCATCCACCAAGTATGAGGAGGGCAATAATTGCAGCAATGAGTATATGTTTCATAGAGTCGATGTGTGTTGGGTAAGTAATAATTATATGCAAATCGTTTGCATTGCGAGTATAACAAATGTCTGTTAGAATGCAAAAAATGCATGCCTATGAACCTACGACTTACTAAAAAGCGTGCGCAGATTCTCTCGGTTTTACAAAAACATCACGGAATGCTTTCTGTAAAAGATATTCACGCCCGATTGCCAGATGTTGATCTGGTTACTATTTATCGTAATCTCGACCTGTTTGTAAAGGAGAAAATGATTAAAGAAGTGCATCTGGGCACCGAAGAAGCGCAATACGAATACCAAACAGAACCACACCACCACGCCGTATGTACCGAGTGCGAACGCGTCATTCACTTTACCGCGCCCGACGATAAGCTCAAGAAAGTACTTGGACTGAAAAATTTTGTTGTTGACGAAATTGAGGTCACTGTGCGTGGCACCTGCAAGTCTAAGAACCAGTCTTAAAACTCTAGGAGCACTGAGATTTACAAAATGTGAGTGAGACAGTGCGTGGCACTGTCGTCCTGGGTCATTCCGGCACGGATTAGGCAAGTTTGTGGAGGTTTTGAGAATGGTTCTTAGTGTCATAAACTTTTGTTGTTGCGGACAATGGTAAAGTCATCAACTGGAACCGAAAGGACGTTTCTGGCAAGGGAGACCTTATTAACATCGGTGCGTATATTATCGATCCAAATCCTGTAGTCCTGAAACTCCTGAACGAATTGGACCGGCACAAAGAAGATTCGTTCTTTGAAGTGCTGATAGA
>JAJOLD010000015.1:0-29756 GCA_021129515.1 Minisyncoccota bacterium
GTTTGTTGCGTAGTCATATTATTATTTTAACAGTTCTGTGATGCTAACACCGAGCACTTTGGCTAATTTTGAAATGGTCTCAAGGGTGGGGTTTGTTTTTCCGTTTTCTATGTTACTAACATAGCTACGACTACAACCCATTTTACGCATGACATCACCTTGAGACATATTTTTCGCTTCGCGAATTCTTTTTAAATTATTGCCGAGCTTTGTGGATTCATTCATATCCACAATTATACCCAACTCTTACATTATACACGACTAGTATATTAAAGTATAATAGTGAAATGGTGCAAAACTTGTCTTTTGAGAACTTGAAGCGGCGAAACCAAAACAAAGAATTTTCCTTTCCATTTTTTGTCGGCTCCTCCCCAGACCCCTCCACCGAAAAAGTAGTTGTAAGGAAAAATTCTTTGGTTTTGGTGCCGAGTGAAGCGAGGCAGCGAGGCGCGCAGCATCACCACGCAATCGGAGCGTACGGAGAAGTACAAAGTCACCACGCGCTCCGCGCGTGCGATTACTTCTCGCTTTGCAACTGATAAAAAGTTCGGATTTCATCATATAGATAGAGCAAAATACAAAAACCACCCAACTTTGGGTGGTTTTTGTATTTTGCTCCGCCGGCAGGACTCGAACCTGCGACCAATTGGTTAACAGCCAACTGCTCTACCAGCTGAGCTACGGCGGAATATTATTCCAACATTTATGAATGCGTGTAGGAGATGCTCATCGGTCGAGCAGTTGGCTGTACACAGCCGTAAAACAATACCCCGTATTGTTTTACCTCCACCAGCTTTCACTAACGGCGGAATGTACGTCCTCTATACTGGTCTCTCAAGGACAAGGTGCATTGTACAGAAAAAATAGATACTTTCAATAGAGTTATTGCACGCGACTATACTGTATACCAATGTAGTATACGTTTTTACAACACACCTACACTTGACCAATACTCCGCAGTGCGCTACACCATGCAGTAGATACCCACCAACACAAGGAGTTCTTTCAAATGGGTACGATACTCAAGTTTGCCGATGCATTGCGGCGAAGAACAATACGCAAACAAATTGAGGACTGCCTCAACGAAGTTGCGCAAATAACGACACCTAATCTACGATTTATTATCGATTTTTTGGATTGTGACCACGTATTAGAAGATATACGAAACGTTGTGGGCGTACGTGTCTCTATGCAGCACTATTATGCACTATATGCACTACACGAGCACGATGCGTTGCAGCTGTTGGACATACTCGACCAGGTCACTAAGCAGGATGTACAACAGGCACCACACTACTACTGGGCAGTGCGATGCCTCCTCCTCCATAAAGCATACCCCTTGCAAGCACAGATTGCGGGCGCGAGAGATATATTTGTCTAACTCCCCTTTCTTGTATCGATACGGCGCAGCCTATGGCTGCGCTTTTTTTGTACCACACACAAACGTGCAACCATGCACACAAAAAAGAGCGGCTCTCTGCCGCTCCCAATGCTCTTATTATATATGTAACTCTGGTTCTGCGTGTTTCTTGATACGATACCTTGCTATAAACTGCGTTAGTGGTATATCCTCATGGAGCGCCACGTCTTCAGGTAAGACACATTGGAACACAGCAATCAAATACTGTTCATAAGACTTAACCTTAGGGCTTTCCCAATTGCAATCGAGTACGGGCAAAGGCAAATGTCTACAACCTCTTTCCTCTACTTCCTTATATGTGTCCGCAGGATTCTGCCAAATAGACGCGAGTATCTCGACAGAATCACAAGTAAGTATCCTGGGAACCTCGGTCATAAAAAACAGTATTGGTTCTTCATCGGTACCACCGTTATCTGACGAAGCTGGTATTGGCAAAAGAGCCCATACCAGCACCACTATACTGTACTTTTTCATAACAACCCTCCTCTCTTGGTTACGTGTCGACGTAGACACATCCTGAGACCTGTATGTGCATACTACACCCATATTTGTACGCAGCGCAAGCTATTGGTCAAAACACACTACAGTCCTTAGTCCTCATTGTTGTCTTGTTGTATACATCATAAACCGATACTATTAGAGTATCCATGAGACATCAACACACAGGAGCTGGTATCTGCGCTGCTTTTTTGGCATTACTGTTGTTGGTAGCACACCCCACCCCAACAAATGCAGCAATGCACACTTCCTTTACCGCTACCGTTACGCATGCAGTTGGATGCTTTTTCAGCAGCATTTTTGGCGACGGCTGCACTGATACAGAAGTTGCGATAGTGCAAGAGCCACCACCAGTCACCAAACAACAAGTACCAAAAGAACCTGAGACACGTATTATCGAGAAGCCCATATATCCTGACATTAAAGACCTTGAATCTAAATATGACGCACTTACAAAACAGATTGAACGTCTCACCCTACAGGAAACCGTTGCCACTAAAAATATGCTTATTGTTGAACGGGTACCAGCACCACCATCAACCATCAACACACAAATACAAGAACTCATTGCAACACTCGGCACAACCATTGAATCACTATCGAACAGTACACTTGGAGCTCACACACTCAAATCCATTACCCTAGACGAAGTCAATGCACAAATCAATAAAGCAACTGACAGAGTATATGACACACGCCACGATGCTATTGATGCAGCAATTGAAGATATTGCTTCACTGGAGGATGTAACACTCACGAACCCGACCATTACAAACGCATCATTCGCTGGCAGTTTATCCTCTGATCTTTTTACCTTTACTGGCACCTCGACCTTTGATGGAGATACCACTTTTGATGTCGATACTTTGTATGTTGATGCACTTAACAATCGAGTTGCAGTGGGAACAACCACAACCAGTGCGGCACTCACGGTCGCAGGTGATATTAGCGCAGGTACAACCACCGCAAAAATGTATGATACTGGAGGGGCGGTGTGTAATGTGAAAGCATATGGTGCAGTAGGAGACAATAGCACCAATGACTACACGGCCATTATGGCAGCCATCAATGACTGTCCAGAGGGAGCAGTAGTCCTCTTTCCTATGGGACAATATCGCATCAATCAACCTATAGTCCTCGATAAACCAATCACCCTGCGTGGCACCTACTCCCCGCGCTGGTCATACTCATCAGCGCCTCGCAGCACCATTCGTGCAAACTTTGGCAGCTTTGTTGGTGATGCCATCATCCATGTACGTGACCGTACTATTTCAGGTGAAACCGATCACAATAACGGTGGGCGGCTAGAAAATATTAGTATTGACGGTGGCTCATGGGGTACCGATATTACCGGAATCTATTTTGAAGGATTGGTGCGTGATTGGAAGTTGACCGATGTCGACATTTCGCAAACAACCGGCAATGGATTTGAAGCGGCAGTAGGAACGGGCGAAGGAAATCCTCGTGGATTTACTATTCGTGGATTAAGTATCTATAGTGCAGACGGTCACGGATTCCGCGCAACCGCACTCAATGATTCATATCTTGAAGACGTCCTTGCGGTTGGAAACGCACTCCGTGGATTTTATATCTCATCAATGGGTGAAACCAAAATCAACAACTCACGTTCAGCATTTAACGCACTCGAAGGACTCTATATTGACGGCTCATCAAACAATGGCGGTCTAATGTTTACCGACTTCTCAACCGACCGAAATGACCGACACGGGGTCCGTATATCATCAACAGGCACGACCACGGTTACGTTCAATGGTCTCTTAACCCGACGTGACGGTGCGAATGTCGGTGGTGGTGCTGAAACACCGTATGCTGGAGTTGCTGTCATTGGGACTACTACAGAATCAGTCGCACCTGTATTCATCAATGGTCTGTCACAAATTGTCGGCAAAGATGATAGCAACAACCCGCCCGTAGCTCCCCTTGTCGGGGTGCGAGTAACCAATGCACAGTATGTGAAGGTAGACGGCCAACTGTGGGGTGTTGATGACGCGTATGTTGATGGCGGTGGAAACGACCATTTCATCATTGCCGAGGACTCTATTGTTAAAACAGGCACCGATGGTTGGAGCACCATCGCTCCAGAGCTCTATACCAACAAATGGGTTGCCTCAAGTACCCAAGGACTTATTTACGATGGAAAAATTAATATTGGAAGTAGTACTGATAGCCGCCTACTCAACATAGTTGCTGAAAGCGAAGCAGGTGCACGTTTCCGTGATACTACTAACGATGTCATCTTTGATATGCGCGCAGAAGACTACCAAGGATTTTTCGGCACTTTCTCAAACCACCAGCTCCGCTTCCAGACCAACAATACCTCACGACTCACCATTGACACTAATGGTTATATAGGTATCGCGACCACCTCCCCTAATTATCAATTTGATGTCGAACATGTCGGCACTGGTATCGTTGCCGCGTTTGCGAATAATGACGGGGTCTGTGTTGCTGACCCAACTGCAGGCTCCTTCTCTTGTACATCTGACCTTCGATTAAAAAAGAATATAGAAACTATCCCTGATGCACTCCCTCGCCTACTTGAACTGCGTGGAGTCAACTATCATTGGAAGACACAGCTCGATGACGATGACAAGTATGGATTTATCGCACAAGAACTCGAGGATGTATTTCCTGACCTGGTCACTAAGGATGCACGCGGGTATAAACTCGTCAACACACTTGGTCTTACCTCAGTTATCGTTGAGGCTATCAAAGAGCTGCATGATGCTTTTGCAGCACTCGGTGCTTCAATTCAAAATGGAATTCTTACGATACAGTCCCTTATCGCTACCGACACCCTCTGTATCGACGATACATGTATTGACGAAGAACAACTTCGCGAATTGCTCGACTCAATTGATGCCGAGCCAACAACGGGACCAACCCCTTCCCAGCCAACCATCCCTGACCCAATCGCGTCATCCACCGAACCGATACCAGATCCAATTGCATCGTCTACCTCAGACACTCCAGACATCACACCACCAACTGACACCGCCCCTGAAGACGTAGCAGATGAGTCAGCTATTCCGTCAGAAGCAAGCGATGGTACTGATACTCCAGCAGATGAAGAAGCTGAAGAATCAGACACGCCACTTGTAGAGGAAGACTCCGAACCAGACCCTCAAGAAGAGACTTCTCCGCTCCCCACAGAGAACGGCACGAATACCTAAGGATCTATTTACAAATCAAAAAATTATTGTATCCTGTGGACAGAAAGACAAGCCGACATAGCCATGTCAGCTTTTTGCTATTGTTCTTTGAAAAGGAGATAATTGTGCAAAGAAAAATTCTACTTATCGTTGGAAATACGCTGCTCATACTTGCAGTAATCTGGTTGTATTTTGAGCCCCAGAAAGAAATACCGACTGTTTATACACCACCCGCAGATACACGTATCTGTCTTGCAAAAGACGACACCTTCCCTTCTTCCATAGAGCACAAAGCACGCATGAAAGAACTGGGAATAGATTGTGCAACACTCTACTGGAAGCTCAATGCACCTGATAACCGCAAACATCCCTATGATTGGGTACGGTTTAACTATCTCGATGAAGGATATGATGTAGTATTGGTGCTTATCATTGATGGTGGCGGAAAGACCACAACCATTGGTGAAGATTCCAATACAGCTGTTGGCAATCTACAAAAAGTTCTTGATGGTCACTATGATGTGGCACTCAAGGAATTTATTGCCGTCATAGCACGTGATGGACGACCAATAAAAATACGTCCTTTCCATGAGCTTGATGGAGATTGGTACCCATGGGGTATCTACGCACAAGGAAACTCCCCCCAGATGCTTGTTGATGCATTTGCGCATGTCGTATCCTTGTTTTCAGAAGGTGGAGCTTCGGCAGTCACTTTTGATGCAAACCTCAATCGTCGCGACGCAAACAGGTTAGTACTTGGCGATGCGGAAGCATATCTGCCACAACTACGCACACTCATCCAAAGCGTTTCTTTCTCGACCTACAATCGTGGAGGTACATCTAAAGACCATCCGTATGAACGAACGTTTCAGTTTGAATTTCGCCCAGCATACAATCGAGCACAACAATTTATTGGTGACACACCAATCAATGTTGCTGAGGTATCAACAGCGGGTATACTCTCGCCCAAAATACCGTGGTTCAGACGTATGTTGCAGGATATTAAGGCTGATTTTCATCACACAAACGAAGTAACCTTTTTCTTTGGTGAGGGCACCGCAACTGATGGAAGTACCATTGATTGGGGACTTAAACCAAAAGATCACACTGCGTTTCGAGATATACTCGAAGCATTCCGAAACACTCAACAGACAAAACATGAGGAGGAGTAACGATGCGATGGACACTACTGTTTGTACTGTTTCTTGCCTATCCCCCTATGGGGATGACAGAAACACGAAACATTGAGCTCTGTCTTGCAAAAGATAAAAACTGGAGCAGGTCAGAACACAAGGCACGCATGAAAGAACTGGGTATTCAGTGTGCAACGGTGTACTACAGTCTCAATACCCCTGACAACCGAGCGGCACCCTACGCATGGGTACAAGAGTACCTTGACGAAGGGTATACCGTGATTATGGTGCTCAGAATTGATGCTGATGGTAACAACCCGCTACACGAAACACTCAGTGGAGGAAATGATACTGCACTGAACGACCTTTTGTTTGAAATACGACAAGATGGACGCCCTATTACCGTTCGACTCTGGCATGAGTCAGACGGCAATTGGTATCCGTGGCAAATGTACTACCCTGGCAATTCCATACAGCTACTAGTAGAAGCATTTAAATATCTGCATACTACGTTTGATGAAGCTGGCGTGTTGTCGTTTGTTACACTTGAGAGCAATTTCAATCGACGTGACGCACCATTTGATACACCACTCACAGAAGGTGATCAATACGTGCCACAGATTGATGCAGTTGTATCTGCACACTCAGGCTCAAGCTACAATCGATGTGGTTCGCGAGCGAAATATCCAACTGAGCTGTCATTTGCTTCTGAGTTTGGTCCGTTCTATGACCGTAATCTAGTGTTCACTGATAAACCCGTTAATATTGCAGAAGTATCAACCAGCGGTCTCTGTACCGACGGCGAGAAATTGCAGTGGTTTCGGGACATGCTTGAATCTGTCGATACACGGTTTACACGTGTGGAAACAATCACATTTGTCTTTGGTACGGTTGCAATTGGTGAAGCATCAAACGATGTGGAGATACCATGGGGTTTCAGCACTGACGCGCAGCGTGCTGCATTTGCTGACTTACTCAATGAATATCGACGAAAGTGGGGACAGCCAGAAGTATTACGCATCACACGCAATGAAAGCAAACCAAAACTCGATCTGAGTTTTGGTGCAGACAGTGCACCGTGGAGTGTATGGACCAAACTCACCTACCCCTTTGACGAGATAGACAATACTGCTATCAACGCAAACTCAGGGGTACCATTTGGTGAGACTGGTCCAGTATTTCAACTAAGACTCAAGCAACAATGGCTGACTACTGTTGTTGGCAGAAAATTGAAACTAGGTCCCGGCATCCAAGCTGGTGCACTTCGTTCTGAAAATGATGAGCAGTGGTGGTTCAACTACGATTATGTCGGTATTACCTTTGGCGCATATCGAAGTGGACCGCGCAATGCATATATCAGCTGGGGTAATTTTTACTTCGAGGTAGTGGGTACAGTTCGTCAGTATCGTACTGACCGTATCCCTGAAAGGCTCGAAGGAACCCCTGGATGGCTCGGTATTCAAACCGGTTTCAGCTTCGGCGGAGACCAGAGTCGATAACCAATGGTGGCGGTGCATACGCACCGCCACCTACAACAACAGGAGTATTACTTTGACACAACCAACACGACCACAACGACCATACAGGAGATAACAATGCTTGAAACACACTATCACTATGAAGTAATGCTGCAGACCGGTGAGTGGTCACACTTCCTCATCTATGTGTGCCTGGCATGGGCACTCATGCTTCCACGAGCACTCGGTGGTGGTATCTTCTACAGCTTCCGTCCAGCACAACCTATACAGCTCAGCCTTCGATACATAGCATCACTCATACTTGCAATCAGTGTCTTGTATGCCGGTGCGTACTATCGGGTATTGGGTCAGCTAGATAGTCTGGATATAGCTTTTGTATTGATGGTATTCATTCTCATCATTGCTCCACCGATACGCCGCCGCATTGTGCGTTTCAGCTTCTCATGGACCTTCTATGCAAACCATGTGAAGCTCGTTGAGCAAACAAACTCCGTTGAAGAACAATCCATGATTGCGCTCATGACTATCTACAACGAAGATCCTGAAAAGCTTGCGCGCAGAGCAAAAAGCATCCGTCAGTGCCTCGAAGCCGCTCCTGGCGATTTCGTTTTTATGGCAATTGTAGACGGATATGGTAATCAAACCAACAATTATGGGGATACGCTTCCAATAGCTGTTGAGTATTGTGACGTCGTTATGACCTCAACCGCACAGAAGAAGCGAGCCAACCTCGAAGCACTTGGATTGCAAGCATACGAAATGGGTCTGATACAAACCGGTGAAGAAATCATTCACCTCATTGACTCAGATACCACGCCACAAGATGACCTCGTTGCAATTGAGCTTAATCGACCATTTACTGATCCAGCAGTTGGTGGTGTCACGACCGCACAGTACATCGACAATCCAAAGACATTTTGGCAACATGTGATGCAGATTTTTGAAACCATTCGAAATTTTGGGTCACAGGCCTTTATGAGTCTTTTCGGATCTGTCGGATGCTTGCCAGGACGATGGTACGCCGTGCGTGCTCAGTATTTCACCAGAGAAATGCTACACGACCTTAATACCCACTCATTTAGTTGGTTTGGATATGCGCGACATATCAGTAAAGCAGGCGATGATCGGCACATCACTGAAGCGGTACTCAAAGCAGGTGGTAAAACAATGCTTGCACCTGATGCCGTGGTCTATACCGACACCCCTCCACACTTTACTGAAATGCGTAAAATGGTAACCCGCTGGGCACGGTCATCCAATGGATACACCTTCCGTGCCGGCTGGCTATTTAAACCAGCACATTGGCCTACGGCATTTGTGTATTGGGGCAATATAGTCCTTGCCTTTGGCACCATCTATATCGCTACGTTCTATCTCATCTATCAAATTGTCATGGGAAATCGTGACATACTACTCTTTGAGGCATTAGTCTACTTAGTGTTGAGTATGATGCTCACTATGACTTTTCGATTTATACCAGTCTGGATACGTAACTGGCGATATCTTGGGTACATGGTTTTTATGGGGTTTGTTGGCTTGTTTATGCAGGCAGTACAAATTTGGGGCATGATTACCCATGTGCACATGATTGGCAAATGGGCAACACGCGGTGCTGACGAAAATGTATCTGACGAAGCACCTGAGTTCAAAGTTCATTATATGCGCGAGGGGTTGACAACATAATGTCATATGTCATTATTGAGTATAGTGACCTTTAACCTAATTGGAGGTAACCAATGGCACAGCACATTCTAAGACAATCCTTACCAGGCCAACAGCGTATGCCGCCATGGTCTGTATCGTGGTTCTATGGTTTCTCCAGAGAAGCCAGACTTATACGCCAGTACAATCGGCATCTTGAGGGAGGTCCTCGCCAAACCCCAGGAGTAATCCTGACAGGCGAAGAAAGACCACGAGGCATTATCAACTCCCCTATCCAACCATATGGAAAGTGGACAGTCGACGACGGTAGTAAAGGTACTATCACAATCACCACCAAAGAGATAGCAAGGCTCGACACCATGCGTGTCCTTGCAGGCTATGACTGACATTTTCTGTTTTTCCAAACAGCGTCTTACCAAAGGCGCTGTTTTTTCTGTCCTCACATAAACCATTGCTTACGCAACCGACGGCACCATCCAATCATAGTTGACCACGTGTACATAATACAGTACACCATAGAGTGGAATAACTACTGAGAGGAGTTGATGCATAATGCATACCGATACTGATACTGCCGATCCTTTTAATGAGATACCCAATGAAGTGCGTGTGATTTTAGCACAGGATTCGTGCACCACCGCAATTGATTCCGAATCTCTAAAAGATATAGGGATCGTATTACTCAAGTTCTTGGCATGTTATGAGGAGCTTAACGCTATAACAGACATGCATAAACAGCAATCCGTACTAGAGATTGTTACTGCGATACAAGAAAGCGGTATGCACACTTGGGGTACTGACGAGCTGCTCAAAAGCCTTAGAGGAGTAACGCGCACTGCTATACAAGACCAACTGCATTTTTATTTTGCCGTGTCTTACGTACTCAGATACAGAGCAGAACAATATCTCAACGCATTGCAACAGACTACGGACGTTGCCTAGAGACGTTCAAAACAAAATATGCACGAAACCACACTGCGCGATACGCGCAGTGTATTTCTTTATGGACTAGCACTACCTGATGCATGCCTGGTCTTACATCAGACTAATACAAAGACGAAGCGCTGAGGAGTTTTCTTTAGCTAGCAAACCACCCCTACCAGCAAAATAATGGAGTACACAGATGCTACAGAGCATGCCATGTTTTTTAGCTACAATATGTACATTATGAAAGGAACATCGAAACAAAATTGGGCGCTGTTATACATAGCATTTTGTCTACTTATTACCACAATCATTACCTTCTGGCGTACCTGGGAACAGACATACCCTCCCCCACACCCTGAACCAATACACAACACAACGGTAAAAACCTCCAATGAAGCATCAGCAACACTCCAAGAAACAAAAGCTCCAGAATTACCGCTTTCTATTACCGAGAACGTAGGGCAAATGCTCATGATTGGGTACTGGGGCACTGATAGTACCGAGGCGCTCCTCCCACTTATTGCAGAAGGCTTAGTTGGAGGCGTAATGCTTATGAACGGCAATGTGGGCGCAACCGACGAAGTTACCGCAGCCACGGTCCACGCACTCAAGGCTGCGGTTCCGGCGCACCTGCCTCCCCTCCTTGTGGCTATCGACCAAGAGGGCGGCATTGTATCTAGACTTCCCGAAGACGACACCATGCTCGCACAACCTGCTATAGCGTCAGAAACGGCTGCATATGAGACTGCATATACTCGTGGCGCACGGCTCCACGATATTGGTATTGATATCAATTTTGCACCAGTACTTGAACATATTACCAATTCTGAATCATTCCTTTACGACCGCACCTTCCGTGTAGCTGCGGAAGCTGTAGGACCACTTGGTACTGCAATGGTGCGTGGGTATGCCGATACAGGTGTTACCGCAACACTCAAACATTTCCCCGGGCACCACAACGACTCTGCTGATTCGCATGAGTCCCTCCCTATATCGAATAGTAATACACCCGAAGCACTGCGCAGTGCTATTGCCCCCTTCAGCTATACCCTGCGTCACACAAGCAGCACACCACTCGTGATGACTTCACATGTCAGCTACCCACACTTTGACGCCAACTTCCCTGCAAGTCTCTCTGCATACTTCATCAATGACCTGCTCCGTACAGAACTTGGGTTTGACGGTGTGGTGATTACCGACGACCTCAATATGGGCGCCATTACCGAAACATTTACCCGCCCTGAAGCAATTGCTGCAGCAGTACATGCCGGGAGCGATATACTGCTCTTTGTGGTGGAACCAAGTGCTATACGTACCGTGCATCAAACACTTATGGATCTGGTTGACACCGGTCGTATCACAGAAACACGCATTGACGAGAGTTTGAAACGAATTATGATACTGAAATCAAACCAATAGCATTGGCACATACCCTGACCATAACATTGCATTACGACGCGCGGCTCAACCCGCATCTACAAAAAATGTCCAAGATACGGACACAAAAAGAAACCAAAACACGAAGACACCAAAAGACAAAAAATAATCTCTTACCGTACGGAGACAAAACACCCGCTGCATGAGCCAGCGGGTTTCCTATTTATATCCAGTCACAGAGCTTCGCATATCGACAGCGCAAATACCGATACACCATAAAGAAAAATGTGAGGAAAATGATGTAGAAACACGCAAGTGCACCGTATGGCAGTGTTGCTAGTGGCAGCGCCGTCACAAAGAAAAGTGAGTACCACGATCCACCAGCAAGCACTGGACCTATTTGCATAGGCATCTTCTTATAGGTCATCAAAATAGCGTTCACGAGGATAATAGCCATGAGCGCCCACTGTATATGGTAGGCTTTGGTAATAAGTGCATAGCTGCCGTCGTAGAGCTTCCCCAAGAGACCGAGGGTGATAAGCACCATACCGATACGCAGTACAAAATACACGGTATGCATGAACTTTTTCTCAGACGGATCAATAGTGCCGTCCTCTAACGCACGAATATAAAAAATAAGCGCAAAGGTCGAGGAGCCTACCCCAAGCGTGAGCCCTGAGGTAAAAAGAAAGTCTACAAGTATTGGAATCATATACCTACAAGTATACATGTAATACCCTACAGATACCCACGCTGCCCACATGTAGGCATCCATAACTACCTGATACCGCTCTATGTGCATACATTTGGCTTGCAAAACATACTTGAGCGCTTATACTCACAGTACACCCGCCCTGGAGAGAGCATCATGGAATTCTTTTTGGAAGGATTGGTACGCTTTAAACGTGAAGCAGCGTTCACTATAACACTTATAATAATTTGGATTATTTTTGCAGCGCTGCTCCGAAGCATGTTCGGTTTACAACCAACAGTCAAGAAACGAACGAACATACTGAGAGATCGCACACACCATGCACAACCGAGGCAAGAACGATGAGGGGCTAATTGTTTGGATTTGACACCCTTTACCAATAGAGCCGACAGAACTGTCGGTCTATTCTTTTGTGAAAACGGCTTACACACACAATTATTGCGATTTTTCTCTGGACGCACTTCCCTTTTTGTATCATGGTCGACTGTCCCCAAGATGCTTTTAAAAAAATCGGATATAATAGTTTTTATAGATTGCTCATCTATATCACATACATACCGTGTATATGCATGCTCAACATACACACGTGGTGTTTTATTAACCGAAGGCTGAATAACGTTGAATTACTGACCCTATGCACACTGCAGCAAACACCGTCGCGAATATCACCAAGCGAAATGGTGATACGGTACCCTTTGATATTACAAAAATAATCACTGCCATTAAAAAGGCAATGGAAGTCGCCGGTGAGTACCAAGAAGGTGCTCCTGAAAAGATTGCTGAAATGGTGACCAAGCGACTTACTACCGAACAAGAAGCTAATGGTGACTTTTCACCAACTGTTGAATACATTCAAGACGCTGTTGAAACAGAGCTGATGCTTCAAAAGTGCTATAAAACAGCAAAAGCATACATTCTCTATCGAGCAAAGCGTATGGAAGCGCGTGAAGAGCAAGGAGATGTACCTGATACAGTGCGTGACCTTGTAGCAGAGAGTAAAAAATACTTCAAAGACAATCCCCTGGGGGAGTTTGTCTATCTACGCACCTACGCCAAGTGGATTCCCGAAGAAAACCGACGTGAGACATGGATTGAGACCGTCGACCGCTACATAGCATTCATGAAAGAAAACCTCGGTGAAAAGTTCACCGAAGCAGAATATAGTGAGCTGCGCGAGGCAATTCTGAAGCAAGAGATTATGCCTTCTATGCGACTTATGCAGTTTTCAGGTGAAGCTGCACGACGATGTAATACCTGTGCATATAACTGCACCTTCACTGCACCAGTGCAGCTCGAAGACTTTGCAGAAATTATGTATCTCTCCATGCAAGGATGTGGGGTTGGGTTCTCCGTCGAAAGTCAAAACATTGAGCAACTACCCCAAATCAAGAAGCAAAATGGTGCAGCACTCGAAACGCATACCGTTGCAGACTCAAAAGAAGGATGGTGTGACGCACTCACCCTGGGACTCAAAACCTGGTACAGCGGCAAGGATATTGAATTTGACTACTCAGACATTCGCCCTGCTGGTGCGCGTCTCAAGGTAATGGGTGGAAAGGCATCAGGACCAGACCCACTCCGCTCACTCCTCACCTTTGCACGAGAGACCATTCTCTCACGCCAAGGACGCCGCCTGCGCTGTATCGATGCACATGACATCATCTGTAAGATTGGTGAGTGCGTTGTTGCAGGAGGTGTGCGACGTACCGCAATGATTTCCCTCTCAGACATTGATGATATTGAGCTGCGCGATGCAAAAATGGGACAATTCTTCCTCACCGACCCGCACCGAAGTGTCGCCAACAACTCAGCAGTGTACGAACAAAAACCAACCAACACTGAATTACTCAACGAGTGGATTGCCCTCATGAAGAGTGGTGCTGGAGAGCGCGGCATCTTCAACCGTGGAGAAATGCAAAAAACCCTTCCTGAGCGACGCAAGGAGTACTTTAAGAAACAAGGATTCATTGCCCCCGATGGTGTGGTACATGGTCCTATTGGCACCAACCCATGTGGAGAAATCATTCTCCAGTCAAAGCAGTTCTGTAATCTCTCAGAAGTGATTGCGCGCGCCGGTGACACTCACGAAGACCTGGTACGCAAGGCACGGCTTGCCGCTATGCTCGGCACGTACCAGTCTTCACTCACTAAGTTCAATTATATTTCTGAAGACTGGACCAACCACTGTCGTGATGAGCGCCTCCTTGGCGTTTCGGTGACTGGACAATGGGATTGTGATACCGCGCGTCAGCCAGAAACACTCCGTGCAATGCGTGATATCGCCGTTGACACCAACAAAGAGTACGCCGAACGATTTGGCATCGAACAATCTACTGCAGTCACTGCCGTGAAGCCTTCTGGTACCGTGTCGCAAACATTCAACTGTTCATCAGGCATTCACCCTCGACACGCAAAGTATTACATCCGGCGCGTGCGTATTTCAGCAACTGATTCACTCTTCAAGATGCTTAAGGGCCAGGGTATCCCACACCATCCAGAAGTCGGTCAAACAGAAGAAAATGCAACCACCTACGTCCTTGAGTTCCCGGTTGAGTCACCAGACAGTGAGCACTTTAAAGACGACCTCTCAGCACTCGAACAACTCGAGTACTGGAAGAACATCAAGGTGAACTTCACCGAGCACAACCCATCTGCGACTATTTCTGTCGGTGAAAATGAATGGGTTGGTGTGGTGAACTGGATTGATGAAAACTGGGATATTGTTGGTGGACTGTCGTTCCTCCCTCGTTTTGATCACGTATATCGACTCGCGCCATACGAGACAATCACCAAAGAGGAATATGAGAAGCTCCACGCTGCATTCCCTGAAATCGACTACTCAAAGCTCGTAACCTATGAACACATCGACGAAACAGAGCTGAAGAAAGAAGTTGCCTGTGCAGGCGGTACATGTGACATCGATATGGATGTACCGAAAAGCTAACGAGGAAGTAGTCTGTAGAGGATAAAAAATAGAGGGCAGCTGTGCAGTATGCACTCCACACCACAGAAAACGCTATCACCGACGGTGATAGCGTTTTCGTATTATTGACCATAGTATGACGTTACATTGTATCATACTAACCGATGCATAATTCAATATCGTGCGCTCGGAGCAACTACTCTGTGTCGGCTGCGTTTTTCATGCTCATTGTGCTACCATAAGTAGCATATGGCTAAAGAAATTGCACAATGGAGACGAAGTAAAAAAACACGTCTCGCTATTATTATCGGGCTTCTTGTCATCGTTGGCATCATTGCCTTCATGTTTGAGAAAACCCGTATTTGGATGATTGGTATTGCCGTCGTCTTGCTTGCCGCACTTGGCATGGAAGTCGCAAATACCGATGTTGACCTTGGTGAACTCATGGAAACTGGCTCACTCGAAGAGTCTATGGTGGACCGCGATGAAGACGGCAACCTTATCATGGGCGCTATGTGTGAGAAAGAATCATACAATTGTGATGATTTCCGCACGCAGCAAGATGCACAAGATGTATTCGATACCTGTGACTTCGCAAACGGTGACCCACATGGTCTTGACCGTGATGGTGATGGCGTTGCGTGTGAAAGTTTACCGCAAGGCTCGTAAGAATAAGAAGCGAGTATGAGTATTAGGAAAAACGCAGGTGTTCCTGCGTTTTTTCTTTCTTTCAGCACCAATGGTCAGAGGGAGTCTCTGACCATACGAGATCCTTAGCTTTTTTCATACAATTTTTTATTTTTACTTTGTGTTTTTAATTTTTGCTATTTGATTTTTGATTTACTCATATTGAGTCCCTGGAGACTATGTCTGTCGCGCTTAATTTTCATATTTTGGAATTACTAAGTCAGATTTGATACAATAGAGAACGTTATTTATCTAAATCTTTGAACATATGTCTTATTCAATCGAAGAAATTGAAGGAATCGGTCCAGAATACGGAAACAAGCTCCGTGATGTGGACATCCAAACAACCGAAGACCTCCTTCGCCGCTGTGGAGATAAAAAAGGTCGTGAGGGTGTCTCTACTGAATCAGGTATTAGTGAAAAGCTCATTCTTGAGTGGGTAAACCTCGCAGACCTCATGCGCATCAATGGTGTCGGCGAAGAATTTGCTGACCTCCTCGAGGAAGCTGGTGTCGATACCGTAAAAGAACTTGCGCACCGCAATGCAGAGAATCTCGCTGAAGCAATGGCAGAGGTAAACGAAAAGAAGAACCTTACTGACCGCGTACCAAGCGCTGAGACGGTTCAGAAGTGGATTGATGAGGCAGCCACACTCGACCCTGCAGTCTCTCACTAAACATAAATGTCCTAGGGGTCCCCTAGGACATAAGAAAAACCTTCCATTCAAATGGAAGGTTTTTCTTTTTGTCATCCTGAACTCGTTTCAGGATCTCTCCAGGTGACCACTCGCATAAGATTCTGAAATAAATTCAGAATGACAAGTGGTCACATGTGTTTACGCAGTAACTGCTTTTCGTTTTGCTGCTTTTTTTGCTGTTTTCTTTCGCACCCCCTTCTTCTTGACCGCAAAGTGTGGTTCGCCTTGCTTCGTCGTGACATGTACCGAACCACCCTCGAGCATGCCCTCGCTAATCATCATAGAAGCCACTGGTGTCAGAATCTTTGATTGAATCACACGCTTCAGAGGCCGTGCCCCAAACTTCGGCTCATACCCCTCACGCGCGATATAATCGAGCACCTCCTTAGTGACCGTGAGCTTGATTTCCTTCTCGAGGAGTCGCTCCTGTACCAATCCAACCTGAATCTCAACAATACTGCGCACCGTCTCTTCAGAGAGAATGTCGAAGGTAATGATTTCATCAAGTCGGTTGAGGAATTCTGGACGGAAATACTCCTTGAGACTATCCATCACCTTGTCTTTCGCCTGTTCATACTGCGATGCCTCGCTTTCGTTATTGTCAGCAAATCCATAGTTCGACATACGGTCGATATGCTCTGCTCCAATGTTTGAGGTCATGATGATGACGGTATTCTTGAAGTTCACTTTGCGCCCCTTTGCATCGGTAAGATGTCCTGAGTCGAGCACCTGGAGGAGAATGTTGAACACCTCTGGATGCGCCTTCTCAATCTCATCAAGGAGAATCACCGAGTACGGGCGGTGCCGCACGGTTTCAGTAATTGAGCCACTCTCATCATGTCCCACATACCCCGGAGGCGCGCCGATAATCTTTGAGACTGAGTGCTTCTCCATAAACTCACTCATATCAATCCGGACCAGCGCACTCTCATCATCAAACATAAATTCTGCAAGCGATTTAGTAAGCTCAGTCTTCCCAACACCAGTTGGTCCAAGGAAGAGGAATGAACCAATCGGTCGGTTCGGGTCTGCAATACCCGCACGTGATCGCTTGATTGCGTCTGCAATGCGCTTGATTGCGTTTTCTTGCCCTACTACACGTTCGGTGAGGTGTTCTTCCATACGTGCAAGCTTCTTCGCCTCAGCTTCAAGCATGCGCGCCACGGGAATGCCCGTCCATGCAGATACCACTGCTGCAATTTCTTCTTCCGTTACCTCTTCTTTGAGGAGTCGGCGTGAGCGATGGAGCTTCTTAAGCTTTGCAGCTTTTTCATCAAGCTCTTTTTCTATCTTAGGAATGATGTCGTAGCGAATCTCTGCTGCTCGGGTAAGGTCTGCCACTGCTTCTGCTGAATCAGCCTCAATACGAAGCTCCTCAAGCTCCTTCTTCATTGAGTGGATCTCCGTCACCGCCTCACGTTCATTTTGCCACTTCCCTTCAACCGCTGCGGTTTGTTCACGGAGGTCGTTGATTTCCTTATCAATTGCCCGGAGTCGGTTCTTAAGCTTGCGCTTATTCTCAGTTGTCTCCTCTTCTTTCTTAAGTGCCTCCTTTTCAATCTCAAGCCGCCTGATTGCCCGATCCGCGACGACCAACTCTTCTGGTTTATTCTCAAGCGAAATACGAAGCGCAGACGCAGCCTCATCGACAAGGTCTACTGCCTTATCAGGTAAAAATCGGTCAGTAATGTACCGACTAGAGAGCTTTACCGCAGAGACAATCGCGTCGTCAGTAATACGCACGCCATGATAAATCTCATACTTCTCTGCAATACCACGAAGAATCGCAATCGCGTCCTCAGTAGACGGTTCAAGCACATGCACGGGCTGGAACCGCCGTGTAAGGGCTGGATCCTTTTCAATATGCTTTTGGTATTCCTTGAGGGTTGTCGCACCAATGACGCGAATCTCTCCACGTGCGAGCGCAGGCTTTAAGAGGTTCGATGCATCCATAGCACCGCCGTCTGCCTGCCCTGCCCCGACAATAGTATGCAGCTCATCAATAAAGAGAATCACGCCACCTTCAGACAGCTCAACCTCTTTCATCACTGCCTTCAAGCGTTCCTCAAACTCTCCACGAAACTTCGTACCCGCAATGAGGAGCCCGAGGTCGAGCGAAAGCACCTCTTTTTCACGAATACTCTCCGGCACATGCCCCTGCACAATAGAAAGCGCAAGCCCTTCAACAATCGCTGTCTTTCCAACACCCGCTTCTCCGATAAGTACCGGATTGTTCTTCGTACGACGTGAGAGAATCTGAATCATGCGCTGAATCTCAACATCACGCCCAATAACTGGGTCGAGCTTATTCTCTTGCGCAAGCTTAGTGAGGTTTCGTGCGTACTTGGTGAGTGCGCGATATTTCTTTGGTGACTGTACATCCTCTTCACCATTCTCACGCATTTCTTTGAGACCAATCTCGATATTCTTTTTGTTGATACCCGCTCGCTGCAATACCTCGATTGCTGTACCTGGATGGTCTAAGAGTGCCAAGAAGAGATGCTCCACACCCACGTATGAGTCGTCGAGTGACTGCGCAATCTTGGTTGAGTCCTCAAGTGCTTGCGCGAGATCTGGCGTGAGGTAGAGCTGGTAGGATTGCGACATGGTCTTGCCGAGTTCTGGTCCTTCAAGCTCCTCAATCAAAAGGTCTGCAAGCACCACTACATCAATATCAAGTCTATCGAGGAGTGAAATCACCGTATTTTCTTCTTGCACCAAAATAGCCGCAAGCAAATGCGTAGGGCTTACGTGGTTTTGCCCGCGTTCAATAGCAAGCTCATGCGCCTTCCGGATCGCTTCCTTCGCGCGTGACGTAAAATTATGAAAATTAGGCATATGTTGTATATATTTAACGACAGAAAAAACAGCATTGCAGCCCGTATTCGCGACTCATATCAAGTAGTTCTGTCACACCTATTGTGCAATTTTTTATTACCTTAGTCAACATCTCCCTTTTCTTCAAAATGTTGCATTTTTTCTGCATGTGTTTTGACTGCCACGACTGTGCGTTCAAGCTCTGCTTCAGTGATATCTTCGCCGAGAGAGAAGCGCACCGTAGACGTTGCTCTCGCTTCGTCACCGGTAATTTCTCGCACCACGGTAGACCCTCCCCCACTCGCTCCTGAGCATGCACTCTTGGTCGATGCGGCGATACCGGCAATGTCGAGCGAAACCACCAAAAATTCTGAATCGATACCGGGAATTGAAATATTTACATTATTCGCCACTCGGTGTTCACGAGAACCATTGAGCACGACACCCGGCACCTCTTTTTCAAGTTTTGCAAGCAGTATGTCTCTGAGTCTGCGGACTATCTTTGCGCGGTCTTCCCACGTATCTTGTGCCCGCGTGAGCGCAAGCGCACCACCAACAATGAGTGGTACGTTCTCCGTACCCGGCCTGAGCGCAAGTTCCTGTCCACCGCCACCCATTTGCGGTGCAATCTGCACCCCATGCCGCATTGCAAGCACGCCCATACCTTTTGGTCCATAGCACTTTCCAGTATCCAGCGAAAGCATATCAACGCCGAGCTTGTCGAGTTCGCACGGCAACCAAAGTGGTGCCTGAGCGGCATCGGTGTGTGTGAGTACATGCGTATCATGTTTTTTGTTATACGCACGCACGGTGCGGGTTATTTGCTTAATTGGCATCTCGACCCCCACTTCGGAGTTTACATACGCAATAGTTACCAAAACAGTATTGGGTGAAAGCAGTGATTCGAGATCGTGCGCTTGCACCAGCCCCTCGTCATCAACCGGAAGCCATACTATGTTCACCCCTTTTTGCTCCAACCGTTTCAAGGTCTCAATCACCGATAGATGCTCGATTTTGGTCGAAATAACCTCCATGTCCTCATACGCACGCCCTGCAGCATGCACCGCTTCTACGACTCCGGAGATAGCAAGATTGTTCGACTCAGTCCCCCCCGAGGTAAATAGGACGCCCTCAGGGCGAATTGCAAGTGTGCGAGCCACTCGCTTGCGGGCGTGCTCGACCACACCTCGTGCCTCCTGCCCTTCCCGATGAATTGCACTGGGGTTGCCATACACTTTGGCAAAATATGGAACCATCGCCTCGTACACATCAGGGTGCACAGGAGTTGCCGCTGCATAGTCGAGGTATACACGTTTTGTGCCACCCTTAATATAATGAATGAATTTCCCAAGAGGCATAGTAAATGGAGTTATACGTATAACGCTTCTGTATCTCAATAATATGCTCGCATACCTGAAAGTGCAAATGTCTCAATTACTTACGCATCCAAACCTAGTTTGTCCGACTAATTAGTCGGAAAAACTAGGTTTGGATATGCAAATGTGCACATATCTGCTATACTCGAATCAACTATTTGGAGCAATACGCCTGTATTAGGGCGTTTTTCATTGCAATGGTCTAACAATATTGAGTATGGCAAAAAAGAAAGCAACAAAAGAAGAAATGGTTACTCGACCACCTGTTGTTGTGGTTATGGGACACATCGACCATGGAAAATCGACACTCCTTGACTATATTCGTGAGTCAAACGTCGTCGATGGCGAAGCGGGTGGTATCACCCAGCACCTTTCGGCGTATGTTGTAGACCATACTCCTAAAGAGGGCGCGGCGCAGAAAATTACCTTCCTCGACACCCCAGGACATGCCGCATTCCAAAAAATGCGTTTTCGTGGTGCTGATGTTGCTGATATCGCTATCCTTATCGTTTCTGCAGAAGATGGTGTGAAGCCACAGACACTCGAAGCGCTTGAGTGTATCAAGAAAGCTGAAATTCCCTACATCGTTGCCATCAACAAAATCGACAAGCCGGCAGCAAACCTCGTAAAGACCCAATCGAGCCTTATTGAAAACGAAATATACATCGAAGGCATGGGGGGTGATATCTCATGGGTCGCCATCTCAGCAAAGAGTGGCGAGGGTATCCCTGAGCTCCTTGATCTCCTGCTCCTCACCGCTGAAATGGCAGAGCTCACCGGCGACAAAAACGCAGATGCCTCAGGCACCATCATCGAAGGATACCTCGACGACAAGCGCGGCAACACCGCAACCCTTATCGTGAAGAATGGCTGCCTCAAGAACGGTGCGTTTGTGGTCTCAGGCTGCACGTATGCCCCTACCCGCATGCTTGAAGACTGGAACGGCAAGAGTATAAAAGAAGTAGGTCTCTCAGAACCGGTGGGAGTCATTGGATTTAATGCAATTCCAGAAGTGGGAGCTGATTTCTATACCGTGAGCAATAAAAAAGAAGCTGAGAAAGCAATTACAGCGGCAAACAATGGGGCGTGTGCACAAACCGCAACCAACTCAAACCTCCCGACTATTCCACTCCTTATCAAAGCAGATGCACTTGGTACTATTGAGGCAATCCAGCATGAACTCGATAAGTTTGAGTCGGACCGTATTGCCGTGCGCGTAATTAGCTCAGGAGTAGGTGACGTGACCGTTGGTGACGTACAAAACGTGAGCGCAACGGAGAACGCAATTATTGTTGGCTTTGGCGTGAAGGTAGAGCGCAGTGCCACCGACCTTGCCGAGCGACTCGGTGTTGAAATCGATACCTTTGACATTATCTATGACCTCGCTGAATGGCTCGAGAAGGCACTAAAGAATCGAACACCACAAAAAGAAGAAGCGGTTACCAAAGGACGCGCAAAAGTACTCAAACACTTCAGCACACAAAAAGATGTGCATGTTATTGGTGGACGTGTTGACGAGGGATCACTCTCTGTTGGTAACCAGGTGCGTATTCTTCGCCGTGATATTGAGGTAGGTACTGGTGTAATTAAAAACATTCAGCAACAAAAAAATGACGTGCAGTCGGTCAACACCGATGAATTTGGTATGCAGGTCAGCACCAAACACGACATTGCTGCAGGCGATTACCTTGAAGCATTTGCTATAGAAATTACCTAAACCCCTCCACACCCTTCTATATATGGAATTTGATAGACACAATCGTGTAGCAGGACTCCTTGGCGAAATTGTCGCTGAGTTTGTTCGCAATGAAGCGAGCTCAAACCCGCTCATTACGGTAACAAAGGTTACGGTGTCAAAAGACTACAAACGCGCAACGGTATTCGTCACAACCATTCCAGACAGTGGCGAAGATGATGCCCTCGTCTTCCTCAAGCGCAAAGGTAGTGATATTCGTGATTTTGTAAAAAAGAAAAAACTCACGTTGCGGCATATTCCCCACTTTGATTTCGAGATTGACCGCGGTGAGCGACACCGACAACATATGGATGAGTTGGTGCATGAGATACATGAGCAAAAAGAATAACCGACTGCATTGTGCATGCAGTCGGCTCGACTCTAAAGTAGAAGGCTTATGTCAGGCGACCCCGCTTCTTCTGGAATAATAATGGCACTATCTTCTGTGTCGTATTCAAATGACAGCTCTGTTGCCTCTAAATCAACCGTAAAAAATAACAACGATGGTATATATTCACTTCCACAGAGTCGCCGTATGCCTGTGTTGATATACTCACTGTCTATGAAGCGAATCCTCCCCCAAGTAGATGTCGCTGAGAGCAATTTTCCATATCCAGTGTGAATCTCTTGGGATATCTCATCATAGTTTCTTGTTATCCATATATTCTGACCAATAGGACCACATGCAAGATGTACAAAAAACCGTTGTAGCGTTAGGAATGCTATTTGATTCCTTTTATCGAGTACAGGAACCCCTTCTCCAGTGACATATTCAATTTTGTAATTATGCGCGGGAACAAATCGTAAGAACAATGATTCTAACGGCAATATTTCCTTTTATGAAGCAGTCATGATAGTCTCTCCTCAAAATATCTATTTGTTGATGTACAAACTCTTACAACTCAGCTTGTACCACACCACAATACACAGTGTCAACGGTATTCTAGAATTTTACTCACGTATAGCGCCATGGTAGAGTAGTACGTGCTCAGAGTATTCTCTGAAAACGGCCTGGTGGCGAAGTGGTAACGCTTCGGTCTGCAAAACCGACATGCGCGGGTTCGATTCCCGCCCAGGCCTCAAAAGAAAACACCTTCACAGGCGTTTTTTCTTTTGCCTGGGCGGGAATCGAACGGTTTGCGCTGTGAAGGGCTATTCCTAATGCCCTGAACCAGCAAACCGCGGGCAGGTAACTCTTGAGAGCGTTAGCGAACTAGAGTTGGACGCCGACTCCACTAACTTACTCTTCAGCATCACTCTTCAACCTTTTCTTCTCAGCTTTTTTCAACCGAGTCTTTGCTTTTCCAATGCTATCCATAGCAGGCAAATTCTCAGGCATTGTCCCACCAATATTTCTGATAGTATTACGAACCTTTTGTCCAACCTCAAAGTGAGCCAAATTAGCTTTACTTTCTCCCTTGATATTTTCTCTTTTAATTTTTGCTTCAGTCTGCGTTGCTCGGAATAGGTTCGCAGCCAATTCTTCACTGTTCATATGGTCAAGTATTTGCTGCGACTTTTTTAACTTTTTCTTTTTATGTATATCCTGACTCGTCAACCCTCCATACAATCCTTTATACCCAGCATTTTGAAAAATTGCATAATTTTCAACTCCAGCATGTGCCGCAGTTTTACTTAAATTTACATTATGCTTCTTCATTTCTTCGCGCAACAAAACACGCTTTTATCTTCTACAAGACTATCAGCGTATTCTTGTCGCCTTGTCTGTATTGCGAAATATGATTGTCCTTTTGCAACAACAGCTTTAGTGGGGTCAGAGTTTTAAACAATTAAACAACCTGCGTAGCGCGAGAGATATATGGTTTCTACTGTTCTTTCAGCACCAGAACCAATTTGGACCATTTCGTCCACATGGACAAAATGGTTGTTGATAACTTCACCACTGTTTTCACACGCAATTTTTGCCTTATCAACTACGTTAAGAAATTTCCTGTAATCAGCGTATTCCAGTACTTTTGCCAAATCCCGAGAAGACCAATATTCAGATTGGTTGTCATCTAGTCTTTTGATGGTTTCAAACTGATTTTCTTTCATAAGAGCAGTATACCATTTGTAATGCTAAGCGTAGAAACTGACCCTTACAGTCCACAAGCACATATAAAAAAGACCCGCATACGGGTCTTTTTTATATGTGCCGGGAGCGGGAATTGAACCCGCACGCTAAAAAAATAGCAAGGGATTTTAAGTCCCTCGTGTCTACCAATTCCACCATCCCGGCATAATCTATGTTGTGCGATGGAGCCGATATTTTAGAACTAGACGGGACTTAACATCAGTCCCTGTACAGCAATATCCCATACTGCTGTACCTACCAATTCCACCATCCCGGCATAATCTATGTTGTGCGATGGAGCCGATATTTTAGAACTAGACGGGACTTAACATCAGTCCCTGTACAGCAATATCCCATACTGCTGTACCTACCAATTCCACCATCCCGGCATGGATAGACACCGAGCTATCATACCATACGCAAATAAAGAATATAGGTGATTATAGGTCTTGTTTTGAGACGCGGAACATAGTACACTCTCTCCTGTTAATCGCGAGATTTCCTCATCTCCGTCCACCCATAGCTCAGTTGGTAGAGCAGCTGCCTCTTAAGCAGACGGTCCTAGGTTCGAGCCCTAGTGGGTGGACGGAGATTGGGATACCCATTGCTTAGGTGGTGGAGGTGACGTGTGTGGGACACATGTCACGCCTCAAGATGACGTTCCCGTTTCGACCACAGTGGGTGGACGGAGATTGGGATACCCATTGCTTAGGTGGTGGAACTTCGATTGTACGCCGGGGTGGCGAAATTGGTAGACGCGCTAGTCTTAGGAACTAGTGGAGCAATCCGTGGAGGTTCAAGTCCTCTCCCCGGCACAAAACGAATAAAGTCCGAAGGATAAACCTTCGGACTTTATTTGTTTTTGCTGAGCCTGCGTGGGGTGGACTTGAAAAGGTTGCCAGCAATTTTGAAGCATGAAAAATGGCGACAACCTGTACCGAAACCGTAGATTTCAAGTCCTCTCTCCAGCACTTTGTATTCAAAATATCTATAACCCACACCACAAGCATAGATTTTAAACCCTCCTTACAGAAAAGCACTGCGATATATCGCAGTGCTTTTCTTTTCGACGCAATCTGTCTGTTCCCTACCCTTGTACACGCCTCCTCCGATTCTTCTTAAACTGCTCCAAATCCTTCTTGTGGTTATTGCGGGTCAGTCGCTTTTTGATACCTTCGGGGAGTCTATCGAAGGTCATACACTTGTATGAGCAATACCCTTTCTTTTTTTTCATACAGGCATCACACCCGAGGAAAAGTACATGACATGCCTGATTTTTGCAGTGATAATGCGTATCACTTTTCTCTGCCCCACAGAGATGACAGTATGAAATAACCTCATCACCAATACGCTCCCCCATGCGTTCATCAAACACAAAGTTCTTGCCTTTAAACTTATTTTCGAGCCCCTCCCGGTCTACTTGGTGTTTGTAGTCGATGATACCACCTTTGAGATGCTTCACATTCTTAAATCCATTGTGTTTCAACCACGCACTTGCCTTCTCACAGCGAATACCGCCAGTGCAGTAGAGCGCAATCTTTTTGTTCTTGCCTGCCTGTGCGTCACCGCACGCAGACAGGTGCTCTTTGAGCATGTCAGGTGTCTTCTTCAACTCTTCGCGGAAGGTGTCAACGTCGGGTGTAATCGCACCTTCAAAGTGTCCAATTTCACTCTCATAGCCATTGCGCATATCCACAATCACCGCATCGGAGTCATCGATATACTCGTTCATTTCTTTTGCCGTGAGGTATTCGCCGGTATTAGTAACATCAAACGAATCGTCATCAAGCCCGTCGGCAACAATCTTTGTGCGGACCTTAATGGTCAATTTATAAAACGACACCGTATCGGTCTCTTCAGCAGCAATTTTGTATGGCACCCCATTAAACTCAGGCATATGCTGCAGATACGCATCAAACTGGTCCCAGCTTGCTTTTGGTACATTCATTTGCGCATTAATACCCTCTGACGCCACATAAATACGCCCCAAACAGCCAAGCTCGGTAAGCTTTGCAAAGAGTGCATCGCGAAGCTGCTTTGGGTCTGTAATTCGTACATATTTATAGAACGAAACCGTGGTTCGCTCTACACCATCGTGCATGACTGCAGTCTTTTTCTCAGCACGTGACCGAAGGTCTTTTTTGAGTTGATTTTTAGCCATATTTTTAATTATACGGTGCAATATGCATCAGCATACCGCAGAAATAGCTTTTTGCAAGAAAAGTGTTTAAATAAGCCGTATTCTAAGATAAAAATGAGTGAATATATATTGACATATGAGTTTATTTGTGCTATTATACATATCAGGTGGGGTCGTGTTCTCTCCAAAGGTATTTCTACGAGATATCTTTAGCGAAAGCACTTCCCTTTTAATTTTGAACATTGAAAACTGAAAGGAGAAATTCCATGAAGAAAAATCTTCGTGCATGGGTCTTCGGAGACTATTCGGAGGAACTAACTGAGAAAATCGGCGAGAATTACGATGGTGCAATCAAGCGCAGTCGCTTTCTTCGCTGGACATTTCTCATAGTATCGATACTAACATTCCTGCTGCTTCCGGGCATTACTCTAAATTGGCTTGGAAATTTAGTATTTAACACACCTCAAAAACTTGAGTCACTCCTAAGTATCATTGGTGCACTTGTCGGTGGTTTGTGGTTCTCTAACTACTTTCCAAATTACCTCGTGGTAGTTCCACAGGTACAAGGATTTGTGACTGTAAATAATGCCAAATCTATTCTCGGCATTCCTGGCAAAACATACGATGAGTATGGTCCGGGTACACACGTTGCATATCCTTGGGAAGGTAGGAGTAGTAAAAGTAATTATTCACTCGAAGTAGTTACTATCGACCTGGAAGAATCTGTTCCCGGCAAGGATACTCAGCTCATTACAACTGGTGCTCTACAAATTGAAGCCTCCCTTTCACGAGGTTCTCAGTTTATTGGGATTGATGAAGACACCATCAAAAAAGGTGCTCTCGAACTCATAAAGGCCAAGCTCTCTGATAAGTTACACAACAAGACAGGTGATGAGGCAAAAGGAATGATACCTCAAATTAACGATGAACTGGCAGAGATATTTAAGTCAGACGAATGGGTTACTAAATTCGAAAACATATATGGTTTCCGAACTGTGGTAATCAATATTTCAGGTATCGATCTACCAGAAGACGTACAGAAGACTCGAGACGCCGTTGATGAAGCACGGCAGGTATTGCGTGGCGTAGCAATAATGAACGGTTACGAGAGTGAGGAAGCACTCATTAAAGTTAGGAAAAATGGCGAACTATCAAACGCAGACTTTAACGAGATGGTGGACCGATTCATGGTGAAAAGCAAACAAGCGAAAATGCAAGTCAACTCATTGAAGCTTGGTGGCATCGACCTGAAAGATCTCGCAAG
Organism: Minisyncoccota bacterium; assembly: GCA_021129515.1. Lineage (GTDB taxonomy): Bacteria > Patescibacteriota > Minisyncoccia > Phycocordibacterales > UBA918 > JAJOLD01. The sequence goes on from JAJOLD010000015.1 coordinate 28,094, forward strand.
CATCATCAAAGCCTTTAAAGGAGATTAACCATGAACATAGCTGAAGGTTTTGAAAAAGCACTCAAAGCTGGTACTGAAGCACGAAAGCAAATGCGTGTCGCATCAAAAAAAGCCTTTCACAAGGTGCTATTCCTTGGAATTGGGATCACGTTTGCGTACTGGCTACTTACACTCATCGCGTCAATGATTGGCGCATCTGGTTCAGGAGGTGAAAACCAACTATTCGAGGACTTACCACCGCATCACAGTACTGCACTGATGTTCTTGTGTGTTGCCATAATAATCATTCTGGCAAACCTTTGGTTTGAGCAACACCAGCGTCTGAAGCTGGCGGAGGATAACAAGGAGGGTTTCAAAGCCTACCAAGAGGTATCAAATCCTTGGAAAATAACCCTCGTTTGGATTGCCTACATAGCAACAGGGCTGCTGGCAATAGCGCCATTTTGGACAGCTGATATAGTGGTCAGAGGTGGTGATTGGGTGGAAACCATTTTTGACACCCAAGCCGTTACCTATCAACAGGTGGACGGTCATGAGAACTACCGCTGGTATCGTCGGTACCAACAATTGGTGCCTGCAAACCAGGCAGTAGGTACGTTGCGCCTCGCAGCTGTGGAAAACCACTGTCTTACCTTCAAGGGGTACAGTGGGAGCGTAGGTCGTGAGATCTATGCACCTAAGAATCAGGATGATTCTACCCACGTATGGCAAGACCTCGCATGGGACAAACCAATCCCCATAGAAGCCATCTTTATGAGGTTCAAAAGCCTCACAGGGAAAACAAAAGGTGCGACACTCGAAGACCGCTACAATAAGAATTTCACGAGCGCCTTAATTGTAGTTCAGTGGAAGAAAAGGAAAGAGGGTGATTGCTATGGGCACAACCCTGAAGAGCGTGCAGCCTTCTAAAATAATCCTTTCAACAGATCTTTCTAAAAGAAAGTCGTCCCGTGCAATGCGGGACGCACAGTATTGCAAAAGGCCTCAGTCGCTAGACTGAGGCCTTTTTTCTATAATCTACTCTTGATTAGATTCCAAAAGTAGCTGTGACAATCTTCAATATGCCGTACGCTGATACCATGATAACCAGACCAATAATTCCAAATATCATGTGTCGTGTCCCTTTAGCTCGTGCTTCAGGATTTTCAGCATTCGATACATACTGAAATATTCCCCACAAAAACAGTAGCAGTGCAACACCAGTAAGCAACGCAATCAGAGGAAACAAAATGACGCTCTCAATCCGTCCTACAAACGATTGTGCAGCAACTTGGTGTGGTTCCATACTACAGTATAACTAAGAGAAAATCAGCTTATTGCCCAATACCAGGGGCGGATGGGAGATCAATCTCATCAGCACCGCCTTCAAGACCGACTCCTTCCGCAAGAAGGTTCACAATTCCCCAGAGTGATACCATGAGCACAAACCCAATGATACCCCAGAGCATGAGTGATTTTCCTGATTCACGTGCAGTGTCGTCGGCAGCACCCATAATGAAGTACTTGAATACACCCCAGATAAATACAAGGAACGCAAGTGCGAAGACAAACGGTACAAGTGTGCCGTTGATGAAATCAATGATGTTATCGAGGAAGCTTGTTGCAGCACCTAGCTCACCTGGATTCTGCGCAAGCGCAAGCACTGGTGTCATTGCCACTAATG
>JAJOLD010000015.1:29856-53737 GCA_021129515.1 Minisyncoccota bacterium
TGATAATACTTGTTAAACTGATTGTAACTATCCTCTATAGTGTAGCTATTTCTGCCTCGAAATACCAGAGTGCCTGTGGATATGATAGGGGTGACTAGAAAAGCCCACTTTTCAGAAGCTTTACAATACCCCAGATACTTATTGCAACAATCATACCGATAATACCTGCAAGAGCTGTATTTCGACCAGCTTCAATTTTTTGTTGGTCTGCAGGATTGAGTATCCATGCTGATACAATACCCCAAATAAACACAATAAATGTAAGTGCCACCACAAAGGTTACCAGTGCTTCAATAATACCTAGCAGAAGCACCACCAACGACTTAAAGTCCTGCGGGGCACCAAACACAAGTGCTGGGGTAAGGAGTGCAATAGTGAGTATCTTTTTCATACATCAATTATAAGTTGCCAACGGTATTTTCAATAACAGTAGTAATTGCACGTGCACCAATGACAATAACGCCACCAATCACCGCCCAGGTGAGCGCTACCCGCGCGGTTGTTATTTTATTTGTATCACCTGCAGCGGTCACAAACAAAAAGCCACTATAGATAATGAAAAAGACAATAACCGGTACTGCAAACACTAATAAGATTTCCAAAATATCGACCAATAAATCTGTTACTGATGTTGCCTTAAGCGGATTTTTCAATACTGCTGTCTCTGCCATTGCAACACGTGCAGCGCCTACTATGCAGAGGGTAGCTATGGTGCGTGTAAGATGTGTCAACATACTGTAATTAAAATTGTGCTCGTAATCGATCAACTGCATCACGCACCGCTCCACTCACCCGTGAGCGCCCTGATGTTATGTCTTCCACCATTTGCTTCATAATCATACTGCTTTCTATAGGATTTGGATCAAGCCACCCTCGAGAAATGAGTGCAGTAGTATAGAGCACATCACGATATGGATCATTGGTACCACCACCGATAGTGGCACGATGCACGGGTGCGAGATGTAACGCTTCGGTAAGAGTTGCAAGTACGGGTGCTTGCCCGAGTTTCCATGCCGCACGAAACGCACCACTAATATTGTCTGATGCTTTGGGTATTGCCAATGCATAAAAACGACCATAGTTACGTCGAATCGTTGCACCAGCTCCTTGTGGCACTTCACTCACATCAAAGTTGAGATTTGGATTTTCTTTTTTCAAATCATAGTATGCACTCCCTGGTGCAAAGTAGAGTGCAAGCTCTCCTGCTAAAAACTGATAGTGATCTTCGGTGAGTGCACGATTCCAGGTATAGAGCGTATGGCTTGGAAGCGCAAACTGTGTATAAAACGACAATGCAGCATGTGCAGGCACTATACCATTTGATGTTTGTTCATTGAGTGTCACCTGATAGGCAATATTCGTACCAACACCTTTTTCACTCACCAATGCACTCCCAGATTGCAACAATAATGATGAAAGTATCTCTTTTGCATACCGTACATTTGTATATTCACCGAGCGCCACGGCACTTTGGAATATATCAAGGTTGGTATTTTTTTTCGTTAATGCTGGCACCGTTGCTGACACAAGCTGTTCCCATGTCTCTGGTGGTGCTGTCTGCCCACCGCTCGAGAAAATGTCTCGATTCCAGTAGAGCACCAACGGATCAACACCAACAGGTATACCATAGAGGCCATCATGTCGTGCAAATATTTCTACACCATCAATATACGTATCACGAATCGTGCGTTGTGACATCGTTTCATAGGAGAGTGGAAAGAGTTTTGAACGGTGCATCACCAACTGATCATGCCCCAACAACACCAAATCAGGTGCACGACCTTCTGCAATTGCATGCACGAGTGCGTCGTCAAAGGTTGCGGAATCTTTTTCACTATACTTCACTACCGAAAAGTTATCATCTGTATTGGTGATATCTTCCAGTACACTTCGGACCACTTTTTTATCAAAGGTGCCCCATATTTCAACAGAACCACCATACTGGTTCTGTTCTTCAGCAGCACCCTGGTATATAGTCATAAACACCACCCCGCCGATGGCAAGGATTGCGAAGATGCTGAGCAATACTATTTGAAATGGTCGCATACAAAATCTAGATTATTGGTTAGCTGCGCCGAAAAGCACTTCCATAATGGTGGTCTCCTGCAGGGAATGTGCGGTCAAAGGCAAACCCTTGTGCTTCAGCAAGCGATTGCACGGTGAGCGCATCAATCACGGCTCCTGGCTGTGGTCCAAGACCCGCAAACGATTCAGTCCAATCGACCACAAATAGTTTCCCTCCTGGGCGAATCACCCGAGCAAGTTCTTGGAGTACTGTTTCCTTATCTTCAATCTGAAAGAGTGTATTAATCAATACACCACCATCTAAGACACCATCGGCTAGCTTTGTGCCACCGATAGCTTCAAGGTCACACCACAATGGTTCTATATTACTCAGCCGTTGCTCCTGCGCTATAATACCAAGCTTTTCAACCAATGTTTTTTGAATGTCACACGCATAGACACGTCCTTCTGGTCCTACGAGCTGAGACAACGCTGCCAAAAAATATCCAGAACCAGCACCAAAATCAGCAATCACCTCCCCTTCACGGAAATGAAAATGGGTACTGATGACCTCAGGCTGCACAAAACGCCCTGTTTCTTGAAAACTCATGTTGTGTGCATTATACCCTGAAGTAATCCATTTCTGCAGGCGCTTAGTACACAGGGATATGGATACAGTACCGGCTGTCACCCTGAATTGAACCATTTTTCTTATGACTGAAAGGAAGTGATAAGAAAAATGGGTCAGTTCATAATGACGTCCTTTTAAGTAAGATAAGCAGATTCTGGATTGCTTCGAGCAAGCTCTCGCAATGACGAAAAACCGGTCGCAAAGCGACCGGTTTTTCGTCTCTCGCGCAAAGCGCGTGCTAAGTACTAGGTGCTAGGTACTAAGAGCTAATTTACAACTACCGTCGCAATTGCATCCCCCGCACGCAGCTTCATCACCTTCACACCCTGCGTTTGTCGTCCGAGCGATGGCACATCCTTCAGTGGCAACTTAATCACCTGTCCATTCTTGCTCATGACAATCACTTCCCCTTCTTCCTGCTGTTCTGTGGTCAAAATGGCACCACCAACAATCTGTCCGGTTTTTGCGGTAATCTTTGCGGTCTTAATACCAGAACCTCCACGATTTTGTTGCTTATATTCCTTCGCATGTGTTGTTTTTCCAAAACCATTCTCGGTTACAATCAAAATTTCACGATCAGCCTCCCCTTTTTTAAGTACATTTGCAGCAACAACGACATCGTCTTTACCCAACTTCATTGCGCGCACTCCAGCTGCGGTACGTCCCATCTCACGAATGTCATCCTCCTTAAAGCGGATTGCTTGTCCACCTGCAGTAATAAGCGACACCTCGTCACCCTTACCAACAAAGCGTGCAGAAATAAGTGAGTCATCGTCTTTGAGTGTGATGGCAATAAGGCCACTACGGCGTACATCTTTGAAGCTTGCTGCATCTGATTTCTTGGCAATACCATTTTTGGTCACCATCATTAATGACCAATCGGCTTCATCACCACTCAGTTTATCTTTACGAACAGCAAGTACTGAGGTCACCTTCTCTTCTGCAGTGAGTGAGAGAAAGTTCATAATAGACTTGCCTTTGGTCGCACGCCGTCCTTCAGGAATATCGTACATCTTGGTCTGATATACCTTTCCTTTATCGGTAAAGAAGAGCAGGTCACTATGGGTTGAGGTGGTCAGCAAAGTGGTCACAACATCTTCCTCCTTGGTATTGAGGTCAACGACACCGACGCCACCACGCTTCTGCGTGCGGTATTCGTTTGGGTTGGTGCGCTTCACATACCCACCCTTGGTGAGCACAAGCACACTCTCCTCTTCCGCAATAAGATCCTCAGGGTTCACCATCTTCACGCCTCCTTTCACAATCTTAGTCCTGCGGTCATCACCAAATTTCTCAGCAATTGCAGTAAGTTCATCTTTCACAATCTTAAGCATTTTCTTTTTGCTCTTGAGGATGGCGGTCAACTCCTTGATGAGTGCTTGAATTTCTTTGAGTTCATCTTCAACCTTCTTGCGTTCAAGACCCGCGAGCTTCTGGAGGCGCATATCAAGAATCGCTTGTGCCTGACGCTCTGAGAATTTGAATTCCTTCATCAAGTTTGCCTGCGCAGTTGGCACATCTTTTGCCGCACGAATAATCTTGATGATTTTATCAATATGGTCGAGTGCCTTTTTGAGTCCGAGGAGAATATGCTCCCGGTCTTCTGCTTTATTCAAATCAAACTGCGTGCGGCGACGTACCACCTCCTGACGATGCTTTACATACTCTTCAAGAATCGCTTTCAATGACAGCGTCTGTGGCACACCGTCTACCAATGCCACCATATTGTAGTGGAACACCTCTTCAAGCTGGGTGTACTTATAGAGCTTATTGAGTACGGTCTGTGGTTGCGCAGCACTCTTAAGCTCGACTACTACTCGAATATCGGTGGTTGATTCGTCCCGAAGATCCTTAATACCCTCAATCTTTTTATCACGCACCAGGGTGGCAATTTTCTTAATCATTTCCGCCTTGTTCACACGGAATGGAATAGAGGTAATGACAATAGAAAACGCCCCCTTCTTATCTTCAACTATCTCAGTTTCACCACGCACCGTGACCCCACCACGACCACTTGCATACGCCTGCGCCATGTCTTTTTGGTTAAAGGCAATACCCCCGAGTGGGAAGTCTGGACCTTTTACATACTTGAGGAGGTCACTCGTTGATGCCTCGGGGTCATCGATAAGGTGCCCCACCGCGTCTGAGAGTTCACGAAGGTTGTGCGGCGGAATATTGGTTGCCATACCAACGGCAATACCCAAGGTACCCATAAGGAGCAAATTTGGTGCAGCAGCTGGTAATACAACTGGCTCCTGCTTGGTGCCATCAAAGTTCGGGCGCCAATCAACCGTGTCTTTCTCGAGGTCGCGAAGTAGCTCCTCTGACACTTTCGACATCTTTGCCTCAGTGTATCGGTATGCAGCAGCTCCATCGCCATCGATAGAACCAAAGTTTCCTTGTCCAATAACGAGCGGATAGCGCGTTGTGAAGTCCTGTGCAAGTTTCACCATCGATTCATACACAGCAGTGTCACCATGCGGGTGAAAACTACCAAGCACGTCCCCGACTACCGTTGCTGACTTCTTAAACTTTGCACTCGCGGTGAGACCATTGAGGCGCATAGAGTAGAGGATGCGTCGATGTACCGGCTTCAAGCCGTCACGCACATCAGGAAGCGCACGCGAGGTAATCACACTCATCGCGTAGTCAAGATACGCCTTCTCCATCTGTTCGGTAATGCTCTGTGGTACCACACTTTGGTGCTCAGCAATTCCTGGCATCGGCGTTTCATTCTTTTCTTTTTTCTTTCTAGGCATAGCTCAAATTAGTACATTACGGGTCGCATTATAACAAAAAATACACAATAGTTACTCTGTATCAACGACTTGTTCTGTTGTACTACTGTGCGCTGTCGTAGTCGCAATCAGCACCCGCGACGGTGCGGGCACCGCTTGGTGGGTAGTCGTTGCTTCCTGTGTTACCACCGCTACAGGCGCTGGTGCCTGCATGGTTTCAACAGGTGTATGTGATTCCTCGAGTGCCTCGGGCATATACACATCATCAAATTGTTGGTCACCACGTATGCTACTCACGACACTTCCAAGCTGTGCCTTTGCCGAACCAACCAGTGACCGAAAGCCACCCTCTGCATCATCGACAACAGCAGTATCGTCAATTGACTCTGTTACCGCAGCAAACCGTGCCGGAAGTGTCGTACTCCATACCAACCCAATCACAAGCGTCACCGCAAACGCCGTGCTCATAGCAATGTGCGCTTTCACTGGTGCAGATTTCTGTTTAAGTGATTCCAACCAAGACATAGCATTAGTTTATTGTGCAGTACTTTCATTGTACCACTGCCACACTCCTCTAAGAAACATTACCCCGCCAACACCACAATTGTACTATTCATCTCAGCAAGATCTTTCTTCTTAATCGTGAGTTTTTCTTGTGGCTTGCCACTACCGTTAGTAGACCCCTCTTCTTTGAGAAATGCTTTGAGCGCAGCTGCATCGTAGTGCATTGGAATAATACATTTTGCCTCGAGTTTTGTTGCAAGCTTTGACGCAGCCGGCACTTCGAGTACATCGCCACCGCCGATTGGCACAAACAGGATGTCAATATCGCCGAGTTCTCCCAGAATTTTAGGGTCTATCTCTGCATCAGCGAGTGCACCCAGAAATACAAGATTACTCCCTTCCAAGCGTACTTGGTAGAGTGTATTCATACGTGTTTCACCACCATACGTTCCCGGAATACCAAACGCCTTAACGTGCACGTCATCAACTTCGTACTCCCCTGCATTTTGAATAACAAATGGTTCTTTAGTGCCGTAGGTCACCTCTGCAATACCGTTATAGTCAGGGTGATTCATCGATACAAATGCAATATCAGCACCAAATTTAACTGCGGGTAGCTTTGATTTCTTAGAAATTGGGTCAAAGGCAAGCGTCGTGTCTCCATGCGTTACCTTAAAACATTGTCCTCCGTGATGTGTGATTACCATAGTGGCAGTATTCTACTAGAGGGAACACTTTTTGTCATTCGAGGTAGTACTTGTTTCTCATGCATAAACTGGAAATGCGTACTGTCTTTATATGTTATGGGACATTTTTTGCTTTTCCTTTCACTCATCAGAGCTTACATTACCAAGTCAGGATATTGGGTAGACTTTCGCCTGGTATGTGCTATATTTCCTTCACCTTTTAGAGGTATTACACGTTCTCTTGGCATGCGCCTAACACCTCTCTCATGCATACGGCTATGAGCAATCGTTTGAGAGGAAACGCATGACCAAATACAAAATATAATGTCAGAAGAAAAAACATCGGTCCTTGACCGTATTACATCTGTAGTAAAAAGTTCTGCTGAAAAAGTAGTTGAAACTGCAGAAAAAATCACCGATATCGGTGATGGAGCTGGTGGTGCAATGCACACCATGCTCACCCAAAGCCCTACCCCACCACAAGCGGGTGAGATAGTAGAAGGAACAGTATCAGCAATCGGTCGTGCTCGTGTATACATTGAGCTTGCGCCATTTGGTACCGGACTTATTTTTGGTCGCGAGTTTATGAATGCTCGTGATATTCTCCGCAAGGTATCAGTCGGTGACACTATCGCTGCTAAGGTGGTAGATACCGGAAACGAAGATGGATACATTGAGCTTTCACTCAAAGAGGCACGCCAAGCACTCATCTGGAGCGATGCAGAAGAGGCGCTCAAAAAGCAAACTATTATGAGCCTCGCCGTCAAAGAGGCAAATAAAGGTGGTCTCATCATTGAATGGCAAGGTATTCAGGGATTCCTCCCTGCGTCACAGCTTTCAAGTGAACACTACCCACGTGTTGAAGATGGTGATAAGGACAAAATCCTTACCGCACTGAACGACCTCATTGGACAATTCCTCAATGTCGTTATCATTACGGCTGACCAGAAGGAAGATAAGCTGATTTTCTCTGAGAAGGGACCTCAGGAAAAAGAAGAAAAGGAAGAAAAAGTCAGTCGCTACGCAGTGGGCGAAGTACTCAGTGGCGAAATCACTGGTGCCGTCGACTTTGGTGTCTTTGTGAAGCTTGAAGAAGGTCTTGAAGGGCTCGTGCACATCTCAGAACTCGATTGGGGTCTTGTCGATGATACGCGATCGCTCTACAAAGTTGGTGACAAAGTACAGGTTAAGGTGATTGAGGTGAAGGACGATAAGATTTCACTCTCAATTAAGCAACTCAAGGAAAATCCATGGGTTACTGCTTCTAAGAAGTACAAGAAAGATCAAGAAGTACAGGGTGTTATCATCAAGTACAACAAGCATGGTGCACTTGCATCTATTGAAGAAGGTGTTGCGGGACTCGTACACATCTCAGAATTTGAGAGTGAAGACGACCTCAAGAACACACTCACCCTTGGACAGAGCTACTCATTCACCATTACACTCTTTGAGCCAAAGGAACAGCGCATGACTCTTGCATATAAGAAAAGTGAGTAAAGGAGTGAGAAAGCGTGGGACGCTTTCGTTTAGAAAAACTCGATGCCTACGGCATCGAGTTTTTCTTGTATTTAGGTCACTGTACTAAAAGCTGGAAACACGTATCGATGCTTTTGGAAGATGTCAGAATTGTCCGAGCAAAGCCACAATCATACCCAAAGACGCAATATGGAATCCTGCCATCCAGACAATGAGCTGTGATTTGATTTCGGTCATACCCTTCTGAATCTCTGCAATATCAGACTTTGTTGCAAACTCATGCGCCATCTCCTTTGAAATCACCGCTTTAGCAGCAGCCTCAGCTTTTTCTTTGTCTACACCTGCATCAACAAGTGCATTATAGAGTTCGAGTGTTGCGGTCGACATAGAGTGATTATACTACACAAATACAACCCTGAATAGATACTAGTTCAGCTCGTTCATCGCCTTCTCTACCCCATCAGTCACAATAAGTCGCAGCGCACGCGAGACTTTTTGAGCCACATCCTCAATTGCTTTTTGTTCTCGCCTGCTGAATTTTCCGAGTACAAAGGTGGACATGCGCGCGCCCTTTGGGCGCGCGACGGCACCAAAGAGTGTCTTCGGCGCAATACCAACCCGAATACGGGCAAAATCCTTGGTGCCGATAGCATCGACAATAGAGTTAATACCATTATGTCCTCCTGAGCCCCTTCCAAAAGAAATCTTCAGCTCACCAACGGGTATAGCGACATCGTCATAGACCACCACCAGTTGTGGTTTGTGTTGTGTACGGGTTGCCAGTACCTTACCCACTGACACACCCGACTTATTCATAAACGTATCAGGAAACAAGATATCAACTTCTTTGCTACAAATAGTCCCCTCCGCATAGTGTCCCGCATACTTGCTGATACGCACCATATCTGAGAAGTGGTATGACTCCATAACATGCGTCAGCACCATCTGCCCCACGTTATGCCGCGTACCCACATATTCACTCCCTGGATTTCCAAGACCAACAACAATACACATTACGAATATTGTACCGTATTCGCATGTACAGAATCGTTCTTTTTAAACAGAATGTGGTTCTGCAGAACTAGCCCGCACGACTACATCATGCAATTACGCTCTGCGCGCAACACCTTTCAGGTGTTGCAATTGCATGATGAGTGTGCGGGCTTGTGTTTGCACTTACACGCAGATATAATAGTGCCACTTGTATTTTTCTATGGAGTCTCAACACCACACACACAGTACTGCTACACCATCTAATGCTCCATTAGAAACGAATACCACTCCCCCTAAAAAAGAAGAAGGCTTTGTGACGGAAATCATTCGTTTTTCGATTATTGCGTTTATTATCGTACTCCCCATTCGCATGTTTATTGCCCAGCCATTTATTGTGTCTGGTGCATCGATGGAAACCACCTTCTCTTCTGGTCAGTATTTAATTGTTGACCAGGTGAGCTACCGATTCGAAGAACCAAAACGAGGTGATGTCATCATTTTTCGATATCCCAAAGACCCCTCAAAGTTCTTTATTAAGCGTATTATTGGTATTCCCGGGGATACCGTGACCATCACCGGAGACACCGTCCAGCTCGACAACAAACACTTTGATGCGCCCACACAACTTGACGAGCACTATGTACTCGACATGCATATAAACCACGACGTAGAAGAGGTACTCGGTGATGGTGAATATTTTGTTATGGGTGACAACCGCAACGCAAGCTCCGATTCACGTATGTGGGGAGTGCTGCAACGCAACCATATCATTGGCAAAGCATTAATCCGCTTATTTCCATTCACCAAGCTCGATGTATTGCCGGGAGCGTATGATATCGATGCCGAAATTATGAGTTCACAATAACCAATAGTCTTTATGTCACATATATCAGCAACAGATTTTTTGAAGAAAGCAACCACTACCGCACAGCATTTTGGTTTTGTACCGCTTGAAAAAGCACGGCGCGATGCACGATGCAAATCATGCCCAAAGAAAGTGGCACATAAAGCAACCGCAGCCGATCGCAAGACCGATGCGCTCCACGGCATGTTGACTGCGGGTGTGTGTTCCTACTTCGACTATAAGCTCAATGGTATTGAAGGACCCGTCTTGTTTTACTCAACCGAACAAGTACCTCGCTCTGGTGAAACCGCTATTTCACTGCAGGTGTGTAATGTGCAGAAAAGTATTGCAGAGGCACTTTTGATTCAGACCATTCGGTCACTCCTGACCGACCTTGGCAAGACCGACTACGCAGTGCGCGTCAATTCCCTTGGTGACCAAGATTCTGTCACCAGGTACATTCGTGAGCTCACCAATTATCTGCGTAAGCATATAAACGATATGCCTGCCTCAGCACGCGAACTTATGAAAGAGCATATTTTTCTTGCGCTGATGCACCTTATCGAAAAAGACCATGAGCTTGCAGAAAAAAGCCCAAATCCACTCGAGTACCTCACCGACCAGAGTCGAAAGCATTTCCGAGAAATTGTTGAATACCTCGACATGAGTGAAATGCCGTATGAAATTGACCCACTCCTCATTGGACACCACCACTGTTACTCAGATGCACTGTTTGCATTTGATGTTGCCGATGACGAATCGCAAAATCCACTCTATATTCGCGGTGGTCGGTATAACTCGTTTGTACAGCGCATGTCTAAGACCGACGTACCAGCAGCAGGTGCTGTTGTTGTGCTGCGCAATAAAAAAGCGCCTGCGCGCACACCAGCGCCTCGCATGCCCAAGCATGCATCAGCGTATGTGGTACAAATTGGTTTTGGACCGAAAATCCGTAGCCTGCTCTTAATCAACGACTTGCGACAAGCTGGTATTCCCGTACTACAAAATGTAGTCAGTGACTCACTCTCAGAACAGTTGCGTGATGCAGAAGCAAAACAAACCCGATACGCAATCATCATTGGACAAAAAGAATACATTGAGGGCACGGTAATACTCCGTGATCTTGCAGCACGCACACAAGAGAGTATGCCAACCCATAAACTGGTGTCCTACCTCAAGCGTGTGAGTGCATGACTTTAGATGGTGGTTTAGATGGTAAATGATAGAGGGTAGCGCGTAGTGTGACGCTTCGCGTCACAAGAAAAACGCGGACTTTGTCCGCGTTTTTCTTGTATTACACTCTATCCTCTACAACCTAACTTCTTGAGTTGCGGGCACAACCGCAATATGGTACTCTCTTTCGACATATGGCTATAAATGTAGAAGTTGAAAAGAATAACCAGGAAAGTACTGCAAACCTTATCCGTCGCTTTACCAAGCGAGTACAAGGTTCAGGCATCATTCCGCGCATGCGTAAGAATCGGTATTTCAAGCGCGCAAAGTCACCTGCCGTCGTTCGTATGGCACGACTAAAGAAGCTTGCAAACAAAGCTGAGTACGAAAAAATGCTCAAGCTTGGAAAGATTCAAGAACGCACATCTGGACGACGCTAAACCGATAACAAAAAATCCCCTGTTCTCATACACGAGACGGGGATTTTTCTTTGTATTCGTGGCATACTTATGTGACTCAATCGTTATGTTTGGAATCAGCACAACCGTCAAAACCTACCCTAAGCTCCCCTACGAACAAATGAAGCAGGACATTCTCGGAGCACGCTACGAATTATCATTGGTATTTGTCGGGAGTGTCCGCGCACAGAAACTCAACAAGGAATATCGAAAGAAAACCTACATCCCCAATGTACTTTCTTTCCCACTTGATGAGCGTACTGGCGAAATATACATCGCTCCGAGCGTCGCAGCAAAAGAGGCAAAGAAGTTTAATATGACGCCACGAGTCTATATCGGATACCTATTTATCCACGGATTACTCCATTTGAAAGGATACGACCACGGGGATACAATGGAGAAAGCGGAACAACGCTATCTTAAGAAGTTTAAACTCACTCGCTAGTACGTGGGTGTAGTGTTGTGGCAGCAGACGAATTATATGGAACGAATTGTAACAGGCATTGATGTAGGAACCTACCAAGTGAAGGTAGTTATCGTGCGTCAAAACAGCAAGAAGGACAGTAAAGCACTGCCTCAGATTATCGGCACCGGCTATGCAGAAAGCCGCGGACTTCGTAATGGGTACATCATCAATGAAACCGACGTCATGCGCAGTGTCCGCAATGCTGTTGCACAAGCAGAGAAAGCAGCCAACGTACGGGTGAAGCATGCATATATCTCTATGGGTGGTATTGGACTCGATGAAATCCGTTCCCATGGTGAAATCATCACCTCGCGTGCTGATTCTGAAATCACCCATGTCGATATCGACAAAGCAATGCAAGACAGTGAAGAACGCATTCTTGAACAAATCCCCAATCGTAAAATTCTCCATGCAGTCCCCCTTTCCTTTACCGTTGATGGTGAAACCGTCTTGGGGCGCCCACATGGCATGAAAGGCACAAAGCTCGAAGTCGAGTCGCTCTTTATTACGACACTCGAGCAACATCTCAACGACCTGGTCGCCGCAATTGAGAGTATCGGGATTGTGGTTGATGATGTGATGGCGTCGCCCCTTGCAGGGAGCCTCGTCATGCTCTCTAAGGCACAAAAGCGCGCAGGCTGTGTCCTTGCCAACATTGGTGCAGAAACCGTATCCATCGTTGTGTTTGAAGACGGTACGCCCGTATCAATAAAAATCTTTCCCATTGGTTCAAACGACATTACCAACGACATTGCTCTTGGACTCAAAATACCACTCGATGAAGCAGAAAAAATAAAGCGCGGCGGCATCACCAGCGCAACCTACTCAAAACGCAAGCTCGACGAAATCATTTCCGCGCGCCTCACCGATATCTTTGAACTCATCGATGCCCACCTCAAGAAAATCGGTAAAGATGGCATGCTCCCTGCTGGCGTCATTATCACTGGTGGTGGTTCAGGTATTGCCACGGTACAAGACCTCGCACGTGCTGCCCTGCGACTCCCCTCAAAGATAGCAACCCTCGATCCCGGGCAAAACGGTAAAGTACGCGACGCCTCATGGGCTGTTGCCTATGGACTCGGTATCTGGGGTGCCTCGGGTTCAAGTGACGAGAGTGGTATTACCATCGCAAAGAAAACTGGTAATTCCCTCCTTAATTGGTTTAAGCAATTTTTGCCGTAGCAGGTAGCAAGTAGTAGTTAGTACGTAGATTGTAGTACGACACTCCGTGTCGAGAGAAGGCGCAGGCTTTGCCTGCGCCTTCTCTATAGACGCGAAGCGTCACACTACATACTATCCACTACCCACTACTTACTAACATGTCAATCGCACGAATGTCGTTTTTGTCAATATAGTGACATCCTTTTTTGTTCCATGTATTATGTGGCTACGTATTTATTGGAGTGGGTTACGGACCCCTAGGCGTATTGAAACGAATTTATGGAACAGATAAAAACAGATGTAGAATCATTCGCACGCATTCGCGTCATCGGTGTTGGTGGTTCAGGCAACAATGCCGTAAACCACATGATTGAAAACAAAGTTAAGGATGTTGAATTTATTGCCATCAATAGTGATGCGCAAGATCTCCATCACTCACGCGCTAAAAAGAAAATTCACATTGGCAAGAACCTTACCCGTGGACTCGGTGCAGGTGGTGACCCTGAGATGGGGCGTCGAGCAGCTGAAGAAACGCGTGAAGAAATTGCAAATACAATCAAAGGCTCGGACATGGTCTTCATCACCGGTGGTATGGGTGGTGGTACCGGTACCGGCTGTGCTCCCGTTGTTGCAAAGATTGCCCGTGAGAGTGGCGCACTCACCGTCGGTGTCGTAACCAAACCATTCCTCTTTGAGGGACAGGAGCGCATGCGACTCGCACTCCTTGGCATCGAAGCACTCAAAAAAGAAGTAGACGCTCTCATTATCGTGCCAAATGATCGCTTGCTTGCAATCGTTGATAAAGAAACGACCGTCAGCAATGCATTCGCACAGTGCGATAACGTCCTCAAGCAAGCAGTTGAAGGCATCTCAGACCTCATCACCAAGCCAGGTATCATCAACGTTGACTTCGCAGACATCCGGAGCGTTATGGAAAATGCCGGTAGCGCACTTATGGGTGTAGGTATGTCTTCAGGCGAAAAGCGTGCAGAAGAAGCAGCACTTGCAGCTATCAATTCCCCACTCCTTGAGGTATCAATTACCGGTGCAAAGGGTGTCCTCTTTGCCATCGCAGGCGGTGACGACCTTGGCATGCTTGAAATTCAAGACGCCGCACGTGTGATTACCGAATCAATCGACCCACACGCAAAGGTTATCTTTGGTGCAATCAAGGATGAACGTCTCAAGAAAAACGAACTTCAGGTGACCGTCATTGCAACCGGATTCCCTGAAACCAACGACGGGGCTCCTGCTCATGCATCAGTCGTACGGGCACCCGAACGACAACCTGAGGAAGAAAAGGAAGAATCACGTGGACGCATTTTCAACTCAATCGGCAGTAGCCGTGGTGAAGAACAACAGAAAGAAGCGCCCGTTGCCGCACCAAAAAAAGAGCAGTCCTCAGCTCCCACAACACCAAAACCAGTCGACCCCGTCGATGAAGAAGATGAGGAGGACTGGGGTGCAGTGCCAGCATTTTTGCGTCGTTCAAAGCTTAAGTAAGCTTTGACTAGCAAAAATGCGGCACTGCAAAGCGGAGCGATGTGAGGAGCTTTCCTATAGCGACGAACCAGCGAGCTGGGGTCGCGAGCACTTACTAGAATTGGAGCATAGCGAACAATTATAGTTAGTGACTTGTGACCTGTGCCGGCATTCCTACGCCGCTCTAAGCTAAAGTAATAAACCAAGAATAAGCAAGAAAATTACAATATATTTGCTTACGGCTCCCAATCTGAAGGACTGGGGTGAGAAATGCCAGGGGCATTTCGCAAGAGGTTGTCGACAGAATAAAAGCTCACGAATGTGAGCTTTTATTCTGTCATACAACCTGAACAGCATCTGTAAGATGAGAAGCGTTAAAAAGAACCTTAAAACTGTATCCCATACAGTTTTAACGGCGTGCTGTTCTTTAGCTTTCAGAGGCGTAAACGAGTGCACCGGGGCAGCACGTACTTATGAACGTAGTGAATTAGTCACATGCGCCAGTTCCCGCGTTTCTGAACCAACACCTCCCGCAAGGAACCATGCCAGCATTCCAAAAAACACCCAAGACTCTGCCTTGGGTGTTTTGTGTTTATTACATAACACAAACATATATTACTTCGATGAAAACGTTCCAAATGGAAACACCCCTGGAATTGCCTGACCAAGCGGCATCCAACGGGCATTTGCATCAGTTGGGAGTTCCATACAACCGTGACATGCCACTATGGTGTCGTCTCGATTAATAATCCATTGTCCAATGTACACTTCAAGTGTACAGCCAGTACACTGGGTGGTCATTTTGCTGATACAGTGCAAACAATAATCTGGGACATTGTTTTTTCCTAATGGCGCTCTTACAATAGAATCGACTCCATTATGCTCTATAACATCCTCCACTCGTGTTTTATGACCACATACATTTGCTGCATATCTCGCCCTAAATGGCTGACTAAATACTAATAGAAGTTTATGTATTTGATATGGAATATTCATAAAGAACCCTCTTTGTTCAATTCCATAACGACAATAGCAAATGTCTCACTCAACCTCAACAGCACACATATTCCCTGCACACACCAGCTTCACCTCAGGCAGCAGGATAATCCCCTTTTTGAGCAAACATTGAGTATATGGCACATCCCACACAAAAGCCAAAAATACTTTCTAAAAACATAAAGCTCATACAGAGCGTACAGACCAACAAATTTACCGTCCCTCGTATATCAAGCACAAACAGCAACACCATCATAGTTGATGCGAGTGTAAATCCTATCCCCCAGGCAAATCGTTTTGATGCAGCAGGAACCATACGTGGGGGTTTGTGACGCACTACCCACTGCGCACAACGCGAGACCACTGAATATCGCGGGGAAAATACAAGCTTCGTAGCAAAATCAACCCATAGTAGTACAACCACCACCATAAGTGGCAGATAATATTCGAGAAAGAATGCGCTTAAAAATACCGGTACGATGCACAAGAAGGTAATACCCGCCCCTGCCCGCAATGCATATTCATTGAGCATAGACCTCAGTATACCCCTCTGGGGTATCGACGTCGAGTGTACTATGGTATCCTTGTTGGGTATTCATTAAATGACATCGACTATTTATGTTTGACCTAGTAATCATTGGTGGCGGTCCAGCTGGTATTTCTGCAGGAGTATACGCCTCACGAAAGCAGCTCAAAACACTCTTTATCACCAAAGAATTTGGTGGTCAAAGTACCGTATCGCCTGATATTCAAAACTGGATTGGTACACAAAATATTTCAGGAAACGATCTCGCAAAAGAACTTGAAAACCACCTCAAGGCATATGCAGGTGACTGTGTCACCATTGTAGAAGGACACACGGTTTCAAATGTTGCAAAAACTGATGAAGGATTCTCAGTCACACTCGACAACGGTGAGACACATGCCACACAGACTGTACTTGTTGCAACCGGTTCAAAACGTCGAAAACTCTCAGCCGAAGGTGCAGAAGCATTTGACCAGAAAGGACTCACCTACTGTGCAACCTGCGATGGACCTATGTTTAGCGGACAAGATGTCATTGTTGTTGGTGGCGGTAATGCAGGATTCGAGACCGCAGCACAGCTCCTTGCATACACCAAGAGCGTTACCCTTCTCCATCGTGGCGATCAGTATAAAGCAGACCCAGTAACGGTAGAGAAAGTACTTGCGCATGAACACATGACCGGCATCCTCAATGCAGAAACCACTGAGATTGTTGGTGAGCAGTTTGTCACCGGACTCAAGTACAAAGATGCCGAAGGCACCGAACACGAACTCTCTGCAGGTGGTATTTTTGTGGAAATTGGCATGGTCCCAAATACTGATTTTGTTGCAGACCTTGTCGAACTCGACGACTACAAACGCGTCAAAATCGACCCATGGACACAGCAAACCAACATCCCCGGCATCTGGGCAGCTGGTGACTGTACCAATGTAAAGTACCACCAGAACAATATTTCAGCTGGTGACGCAGTGACCGCACTTGAAGACATCTACGTACATCTAAAGACCAAATAAGCATACACGTAGTGTGTTGCAACACACATATAAAAACACGCACTCTGTGCGTGTTTTTATATGTGTGCGTATGCGGCAGCTCCAGCGGGGAGCATATACTCCCCTGTAAACGGAGAAGCCCCGAGCAACGGCTTGCCCGGGACTCCCCCTTACAACGTAGAGCTGCCTTCTAAGGGTTTCTTATCGCTCACAATATGAGCAATGTATTATTATGGAGAAAATTCACCACTCCCCCCTCTGAAGACATATACAGCATCGCATCCTTTCACTATACTCGTCAATAACCAACACATATGCGTCAAAAACCCTGTACATACGCCACCTTGTGCATAACTCGTGGATAAGTCAGTGCATAACACCGACCATAACTATGTGCATATACCTACTCAAAACACTGTGCACAAACACACAGATACACGTTCTCTATCGACACGTCCGTGTCCGTCGCCAAAAGACCAGCACAGCACCCACACACAACACCACCGCAAGGAGGAACATCTGAGAAACCGTCGCGGTAGTTTTAGTTGTATTGGTCGCAGGTACCGATGATGCAGACGCTGCTACAGGTGCTGCAGTACTGGTAAAAAAGGTGTCTGGTGTGTTGTCATCATTGGCGTCATGTGCTTCAAGCACTGCGTGTCCCTCACGATAGACCGTCCACAAGTCGAGATCACCATCAA
This sequence comes from Minisyncoccota bacterium, assembly GCA_021129515.1. Classification (GTDB taxonomy): domain Bacteria; phylum Patescibacteriota; class Minisyncoccia; order Phycocordibacterales; family UBA918; genus JAJOLD01. Next base: position 47,688 of record JAJOLD010000015.1, read on the forward strand.
AATCAATATCTTGTGCCGTTGCTACACGTATCGTCCCGGCATAATATTCTGTTACTCCTGCATGCGTATGGTGATACTCATATGGAATACTGCCACCATCTCCAAGCGAAAGCACCGCGCCATACGCCACCCACGGCATCAACAATGCCACACTACCCCACCCGAGCAATATCTTCTGCTGTAAGCGTAATCGTATCACCTTTCTGTAACCCACCACTAATAATTTTTTGTGCGATTGCCTCTTCAATCACATCTTGCAACACTCGACGCATAGGACGCGCGCCAAATTTAGGATCATACCCTCGTGATGCCAGAGTATCTTGCAATATATCAGTCACATTGAGTATATACCCCTGAGTACGAATACGAGTTTCCAAATCACGCAACATGAATCCGGCAATCACCTTTTGTTGTGCATACGTGAGTGGCTCAAACAACACCACACTGTCAAACCGGTTGATTAATTCGGGCTTATACGCCCCTTGTGCAATAATCTGATCAACCAGCGCATCGGTATCGAGCGCCTCCTTCGCATCAGCATCCACCGCTTCCAATATATACTGACTGCCAGCATTTGATGTCGCAATAATAATCGTATTGCGCATATTGATACGACTGCCACGCGCATCGGTGAAGTATCCTTCATCGAGAATTTGCAGGAACAAATCATGGACTGCACTATGTGCTTTTTCAAATTCATCAAGGAGTAGTACCGCATAGGGGTACTGCTTCATAGCTGATGCAAGTGCACCTGGGGCTGCACGCGTACCAATCAGTCGTGCAGCACCATCTGTTGCCCCATACTCAGACATATCGAAACGAACCATGACATCCTCACGCTTGAAGAATACTGCAGCAAGCGCTTTTGCTGTTTCCGTTTTTCCAACGCCCGTCGGTCCGACAAATAAAAACGTACCCATTGGCTTTTCACTGTCTTGAATACCCGCACGCGCACGCCGCATAGCACTACTAATTGCAGCAATAGCCGTATCTTGCCCCACAACCCGCTCATGCAGCACGTCTTCAAGATGCAGCAACTGTTCCCGTTCAGCATCCTGCATTGGTCCTACAGGAATACCCGTACGTTCGTGTATATATGATTCCACAAACGCTCTTTGAATAATCGGTTCCGTACGACTCTGTGCAGCACCCATCACTTCCACCAATAACTGCACTGCTTTGTCAGGCATCACACCATTAGTGATATACCGGTCTGCACCCTCAACGATGGCGTGCAACGCGGGGTATGTCAGCACCACACCATGTGAGCGTTCAAAGCGTCGTGCCAACCCCATGAGCAAATTCTCCGTACCAAGCAGATCAGGTGGTGCAACAAATATAGTTTCAAATCGACGCACAAAACCTTCAAATACTTCGAGTTCCCGATGATAGGCACCCGTTGTTGCAGTAGCAATAATATGAAGCGACGGTGCACCCAGATAGCCATCCAATATATGCGGCACATCAACCGAAATCGCTGCCGCCCCTCGAATAAATGCAGGCATATCAGCAATCACTAAGACCACATTCCCCGCATGCGCCGCCTGGTTAAGCAGGAGTATCAGCGCTTGTTCTAATTCGTGCTTTTGTGGATATGAAGCCAACAACAAATCAACATTCAGTGCAATAAAGTGTTTCCCCGCAACAGCACCCAACGCATCTCCTGTCCGTGCACGCTCTGCAACTTCGTGAATAATATCCATCTTCCCCACACCAGCCGCACCGACCAACATACTGTTGGCATCTTGTGCCCGTGCGAGTATTTCCTCAAGCTGCTCGACCATTGCTGCTGCATAGGTAGTTTCTGCACCAAGCCCGGTAAAGACAGCTCCTTGAGCTATCGGTACAGAAAAACGATTCAAGAGATAGGCAATACCATACGACCAATCATGTCCGATACCTGTCGTGCGACTCAAATTATCTTTCCCCCACCATCGACTTTTTTGTTTCTGCGCATAGTACACCTGAGTAGCCCAGTATACCGCTCGTCGATAGGTGTGTTCGGTCACACCATTCCCTTCCAAAAAACGAGCAAACGAGGCATCTTCATCGTACAGTGTCGTTGCAATATCACTCACCATAAACATACGCCCTTTTGGGAGCACAATACCTCTTGTATGCATTACAATACGCGCATCAGACTGCAAAAATGTCTCAACCTGTGCTGCAGACAACCCACACCGAAACATAATCTCTTGCCCCAGCGGTGCACGCAAAAAACCCTGCGTACAATCAGCAGTGTACCCCTCGAGTGCGCGCGCGATTTCGTAGGCAATACCTTCCATAGGTCGCTGGGCGAGTCCAATAATAGATCGAAACCCTCGATAAAAATACGCATTATGAAAAAATCGCAATAGCACACATGCCAGCAAGAGTCCCAACACCATACTCAACACGCCCGTCACGCGCATCATCCATACCGACTCAGCAACAAAGGCAAGAACCACCAGTACTCCAAGGAGCACCACAGCAATCACCCCAAGCACTGCAATAATCACACGATGCATTCGTCGCGAAAGCAGCCGCTCTAATGCGAGACTTGCTCTATATCGTTCGATTTCTGTTTGTACCACGTACATAGCCCATTACAATATCAAAACACTGCCATACACCATAAAGAACAGCGGCATAAGTGGCGCAACACACCAAATCACATACAGACATACCCCGCCTATACACACAAGACAGAGTGCCAACACACCCACACAAATAATAGGCAATCGCACCAATGCGCCCAAAAACCGTGAGAACACATTTACCACAATCGTTCCCAATATATCCTCAATATCAAATCGCTTCGTCCGCTCCTCCACAATGCGCCGCCACGGAGCAAAGAGGGTGCGTAGCAAAAGTCGTATAGAAAAAAAGTGCTCGGTAAACCACAAAAAGTTTATCCATACTCGCGTTATATCACCAAAGGCACGCGTGTAATGCCACGCGAGATACCCCGGAAGTATAGTAAGACCTCGCATCACCCACAGTATACCACTCGGAGACACTATCTGTGCCGAACACCTATTGAAAAGTACCAGTTAGTCTCTAAACCACGCAGTGAAAAAATGAGCAATCCGTGAGAAAAATCCACCCGACGATGCATCAGTATCTGACTCCTCAGGCATTGGCCACCATGGCACGATATCTGTCTCTCCCACTTGCTTTTGTGATGCTTCGTATGTTGTATAGGTGTCTGCATCTTCGGTATATGCAGTGCGTTCACTGTGTGCCACCTGTGCAACCTGTTCTGCGGTAATCTGTGACTCAAGTGTCCATCCATCGTGACCACTCGCATAGTCTATCTGCCACCAGAGATGTCCGCCCGAATCAATCGGACCACCCACAATCGTGCCGTGTGCTCCCTGTTCTTGCATGCCCAACTTTACCGAGTCAGCACCTGGGCGTTCCCACACCTCAGTGGTGTACCGTGCAAATATCGCATCAGCATACGCATATGTGTATGTCGGTGTTGGCACATACGGTACCGAGGCACTATCAGCAGCTGGCTGTGGTACGGGATCTGGTACCATAGGTGCAGGCTCCACATCAGCAACAGATGCAGGTATATCTGGAACTACAGGCGCAGATGGTAGCTCAGTCTCAACAACTTCGGTTTCTACATCCTCCACAGCTGCGGCATCGTGTTCTGGAGATTCGGCATACTCAGGACACGCAGGAAATGTACACTGCGCACCCATTCGGTGCACATACGTTCCATCAGGACATTCCAGTACATCTCCATCACAGACATGCACCGGCTCCTCGTACGCGGGACAGGGTGCAAATGCACATGCAGGACCAGTACGCCCAACATATGAACCGTCAGGACACTGCTTCGCATCAGCAGTACACACAACCTCATCAGGAGCCTGACTCGGCTCCTCAAAAGCATCAAATACATCAGTAAGCGCAGGCGGTGGTGGTACCGGTACTTGTGCCACTACCATATGCCCAAAACAGACACTTAAGAGCACTGCGCATACTCGAATGTATTTCATATATTTGTATTGTACGGCACTGCTCTATCAAAACAGACACTACCTGGGCATAATTGTGTAGGGTTGTCCACTTGCATACGCGACACAAGACGGTACAGTTATGAGTAATGGGAAATCTTGTTATCACCGCGCTTGTCGTTACCATTGTGTGTGCACTTGGGTTACTCGTCTATGTACTTACCCATACACAACAGTCAAAAGCACCAACTGCAGTAGAATCACCAACCGAGCTGCCCCTCCCTGGAGAAAGCGTTGCACTCCCCACACCACCTGCCCCACCTGAGATAACCGTGTCCGAAGCACTGGAAATTATTGGACGTGAACAAACTGCAACCGTGCGCAGTGCCACACCGCACTAAATCCCGAGTGCAGCAAAACACAACATGCCCATACTAGTTGACATATGGGTGTTTTTCCCATTATAGTGCATATGGGCATGCAATTAATGTACGAACATCAAAAATACAAATAGGAGAATGATGTGTTCACAGCGACAGTTACTTCTACAACCACTTCAGCACCATTTGTCTGGAGAGCAGCCAAACCTAAGAAGAAACTCGACCGCAAACAATCCACTGGAGATGCGGATGCGAAACGATTATACTTGCGAGAAATTACGTTTTCGGAATTACTTACCGCTGACAAAGAGAAACTATACAGCCAAAGAATACGAGATGAAAAATGTAACGCATCTCGCATAAAAATGATTACGTGCAACTTGCGTCTCGTCGCCAACATCGCGCGCAGGTATAGGAATCGCGGACTCGCCCTACTTTATCTCATAAAGGAAGGCAACCTCGGACTCATACATGCGGTAGAAAAATTCGACCCCGATCGAGGCTTGCGTTTCTCGACCTATACCACCTGGTGGATTCGCCACACCATAAAGCGAGCTTTGATGAATCAAACCCGCACCATCCGCTTACCCGTTCATATCCAAAAAGAAATGAATGTCTATATCAGAGCGGAGCGAGAGTTGCAGCAGACTCTGAATCACGCTCCAACACCAGAAGAGACCGCGCAGTCAACTGATTGTCCTGCAGCGGACGTAAGACGTCTGCTCGGGTTTCGTGGTGGAATCAGCTCCGTTTCTACGGATGTGGCTGTGAGCAAAAGCGACACACGTCCGTTGTTGGATACAATCCCTGATACAGACAACCTCGACCCTGCGCACGTACTACAAGATGCACAGGTTCATGCGCACATAGATGACTGGCTCAAGAATCTAACACCAGTGCAGCGTGAGGTACTTGTACGACGATTTGGGCTACAAGGACATGACCAGGTGAGTTTGGAAAATGTCGGTCGTGAACTCGGTATCCCTCGAGAGGGAGTCAGGCAGATTCAAATAACAGCATTGGAACAACTTCGATCTATGCTTGAGTCATCAGGGTATTCTGCTGATAATTTGTTTATCTCCTAGTTTTTTGCCACTGTATAGCTGTTCCTTATTTGAATCCCCGCTTTTTGCGGGGTTTTGTTTTTTGTAATAGTAATGGTTTTATCAATTTTCAACTCAGCTGACGTAACAACATCTTTGGGTATAAAAATTCTATGTACGAATGGATGCACAAATATCTCAATATCTACCTTAGTGAACATATTTCAATGTCTAGCTGCAGGCAACGCAGATTGCCTGCTTGAAATCCCACGGGAAAATTCGATCCCTACAGGATCAGTATAGGTTGTCACCATTTTGGTTCGCTTCGCTCCCAAAATGCCAGGCAACCTTTTCGATTCCCACGCAAGAGTGCCCCACACTCTTGCTCGTGGGATCACATATACAAAAGACGCAGCAATTGCTGCGTCTTTTGTATATGTGAGCCCAGTCGTGATGGAACCAAATTAATACCTTGCCCAGTAAGACTTTCGTGAGTATTCAGACTAAATTATCGTCGACCCTTCTCGAGAGAAGTAAAAAAGTGACAAAAGTGACACTTTTTACCGAAAAATAAATGTGACACTAGTGTGTCACATTAGTACAAATCAGCTATACTAATAACTATGAAACTACTAAATAAATGGCACGATAAACTTGGTATGCCGAAATACGATGAA
>JAJOLD010000013.1:0-23898 GCA_021129515.1 Minisyncoccota bacterium
AAAACCCTACACAAGGTAATAGCGTATGTAATGTACTGTTCCGGCTCGCCGATTATCAAAATTCGGTCAAAAAACCGTTAAAATTTATCACCGTACCTCGGTATGGCTCAAAATTTTCTCAATTTTTTGTCACGAATTTTGATAACCTTAGGAGCTCGGAGGGTCTTCGGACATGCCCTAGCGCACATGGGTGATATGAAAAATTTCAAAATAATCTCGTAACTCAAGAATCAGCGGTGCAGACAACAGATCATGCGCGCATGTATCAAGATAGTAGGTATCACCATCAACAAAAATATCAAACCGGTACGCAGTGCCATCGTACTCAATAGGACATCTACCGGTAGCTTCGGAACGCTCAAGCGACGCAAGCGATGCGCCTTCAACCAACTGCTCAAGTGCGGTGAGCCGTTTGCCAGAGATACTGTCTTCATACTTTAGGTCGTCACCCTGCTGTTCTTGGATAAACGTATATGTCCCATCAGCGCGCATACGGTACGACGCACAACCTGCAAATGCACACCCACCATATGACTCCGCAATAATTTCAAATGCTCCCCTATCCCATGCTTGCGTTACCTCAGTATCGGACTCATGATTCCTCGACAAAAAATACCCATACACCCCAGCCATAAGCCCGATGCAAAATGTCGACAGCAATATAACGACAAGCCCTCTCATAATGTACCTAGTATTGTATCAGCCAGTACAGCATTGAAAAGTGGGCAGCCGTTCCCTTTTGCGATACAATGCGGGTCTTGGAAGTGGCTGAGTGGATGAAATGTCTGGGAGACATTTCATCCGACTGAAAGGAGGACTTTAGGCGCACGTTTTGTATAAAGCGGAGAGATGGCAGAGTGGTCGATCGCGCATCCTTGGAAAGGATGTATACGGGCAACCGTATCGGGGGTTCGAATCCCCCTCTCTCCGCTTTGTACAAAATAAAATTGGAAAGCGAGTTATGGGAAACCATACGCAGGTTCAAATCCTGTCTCTTCCGCTTTGGAACGGACCAGTTTCGACAACACATCATGTATCGATGGGCAGATTCTTGAAAGTATAGACTTTATATAAAACAAAAAAAGCCGGAAGTATTCCCGGCTTTTTTAATGAGGATTATGCTAGCAGACCCTCTGCAACACGAAGACAAAATACCTCAACATCTCGTCATTGTGTGTATGATAGCGCTTCTCTCGATATCGGAGCATCTTCATCATGATAGTGGACTTCAACAATCTCACCATGCTCATCGCACACGAGCTGCAGCGAACCCTGGGCTCTCAAGCGTACTTGAAGTGAGAACCCCCTCTTTGTAATAACCGAAACACTACCCCCCTTTTGATCATCTCCCATAAAGCTGATTTCCTTGCGACCTGTCACCTTCTTATAACGGACATCAACTGGCGCATACTTTAAGTCTCGGATACGCACTTTCCGTGATGGAAACCTCCACTCATCTATATCGAGGTATGCATATACGAAACTTCCGATGCCAAGGAGAGATAAACCCATCATGCTCTGGTGGTAGGAACACCACAACGTTACCGGCAGGACAAAAATAAGTTCCCTTGTGAGGATAAGTTCAGACACTAACTCATGCAGTTTCATGTCTCACCTCTATGTGACGTGCATGCGCACTCCTTACTTCGGTATACCAAAAAGTACGGTCTAGGTCAGAGTAATTAAAAAAGGCGACTTTTGAAAAGCCGCCCGTAATACCCCAGATAACTATGCTGCCGCTTGTGCATCAAACATCGCAACCTCGATTTGACCTGTTTCTCCTGCACGATAGAGTGCTTGATCGATAGCCCTCTCGAAGGCTTGCTGAGAAAAAGCGTCGTGCGAAGCCAAATCTGGCGTACACACGCCAAAGGCAATTTTTGCGGCACCATCCACCTTTGTTCCATCGTCAAGATGAATATGGAAGTGTGTAGCAATCAGTGTCCGCAAACGTTCACAACCTTCTTGAGCAGCACTTGTATCTGCATGCAGCATGATGACACAAAACTCATCACCACCCCAGCGTATGACAAAATCTGTCTTACGGAAGGCTGCCTGCAGTATAGGACCAAATGCAGCAAGCACAGCGTCACCCACCGCATGACCGTATGTATCGTTGACCTGTTTGAAATCTGTGAGGTCAACCGATACAAGCGCGAACGACGTACTGTACCGTTGCACCATGTCAATCTGGTGCGGCAACTCATTGACATACTTGTCGCGAGTATAGAGTCCGGTAACCGAACACAATCGGTCAACCAGTGCGTTGCGCACAGCCTCCCGAATCTCGATGTGATGCCGTCGGCGCTCTTCTGCCCATGCATCTTGTTCCGCCTTGTGCGCATCCTTCATCTGACTAATCTCATGATTCAAAGTTCGAATCTTGCATCGCTGCCTGATACAAAGTTGCCTCAAATCAGTCATCTCGGCTGGTACGCGTGGTTTCAGCTGGAAAACCTTTTGTTTCATTAGTACTACTCCTGGTGATTTTTATAGTTATGGTATGAAAGATCCCTTTAATTCCAGAGGGAATAATACAGTATAATTGACTGGTTGTCAACAACTCTATGTGGTATAAGACTCCTTGCACAGCCACTGGATTGCTTTCTTATAGAAACTGTTTAGAAGCAATCCAGAATAGGTGTCTCGTAGCAAGAGATTCCCTCTGACTATTTGTTATTAGGGATCGTATCCCTAATATTGGTCCATATCGCGTAGCACGGCAATACGCTTTGCTGCAGGTGGGTGTGTTTGAAAAAGGGCACCAATCTTCTGCATCATACTCGGCTTCTGGTTCCCAAATGGGTCGGAAATGAAGAGGTGTGCGGTTGCGTGGTTTGCTGTTTTCATTGGTCGCCCATAGCCAGAAATTTTCTCAAGCGCTGAGGCAAGTCCTTCAGGGTAGCGCGTAAGGAGTGCCGCAGAGGCATCTGCCAAGTATTCACGCTTCCGAGAAATAGCGAGCTGAATCATTTGTGCTGCAATGGGTGCAAGGATGATGCCGACAATAGCCACAATCAAAAATACTGGATGTCGGTCGCGGTTATTCCCTCCCCCAAACAGCATACTTCGCATGAAAATATCTGCGACAATTGCAATGAATCCAGCAAGAACCACCGCTACGGTCATGACCAACATATCACGGTTACCGATGTGTGCGAGTTCGTGTGCAACCACACCTTCAAGCTCGGTGCGGTCGAGCAACTGCATAAGGCCTGTCGTTACCGCAACCACCGCATGGTCTTTATCTCTTCCGGTTGCAAAGGCATTTGGTGCTGGGTCGTTCATGATATACACCTTCGGCATGGGAAGTCCTGCGGTGATTGCAAGATTTTCAACAATATTCCAGAGCTCAGGGTACTCCTCCCTAGTGACAGGGTGCGCGCCAGTCATCCGAAGCACAATTTTGTCTGAATACCAATAGCTCCCCACATTCATTACAAGCGCAAAGATAATTGCTCCGTACAGAATCGCAGGGCTTCCCATATACCACGCCACCCCATACCCAATCGCAATAACCATCACAAGGAAAAAACCCATGAGCATCCATGTTTTGCGTATATTCTTTCCTTGTTGAGTGTAGAGTGTCGACATAGTCATTAGTGGTTAGTCATTAGTTGTTAGTTTTGGTAGTTTTGGTAGTTTTGGTAGTTTTGGTAGTTTTGGTAGTTTTGGTAGTTTTTGCAATAAGGCTGCTCAACATTTTACGAACATATGTAAGCAACTCTGAAAGCTCATCATACTCTTTTTTGGAGATCATTTTCAAGCGAAACGCTATAAGTGGTTGGGTTTCCAACTCAGAACTTGACCCAAAGGCTTTTTTTAGAAAACGAGAAAATTCAGCAGATGATTTACAACCATGCCCCTCGGCAATGTTTGACGGTATAGACACTGCGCAGCGTCGCAGCTGACTAGTTAAATTAAATTTCTCACTCTCTGGAAAAGTATTGGTCACACGATAGACAGATTCAACAAGATCAATACCCTTCTGCCATACAACAAGTGTTTTATACGTCTTCATAAAGACTGAACTAATTGCTAACTACTAATGACTAACCGCTACTTACCAACTTCCTCCCCCACCACCACCAGCACCGCCGCCAACAGAACCACCGCCTGAAGATGCTGAAGTGCCTGACGATGCCGCAAATGCTGTACTGAATGCTCCGAGACTTTCAGTGAGCCCTACCGCTGAGAAATTGCCGGTACTGCCCCCTTCATACCAGCCTGGGTTTGGGATGGTGATGTCTTTGAATACATCTGCCCACTCCTTCTCGACTCCAAATGCAATAGCGTACGGAAGATATTCCATAAATTGTTCTGGGCTTTTTGTGGGTGCATTGTGGAATGCATAGCGCTCTTTTTCAGTCACTGAGAGAAACTCTTTAAACCCTTCCAGATGCTCCAGCGCAGTGAACCCTTTTCGTGTGCGCTTTCGGTGCATATAGAGGAGTGCCCCACCGCCACTGACTAATATCAACAATCCGAGTGGTATAAGAAATGGCACGGTGTCAGGACGAACCACAGACACCACTGCCCCCACCACCAGAAGTACTGCAACACTCATTCCCACAGCTCTCCACGGTGTCGATGCTTGGAAGAAACCATTGGTTACTAAATCATCTCGCACGGCTGCTTCAAATGTTTGTACGAGTGCAAAGTTTTCACGCTGTTTCATACGATCGCGCTTGAGTGCAGATAAGGTAACCGTCTGCCCTACCTGCATTGATTCGGTAAAGAGCAGGTGCAACACGGTGCGCTGAAACGCAGACACGGCTGTATCAGGTGTTTGTACGAGTGTCAGCGTATAGTCATCGACTGAAATGAGAAAGAGCACTTTTTTCTCTGTCTTTTGAATGGTGAGATAGCCATGATGCGCAAGTGCAATAATGCCCGCGGTAATGTCTTTCGGGTCAAGTGCATCATCAAAGAGTACGCCTGTGTACATAGGCGGCAATGCTGCATAGGGTTCATACTGCGGTACCACCGCATTGCCTGTTTTGTGTGTATATTTTTGCGTATAGGCAAACCACATCAACCCCATCAACCAAAGCAGCACCCCAGCACCCCACACCCATACCATTGGTGTTCGTTCGAGGATAACGGTCTGTACTACTGTTGGATCAACTGCTGTGGCAATGGTCATGCCTGCACCATGCCCAAGATAGCCCATGGTAAATGCAACAGAACTCGTTGCCACTATCGGCAGGTTGCACGACCCCGTTTCTCCTACCCTGCCTTGGTAACAAGCATGATGTCCAACCAACACACCATCCATATCTTTGACGGTTGCACGCACCTGCTTCATGGGCACCTGCCACTCAGTACCGGTCACATTCCAATACAGCTCGGCATCCTGATTCTGATGATAGAGTAGTCCACCCATCACCCGATAGGTAATTGCATACACCTGTCTGCCGGAAATGGTTGTGTCTGGGTCGCCTATTTTTATGGATACTTGTTCAGCTTTGCGGGTGATGTGGTATGGCTCCGCCTCACCATTACGCAATACTTCCAACACGACAATATCCATATATCGAGACTGGTGCCACTGCCGCGCAGGTTGTGGATGTGTGGTGGGAATAAATCGAAATATACCGTGTCGTGTGGACTGCTCGAAGTCATATAAAATTTCTTCAGTAACGACAAATGAGCTGTCTTGTTGTAACTCGATAGTTGCATCAAATGACTGAATATACTCAGCAAATACAGCGCTCTGTGGCGCCAACAATACCGTTAATGCAAGCAGTAAGCGTATCATTGTATTCCTTGTGGCGTTTCATTACTCTTATAATCACCATCATCAGACCAATGCAAATAATGTCGGTTGCTGTATCCCCCTTTCTTCTCAAGATTTTCTGCAAGTGCGAGTCGTATTTCTGCTTCTGAAATATCCATATGTGCAGTCAGTGTATCGAGCACCACCATGAGGTCTGCATACTCACTTAAAAAGTCCTCACGTGAACGTACATGTGACAGTACCGTCGCCTCTTCGGTGACTTTTTTAAGTAACTCTTGCTGAAACTCAGCGTCGTCTTCAATAGCACGAATCTCACAGGCTTCGCCGTTGCCTGTTATCTTTTCCTGTATACGGTCTCGCACCAACTTGTTGTAGTACACGCGACCCATACACCCTAGAATGAAACCTTTACGGGGTCCTTTGCTTCTGCTTCGTCTTCTCCGAGCTCGAAGAATTCATGTTCCTTGAAGTTGAACATCTTTCCGATGATGTTGCTTGGGAATGACTGGAGTGCAATCGCGAGGTCACGGACATTACCATTGTAGAATCGGCGTGCAGCTTGGATTTTGTTTTCGGTGTCTGAAAGTTCGGTCTGCAGCTGCGCAAAGTTGGTATTTGCTTTGAGGTCTGGATACGCCTCTGCAACTGCCAAGAGTTTTCCAAGCGACTGCGTGAGGGCTGATTCTGCTCCTGCCATTGCGGTGATTTGTTCTGGTGTGATGTTGGTTGGGTCAACATGCACCTGTGTTGCAGTGGTACGCGCATCAGTAACTTGCGAGAGGGTTTCTTTTTCGTGAGATGCATAACCCTTTACGGTTTCTACCAAATTTGGAATAAGGTCGTAGCGACGCTTGAGCTGCACGTCAATATCAGCCCACGCCTCTTTCGTTCGCTGCGTAAGTTTTACAAAATTGTTGTACGCGAAGATTGCCCAAAAGACTACCAACGCCGCAACTCCTAATACAATATAAAGAAGTGACATATAGAATACTTATGTTTTAAGTCAGATTAGTATACCACCAAAAGAACAAAACAAAACCCCGGGCGCAAAGTGCCCGGGGTTTTGTTTTTCAAATTTTTGAGATGCTGAAACCAGTTCAGCATGACAATCTTAGGATAATTCAGAAAATGGCTTCAGATACGAGTGAGAAATGACTTAACGTCATTTTGCAAGACCTTGTCACATATTTTACGAGGCATGTGCCGAAATAAAATATGAACAAGGTGTACTGCGGCTGTAAGCCGGGCAAGAAAAAAGACCCTAATAATTTAAAGGGTCTTTTTTCAAATAGAGTTTTGTAGTCGAAAAGACTTCGATCTCCTATCGCCTCATAAATATCGGCGATTTCTGGCTAGAGCCAGAACCGGATGTAATTTACCTCAAGGCAAATTACATCATCCCAGGCATGCCGCCACCCATACCAGCTGCTCCCATATCCGGCATCGCCGGTGCATTCTCTTCTGGCTCATCAGCAATTGCAGCTTCACTGGTCAAGAGAATTCCTGCGGCTGATACGGCGTGCTGTACACCTGCGCGCTCTACCTTCACCGGGTCGATAATACCCTCCTTAATCATGTCATCCACCATTTCAGTTTTTGCAGCGTCGTAACCTGCATTGCCACCGGCATCTTTTACTTTCTGCACAATGACTGAACCATCGTCCTTCCCTGCGTTTTCAGCAATCTGTCGGAGTGGTTCTTCGAGCGCACGGAGCACAATGCGGTAGCCGATAAGTTCTTCGCGATCAAGATCTTTGTTCACCTTTTCAGCGACTTTTCCTGCAGCTTTCGCAAGTGAGGTACCACCACCCGGCACAATACCTTCATCAATTGCAGCCTTGGTTGCGTTTACCGCGTCTTCAATCTTGAGCTTGAGGTACTTCATTTCAGTCTCAGTCGCAGCACCTACCTTAATCACCGCAACACCTCCTGAGAGCTTTGCAATACGCTCCTCAATCTTTTCCTTATCAAATTTTGAACTTGCTTGTTCGAGCTGTGTGCGGAGTGCGTCGACTCGTGCATCAATCTTTTCTTTCGTCCCTTCGCCACCAACAATCACGGTATTGTCTTTGGTTGACGCAATACGCGCTGCTTTACCAAGCTGTTCGATTTCTGCATTTTCAAGCTTGAGGCCAACTTCTTCTGAGATTACCTGTCCGCCAGTCATAATGGCAATATCTTCAAGCACGTCCTTCTTTCGGTCTCCATATCCTGGCGCTTTGATGCCGAGCACAGAGAAGCCGCCGCGGAGTTTGTTGACCACAAAGGTTGCAAGTGCTTCTCCTTCAATATCGTCAGCAATAATTACGAGCTCTTTTTTGCCAGTCTGCGCGACTTTCTCCAAGAGTGGAAGAATCTGTTGAGCTGAAGCTATTTTTGCATCGGTGATAAGGATAGACGCGTCTTTGTACTCAGACTCCATGCGGTCTGGATTGGTAATCATGTACGGTGATACGTAGCCACGATCAAACTCCATACCTTCGGTAAGTTCAGTATCGATACCAAATGACTGTGACTCTTCTACGGTCACCACACCATCCTTCCCTACCTTCTCGATAGTCTCAGCAATCTTTGCACCGATGTCCTCACTTTCTGCTGAAATGGTTGCTACTTGCTTGATTTCTTCAGTGGTTGAAATCTGTGTCGCCATCTCGTGGAGTGTCTTCACCACATCTTCTGCCGCATGGTCCATTCCCTTACGCACCATAAGTGCGTTCACGCCCATGGTTGTTTGCTTCAAACCTTCGTTTACGAGTGCCTGGGTCAAAATGGTTGCGGTTGTGGTACCGTCACCGGCAAGATCGTTGGTTTTGTTTGCTACCTCCTTCACAATCTCAACACCCATGTTTTCAAACTTGTCTTTGAGGGTGATTTCTTTTGCGATTGAGACGCCGTCGTTGGTCACCGTTGGACCGCCAAAGCCTTTGTCGAGAATGACATTGCGACCACGCGGACCAATGGTCACCTTCACCGCGTCAGCAACAGCATCCACACCACGCTTCAGTGACTTCTTTACGTCTTCGTCAAAAATAATTTGTTTTGCCATAATGTTAGCTCTTAGTTATTAGCGCTTAGCTCTTAGCTGTTTTGCCGTAGGCAAAACTAAGTGCTATGAGCTAGGAGCTATGTGCTATTTAATTACTCCTAAAATACTTGTTTCTGAAACGATAATGTATTCCTCCGTACCGACTTTTACTTCGTCGAATCCATATTTTGAGAATACGATGCGGTCTCCTTCTGCAACTGCAACCGGTACTTCTTTCCCGTCTTCTCTGCGACCCGGACCGACTGCAACAACAATACCCTGCTCTGGCTTCTCTTTTGCCACCGTATCAGGAACGATAATGCCTGCGGCTGATTTGGTGCCCAGTTCCTCCTCAGTGAGTGAACGAACCACTACCCTATCCCCAAGGGGTACAATTTTTGATGCACTATTTTCTGACATTTTATCTCAAGATTAGTTGATTAATTGAGACCGTTATTATAATGGAAGAAAAGTGTGGGTCAACAGTATGACCCAAAATGGTGCGCGGTACAGCAACCTTGCATACGCGCACGTCTTCTGCTACCATGGCGGGCACATGGAAATCGTCCGTACCATTCTTCCGTACGCACAGATTATTCTCTCCATTCTGCTCGTCGCAGCAATTCTATTGCAGCAGCGCGGGTCAAGCCTTGGTGGCGCATTTGGAGGCGATAATCATAGCGCGTCATACCATACCCGAAGAGGCGCAGAGCTGTTTCTCTTCAAGTTTTCTATCGTCGTTGGCGTACTCTTTGTTGCGTCTGCATTTCTAGCACTTGTTGTATAGATATCTATATACGCGCAACCTACCGGTACATCAGTTACGGTACTCATCCTTGCACATGCACGACATACGTGACACGGCTTTAGTGCTTGCACTACATCATGGAACACTCACCACACTCCCCAAAAAGAAACACGATAAACGCTCTGTTCTCCTATCTCACTAAGCTGCCGGTCAGTGATGGTTTTTTGTTGAAACTTGCAATTGGTGCACTGTTTGTGAGTACCGTATGGTTTGTCATACATGTGAGTACCACCACCCAGGTGGAAATATCAACCTCAGGCGGCACCTTCACTGAAGGTATTGTTGGTACTCCACGCTTTGTGAACCCGGTTCTTGCAGTCACACGCGCTGACAAAGATATGAGCAACCTCATCTATGACGGCATCATGCAGCTTGGCAGTGACGGCACATTGGTACCGAATATTGCTGAATCAATTACCATTTCAGACGATGGACTCACGTATAACATCGTATTGAAGCAACAGGTACGATTCCATGACGACACGCCCCTAACCGCAGATGACATCGTCTTTACTATCGGGCAAATTCAAGAACCCGCACTTGCAAGCCCGCTCCGAGCAAGTTTTGAAGATGTCACCATTGAACAGTTGAGCGAATACGAGATCAACTTTGTCCTTCCTGAGCCCTATACACCATTTATTGAAAATCTGACCTTTGGTATCCTGCCACGGCATATTTGGAAAGATGCCACTATTGAAGAATTTCCCTTTAGTCAACACAACAGTGAACCAATTGGTTCAGGACCGTATAAAATTGCAAAAATACTTCGCAACACCTCAGGCATTCCTGAATCATATGTACTCGTACCACACACCGAGCACCATGATGAAGTGGCGAAAATTGATGTCCTGCAACTGCATTTCTACACCAATGAGGACACCATGATTGACGCATTCAATGAAGGTGACCTCATGAGTATTGCAGGCATACACCATGGGCGACTCAGCGACCTCACCCTTGACCCCGCGCACCACACCATCATCACAACACCCCTCCCCCGCACATACGCACTCTTCTTCAATCAAAATAAATCGGCAGCATTGCGTGAACGGTCTGCACGAGCAGCACTCAACGCAGCTATTGACCGTGAAGCGCTTATCGACACGGTGCTCGGTGGCTATGGAACCGCACTCACCACGCCAATTCCTCCAGGATTTGGCGTCGCAATAGCACCCACTCCGGAGACATCCACGACTACTGAAACCGCACTCAACCACGCACGTGGTATACTCCGAGAGTCTGGATGGAAACTCAATGAAGAAACAGGGGTATGGGAAAAAACAATCGATGATATTGTCACACCGCTTGCGTTCAGTATTACGACGGTTAATAGTCCTATATTTGAACATACAGCAGAATATCTCCGAACCGAATGGACAAAACTGGGCGCTGCGGTCACCGTTAAACAATTCGAACAATCAGATCTCACGCAGACGGTCATTCGACCACGTGATTATGAAACACTACTCTTTGGGACTGCGCTCGGTCGCTCACTCGACTTCTACTCATTCTGGCACTCATCGCAGCGCAATGACCCCGGACTCAATGTATCGCTCTACGCAAATATTACGACCGACTCTATTTTGAGTGAAGCACGCACCAACGCAGACAAAGCAGCACGGCATGCAGCACTGACAAAATTTGCAGCAGAATTGGAAGAAGAGATACCTGCGGTGTTTCTCTATAGTCCTGCGTTTCTCTATGTATTTCCAACATACGTGACAGGAGCGTCATTTGACGGACTTGAGAAATTGAGTGAACGATTTGCATCAATCCCGCATTGGTATATCAATACAGACTCAGTGTGGTCATTGTTTAGCACTGACACCGACTAGCGTCCTGTCGTTTGTAACAAGTAGTTAGTTTATTAGTACCGTGTACTAACTGACTAACCGCTCGTTGCTAAATAGATAGCAAGACATATAACTACTATAATTTTTGACATGTAATTTTTACAGTATGGAAAAACGAACACAATCAAACACTACCCGTAAGCGTCCGACGCGATCACGACGAAATGAAATCCGTGTTGCACGAAAATCAGGCAGTACCAAAAAAACAACCACAAAAAACCGCTCGCGGTCACACACCACACGAGGACAAAACACAAGCACCAAAAAAACCACACGCCAAGCACACGGTACCAAGAAGACCACAAAGCGGCGTGCGCGTAAGCGTGCATTTCGTAGACCACAAACACAGAGTGCCCCACTAAGGCACCGTAAGGCACAAGTGGATCCAAAAGCACCTAAAATACCGGCAATTACCGACGAGGATACCTTCCGTGTTATTCCCGTGTCTGGTGTAGAAGAAATTGGACGTAATATGATTATCTTTGAGAACAAAGATGACATCATTGTGTTTGATGCAGGATTCCAGTTTGTTTCAGAAGCATCACAGGCACCGGGTATCAACTACATTCTGCCAAATACCCAATACCTTGAAGAACGAAAAGATAAAATTCGCGCACTCGTCATTACTCACGGACACCTTGACCATATTGGTGGTATTCCGTTCATCATGGAGCGCATTGGTAATCCACCGGTGTACACACAGCATCTCACCTCACTCATGATACTCAAACGCCAGGAGGAATTTCCGTACATGGACCCCATCACTATGAACGTCGTGACTGAAGGTGATTCGTTTACCGTCGGCAACACTCGCGTAAAGACATTCCCCGTCACCCACTCTATTCCTGACGCAATGGGTGTATCGGTAGAAACCAAACACGGCAATGTCGTCATTACTGGTGACATCCGCCTTACACATGAGGATGGTGATGTTGTCAAGGAAGAACGTGAAAGTTGGGAGAACGTCGGGAAGGACAACAATGTGCTCCTCATGGCAGACTCAACCAATGCCGACCGTGAAGGATTTTCAGCTCCTGAAAGCGTGGTATTTGAGTCATTGGAACGACTCATTCGTGACACTAAGGGACGTATGATTATCGGCACCTTTGCTTCACAGTTTGAACGACTCATCCATATTATTAAAATGGCTGAGAAATATGGTAAGTATGTCGTCCCTGAAGGACGAAGTATCAAGACCCATATTGATATTGCTCTCAAGGCAAAAATGCTTGAGGTAAAACCGGGAGTCATTATTTCTGGACCACAAATGCAGGACTACCCTGCTGATCGCATTGTCATTCTCGCCACAGGTGCACAGGGTGAAGAATTTGCCGCACTCATGCGTATGGCGACGGATAAACACAAGCATGTCACACTCAATGAACGCGACACACTCGTACTCTCTTCTTCAGTCATCCCAGGCAACGAAATTCCTGTACAAAAACTCAAAGACAATATCTACCGCAAGAACGTACGCGTAGTTAACTATAAGAGTGATACCGTACACTCTTCAGGGCACGGTAATGCAGGTGAGCTTTGTTGGATTCGTCAGACGGTTAAACCGAAATTCTTGGTTCCCGTACATGGACACCACTTCCATCTGAAGAGTCACCGGTATGCAGCTATTGATACCGGCTTCCCCAAAGACAATATCTTTGTGCCTGACAACGGTACCATCATCGATGTGACACATGGCACCAAGGTCACCGTACAGAAACAAAAAGCACCAACCGAATTGGTTATGGTTGATGGTTTCTCTGTTGGGACACGGCAAGAAGTAGTAATCCGAGACCGACAGTCACTCGCTAACGATGGCATGTTTGTCATCATTGCTACCGTGAATACCCAGTCAGGCAAACTCCGAAAGTCTCCTGATATTATCTCGCGAGGATTCGTGTACCTCCGTGAAAACCAACAACTACTCTCTGAAGCACGGGTATTGGTCAAAAAGACGGTTGAAAAACAAACAGAAAAGATGCACCCCCTCGACCTCGACTATGTTAAAGATGAACTTACCGAGACCCTCAGTGCATTCCTACTCCAAAAGACCAATAAAACACCAATGGTCATCCCCGTACTCATCGGACTCTAAAGAGGAAATTAAACGTTAAAAAGGAAACATTAAAATGACGCCCCGAAAGCCACAGGCTTTCGGGGCGTCATTTGTCCCGCATAACGCCACACGACAACTGTATAGTATGACGTTACATTGTATCATACTGCCAGAGCAAGCTGGTGCGTCTTTTGTATGTTTGCTTCCTGATTTTTAGTCCCTGCAATCTACAACTCCAACCCAACAACACACCGCATATATCGTACAATAGAGGCATGACATTACTCTCAGAACATAAGGCGCACCTACGGCGTGAGCGACATTTTGGAGCACTCTATAGTGCTATGATTTTTCTCTCGTTGCACTGGGCAATTGTGGTCTATGTAAACTCTTCGTACCTAGAACAATACCTACCTGAGATGGTCATTGGTACCCTCTATACCATTAGCTCAGCAATCACAGTACTGATATTCCTTTTTATTTCTCGCGTATTACATAAAGCGGGTAACTACATGCTGACCTTAGTGTTGGCGCTCCTAGAGTTTGGCATGCTACTCGGTATGGCATTTACACAAGAATGGCGTTTAGCAATACCATTGTTTATGGTGCATCAGGCAATTGTACCACTCTTGGTATTTAACCTCGATGTCTTTATGGAAGAAATGATTGGTGACGAAGAGCACTCGACGGGAGGCAAACGTGGTCTATTCTTGGGTATTGGCAGTATCGCATACGCCATTGCACCGCTCACTGCAGGATTTCTTATGGGTGAGCAGGAAGCATTTGAGTATGTGTATCTTGCCGGCGCACTATTGATGCTCCCCTTCATATATCTCATTGTGCGGTACTTTAAAGTCTTTACTGACCCGGTATATGCAGAAATCAAGGTACTCCCTGCAATTCATTCATTTTGGGCACAAAAAGATATTCGGTATGTATTTCTCGCCCATTTCTTACTCCAACTTTTCTTTGCCTTTATGGTTATCTATACACCACTGTACTTGGCAAATGTGGTTGGATTTACCTGGACACAAATAGGACTCGTGCTGTTTGTGGGACTGCTTGCGTATGTCTTTTTAGAATACCCTATCGGGGTGATTGCCGATCGCTACCTCGGTGAAAAAGAAATGATGGCGTTTGGATTTGTCATCCTTGCGGTGTCTACCTCATGGTTCGTCTGGCTTAGCGGTGCCACGCTGACTGCGTGGATGGTGGTCATGTTTATGACCCGCGTTGGTGCAAGCCTCGTGGAAGCAACAACCGAAAGTTATTTCTTCAAACATATCGATGGCTCTGATGCAAACATCATCAGCTTCTTCCGTATTACTCGCCCACTCGCGATTGTTGCAGGTGCACTGCTGGGAAGCTTCTGTCTGCTCTATATGCCACTCAATCTCCTCTTCGTAGTTGTGGGATTCTTCATGGTTCCAGGACTCTTCTTTACCATGATGCTGAAGGATACGAAGTAATTTTAATTTGTAAATTTTAAATTATAATTCAATTTTAAATAACAAATCACAAAGTCATGAGTGATAAGAGGTTTAACCCAGAAGAGCGTACTGCAGTATTCGGAGCAAATGTCATTTCGTTGTGTAAAACAGTTAAAGCAGATGTGGTTTCTAAACCTATTATCAATCAGCTAGTCAGGTCAGCGACTAGTATTGGTGCAAATTATTGTGAGGCAAATGGTGCAAGTTCGAGAAAAGATTTCCGAAACAAAATACATATTTGTCAGAAAGAGGCAAAAGAATCTAAACACTGGTTACGAATGCTCTCTGAATGTGTTCCCGAGAAAAAAGATATCATCAGAGCGTTGTGGCAAGAATGCTACGAACTCACGTTAATCTTTGGAAGAGTAACCTCGACACTCAATAACAAGACAGAAACTTAAAATTGTAGCATTCAGTACTTGAATTAAAATTTACAAATTATAATTTAAAATTTGTGACTAGTGTCTATTCTGATAGTACATATACGCAACGGCTTTTGCGGCGACCATAGCGGTAAGCGCGCCCAGTACCCAGGGGTCACCCATATGCATCCAGACACCTTCCACCAACACTGCCACCATAAGTACCGTTGAACCAGCAAGAAACGCGAAGCGATCAGACATATTAAGGAGTGCTCGTTCGCGTTCATCGCCCCCCTGCTCTCGCCATACAAACGTTGCAAACAGAATAAACAGTATGGTGATACCAAGCAGCACACTCAGGTGCAACCCCATCGGCATCCAATACGGATTATAGTCGAGCGCAGTGAGTGTCAGCAACACGAGCGCAATGATTAACAATAGTTCAATAACAATATTACGATTCATAGGCAAAAAGTTCTTCTACGGACAATGCAAAGTATGTGCTTAGTTTCAATGCAAGGAGCACTGAGGGAATGTAATTACCCCGCTCGACTGCAATGATGGTTTGTCGTGAGACCCCCACCGCCTGTGCAACATCTTCTTGGGTAACTCCTTTTTTCTGACGATGCTCACGCACCGAATTACTCACAATTTCTGTCATACAGGTATCGTACACCATACGAAACAGTTATTCAAAACGATGTACGTACCTAAGATACACCCACTACTTCAATAGCCGCACCGATACCTATAGCAAAAAGAGAATATCAAAATGCAAAAATACGTAGTAAACATAAAAAAGCATGTCGGTACATTTCTATGTTTTGATAGTATGATACAATGTAACGTCATACTATATAGATTGCGGAATGAGTCAGATGCTGGGTAGTGCTTATAGCTACTGCAGTGAAAACAGAAGACTTGCATTGCACATTTTTTATTTTTGCTTTGCAAATTTTCTATTTGCTTTTTAATATTTACTATTCTGGTAACAAGTACTGGTGTCCTTTCTTTGTAACCATAAGCTCTGCACACAATTTTTGTAGCTGTTCAGTAACTCGTTCTTTTTTGAACGGAAGCGCACGTAGTAATGTGTTTTCGGTATGCGATTCACTCGTCAATGCGCGAACAATAGCGCCGCGCACTTCCCTGTCAGACCCTTTGAACTTTGACTGCTTTGCATAGGTACGACTGCGCACATTTGGATTCCCATGCGTTTTTTTCAGATGCGTACCATAGTCCATAAGCGCCCAGTACCATGTCCTTGGCTGCTCGGGCGCCAACGTACGCGCTACTTTCTCCAGCACCTTGTAGTCCGCCACGTGCGAGTCTTTTTTGAAAAAATGATATAAGTAGACCGTACGAATATTGGTTTCAATAATTGGTATTGGTGTGTTGTAGGCAAATGCCATCACCGCTCCCGCGGTATAGTGTCCAATACCGGGCAATGCCATGAGCGCTTCATGTGTTCGTGGAAATCGTCCATTATGGACGGTGACTACCTGCTTCGCTGCATTGTGGAGCATTTTTGCACGCCGGTTATACCCTAACCCCTGCCATGCACGGAGCACATCGCCAAGCGAAGCGTCTGCAAGTGCACGCACCGTTGGAAATACTTTTAGAAATGCTTTGTATTTAGGTATCACTCTATCAACCTGTGTCTGCTGCAACATAATCTCAGACACCAAAATACGATACGGATTTTTTGTCTTCCGCCACGGTAAGTCATGTCGACCATGCTGTACAAAATAGTTATGGACGGTTTGTACAAATGCGATTTCTCGCTTGTTCAGAGGACGCATTACTTTTCAATTATATGCACTCGCTTGGGAACCACGAGTACTGAAAGCAAGTACACCAGTGCAAAAGGAATCACTCCAGTCAACACTGCAACAAACACCGCAATAATACGAACAATCACTGGGTCGATTTCATAATATTCTGCAACACCGCCGAGTACACCAGCTGCTATTTTGTTGTCATCACTTCTATATAAACGTTTGGTCATAGATTAGTTCTTAGCACCTAGCGCTTAGTCCCTAGCAGTTTTTGCCTACGGCAAAAACTATGTGCTAAGTGCTCTGTGCCAAGTGCTATACATTATACTACCTGGATGAAGATTGGTGAGAGCTGCTGCCACTCCTCACGTGTCAGTACTCGTTCTGCATACGTACCAGATCCGTCATCGAGCACTTCAGTAATAGTGATTGTTTCATCAGGACGCACCGCTTCGACATAGGCAACCTGTCCCCGATCATCCGTATGCGTATATTCCATCACCGCACCAGTTTTTGGAGTTACCCCAATCGCAACCGTGGTGACACCTTTCAGTATGTTGTGCCAGGTACCGACGGTACGTGGTCGCACCTCAGGCCATGGAATAATCAACCCTTTACGCAACAGTCGGTACGTCACGTATTCTGCTGACTGGAGTGGTAACTCAGCGACACCACCAGCAAACGAATCGTCAATACACGCACGAATACGTAACGTATTTTGATGGAGTGCTTCGTTTTGGGTACCTGCGGTACAGTCGGGGTACACATGCGCCGCCTTTTCCATGAGGTCCTCCCGCTTGACCCACCCGTTTTTGGTGCCATGCACAACACGTGTCCAACTGCCTCGTTGTTCGAGCACCATCACCATGGCACCATAGGGCAATCGCCCTATCACCGAGTCAAATTCACGTGTTGCACGAAGGAACAGTGGTACATCAGCACCACCAATATACATCAGCGTATTTTTCTCTCCCCCGAGTGATTGTGTAGATGGTTTTAAAATATTCTCTGTAGACCGAAAGGCTGACGCATCGGCAGGCCGAGAGGACGGTTCGTCATCGGCAGGTCGAAACGACTGCGCTTCGGTTTCAGTCACATCCGCCACTTCTGTCTCAGTTTCCTCAAGCGTTTCATTGAGATACTGCTCATGCTCAGCGAGCGCTTCTTCAAGTTCATAGTCACTAATCTCTCCACGCACAGCCTCATACCGGGAATCAGCTACGCCAAAGAGTGCGGTGCGCGCAAATGTATACAAGTCTTCCACAACGGCAAGTAATAATTTCATGTAGGAAAAATGGTTTGATTGATTACCTGCACTATACCACTCTTAAAAATTGCATACTATTGACGGACAAGTAGGTATATTTATTATTGATGCCACCACTTACCGAGCTTTAGGCCAACAATTTGCCGCTTTTGGATACACCTTTGTCAACGGGTGTTCCGTGCAATCGTGTTTGCGTGCAGGGCAATAATCGCGTCCGTAGTGTACCAACCGATGATTGAATCCCCACCATTCAGACTGGGGCATAATTTCCATCAAATCGCGTTCAATGCGCACGGGGTCAGTGTAATCACTCAAATCAAAACGAATTGCAAATCGCCGCACATGCGTATCGACTGCAATACCTTCTGCAATGCCATAGAGGTTGGAAAGCACCACATTTGCGGTCTTTCGTGCCACACCCGGAATGGTGAGTAACTCGTCGAGGTTGTTTGGTATTTCCCCACCAAAAGTATCGAGCACAACTCCCGCTGCACCGCGGATATTTTTTGCCTTGTTTCTATAAAATCCGCATTGAAATACTGCCTGTTCCATTTCTGCTTGCGATGCATCTCGGTATGCTTCAATGGTGGTGTATGTTTTAAACAGCGTCTCAGTCACTTTGTTTACCCGCTCATCGGTGCACTGTGCAGAGAGCTGCACTGCCACCACAAGTTCCCACCCATTACTGTAGTTAAGCGCAATACGTGGATCTGGATACAACGTACGCAAAATAGTATTCATTGCTTGGACACGTGCACGACGTGCGTTGCGTTGCTTCGTTGTCATAGATGTATTGCATAATGACCCAAAAACAAAAGGCTGTCTACCACCACATACGAAGCAGCTGCCCACAACCACAACGCCGCGCACCTACGGTGCGCGGCGTTTATAGAAGGATGTGTTTTATACAAACAATGCCCGATAGAGCTTCGTGGTGATACCTCCCAATACCATAAGGAAGAATACAAACGCCAAAAGTGGTCCCACAAAAGGAATAAAACTCATCAGCTCAAAGAGCACCACACCAATCACAACCGTCAGTGCCGTGAGCTGCGTTGATTTGCGTAGCAAACCAAGGAGTACCGTTCCAAAAACCATACCAGCAACAACAAACGCACCGAGCACCAACACCACGTATCCAAACAACAGCATCAGTCCTGGCAATATGCCCAATATACTAACCAACAAAAGCACACTCACCAACGGCACGCTCACCAACACCGAGAGTCCAATCAACCCTTGCATACCATAGGAAGACCGAACCGTATCTGCCACACCTTGTACGTGTTGTTTAAAGAGTAGATACCCCGCAAGCGCTGCAAAAATAATCACCAGCATCGGAATCAGTGCATAGTGCGCATGGGTAGTATCACTACCAGGCACCACACGATGCACGTCACCAAATACCACGGCTTCAGGTGCTCGCGCCATTTCTACCGCACTCGTATACTGCACCGCACCCGCAACCTCAGCACGAGCACCAAGCGCAAAGCGTGAGCCAATGGTCATATCGATGTCACCACCAATAGCGGCATCGATACGCATGTCATCAGCAGTACCGAACACCGATCCATCAACCGTTCCGTTAATCTCAGCTTCACCACCATAGAAAATAACATCACCTGTAACATGCGCTGTTGAGAGAATCTGCAACAATCCACCAAACACCACAACATCACCTGCAACCATGTCTGCCAAAACCACCTCTCCACCTGCAATACGCACGTCATCACCAACAGGTGCATGCACCTGTACTGAACCACCTGCGACGACAAGATCTTCCTTCACCTCAGCGTTTATCGTCACCGAACCTGCCGCAACAAATACATCGTGTTCTGCTGCACCTGAGAGTGAAACCGTGCCTGCTGCAGCATAAAAATCACCCTCCAATAGCTGGTCAGCTTCCACAGACACCGACTCACCGCTACGCACCACAGGACCTGCGAGTGTCACTGACGGCATCAACACGAGCCCAACACATACTGACAAAAAGATTCTCTTCATAATAGATAACGATAGTTTATATATTGATACTATACGGCATTTCCATACCTTATTCCAGACATCCAAGTATCTGAAGCACTTCAAGCGGACCCGGTGCAGCACCAGCGACAATCGCGTCCACCCGGTCTGCCCCAAGCGCATTTGTTGCACAGGTACTCATTGCGGGTGTAATGACAATATCCCCATCACCAAGCCCCAGGGTTTCAAGTGCTTTCTGCTGGGTTTCATTGAGATTTTCCTGCTTCACTACAATTGGTACTGATTCCAGATCCTCTATTGAGGTTTCGGGAGATGCTTCAGCCTCACTCGCGCCTTGAACCGCCTGTGGTGCCACTGCAGTATCAGTCGGTACTTGAGATGCTCGTGGTGCTGCACTGGATGCAGCACCATGCTGGTGTACAGGTGCTACTGCCGGAGCGACAACCCGATGTGTCTCAAGTGTTTGCAACCGAAACCAGACATACACACCCATTGCGAGCGCACACAGAAGCAGAAGTGAAACGACCACCAAATATGTCTTCATGCTTTTCATATTACGATGTTGTTGAATAGACAACTGGCGCCTGCAACAAAAACGCAATACCAAGCGCCACCCCCAGCAATACCAATACAGCAAGGGTCAACACCACCCGCGCACGAGAAAGCTCATGTGCACCCGTGTGCTAATTTCGTACAAAGAGAAACGGAAATATAAACCGGATAATACGCATACCCTAACCCAACTTCTTATACAGTGTACCAGTCAGCATCAAGGTCATGATACCCATACCGAGGATAAGCCATGGTCGTTCATGCAACCAGGGTATCGTGGTAATGATTTTCTCAAACCCCAAAAACGTAGTCGTCACCCCAAACGTTACCAAAAACACCGATGCTGTTGGGAATTTTTGAAAAAAGGTTTGACGATACGGTGAAACGAGTTGGTCAGTTTTTTTAATCGCAGTCTCAACAGTGGCATCAACGCCACTTGCAACACCGCTCACTATTTTTTCTACCTTTTCTTTCATGTGCTTAGTATACCGCACCACAGAAAAAAGCGGGCTACCGTAGCCCGCCAACTGTTCTGCACACACATATTACCTGCCACTTGATTCTTCATGCATGGCAATAAGCATATTCTGTACTGCTAAGAAGTACTCTCTTTCTCTGATACTCGATTCTGACATTCCTATTTTCTCTTCCGGAGACATTGTTTCCCGAAAAACCGCTTCTCCGCTCAGTAACTTCTGCATCACAGCCATACAACTCTAGACAATCATCTACTGTTAAGCCATATGTATCCGATGCCGTGAGCATTGCGCGCACCATTTACCTTTCACGCAGACTTTGTCTTCTGAGCTGCTTCAATTCCTTTACTGCACGAGCATACAGCACCGAGGCGCCCAGCATACCAATTGCCAAAAACCACATTACAAGTGTGTTCATACCTATATCCTCCTCGTGTATGATATGCAAAACCACCTGTACTGTACCTATTTGCAGCTATTCGTCAATCATGACATGCGAATGCGCAACAACCCAGTGGCAACTCTATGCAGTGCTGAAATTGCTAGTTAAAAAGTTCAACGCCTCGCTCCCACATATCGGTATGTCCACGCTCGCGCAGCCAGTACCACCATTCCCCGCCCCAGAGATATTGTTTCTCGTAACGTGTTTTTTCTGCGTATTCCAAAATCTCATTAAATTTCTGGAGATCCATGCGTGAATACTGCACATCAATGGGTACACTGGTAACAGGCTCAAGCAACCATGGCTCAGCTGAAAGTTCAATAAGCATGGTCTCCTTTTCTCCATACAGAAGGGATACAATCCCTTCTTTGAGTCGGTAAAACCATGGTGGCAACACGGTCTTGAATTGCCCCAACTCAGGATTCCAGAAATACACATACACACTCGTACCAAAGACATCACCCTGACTGTATGCCCCCTTCCACGTGCCAAGGTTACCACTGTCCGTCACCAAGACCGGTCGCGAGTCATCAAGTGACTGCACCAGCGCGATTTCTTCCGCCAAGAACGCCTCGTCGAGGTCGCCACAATGGTCATGTGCAAAGACACCGAGGTATGGCTCATTTTCGACCTGCCAATATTTGATAGCTGGACTCTTTTTATATCGGGTAACCACCGCTTCAATGTATGCACGTAGTTCTTCCTTTTGCACTTCCCACTCAAGCCCCCTTGCCCACTCGGGCACATGACACTCAGGCCATCGCGGCAATCGCCGCCCCACACCAAAGACGACCTCGGCTCCCACTTCTTCTGCACGCTTGAGCTGGTAGTCGAGGGCTGCAAAATCATAGACATCGCGATGCGGCTCGACAATCGTCCAATGCGCAGCCAAGCGAAGATGCCGCACACCAAGCTCATCAAGGAAAGCATCGTATACCTCCTTTACATCGAGCCCTAGTTCTTGCGCATACGGCGTATTAAACGAAATACCATACTGCACGTGCTCAGGCACCGCTTTACGTGCAAGCAAGAGTGCCATTACAAGCACCAGCACCAATGCTACTGCCACGCCTATGAGTATATGTCGTACGTACGTTTGCATTATCGAAATAACATAATAAACCCTGCAGTAATAATTGCGACAAATATAGCCTTCTGGAGCACACCATCCTTGCGGTCATCATTTTCACCAAAGGATTTTGGCGTCATGCTTCCAAAGGCTATACCTAAGAGCAAAATAAACACAAACTGCAATCCTCCGAGCGCCTGCACTACCGTCACATCACCGAGCGCAGTTGCTTTCAAAATCATAATCGACCCAATACCAGCGAGTGTCTTGTTGGCAAAGATAAGCAACCCAGCAGACTTCTTGGTTGATTTTGTCTGTTCAGTAATTTTTTTGTAGTAGCTTGGCACCATGAGCAGTGAGAGCGCAAAGAACACAAACGCTATTCGTGACCAGAAAAATCCGTTATCAAAAGAGGTAACGTTAAACAGTCCTTTAATGGCAATATAGTGAAAGGCAAAAAAGAGACCACTATGAAGCGACAGCAACGCGACCTTGACGGGAAACCGTAGTCGAGATACCAGCGCAGTACCGGTTGCTAAGAGCACAATCCCCCATACAAAGTTAGACGAGAGTGACGTCTGGAAGAAAAAGTACCCGAGCCCAAACGATGCAATTGCTGACACCGCCCCAACAACTGGTACCACATCAGATGCATCTGACTCCTTAAGTGCAGTGAACATAGAGACCAATGCAATAAAGAATGTATATGCACCCAGAATCGCCAACGCCACCATCTCGAGTGTCGGTCGTTCCACATTGGAAAACGACGGTACTGGCAAATCTAATGCCCCGGTCGGGATAAGCCCCAGCAGGTATACCACAATCCATGCGCCAGAAATAAGACACGTATAAAACGCATACACAAAAGGTCTCGGAAGGACTTTTTCATCCGAGACAATATATTTATCAATCAATGCAACAACTGCGTTAATCAATTGCGCACCAGCTGCGAGCAGAATCCAGTTCATTATTTAGCACTTAGTACGTAGCACCTAGCTCT
>JAJOLD010000013.1:23908-51953 GCA_021129515.1 Minisyncoccota bacterium
AAGAGCTAGTGCGAGCACCTCTTTATTTTACCCTATAGCACAGCGGTAACTCTACCTCGTTATACCATTCTCCAGAGCATCATGTTGAATCAAATTTAGAGTGAGGCACACAACAACAGTCCATCAACCAGTAGTATGACGTTACATTGTATCATACTGTTGAGGATGCGCTGGAAATTCTGTTTGAGCGTTGCCGAAACGCTCGTATAACAGCTACTTGCTGTGTTGTTCCTGCCCAATACAACAACGTAGACGATATGATTTCGTACTACAGAGCGTTATTGATGCAGATTTCTTTGTATACGTATGCCGACGGGCGTACCTTTCGTTCCAATGTTTCGTAGTCTATTTCAACCAACCCAAACCGCTTCTCATACCCAAGCGCCCACTCGTAGTTATCAAGGAGTGACCAGTAGAGATGTCCTCGCACATCCATACCATCTTCAATGGCTTGCCAGATTGCCTGCACTTGCGTTTGTATATATGCTGCACGGTGCACATCACGCGCATCGGCAATACCCGCTTCTGAAACAAACAACGGTTTCCCATACCGATGCAACATGTTCAGCCCCCCATACACACCTTGCGGATATATATCCCAATCCATGTCTGTTTTCTCATAGACATGTGTATCACCATATTTCTTATAAAAATAGTAGTTCAGCCCAATTGAATCACACTGTTTGTACACACGCTTCATAAATACATGTGTCCATTGCCAGTTGGCAAACCACGCGAGTGCTTTGTTGATAGGATTCCAGTTTGCTTCAAATAAAATGACATGCTTGACTACACTAACATCAGTATCTGACTTCACCTGCTTTATTGCGACATATGCTGCGTTATGCGCTCGTGCAAGATTTTTGCGTACTTTGAAAAATACACGCACGGCACCAATCCCTTTTTCAGGCTTCGGTTCAAACGACTTGCCTGAATTAGTAATTGAAATAAAGTCGGTCAAAGCAAAACGTTTAAATGGCGGCCACGTGCCTCTCAGCCAACCATTTGATGCAAGGACACTTGGCTCATTCATAGTCGAGAAACTATCACAAAGGTCACCCAATTGTTCTACAACATAGGCACAATATCGCGCGAAAATTTCTGGTGAATCGTTGCGTTCAAATCCTCCTGATTCAGAAAACCATAACGGCAACGTGAAGTGCCATAGTGTAATGTATGGCTTAATACCACGCGCATGCAATGCTTGGAGTACTGCTCGATAGTGTGCAATCTCTCGTTCATTAAACTTCCCCTCCTCTGGTTCAATACGTGCCCACTCAATGGAGAAGCGGTGTGCGTTGTGCCCCAACTCTTGTGCGATATCAAAATCTTGTTCGTAGCGATTATAGTGGTCGCTCGAACGCCCTGCAACGGGCACCCGACCCTCTCGCGCAGCTTTTGCCCAATCGTTGTTCTCAATACCCCCCTCTACCTGATATGACGCAGTTGCCGCGCCCCAATAAAACCCTTCTGGAAACTGCTTCGGTTGTGTGTCTGCTTGCATAGTGTCACTATTGTACCAAATATAAAAAAAGGCACTGTATCGAGTGCCTTTTTTCACATTGCTATAATCAACACGTTTCTACACAAACGTAACCTGGTCGCCCAGAAGTGCTTCAACCTGTTTTTTGCTGTAGTACTTTTCAGTATGCCACGTATACGCGAGTGACAAGAGACCGGTTGCATCCGTACACAGAAAAGATATTGCATCGCGCCCAATGCGCACCGCAACATACTCAGTATCTGCGGTTATTGCGGTTTTCATACACCAGGTATCCGCTTTAAAATGTACGTGATACGGTATTTCACTTGTGACTTTAATGATACGCCATGGGTATATCCATCTCCAGAGCAGTGGCAGGTGTGACTTTTTAGGCAACCATGCAATGCCTGAGTCAGACAAAGCTGAATTCTCTTTATTTACCATATCAAAGTGTTGTACGTCAGTGGGCAACCACCGCGTATGTAGAAATTTTTGTACAGATTTGAAAAAGAACATGGAGTGTATCTCCGTTTAAATTTAAAAAATACCATTTATTTTAAGATGTGTCAAACAACTCTGGCGCAAGTGTATCCAACCACTGCTCATAGAGCTCTGCGGTTGCGGTGACATCGTCGGCGTTGTAGACGGCGATGTCTCGGAATTTTTTCTCAGTAAATAACCGACCAACATCGTCTCCTGCGATTCCCTTTTCTTTCGAGCTTTCAATACCCATGGCGCGACAATACAAATGCAGTGATGGTTTGCGCAACATTGCGCCATAGAAGGTAAGCTGGTCCTGCAGGTCGATATGCTTGATATCTCCTTGTCGCTCAAGGTATCGGTGCTGCATAAGATGCTGGGTCGGCCTGATACCATGCACCATAGAACGAATATTGAGAAACGGCACATCAAACCTGCGACCATTGAAAGTCACAAAGGTGTCGTACCCCTGCGCACCTTCCCAAAAATCGAGCAACATATCCGCCTCACTGCGCGGTTTTAAGACATACGCACCAATCTCTTCTTCCCGCTCCGTTCCGTTTGCCTGGTAATACACCGCGCCTTGTTGGTGTTCTAAATCAAACAGTCCTATCGCGACAATTTCTCCGGTCAGTGGTGAAAATCCGAGCCCCTCCTCGAGGTCTCGGATTGCCATACGTTTTTCTGCGTCATTTTTTGCAGTACGTGTTATCCATCGTGTAAGTACGTCTTTAGTGACTGCGTCTATATCGCTCCATTGTTCGCCGACCGTTTCAATATCAATAACCAGTGTGCGCATAACTACAGTTATGGTGTATTCCACGGCATCCACTGTAGTATCTTGGTCATACCACACATACCCGTAACACCCGCAAAGGTCAGCCCCATGCCAACAAAGGCAGGCAAGAAAATCCACCACGCGTTTACAAACAATGCGAGTACCACACCAAGCAGAATGAGCAGCCCCGCCATCAAGAGTGTCTGCCGCATAATCGGCATTCGTTTTTTGCCACCCACCGTTTTCATTCCCGCTTCTTCCCACGCAATAATCCCTCCTTCGACGTTTACCACATTTTGAAATCCTTGTTCAGCAAGTATGTCACAGGCTTGTTTACTGCTGTTGCCACTGGCGCAGTGTATATAAATAGTACCAACCCCTTTGAGCTTCCCCACCGCACTCGCAACCGTATCGAGTGGAATATTTTTTGCATCCTCTATATGCGTTCCCTTATATTCAAACGGGTCACGCACATCGATAAGTACTTCATCGTGATCATCGTCCGAGAGTCGCTTCTTGAGTTCTGCTACGCTAATTGTTTCCATACATTACACATTAGTTTCTAATACGGTGGCTGCTGTGGTCGTTGCTTGCGCAGTATCTTGCTCAGGGGTTGTATACGCCTCGATATATGGAGTACGTGGCGCTCCTTTAAAACAACCGACGGTATACGGGAATTCGTCCGTCATATGATAGTGATACATTTCTCGCATTTCACCCTCCCAAGGGATTGCATGGGTATGTCCATGACATTCGTCGAGGTCATCATTGGTGACTTTTTTGCCATTTTCGACACTTGCGTAGATGCCAAAACCATCGAGCGCATAGCCTACCAATGTGCTTGCCGCACCTTCATAGACACCTGCCACCAAACATTCGCTTTGAGAACGATAATGATAGTGACCAGCACTATCGACATATCCACCACAACTATCTGCAGCACGGCGTGCAACGGCATCGTGCCCACGAGCATCGAGTGCTTGGTATATAGGCACACCATTGCGCGCGATGCCAACCATGCCACCAGATACACAGGTTGTACCAACCACCCGTGGCTGCAGTGGCAGCTGCAGTGTGAGTGTACGTGGCACCAGCGATGTTTCAGTGGTGGCATGGTCGGGCAATGTGTTTGCAGTGATCACACGCGCACCTTCAACGGTGGTGTGTGTAACCTCGTTACGCCAATATCTCGACCCCGACAATGAAACTTTCTGTTCAGGGAACCACCGATCGCCCGAAATCCATGAGGGATCAGCACCAGTAGGGGCAACCACGCCCTGCTGACACTGATAGACATACCCCTGTTGTGGTGTGCTACTCCACATACCGTCACCAAGGAGCATACTACCGGTCATAGACGCTTCTGAAAGCGTTGCCTCTTGCGCTTCCACAGCTTCCTCTGCTGGTGTAGCTACCGACTCAGTTTCAAGCTGTGCACGCAATGCGGTGCGAATACTGCCATCACGCTGGGTTTCACCGATATTGATGGTGTATGCCTGCGGTATGGTTGACGGCACCATATCAGGTATGAATGCGTTCGATGTGTGTGTGCTCGGCTGCAACACAAACAGCCACACTGCCATGATTACCACAACGAGCGCTATCGCGAGTATGACCACGTGTTTGGTACGAATCATATATGCATACATAGTACAACAGCGCCGCGCCCAAAGGGCGCGGCGCTGTATACAATTGGCAATCAAAGAGCAACTATAAAAAGTCAAAAATGTAGTTTGAAAAACGCACTGTGCTCGACGCAAGGTGGAGGACTTCTAACAAACATTAGCCACTCAGACAATTACTGCGATATATCGCAGTAATGTTTACCACACCTGTACCAAGCAGGATTGTATAGTACATTTTTTATTTTTGAATTATATATTTGACCTTTGCTTTTTGAGTTTTGATTTTATTTTATACCAACTTCAACACACTGCTCAATGCGGCGAATATCTGCCAAGAGTTTTGCACGGTCGCTATTATAGAGCGTGACATTAAATACCGCCTTTCCACCATGCTTCGCAAAATGACATCGGTCGCCCACTTTTTTATTAACGGTAATGCTGCTAAACGATTTTAGTTCTTGAATTTTCTTAATCCCTTTGAGTTTGGTAATGACCCCTTCCTTTTTTGGGAACCACTTTAGGGTAGCCGCATATCCTTTACATTTCTTCGGAACGATTGGTTTTTTTGGCAACCGAACTAACACATCATTAAGCGAGTGATCAATGTCACAGCTTAATTTGTGGAGTTTATGTCTAAAGCCTCCAATACGCGGACCTATTTCAATAATCTTCCACTCGTCATCAATTTTCATGAGTTCAACATGCACTGTTGTACTCCGGAGTCCGAGTGCGTGCACGCCCGTTTTTGCAACAGCGTGTGCACGCTCAATTGTTTCTTTCTTGAGTGCCGTTGGTGTTAGATGCATATAATTATAAAAATCATCATGACCAATGTTCTTGCCAGTCACCACCTTCACCATCGGACAAAAATGTATGGTACCCCGCGCATTCACATACGCGTCAACCGAATACATATCTCCTTCCATGTATGCTTCAACCATGAGATTGGGTGCCTCTCCTCGTCCGTTCTCGTTGTATACTTTTTTAATTTTCCTAAACCCAGTCCGCAATGCCCGTTCCAAATCTTCTTCATGATAACACTCAGTCACCAACATACTTCCCGCAAGATTTGTTGGTTTCACAATCATTGGAAAGCCTATTTTTTCAATCACTCGCTTCCGCTCTTTCTTTGTGTTTGCAGTTACCTTCGTAAACTTGGGCGTATTCTTAGTATCAAACATTTTGAAACGCTTCCGCATTTCGTATTTATCAGTCGCCCACCGAAGTGATTCAGTTGTTGGAGTACGGAGATACGGCACATGCGGAATCACCTCAATAAATCGCCCAATAAACTTGTCGCCCCGACACGTCACGACAGCCAACTCTTTTTGGTATGGCAATAGTGCCTCAGCAATCTTGTGCGGCTTGCTGAAATCACACTCCACGACAATGTCACTCGTACATGGTTTACTCGCATTGCGCTTCACACGCGAATCCCAAATGAGCATGGTGCGATATTTGGTTTTCTCTGCCTTGTTATATGCTGCAATACTTTCAGGCACGTCTGCCGGCATCGACATCACATATGCAATAATATTTTTTTGTTGCTTCTCCATAGAGCGTAAATTTCTATTATAGGTGTATTTCATTCTGCAGATGAGTCCTAGCTGTAGACAACGAATATACTATAAAATACGCCTATTTTAGGATTTCACAACATTTTTTGAAAATAGCAAGTATTGACAAAATTGAAGTATTGCGCCAATGAAAGCATTATGTGGTATAACAATACCTGTGAAAAAAATAAAACCAAGCATATACACTCTCCAGGAAATTTCAAAAAAACTGGGTTACAAAACAAGATTTATCTCTCCCGTTGGAGCCCCAAGAAAACTCCTTATCACAAACGGCAAAAAAATGTACGTAGCGAACAGTACTACATTTGGCTTTTACCCTGAAACGCAGCGTTGGCAACAGGGGTTGTTTGACAGTAAAATCCTGACTCAAAAGGTGCTCAAAGAGCTTACATACAAGACGATACCATCTTTCTGTGTACACCTTAAAGAATACAAATCGTTACACAACCTACTCGAAGTAGCAAAACGAAAAGTAAAAACATACCCCGTCATTATAAAACCAGACACTGGCGCTAGAGGTCTGCATATTGATATTGCCGAAAACTTTTCTCAACTCAGTAGGAGCATCAAAAAACTCCATACAGCAAAAAAAGATTTTTTGGTACAGCAGATCCTCAAGCATGACGAATACCGAATCCTAATTATTAACGGTGAAGTGCGTGTTATGCACAAAAAAGAACCTCATGCCGTTGTAGGTGACGGCACTACCCCACTTGGCACACTATTAAATGGTGTGAAGAAACAAAAAAAAGACGATGTTGTTATTAAGTGGCATATGAGAGAGACTGGCTTCTCGACCAACACAATTTTACCCAAAGGCGTACGATTCCCATACCACCTCACGAGAGCAAGCTCTCCCGATTACTACGAAACAGAGCGAATTCCAAAATCAATTGTGAAATGGACAAAAAAGCTCTCTGACTCTATTTCCACCCAAACCATTGGCATAGACATTTTTGTGCCAGACGCCCTATGTAATACTGATGCTTATATAATCATAGAGCTAAATGCCAATCCAGCATTTGCTTACTTTGAGCATAAATACGGGGACAAGGATACATCCACAGCTATTGCCGCTGACCTTCTTAAACACTATTTTTCTTCTACATAACGTATGCAAAAACTAATTGTACTAAACGGAGGCAAAGCTACACGGGAGGCTTTTGAGTCTGGAGTTAAAAAAGCAACTTTTGAGACATACAAGACAAAAGAAATTGCACTTCACATCAACAAAAATCTATCAGTGTCTTTCCTTAGCGGCAATATACCAATTGATTTTAATGATTCGTATGTATTTACCAGACTGCGTGCAACAGACTCACATTTTTGTGGGCTTTTGTATGAACATTTTGAGGCATACAATATTCCTGCAAATGACCCTATAAACAGATCATTTAAGTTTTCTGAAGAAAAAATTACTCAGATGCCACGTCTTGCCCGGGCAGGCATTGCCATACCTGAAACCATAATTGCAAGAGAGGAATCATATGCTCACAATAAAGAATACATCTTGAGTCATATACACTTTCCACTCGTCTTTAAGACAGACGGAAGCAAAGGAAATAACGTCTATAAAATTGATTCGTTGCAAGAGCTCGAGGAGAAGATAGCACACAAAAAACCGCATGCTCTATTCCTTATTCAAGAGTATATTGAAAATACCTATGACACGAGAACACTTGTTGCCTATAAAAAAGTACTGGGGTCAATTAAACGCACTGCACAAAACAACACATTCCTGAACAATGTCTCGCAAGGAAGTACTGTATCAGAAAACAAATTAACTAGTGAAGAATTGTCACTCGCCATTAAGGCAACACAGGTATGTGACCTAGATTTCGGTGGTGTTGACATGATTCATACTGACAAGGGACCAGTCATACTTGAAGTAAACAAATCACCTCAAATCAAGGGTTTTGAAAGCGTACATGGCGTCGGATCAGTATTTAAACGCACAGCAGAAATTATTGAGGAACTATTCTGATACCGACAAAATCCCATACAAGGATTCAGGGATTTCAGTGCTACATGCATCTATTATATTGCACATATTACTCAACAACATGCTGCACACTCCACGCATAGAGTATGACTGCGGCTGAGGTAGACGCATTGAGTGACTCACATCGTTCGTGCATTGGTATCGCGAGGAGTGTATCACATTCTTCAGCAGTTACCTTGCGAAGTCCCCTCCCCTCATTACCAATCACAAACACTGATGGTCGGTTAAATTGCTCTTCCGATACAGAAGTATCCGCACGTCCATCCAGTCCATATATCCAGAATCCTCGTTCTTTAAGATCGCGGAGTGTCGTATTGACGTTTGGAATGGTCACTATGGGCATCCGAAACAGCATCCCTGCAGACGACTTTGCAACCACGCCAGTAATCGGCGCTTGGTTATGTGGCGGCACTAACACTCCCGATACACCAAATGCTGCCGCAGAACGAATCACAGCACCCACATTGTGTGGATCTTGTACCTCACCCAGTACCACGAGTGCGGTATTGGGGGCTGGCGTTTGTGCCGTGATAAAGTCCTTATACTCCTCAGTCAACTGCGACACAGAGATACGTGCCACCACTCCTTGATGCACGACAATGCGCTCCAACCCACCCGGAAGTTGCTTTGGATACAATACCTCTTGGGCAATGTTGTGCTCCGTAATCAAGGATTGCAGATGTGCATCCTTGCTCTCAGCAATCAGAAATACTGCCTCTACACAATCGGGTCGATGCATGAGTGCCTCCATGACGGGATGTCGCCCATATATATACGTATGCGTATCAGTCTGTTTCATTGGTCGCATCCTACCATAAAGACTATCTTGAGACACTTATTTTGTACGCCATACGTACTGTGCGAAGCGCCATGCATACTTCAGTACAAAGACGATGATGACTAGGTAGATACCGAACTGTACCAACTTAAAGAGCAGTGCCACCAACAATACGGACATATCCTGTATGGTGTTGTTGATGTCATACACTGCTTGCTGTGTTGCCTGTCGCCATGAATCCTTTACCCACTGCATATCGACAAGTTTTTGCTCTGAGACGGTCATGGTGAAGTAGGTGTAGAGAAGTCGGTCAAGTTGCTCCGCCTTGGACCGCTCAATGCGCTCAAGGTCGCTCGTCACCCGCAGTTTTTCTTGAGTCAATCGCTCAATAATGCGAATTTTGCTATCAATGATAGTTGCGAGGCTCTCAGCGTTCTCAGTTCGTGTCGCAAGCTTGGTGACGTCATCGTACGCCACGACTGCCGTTTCTAACGTTTCGTTAATCACTGCAAGTTTTGCCTCAAGAATATCTACCTGACTGGTATAGTCCTCCACCACCTTTTGAATAGTATGTGTTTGTTCTGTAAAGGTGCGGGGTTTGAGTCCTTCGATAATACCGACTACGTCAGCAACTGATTCATTTGCCACCTTAAAGCGATAGTAGCACCCTCGATCATGCTCATTAGCGTTTTCAAAAATCACATCTTCACGAGCTTTGAGCTCGGTAAATACGCCACAGGTGCGTGCCAAATTGCGTGTTTCAACCGTACCTGTGTACTCCGTCACCTCAAAATTTTCTGCATCAGCCCCTACGGTATAGCCATCATCCTGTGGTGGAAGCATCATGGATTTCTCTGCATTACGCACCGGCAAGTCCACAACGTTACCACCATACGAGGGTGCCGATTCTGCTGCCATGGGCATGGTATGCGGCATATCATACCGAGTCACAGAATGGTAACCGCCAAAGAAGGTGCTCGTGAGAACCCGAAGAATAAGCCCCACAAGCAGAATAACAATAATACCAAGCACCGCGAGCTTAATCAGTGCCCCGGTGCTCATATTTAATTTTTGAAGCAATTGCATACGCGTAAGTATTAAGAATAAGTATGTAGTAATAGTATATACCATCCATACGAAAGTAAGGGATACGATCCCTTACTTTTTGTTGTGCCACAAGGCGTTTTGTGTTCTAATCCATACACGATACGTATTCATTATGGCAAAACGACCATTTAAAAGAAAGATTAAGCGGAAGCGCCATGGCGCGACGTTTTGGGACCACGAGTACGCACATAGTGGTGGACATTTGCAGTTGTCAGAGGAACCCTCCGGAGACATGCTGAAGTTTCTCCGCTGGCTTGAGCGACAACATGGCACCGAGCTACTCAACAGCGAGACAAGCGCCGTTGATTTTGGCTGTGGAAATGGGCGCAACCTCATACACCTCAGCGAAACATACGGCATGCAGGGTGTTGGGTTTGATATCTCTGCAGCGGCAGTAAAAATTGCGAAGCAGGCATCGAAAGACCTGTCACTCACCTACGAAGCACGGTCTATCGCCGGCACCTTCCCTACTATTCCAGACGAAAGCCAAACGATTGTGCTCGATATGATGACCTCGCACTTCCTCAAAGAGGTAGAGCGCGAAGTACTGCGTGACGAAATGCTCCGCGTTCTGAAGCCCGGTGGTTTTCTATTCCTGAAAACACACCTCGGTGACGGCGACCTCCATACCAAACGACTGTTTGAAGAAGCCCCTGGCAAAGAACGGCATACCTATATTCACCCAGTCATGGGAGTACCTGAGCATGTCTATTTTGAAGACGAGCTCATGGAGTTCCTTGAGCCGCATTTTGAAATTAAAAAAGTATATCGCTCACACAAACACATCTCACACGGTAGAGCACGGAAACGCAGGACTATTTCTGTCTATGCACAGAAGCCATTGTGGTAAAAAAGCACGCACCTTTAGGTGCGTGCTTTTTTACCATTCCCGAGGTGGTGGCTTGTTTCCGCGATCATGCATCCACTGTTCCCTAAACGGCAGCTTGCCTTCTTGCCCTTCAATACGCCGCAAGACTCCCTTTCGAGCAGGCTTAATACCGATTGCGTGCACAGTATCCCCTTCACGCGCTCCCATAATGAGAATTGTGTCGCCGACTTCAAACGTTTTAGTGTGTGGCAACCGGGTTCGTTCTGTTACAACAATATACAACGACTCTCCATGACGATTTGCAGCACGGTAACCATCATCTTCCTTCGCGGTCACATTGCACAGATGTACATGCTTCAGTGGCGCTTCACCGTATCCCGTATAGAGCTTACCTATGACCGGCAATCGGTCTTCATCAGCAAATTGCTTCAACTTCCCATGAATTGGCGTTTGCGCAATGACAAATGAACCCACAGCCGTAAAGAGCACAATGCCAAGCACCGTGTAGAGCAATGGTTTTTCATATCCAAAGGAATACTTGCATACCAATAGTTCAAGCAGTACGACAAACACCGCGGCAAGTGCAATCAAGAGCCATGGTGATGATGCCATAAATACAAACAGTCCATGCATGCCAAACATCGGTACAAAGAGGACACCATTTTGGTGGAGCATAAAGACGATGAAACTCACGGTATAGAGAAGCGCAAGCGCAAGCAATGCGAGTCCTGCCAACGCAAGGGCTCCCTTCAATACAAAATGCCATCGAGGTTTCATGGCGACTTCCCCGCTTTTTATTTTCTCGAGCACGGTATGTTGCATGTCTTGTATTGATTTATTCATAGGCTGTTTCAAGCTTATCGTACACTGTCTTCAACTTATCTTTCGCACGCTTAATACGAACACCCACGGTGGATGTTGGTATCCGCAGAATCTCCGCAATGTCCTGATAACTCATTTCTTCAAAAAAATAGAGCACCAGTGGCTCCCGATATTTCACCGGCAGTGTCTCAAGCGACTGTTCAATCTCTGCTTTCAGCTCTTTGCTCCGCGCAAGGTCGTCGCTCGACTCCTCGGCAACCGGATGCGGAAAGAGCGTGTCAGTATCAAAAAACGGGAGCGGTGCTTTTTGCTTTCGTTTAATCTCATTGATGAACGTATTGTGTGCAATGCGATAGAGCCATGGAGAAAATCGCTTTGTCGTGTCGAAATCTTGTATATGCATATACGCTTTCACAAATACATCCTGTACGACAGCATCGCCCTCATCAACAAAAAGCAAGAACCGTTTTGCATACCGTTTCATTTTTTCTTCGTACCGGGTGATAAGGATGCCAAATGCTTCTTTATCTCCTCCCTGCACGAGTGTTACCACCGTTTCGTCGGACTGGTCCATAGCCTTCACCAATTACTACACACCTAACCTATCATTTATTTCAAAAACCTCCACATACATGCGGAGGTTTGATATCTATTCAGTTGTAATGCCATCGAAATGTTCTTCTGCTTCGTCTACCTTCGTGGCATGTACCGTACCATCTTTATGCTCTGGTGGTGTATAGATACTATAGAGCTTGAGTGTTTTTTCTCCGGTATTGATGACATTATGGAAGACACTTGCAGGAATGACGACTGCATCATCATCCTGGAGCTGATATTCCTCTCCGCCGTTGAGCACCAATGTTGCACTACCTTGTTCTACACGGATAAACTGAGAGTCCGTGTACTTCTTCCCCGATTTCATCTCCTGGCTCAATACTCATCACTATCAACTGGCTATAGCACACGACGGTAGTCGGTGTTTTCTACTGTTTCCTTCTCAATATTGGTTATAAATCCTTTCATAGATATATTGTGTAATAATTATTCATAGCATGGAGTACATACATGTACATGCAGTGCCTATATACCAGTATATACCCATATATTTTTTCAGAATGACACATTACACCATGATGCCCTATGTACCTATTTTTACTTTTTTATTTGTATATTTGACTTTTGCCATTTGATTTTTGATTTTCACCCGTCAGACCAAACAGCAAGCTCATTGCCATCTGGATCAACAAAATGAAATCTCGTCCACTGGGAAAACTAAAAATCTCTTTTACTATACCACCTCCCGCTGCCCGCACCTTCTCGAGCGTTTCTTCAAGGCGCTGCGAATAGAGTATCACCAACATACTTCCCTGTACGGGCGCACCTGAAGCAAATCCACCACTCACATGCTCACCATCAAATGAAATATATTCAGGACCCCAATCGGTGAACGTCCAGCCAAAACAATCGATATAAAACTGCCGAATAGCCTGCAAGTCTTTTGAAAGAAACTCTATGTATTGGATTTGTTCGTGCGGCATGCCTACCACTGTACCACAAAAGCCGCAGACGGTTTGTCTGCAGCTTTTGCGTTACCAGCACCTTTTATAACTCATCAAGTGCTTCTTCGACCAGTTCTTGTGCTTCCTTGGCTAGGTCTTCTGCATCATCGTAGTCCTCGTCATCGTATGCATCTTCAGCGTCCTCAAGCAATTCTTCTGCTTCTTCGAGTAACTCTTCTGCATTATCGACATCCTCTCCAT
Organism: Minisyncoccota bacterium; assembly: GCA_021129515.1. Lineage (GTDB taxonomy): Bacteria > Patescibacteriota > Minisyncoccia > Phycocordibacterales > UBA918 > JAJOLD01. The sequence goes on from JAJOLD010000013.1 coordinate 37,150, forward strand.
CGTCGTCAGCCTCTTCCACCTCGTCCCACGCATCATCAATCGCATCTTCAGCGTCGTCGATTTCATCCTTTGCATCTTCGCGATCCTCATTGTCACCAATTGCATCAACAGCATCTTCAGCTGCCCACTCCGCTTCTTCAGCATAATCAAGTGCGGTGCTGAATTTTTCGTCATCAAAAGCATCTTCTGCTTTCTCTAAGAGTCGCTCTGCATCCTCAAGGTATTCTTCAGCATCATCAACATCCCGGTCATCATCCTCAGCCTCCTCGATTTCTTCTTCAGCTTCTTCTATTGCATCTTCTGCATCATCAAGAGCATCGTCTGCACGACCTTCCTCAGTCTGACCACCAGCATCCTGAAATGCATCACTTGCTGCGTCGTATGCGTCATCTGCAGCATCAAGTGCATCTTCATAGTCACCATCAAAATATGCCGCAATAGCACTGAAGAGTTCATCTTTTGCATCAATAATATCTTCTTTGGCACGATCTACATTTTCACCATCATCTTCAGCATCTTCAACCTGATCCTCAGCATCATCAAGCTTGCTGATAGCATCTTCGATGAGTTCGCGTGCTTCTCTTTCTTCTGGGTCCACCTTGCTTGTCGACGCACCGGCTACTTCGCCCGTTGGTGCTGCAGGTTCAGCTGTTGCGGTCTTCTGGGGCTGCACTGGTGCTTTCACGGCAACCTGTGCCTTAAGGTCAGAAACCAACAGCGTTAAATACAGTGCACGAGACTTTGGACCAAAGGTGCCACTTGTTGGGGTAATACCTTTTGCTGCTTGCCATCGAGCAACTGCCTCTTGGGTCAGTGTGCGGTAGAGCGAAGTCTCTTCTCCAGGTGAACCGACACCGCTTTCAGCAACGGTAAAGCCGGCATCGTTTAGATATTTCTGCAAACACCGTACATCTTCCCCATCCACACCAAAATCAAGATCGCGCGTAAATTCACATTCTACGGCTGCAGATACTGTAGGCGCATACACCAACACAGCAAGCAACACCAATACCGCTCCTAGCAACACGCGACGCGCACATACCATACACAATGACATACTCTATATATTTACAGAATTATAATTAATTACTCTTAGACTTAGTATACCACTCACGGACGCGCAAGTAGTGCGGTAACCCCCGCAAGATTCTCCGCCCAATCCATCGACTCATGCGTATGAAACTCAACCGTAATTGCAGGGATACCAATTGAGGCAAGCCATCCCTCCGCATCACCGGTTACCGGGTACGCATCAAAAGTGAGTATTGGCTTGTATCCTGCTGCGTCCGCATAGGTTTGCATGAGTGTTTTTGTTTCAGGGAGTACTCCCTCATGGCACTCAGATGCAAATACCGCACCCGCCTTGCTATGCCAAAAGACCACCGACTCTGGCATATGTGCCAATACATACTCCCGGAGTGCTGCGGCTTCTGGTTCTGAAAATGCCGCGGTACCCGCACTCACCCGCGTTCCGCGCCAACTGCTCTCTGGCTGCCACTTGCACCCAAAGTTTCGGTTAAGGTCAACACCCGCGGCATTAAAGCGCCCGGTACCTAAGGGCACATCGGTACGCACTGCGTCTGGGGTAAATCGCCCCTCACCTGACACCACCTGTGCTAATCCATCGGGGTTCAAGACGGGCACGATATGCACCGTGACGTCAGCAGGTATTGCGGTCGGATGTGCTTCAAAATAGTCCATCATCTCGTACGCAAGCAACACACTATTCCATTCATAGCCTCCATGAATACCCCCGACAAGCAGTATGTCCCGCGTACCGGTACCATAGGTATACACTTCAATAGTACGCCCTTCTCGCGACGTACCCACCACCTGATGTGTGACAAATGGCACCTCCTCGGGCACATCGACAACTTCAGGCGCAGGCTGTGCTACGGGCGCAGGCGCTGGTTCAGACGCTGGCACCAAGAAGAGTGTCAATGCTCCAAGTACAACCACCACACCCAAGGCGCCCAGCACCTGTGCCTGTATACGAGTGAACATTATTTTTTGTAGTGGTTAAGTAGCGCCATAATACCCTTCTGGTTTTGTGACCACTCAACATCCTGATGCGTCGTCAACAAAACACTAATCGCAGGGACACCCTGTTTTGCAAACCAATTGACCATGTCACCGGTGATTTCGTAAAAATCAAACTCTTCGTACGCGGTGTATCCTGCAGCATTTGCATAGAGGTTAGTCAGTGTACGTGTCTCAAGGAGCACATCATCGTGACAATTTGATGCGAACACTCCGCCCGCCGCGCTGTAATACGCAACCACTGCACGTGGCTCGTGTACTGCCACATAGTCACGGAGCGCTGCGGTCTCTGGTTCTGAAAATGCTGCGCTCCCGCCGCTTACAGTACGATTCTGCCACGTACCCTCTCGGCGCCAATCACAATCAAAGTTGCGGTTCAAATCGACCGTATTGTCATTAAATCTTCCAGGAATCGTAGCCTCTTGCTGTGTCGGTACATCACTCAGTGCAAATCGATGTGTTGTGCCGATGATTTTTTTGAGTCCATCTGGATTCAATACCGGAATAACTGTTACCGTGAGATTCTCAGGAATCACCGCAGGATTCTCATCGAGGTAGTCCATCAGCTCATAGGCAACCAACGCCGTGTTCCATGAATACCCACCATGAATACCTCCCACAAACAGGAGCTCCTCTGCGCCGTTGCCATAATGATACGCGGTAATTGTGTTGCCTCCAGCTGAGGTACCCAATACCGATTCTGCACCACGAGTTGTCTCTGCTGGTGCGACAGTTTCAGTTGTGGTTGTATCTGTTGCATTCGCTTCCTGTGCAGCTGGTGGCTGCGTTTCCTCTGTAGGGTACGCAGTATCATCGGTAACTACAGGATTTTCCTGTGTATAGTCAGGCGCACGCCCTGTTATAAAATAAAACCCCGCTAAACCAATAAGTACCAAAATAAATACCCCAATAAGAAAATGTTTCATAGTGGGGTTATTTTAGCATAAATCCGCATTTGCCATATTTCGTTGCTATTTATTGACTTATACATAATGGGCATCGTATAAAGTAACAAGGCATATCCTGTTAGGAGTTCGTAATGTACATCGTAAAAAATAATACTCCAATGGTATTTATTTGTTACCTGTTGCATTTTCTGTATTCCCCTTCTTTGTATACTATTGTGGTATGTAGTATCGACCTGTATTGATCTTATAAATTTTGTCACTGATCACAGAACATTCTTCAAGAAGTTGCATGATTTGTCTGCATTTCATGATCACAATCATAATACACTTGATAACGACAACGGTATGGTGCTGCTTATAGCAGTAGCAGTTTTATAGGGCTTGATTATAGGTGGAGGTATAATCGCAGGTATATTGATTGCAATGCGGGCAGTCGTACGAAAAGCATACCCCGTATGATGTTCTGCAAGTACACGAGTCAGTCGCACTGCCAAAACATGGCAGTGCATTTTTTTATGTATGCGATATTACTTTTTCACACACTTCAGTTACCGTTGATTTCCAAACAGCGTGCACAACACCAAACTACAATTTCAAAATACACACAAGTGTGGTAGTCTGTGAGGCGTTGACATATTGCCGAACACATACAGAATGTTGTTCGGATACAAAAGGGGCAAAGACATATTTATATCCATCGCTGCCCGATCGTCTAATGGTAGGACGTTGGTTTCTGGCACCAAAAATTGGGGTTCGAATCCCTGTCGGGCAGCGATGTATAGAAACTGACTTTGCCCCTTTTGTATGTCTATAGTTAGGACGCCGTAAAAGCCGTCCCACGGCTTTTACCTACCACCAGTAATCTAGGCTAAATCAGTTTGGGAAACTGATTTAGGACCTTGCCAGATATTTCTGGAGCTTGTGAGCAAAAATATCGACAGGGTGTACTGCTCCTGTAAGGAGCGAATTCCCTACCGGAGCCTTCGTGTACACTATCCTGTGCCAAGAGCATAGGATACTTGACATATGCATTATGGTATGTGAACCTAGTTTCGCTTGCATACGCTGTATGTACCGCAGCATGCAAACCCAATAGCACACAATTTAAAAAGGAGATTGAATACATGTCAGTATGTAACACTGCTGTAGCAGAGTCTGATCTATCCCTACTCGAAACAATCACTCTATCAGCGATTACTGCACCACCCCGACTGCAAGACATGCCTGATGTCTGGTTAGATGAACACGCTGCTCGGGCGTTTAACAGCGTCCCTCACCTGAGTTATGAGCCACAGCGTGTTTTGAAAAAATATTGCATGAGTAATGGGATGAATGAGTTAGCGTTGATCGGGCACGATAAGCTTGCACTGTTTCGCTCGGTTCAGATACTTGAAGTGGTTATTGTACAACTCATTACAGAGCATGCGCGCTTTTTGTGTAAAGACGGCGCATTGAATGTACTGTATTGCCATAATGCACACCGGGAAAATTTGTTTTTCAGCATCAGAGGTCCTTGGGACCTTAGAGAAGCTAGCCAAGGAGAATGGCTCATACACAGCACCATGGCACGTGATTATAAGTTTAATCCTGGAGATCTTGTCTTTACCGAAAAAGCTGCATAGCGACTTCATTCTTCTGCGCTTTGATAATTCCCTCGGATGGTATATTCGAGGGATTTTTAAATCTCACAGGCAATACAGTACTCCTATTGCCTTTTGTTGTATTTTTTATCAAAACGATGCACGAGCAATACACATATCAGGTGTGCTGGTACGTCTCCATTATATATACGCTTGCCATACCCCCCACTTTACGGCATGATGAACAGAGCAGCACATTTTGTGCCCTACAACACCCACGCCATAGGAGGTATACCATGGCACTATTACATATGTTCACCAGACATAAACCTGGTGCGAAAATGATAAAAGGTACTATCAGAACGGTAGATCAATCACCCTTGCCGCTTGAACACCTTTCATCACACACACATACACAACAAACTGATTTATATTTCTTATGGCGCGGTGTCGTACAAAAAAGTCAACCTTTTTTTATACAAAGACTCTCAGCAAAAGAAATTGTCATCCGCTTCCATGCTGAGGTCACACTCGCAGAGTATACTCAGTTTATTAGTGAGTTGACACAGTGTTTGTATGAGGCGCACCATGACACCTAACCTGAAGCCTCGCATGCTCTGTGCGAGGCTTCTTTGCGCATACTTCCTCATGATTGACAGCACGCTCTTAAATGCATATAACGTACAGAGATGCATGACCATAGGAGCATCATATGTATAGCAAAACGAGTCTCCCGCCATATGTACCGACAATCGTGAAAGGGCGGCACTATATTGTCTATGGTATCCTCAACAATATTCCAAACGCACAGTGGATTGTCTATCCAATCTATGTACATTTTGTACATGCACCCGGCGCAACCATTGCGGCACCAAACACAACGACACCTATACGCGGAATACACCTCGCTGATATAGGCTGTGCAAAAATATCAGGACACGAATCAGGCGTGCGTACATGCCCCTACTCACAAAATCAATACACACAACTCGAGAACATAGGACGCCACCCATACGATGACATGCGTACGGTATGGTGGCGAACGTGTCTCACGATGATGTAACAACAACAGTGTTAGTATGCCCCAGGTACGGGGCATATTTTTTATGTGATGTGCTCAAAAGAAGCTTTCACAAATGCAGTAAAGAGTGGGTGCGGATCGAGTGGTCGTGCATGAAATTCTGGATGAAACTGTACACCAACAAAGAATGGGTGCACTTCCTGAGGAAGCTCCATGATTTCCATCAACGTACCGTCGGGTGATGTACCTGAAAATACCACGCCCTTGTTTTCTAATTTTTGAATGTATGCCGGATTTACTTCATACCGATGTCGATGTCGTTCTGAAATAGTGCGCTTTTTATATGCTTCAGCGGCGATGGTACCCTTCTTAAGGGACGCGGGATACTCACCAAGTCGCATGGTACCGCCCATGTCTTTCTGCGCAAGCTTTTCTTTTTGTTCCTCCATAATATCAATCACCAAATGCGCTGCCTTTGGATTGATTTCAGCGGTACTTGCATCTTTTAGGCGTGCTTTATTTTTTGCAAATTCAAGCACTGCAAGCTGCATACCGTAACAAATGCCAAAGTATGGAATATTGTTTTTTCGGACATACTCGATGACGTTAAGCTTCCCCGCAATACCCGTGGTACCAAATCCGCCGGGAATGAGCACGCCATCATACTGCTTGAGTTTCTTGAGATTTTTTCTATCCTCAAAATCAACAGATGAAACATAGGAAATTTCAGGCTGCAATCCAAGGCTATATGCAGAATACTTAATCGCTTCAAGTACCGAGATGTATACATCTGAGAGCACGAAGTCACCTGAGTTGAAATACTTCCCGACTACGGCAATTTTGACTGGACGCTGGGCAGTTTGCGTACTGCGAACAAATCGTTTCCACGTACTCAGGTTTGCGCGCTGTGAGCACTGCAATCCTAGGAATCCACACAACTGATCTGAGAGCTTACCTTTTTCAAAATTCAGTGGTACATCATAAATACTCGCAACATCGGGTGCTGAAATGACATGTTCAAGTTTTACGTTACAAAATCGTGCGATTTTTTCTCGACGTTTTTTATCAACCGCAATAGGTGCACGTGCGAGGATGAAGTCTGCACTCACCCCAGTACTATTGAGTGTGCGGGATGCATGCTGTGTCGGCTTGGTCTTCATTTCACCCACACTACCCGGCACTGGAAGATAGCTCAACATCACCACTGCCACATCGTTTGGTGTTTCTGACTTCATCATGCGAATCGCTTCCATAAAGAGAATATTCTCATATTCACCAACCGTACCCCCTACTTCAATTAAGGTTACATCTGCATTTGCTACTGCAGCTGCATTTTTGATACGCCGAATTGCCTCAGCAGGAATATCGGGCACCACTTGCACATTACGTCCTCCATACTCGAGGTTACGTTCTTTTCGAATGACGGATGCATACACGCTCCCTGTCGTCATGTAGTTAATATCGGGGATGTCGATATTCAAGAACCGTTCATAGTTGCCCATGTCCTGATCAGTCTCAAGACCATTTTGGAGCACAAACACCTCACCATGTTCGGTAGGGTTCATAGTACCAGCATCGACGTTGACGTAGGGATCAATTTTCATTGCGGTCACGGTGAGCCCTCGTGCCTGCAATATTTTGGCGATAGATGACGAAGCAATACCCTTCCCAACACCACTCATGACACCACCGACAACAAAGATGAATTTAGGTGGTACTTTTCTGTGCTGAGTCTTCTTACCTTTCCGTCGTGTTGTTGTCATGATTGTTGTATATGCGTACGACAGTCTCTACGACTGTCGTATCAGTTTTGTTTTATAAACAGCTCCTACTCTGTACATGCTACACCCGCAGATATCGAGAGATAGCGAGCATACTCGAAATCATACCGAGCACAACCCCAGAGCCCACAATAACCGCAAAGAGTCTCCCGAACTCAGCGACGAAGTAATTAAAGATATTGAGGAGGAAGAAGCTCTCCGTTGCAGGACCAAGCCAAAGCGCAACCGGATAGAGTATCAAGAGCGTGAGCACACCTGAGACCAAACCATACATCACCCCCTGGAGCATGAATGGTCCGCGAATAAAGGTATTGCTTGCACCCACTAAACGCATGACTGAGATTTCTTCTCGAGTAGTATAAATGGCAAGTCGAATGGTATTAAAGGTAATAAGAATTGAGGCAACTACCAGCACAAGCATTGCAATATAGGTAACGCGCTCTACAGTATCAATAATTGCGGTGAGTTTATCGATAGCTTCCTTATTGTCATTAAAGTTGACGCGGTCAATGACGGGTGCACTTGGGTCTTCAAGTATTTGCTGCTCCTTGAGAAACGCATTGATACTTTCATAGTGGGTGGTATCTTTCGCACGAATGGCAAGCGACGCCCCCAGTGGATTCTCTTCAAGCTCCTCGAGTGCCTGGATGGTAAGCTCGTCATTTTTGTGTCGGTCACGGAAGACTGCCAAGGCATCCTCCCGCGAGGTGTAGGTCACCTCACGCACATCAGGGAGTGCCTCTAGCGAGGTTTTCAAGCGAAGCACTGACTCCTGCGACGCTGTGGTGACCATGTAGACATTAATATCTACCTTGTTTTGAATTTGCTCCAATGTGGTACCCAAGAGCTGGTTCCCCAACATCACCGTCCCTACCACAAGCAGGGTAATCGTCATCACAAAAATCGAGGAGAACGACACAAACGCATTGCGCCAAAACCCTACAAACCCAGACCGAACTATTCGCTTAATACTTGTAAACATACAATACAAAAATTATAAGACGTACTTTCCTGCAGCATCATCACGAATAATGCGTCCTTCATCCATGGTAATCACCCGTCGTTCAAGCGCATCAATAACACCCTTATTGTGTGTCGTCATAATAACGGTGGTACCAAGGTCGTTAATCTTCTTCAAAATCTGGACCACTTCGTACGTCGCGATTGGGTCGAGATTTCCGGTTGGCTCGTCGGCAATGATGATGTCGGGCTGATTCACAATCGCGCGTGCAATCGCAACTCGCTGTTTTTCTCCTCCCGAAAGCTCACTTGGAAAGTTCCAGATTTTATCTGCCAAATCTACAAGCTCGAGTGCCTGTGGTACATTCTCTGCAATTTCTGTATCGGTACGTCCATTTGCTTCCATAGCAAATGCAATGTTTTCATATGCAGTTTTGTGCGGCAAGAGTTTGAAGTCCTGAAATACGGTACCAATCTTTCGGCGATACTGTGGCAACCGTGATTTCGGAATACTATGAATGTTCAACGATTCAAAGAAGACATCACCACCAGAGGGGCGATCTTCAGCAATGAGCATTTTCAACAATGTGGTCTTCCCTGCACCTGAGTGTCCTACAATCGACACAAACTCATTAGGTGCAATTTGGAAGGTAATATCTTCAAGTGCTGTTGACTGACCTCCGTTGTATATCTTCGATACTTTATCAAAATAAATCATACCGTGTACGCAAATATATATGCGACTCTACAATTTTACTCCAACTCGAGACTCGCGTCTAGAAATGCCTGTATATCTCCAGAAAATACCGCATCTATAGTACGAACTTCAACATTCGTGCGGTGGTCTTTGACCATCTGATACGGATGCAACACATACGAACGAATCTGGCTTCCCCATTCAATCTTCACCGTCTTTTCAATAAACAATCCTTTCAGTTCGCGCTTGCGCTGTTCCTCTTGGAACGCATACACCTTCCCTGCTAAGAGCGAATGTGCTCGTTCGCGGTTTTGCTGCTGACTCCGCTCGGACGACACATGCACAGAAATATTCGTAGGCGTATGTGTCATACGTACAGCTGTCTCCCGCTTATTCACATTCTGCCCACCTGCACCTCCAGAGCGTGCAAAACTAATTTCAATATCTTCGTCATTGAGGTCAACAGCCGTGACATCATCTACCTGCGGAGATACCTCAACAAGCACAAATGAGGTTTGTCGCTTACCGTTGGCATTAAAGGGTGAAATGCGTACCAAACGGTGCACCCCACTCTCACTTGCAAGTGTGCCATAGGCACCCTTCCCACCTATTTCAAATACAATATTCCGATACCCATTATGGTCATTGGTGTTGGAGTCAAGCACCGTGACGCTCCAGCCCTTCCCCTCAGCATACTTCTGATACATCTCTACCAGCATGCGTGCAAAGTCTTCTGCATCGTCTCCGCCAGCACCAGCGACGATAGTGATGATGGCATTATTCCTATCATACGGACCCCTTCCTTCCGCTGCGTCTTTCAGTACCTGCAGCTCCTTAATCATTGCCTGCGCAGCCACAGAGTCATTCCAAAAATCAGGCTGCAGCATTGCTGTCTCAATTTCTTCGATGCGCGCTTTTGGGTCATGTTCCATTACGAGAGTATAGCAAAGAAAACAGCACTAGTAGAAAACTTGTGCTGTTTCAAAGGAACCTCCGATACAAATCTAGTGTACATGCGACAACAATTGTTTGACACCTGCGAGCACCTCTTCATAGGGACTCATTGGTGATGCAAAACCAGTATGTAAGGAAACGCCGACTATATTGGGATTGTGCGCACGTTGCATCAGTACATCTTTGAGTACCTGCTCTTGCCGTGCGAGCGTGCATTCCACTTGTGCACAATCAATCATAACTCTTTGTGGCTGTTGTAAACGTTTGAGTACCCCAACCACTTCCCGTACATATGATGCATCATAGTTTGATGCATACTGACTTCCTTGTATGAGCGCACAAAGATCTTGGTTACCAGCTGTCTCGCGCGACACATAGCTTCCTGTGTCACTAATACACGGATAGCGCTGCCCCCGACATGCGTTTTGAAATATGTATTGATGATTTTTCCCCAGTCCATATCCCTGTGTAGCTACTCCAACCGCGTGCGGCATATGGGACATGCTGCTCATATTTCCAACACCGCCTTGATGCGCTTCAGCTATCGTTGCAAATGACAACAGGTCACTTACAAAATTTGGCATTCGTGGGTCGTATGAATCAACACCCACCGCAACACCACAATGCAATCCTTCACGCAATATCTCACGTGAACAAAGTACATGTGCGTCATATGGTGACTGTGTCGAGTTTGTGAATTCCGCATACACAGCCCTGATTGATGAAAACATGGTAATCAGCAAGAGACTTTCACAATATCGTGTCTGCAAATCAGCAATACACTTAAAATATGATGCTGGGATTGATGCATCACACAATGTATGCGGACCGATAAGCACCAGCAACCTGCTGCTCTTGTGATGCAATATATCGTGTACCTCTGCTCGTGTTGCAACAACCGCATCAATACATTCTTGCGATACGATAACTCTTTCTCTTAGTGATTGAGCAGTAATAATATTTTGCTCGCATTTATGTCTCTCATGCAATGGTATATTCACAGCAGCCATAATACATACCCCTTTTCATTTGTATGTTAGTGAAAAGAACAAAAAACGAGCGCTTGTTCGAGCGCTCGTTTTTGGTGTACCCAGAGTTACCTCAAAAACCAGACCTCGAACAGTCGGGACCAAAAAAGTAAAACCAAAAGAAAGTTCGAGCTGGTATTTTAGTATTCATTACCTAAAAGTATACCGTGATTACATCATTTAGACAATCAGTATTATGATCACGTTGCCATACGCTGAGGTCTATATTAGGATTATGGTACCTAGTGGAAAGATACGCCATCTTAGCTCAGTTGGTAGAGCATTGCATTCGTAACGCAAAGGTCGTGAGTTCAATCCTCACAGATGGCTCAGTGTGTGTATACAACAGTCCGCCGCTTAACTCAAAAGAAGACACAGTCTTTCTCAATTCGTCTCATGCTGTAACGCAAAGATTCCAAATTTGATTGAATATATTATTTCAGACTCACAAGTGCACAATAAAGAATCGCCCAACAACCTAGGTTTCGTTTTGGAGCCTAAACGCTTGCAGTTGCCAAAACGACTCTGTGCATGCAGCATCACGACAACCACATTTCCAGGTATCGTTGTACCATGTACAAACATACGCAAGAAAAAGATGTGTCTGTTGTCGTATTTCTTCTGTAGGTGCATACGCGTAACTTGCAGCCGATGCTTCAGCATTAATCCATCCAGGATTATTGGGTATTTGTTCACCAATAATTGGCACCTCTTCCCAAACACCCCCTGGTGTACCCATATAGCCAGTATCCCAGACGTACTGTACTCCAGGAGCAGACGAACCATCCATAAATACACCAAAGGCTCCGTCTTCATCAGCAGCACAAGATGCCTGTATAAATATTGGGCTATTCGTCAAAAATGGAAAATACACAGCACCAAATCCCGTTGGTGGCAAATATGTATTTGATTTAAATAAATGACAACTATCGCTCAAAAGAAGTGGCGTTTCCGACCGTGTATCAATGACAGCACCGTTATCTTCAGCTGTTGCACCACCGCCACCACTGCCGACATGCTCAATAGCACCATCATTTTCTATACAGGTGCCAAAGGAACTTGGACACTCCGGATGCATAATGTTCCCCACCCGTTTGAAGGTGGGCAACAATTGTGATTCAACATATCCATTTCGACATCCACCGTCAACACGAGAACAAAAACTTTCTTGCATGAAGAAATGGTCAGCAAGCATGTACTCACTTGCTGTACGATACGATGCTTCAGTTTCATTCCATTTCAAATCATAGGTCTCAGCATTTGGTGTAATTGCCAATTTGTCGGCATATTCACGCATCAACTTGTAATTGCTGATTGTATATCCACAACTATTGCGTGCATCATATTTTGCTGCAATACGGTTGCGTTCACTAGCATCAGGAATACGACACGTCACGGTATCAGGCAGCCCAAATGCCATACCGCCTACATCAACCATATGATTTAACAGACTCCGCTCATCAGGATCATAGAAGTTCATCTGAATCACAATCATGGTGCTGGGCAAGGCTTTCTTTCCTTCGGTAATTAACCGTTTCATCTCGCGATCATATGCTGCGTTTGAATAACCAGGACCTTTAGAGAGCGTTGTCTCTCCTTCCATCACTACTTCAAGATTAGGATGACTGTCATAGCGTCTACCTATTTCGTTAAACAATGCAATAAAGCGATCCATCACTTCAGACTTCCAAAACATAGGCACACATGCCTTATTACCACTCGGACCACTCAGGTACGTCATACTGTCTCGTGCATAACTCGGGAATGTACCGGAGGTACACTTCCCTGAACCAAAATCGCGCGCCTTGATGAATACAACTACTTGGACATCGTACTGTTTTGCCAACTCAAGCGCTTCACCAATCTTGACTACCCCCCGAATAGTCTCATTTGCTCGACTCAAGATCAGCCCACCGATACGACACCTTCACGCCCCGTATATATGATTCCTTTCCATACTGTTTGATTGCATTTAGATTGTACGCATGCCGATCTGACCGACTTAAACTGCCACTCGGTGAAGAGATTACATACGGTCCTGGGTTAAATTTGGTTTGCTGCACGGCAGCATATACCTCCCCTGCACTCAAAAACGCAAGCAACACCAGTGCACCACCAAAAATAGACTTTCTCATATCCACGTACTAGGTTGATTTATTTTGATTGTAGCATGGGACATGCCCAAGGACAGTATCCGTATGTACAATATGACATTGTACATACTTCGTGGTATCATCCTCTGCGTTGTAGCTGCCATCTTAGCTCAGTCGGTGGAGGTACAACAGTACGGGGTACTGTTGTACGATAGGTCTCGGTGAGTGGTGTGTGTACAGCAGAATATTGCCATCTTAGAGTCGGTAGAGTGAGAAAGCACGGGACGCTTTCGTAAAAGGTTGTCGATACTTTTCTGAAAGAAAATATCATAGAACCTGAACAGCTGCTGTAAGCAGCATCCATGGAATGGATGTCGCGTATCAGTAGAAATCGATTCAGAGTGTTGCATCTTGTAAAATAACAATACGCCATCTTAGCTCAGTCGGTAGAGCGCATCCATGGTAAGGATGAGGTCGTCGGTTCAATCCCGACAGATGGCTCCAAATATAAAAACTCCCTTGGGGGAGTTTTTATATTTGGAGCCATCTGAGCAAGTGCCATTAAGGCACTTGCGGTCGGGATTGAAAACGCGAATATATTTTTTGCTATTCCTATATGCAAAAAATTTGAGCGTCGGACAGGAAGTTCTTGTGAGCGTCAGCGAACTAGAACTTGACGTCAATCCCCTTGTTCTTATGAGCTTAGAAACCTGACACCAATCTTGACAAACCATACAGGACACGGAGTGGACGAAACTCGATTCTTACAGAATCTGTTCAGGTTCTATAATATTTTTCATACTTCAAAATATCGAGAACCTTTTCGAGTCTCTCAGTGATAGTGCCCCGCACTATCACTGCCGCCGCTCGTAACACAAAAACACCCTCATCGGGTGTTTTTGTTAACGGCGCGGCGGACGAGACTCGAACTCGCAACCTCCCGCGTGACAGGCGGGTGCTCTAACCAAATTGAGCTACCGCCGCAAGTATTCTTGCGGACTCATACTTTTACAAGCACAAGTGACAAAGAGTATATATGTTTTAATGCAGAGATGCAATAGTATACAGCATAGCGTGAGTTGAAGAATGCACGAGCAAATGGTATCTTGTCAGTCGTCCGGTACGGACTCATTTGCTGACGTAAGCACAGCTTGCCTCAGCTGCATTCGAAACAGAAATAAAAAGTAGCCTTTTGTATTTTGTTTCTCATTTGCTGACGTAGCTCAGTTGGTTAGAGCGTAGGACTCATAAACCTAAGGTCGGTGGTTCAATTCCACCCGTCAGCACACATAGACAACAAAGAAAAGCATCATTCTTAAGAATGATGCTTTTCTTTGTTAGTAAGTGACCTTCGTCACTTACATGTCTGTGTGTGAGACGGAGCGATGTTTTGGCTATACTTAATGCCAAAACAAGCGAGTCCGGGCAGGAAGTGCTTAGTCAAAATATATACGAAGTATATATTTTACTTAGCAACTTGACGCCAAATACTCGGGACAATTCCACTCTTGACCTGGAATCGGCGTCCAACCCAATCATAATCACGGACATGGAATCGTCCCGCTTTTTCTAGTTCGCTGACGCTCACAAGAACACTGGACGCAGCTCGCTCGTTTTCTTTCTAGGACAGAAAGAAAACATCACTCCGCTGTTCGATTCCAGACGTAACGTGCACATGCACGTTACTGTCCCGCAACAAATACAGAAAAGGCGCCCATGGGCGCCTTTTCTGTATTTGTTGC
>JAJOLD010000016.1 GCA_021129515.1 Minisyncoccota bacterium
ATGCATATGCATGGGTGTTTTTAGCTTTTCTCGGGTCCGCCCTCGAGGACTCGAAACTTACAGTTTCAGTACAGGTTGTAAGCAAAGCTTTCTTTCTGCTTTCACTCAGAAATATAAATACTCCAATCGATTGGAGTATTTATATTTCTTCATTCAAGTGAAAGTCAGCATTTTCTTTCCTACGTCAGAAAATGCTAGGCAACCTTCTAAAACAATGCCCCCGCATTGTTTTAGCCAAGGACCACGAAGGTCTATGAGTTTGATATTTTCTGTGTCCGCCCGCCAGGACTCGAACCTGGGACCACGAAGGTATAAGCTTCGCGCTCTACCAACTGAGCTACAGGCGGATGTGAGGGGTAAAGCATGAAAATTTATTTTCATAGTTTATCCGAACATCCAGTCTGCATAGTTTCCTATACAGGCGGACACAAAAAATTTCAACTCATACAATCCGCCGCTTCAGAAAACAAATACTGCCGTGCTTGTTTCTTCAGCTCGAATTGTAAGCGCTGCTTACCAACTGAAGCTTCGGCGGGATGCAACAAACTATATCGTAAATAATTATCCGAAACAAATGCATGATTTATTGACTTGTATACGATGAGTGGTATAACTATATCCAGACATACGACACTGGGAGAGACTAATGGAATATATACAAAAAATTGTATCCCACACCTATCTTAACGAGATACCTCAAAGCGCTGCTGTTGAAGTACCGATTGACTTTGTAGCATGGGCACGCTCAATCGAATCATCTTCCTCTGGTAATCCTGCCACTTATGTAAGCATTCCTGTTGGCCAAGTCACAAAAAGAGCTCTAAAAAAATTTTCCGTTACACTCTATGGCATGCAGGTTATGAAACATAATTCAAATCAATGTGAGTTACGCGGTGTTATATACATGTACCACTCACGGAATGACCCATGCAGAGCAGCACATGCTCGAGTACGGATCCTTGTAAACACCAACACAGGAACCGGACGTCTAATACGCGGACGTATTGTTATAGAACAATAACAGACCACCCTTACTACCAAGCGCACCAGCTTGGTAGCTTTGTTATACATATGCAGTACATTCTCTAATATACCAGTGCTATACTGCCCCTATATGAAACAGTCCCTCCATGCACGGAGCGTGCACATTACTATCGCTGCAATTTGTATTGGTATTGCACTTTTTTTCACTTATACGCGCAACCAGCCACGAAACAGTCGAGTATATCACCGCAACTGTCGAACGAGGTGATGTGACTGAGGTTATTTCAGTATCTGGCAGTATTGAGGCAAATCAAACTGCAGATCTTGCATTCCCGGTCAGTGGCAGCATTGCAAGCATTACCGTTACTGAAGGAGATACCGTACAGGCTGGTGATACCCTTGCAACACTCGCACAGGCAGATCTCGTTGCAGAACAACAAGATGCACGTGCTGCACTCCTCATAGCACAAGCAGATAAGCGTGAGTTGTTGCGTGGACCAACATATGAAGCTCGTGCGGTCACCAACAGAAATGTTGCCATTGCTGAAGACAACCGAGCACGCATCACACGTGAACAAGATGAAATAGTTGCACATGCGCAACGCATGCTCCTCTCATCAAATCTAGAAGCAGTACCCGTACGAAAAAACAACAATGACACATCTCCAACCATTACGGGGATTTATCAGTGTGCACCTGGCACATACACCATTGCGGTATTTGGCTCAGAAGCAGCATCAGGATATTCATATCGACTCAGCGGGCTTGAACGTGGCACATTTACAGCATATACCGAAGCAACGGCACCACTCGGTACTTGTGGTCTTGCGATTCAGTTTGCCGACGATGAAACATACAGCAACGCTGATTGGACGGTGACCATTCCCAACACCCTCGGTGCCACCTACACCGCAAATCTCAATGCCTATGAGTTTGCTGTACAAAGACGAGATAATGCCATCGATGCAGCAACACAAGCCTTGCAGCTTGAACAAGAAAAAGCACTGCTTGCCAATGCTGACCCACGTACAGAATCAGTTGCACGTGCAGATGCTGCCATTATGCAAGCACAGGCACGCCTTGCAGCAATTGATGCACAACTACAAGACCACACACTCACCGCACCATTTGACGGCGTCATTACCGCACGCGATGGTGATATCGGCGAATCAGTAGGTACCACACCCCTCATTACCATGGTTGCTAATGACACCTTTAAACTCAAAGCGCGTATTCCTGAAATCGACATCACCAAAATCACGCATGGACTTCCTGCCACCATACGATTTGACGCACGCGTCGATGCACCCCTCCCTGCCACAGTTACTTTCATCTCTCCCCTTGCTATTGAGATTGACGGCGTTGCGTATTTTGAGGCAACCCTCGCAATTACTACGCCACCTGACTGGATTCGCGGTGGACTCAATGCTGATATTGATATTGAAGTATATAAGGCAGAGCAGGTGCTTCGTATTCCAAAACGCTTTGTCACCACACAGGCAGACGATACACATACTGTACTAGTACCCTATGGTGACACCACACAATCAATAACCGTGACACGTGGCTTTGTTGGTAATGACGGATTTGTCGAGATTATTGGTCTCAATGAGGGTGACATCGTTGTTGCCCCATAGTATTTTCCTATGCGCACCTTTCGTATTGGAGTCTTACTCGCATTGCGACAAATTCGATACGAAATGTACCATCACCATAATCAGTTGCAACAGTATCACTCAAACCATTATATAAATCCACTACCCCTACTGTAATCTTTGTATCAGTTTAGTCATTAAGTGTAGCGCTGGGGCATACAAATGCACAGTTAGGACCAGTGCGGCCTACATACGTACCATCAGGACACATTTTTGCATCCATGGTACATGCAATCGACTCATCAGCAGCATTATCATCAGGACACACAAACGCACAATCAGGTCCTGTGCGGCCCACCTTTGTCCCATCAGGACACAGGTGCAACTCGCGGGTACACATGCCAATATCACGAGGCGTGTCAGTCATATCTGGTTTACCACACCATTGTGTAAATGAGGTGCGTGTTTTTGGACCAACGGCACCATATCCCGTACTTTCAGTAGTACCTGAAGAGACAATACCCTGCGCAGCCTGCCACTTCTGCACCGCTTGTACCGTTGCAGAACCAAAGTATCCCGTCACGGTTGGATAGTCGTAGTACCCCTTTTCTTTAAGGAAGCTCTGGAGCTTGGTCACCTCACCATCAGTATCTGCATCTTTCGAGCCTTGGCTTAAATGATGCTGCAAAGCAAAACAGTAATCTTTGCTTGCCTGTGGTGGCTGCATATCAGGTTTCATAACACCAATAGCGTAGATGCCACTGCTTTTTTGCTTTTTGAGCGTCTCTACCTTTGCGGTAAGTTCCGCAATCAATGTGCGAAGCGCATCAATTTTTGTTTCTAGAGAGGCAACCTGGTCAGCATCAGTACTGGTATGCTCCCCAAGCACTTCTCCAAACGGGACAACAGACGGCAACGGTGGCAACGGCTGGAATCCAACAACTGCCGCTGTATCTGTATGCGCATGTGCAGTCGGTGCAACCGCAACACCGCATACCATGGTCAGTGCTATAACAAAAAGTGTGCTAGCAATGGTATGTCCTGATAGTAACATTCTGGTCATTATTAATATGTAGATTATGTATATTATAGAAAGGTCGCGTTCTCACGAGAACGCGACCTCCGATACCCCTTTTATACACTTTTTTTGTACGACACACACGACAGAGTGTGTGGAAAAGAGCACCGTTTTGCGGTGCTCTTTTGTATGTAGTCCGCTACATGCAACATACCGCTGAAACTAAGTGCGGTAAGGAAAAACGCGGATGGCTATGCCATCCGCGTTTTCACCGTATTTCCTATTCCTTTTCTTCTGATGTGGATGCTGCTTCAGCTGCTACATCACCCGTTTCAAGCACTTTTGATGGGTCACCGGTCTTCCCTTCTTTTTCGCGCATGTCGCGATATACATCTTTGATTTCAACACCATGTGCGGTCAGCATTGCTTCGTATTCATCACGTTCAAGTGTCTCAACTTCAATAAGTTTCGCAGAAATTGCATCAAGCGCTTTCCGGTGTTCAGTCAAAATAGCGTGTGCTTTTTGCTTTCCTTCTGCAATAATACGCGACACCTCGTCATCAATTTGCTTTGCAACTTCTGGTGAATAGCTCCGATGGTCGTTTGCTTCACCACCAATGAGTCGTCCGCCCGTACTCTCAAGAGCAACAGGACCAAGTGTCTCACTCATACCATATTTGGTGACCATATCGCGGGCGAGTCCTGCAATCACCTGCAAATCATTTGAGGGACCTGTCGTGAGGTCATCAAAGATCATCTCCTCTGCTACATAGCCGCCAAGCGTCATTGCAATATCATCATAAAACTCTTTGCGTGAGTGCATTTTGCGGTCTTCGTCTGGCAGCTTCAGCGTGTACCCCGCTGCACGTCCACGAGAAATAATCGAAATCTTCTGCACTGGGTCCGCGTATGGCAGTACTGACGCAACAAGCGCATGCCCGACTTCGTGGTAGGCAGTAATCTCCCGTTCACGTGGACTGAGTACATGACTCTTGCGTTCAGGACCGAGCATCACCTTCTCAATAGACCGAATAAGGTCAAACTGCCCCACCTTCTTGCGCTTCTCTCGTGCTGCAAGAATCGCACCTTCGTTCATCAGTGAGTAGAGGTCAGCACCTGAGAACCCTGGCGTGCGCTGCGCAATAATATCAAAGTTCACATCCTCCTGGAGTGGCTTTTTCTTTGCATGCACCTTCAAAATTGCCTTACGATCACCACGGTCAGGAAGGTCAATCGTGACCCGTCGGTCAAACCGACCTGGGCGAAGGAGCGCCGGGTCAAGCACGTCGGGGCGGTTCGTTGCAGCAATCACAATCACCTTTGCATTTGGCTCAAAGCCGTCCATCTCTACGAGGATTTGGTTCAAGGTCTGTTCTCGCTCGTCGTTTCCGCCACCAACACCCGTACCACGGACACGCCCAACCGCATCAATTTCATCAACAAAGATAATTGCTGGTGCCGACTTCTTTGCCATCTGGAAGAGGTCACGCACACGACTCGCACCCACCCCCACAAACATCTCCACAAACTCAGAACCAGAGATTGAGAAAAACGGCACTCCCGCTTCACCAGCAATTGCCCGCGCAAGCAAGGTCTTTCCAGTACCTGGCGCACCCATCATCATCACACCCCTTGGAATCTCGGCACCAATATCGAGAAACTTCTTTGGATTCTTGAGGAAATCAACAATTTCTTCAAGCTCTTGCTTTGCTTCTTTCGCGCCTGCAACATCTTTAAAGGTTACCTTTTGGTTCTGGTCATTCGGGTCAATCATGCGCGCCTTTGAAGAACCAAAATTAAGCGCTTGCATGCCCGCACCTTTCACTGAGCGCGTGAAGAACCACACAATAAATCCAAGGAGGAGCAGCGGGAAGAGGAATGGCGCAAGGTTCCCAAGCCAATAGCCAATACCACTTTCATTCTGTACATCAATCGTCACACCAGCGAGCTGTTCAACCGAGACCCCAAGATTAGTGAGGGTTTCAGTGACGGCTGCGTCGGTCTCTTTCTTTGCAATCGCATCATTCCTTGTCTCGTCCGTATAGGCAATTTCAAGTCCACTTCCCTTCACTACAATAGTTTGAATCTCACCAGCCTTCACCTGTTCAGCAATCTGTGAGACAGAGATTTCATCTGGCTCTGAAGCATTGTCCGTGAGGTGTGAATACACAAACATTAATGCAATAAGAAGCAATACCGTTGAAAGCACATTATTCCAAAAATTACCCGGTCCAACCGGTACATGCTTCATCATCTCTTTCGGAGCCTTTTTCTGCTCCTCTTTGTTGCCATCATTTTGTGGCTGCGCACTGGTCACGACCTCGTTTTGAGATTTATTTTCAGCGCTTTTTTCCTCATTTTGAGGGTTTTTATTCTCGTGTGACATAGTACGCGCCATTATACAGAAATTCAGCCTGAAAGCGAGTGCTATCGAAGTGCCTTATAAACTATTTTGCCAGCAAATCGAGCCACCAACGCCGTGATTTATCAATAACGCTTTGAATCTTTGTGAGATTACGCTCTGCACTCTTGATAGAGTGATCACCCCACACCAGTGCATACGGTATATCGTAGTGTTCTTCCATGTAGGCAATTGCTTTCATACGCTCTTTACGGCGCTCATGAGCAGCAAACCGCAGTGCCTTCGGCATACGCCACCGGTAGAGCGTGTGGTTGAAGAAACGCTCGAGGAACGGGATTGGGGTCATGGTTTTATCTTGGTTCGTAATCACCAACACATGCGTTGCATCAACCTCATCAATAGACTGCTTGAGAATATGCGGTCGAGTAAATCCCCCATCAACGTACCGAATGTCATTAATAGTCACACGGTTGGTCGACACATTCGGCATAAGGATAGATGCATGCACTGCACGAAAGAGTTCATCAGCATTCTTAGGATGCAGTAATACAGGGTGCGCAGTATCAAAATCAGCAACACCAATCATCAGCTTCGCTGGCGACGAAAGCACTTTATCAGCATCAACCCCCTTCCCCGTCTTTCCTTGAAAAATCGCATCAAACTCACGGGTGTCGATTTGGTTCCAAATACGCCATACATTAATAATCTTTGAGGACACAAATTCTTCGTAGCATTTGCTCAGCTTCGCCCGCACCTCACCTGCCAAAAAATACACCGCCGTCGGCGCCCCAGAAGAAATACCCACCACGTTTGAAAACGTCTGTGTATAGCCAAGTGCCTCAAGTGCCTCAACCGCACCCGCACCATAGGCGCCCTTCATCAACCCACCATCAATAATAAGGAGTGGTTTTATATGCTCATGCGCTTCGCCTGCGTCCATAAGACGCTTCTTTTCACGAATTACATCAATCACTGATTCAGCACCTTCAAAAATCATATACGGTATTGATTCCCTATAGTAGCATGGGTTTTTTGCTTTCCCATATCTCGTACCTACTATTCGCTTTACAGAAGTATATACATTGTATATACTTTCTATATGAAAACGAAGATTCAAAAATGGGGTAACAGCTTGGGCGTGCGCCTTCCCAAGGCAATTGCCGACCAGAAAGGACTCATCGAGGGTCGCGATGTTGCAGTACTACTCAAGGACAATCAAATTGTTATTGAGCCAACTGAAGAAGTGGCTTCCCTACACACATTACTCACCGACATCACACCAGAAAACACACACCATGAAACTAACTGGTCTGACACACAAGGAAACGAAGTATGGTAGCAAAACACTATATACCAGGCAGAGGAGATTTGGTCTGGGTCGATTTAAACCCAACCAAAGGTCGTGAACAAGCAAAGACACGACCAGCTATAGTCCTCTCCCCCAAGTCGTATAACCAAAAAACCAATCTAGCACTCATGTGTCCCATAACCTCTGTACAAAAAGGGTATCCGTTCGAGGTACCGGTACAAACTAAAAAGGTATCTGGGGTTATCCTTGCAGACCACGTCAGGTCCCTTGATTGGCAATCACGAAATACAAAATATATTGCAAAAGCAAAGCCAGTAGCACTGAAAGAAGTACGAACAAAGCTATCATTGCTTGTTGGGGATGTGTAGTATGTAAGCATAATTCTTAAGATTATTGCCGTTAGTACGTCATATCTCAATATGTGGTATTCTCAAACCACGGCTGACAGCTTTATGGCATTCATTAGTAACAAAAAAGCGCGATTCGATTATGAAATACTCGACACCTTTGAAGCGGGTGCCGTGCTCTTTGGCTATGAGGTGAAGGCGATTCGCGATGGTCGTGGGAAGCTCGAGGGTGCGCACGTTGTGGTGCGCGGCGGTGAAGCATTCTTAGTAGGCGCGTCAGTGAGCTACTACCAAAAGGCAAATACTCCCGAGAGCTACGACCCTGAACGCTCGCGCAAGCTACTCCTTTCAAAAAAAGAACTCGCGGAGCTTGAGAAAAAGACCAATGAGGCTGGCTTGACTATTACGCCAATTAAGTGGTATAATAATGGTGGTAAAATAAAGCTAGAAATAGCGCTCGCACGCGGAAAGAAGAAGGCAGACAAGCGAGAAACACTCAAAAAACGCGACACCAAACGAGACCTTGATAGAATTTTGAAGAATCAAAATTAGTATCAAGGCACGTATGAGAATTAAGTATTAGTATCAAGTATGAACAGGTCGATACAAGACTTCACCGATCTCATTGCATGGCAGAAAGACCATCAACTTGTACTCGATACATATACTCTCTCAAAGAAATTCCCCGACACTGAACGTTTCGGACTAACAAATCAGATAACTCGTGCAGCGGTATCAATTACTTCAAATATTGCCGAAGGGTTTGGTAGAAGTACCAAGAAAGACAAAGTCCACTTCTTCGTCATCGCTAAAGGTTCAGCTCTCGAAGTTCGAAGTCCAATACGAATAGCAAAGGACTTG
This sequence comes from Minisyncoccota bacterium, assembly GCA_021129515.1. GTDB lineage: Bacteria > Patescibacteriota > Minisyncoccia > Phycocordibacterales > UBA918 > JAJOLD01. The sequence goes on from JAJOLD010000016.1 coordinate 8,477, forward strand.
GGCTATATCACTGAAGACGAATGTACCATGCACGATACATCAGCGATTGAAGTTACTAAACTAATTTCTGGTATAATTCGCTCAGCGCAAGATCATTAACATACTAAATACTTATACTTTCCACTCATACTCCCCGCTTTGTTTTTAAATACCTTTAAAAACAAAGCGGGGATGCTAGGCATCGACGGTTATCTGTTGTTGTTGTGTGCAGTGTCGAAATTGATCACCAATTCGTTAAGAGGAGATCATGTATAGATGCAAACAAGTCTATCAAAAGTCCATACGCTAACGCGCTTGGTCTCGCACCCGCTGTGGCGTAAACAATACGCCGACCTACAACACTTTGTGTTCGGTCGAGCCGATGCGACATTCACTTTACTGAGGTCTCATATGTAAAGCTGGGTGTAATATCCATGAGACTGTGGGAACCAACCTTGTTCACGTAGGTTCTCAAGATTGTTGAACTCGGTATGCAACGCTTTTGGTTACCTTTTATGTTTCATACTTAAATCCTTAAGGTATCCTATACACTGTAGACGCATAGTGACGCACTAACGCGGACTGGGGTTCGAGTCCCCACATCTCCACCAAAAAAGCCACCTTTACGGTGGCTTTTTTGGTGGAGATGAGAAAGCAAAAGGCTTTGCTTTCGGTAGGACTTGAACGGGATTTTTATATTTTTTCTATTCCTACATGGAAAAATAAAAATCCCCGGGCAGGTAACTCTTATGAACGTAGTGTGAGAAATGACTTAACGTCATTTCGCAAGACTCACCAAGATATTTTGAAGTATGAAAAATATCCGGTGAGTGGACAGTTCCTGTAAGGAATTAGTGACAGCGGGTTCATTCTCGAAATCTACCACACCACACATCTCCTAAAACAAAGGTGTCTAACATTATATTCTGTATAAGAATATGGGTGTTTGCGCGGACTGAGTAACCTTCCTTATTTTGACATACTTACGCCATGGATGAAGAAACCTTACAATTGCTGACTGACTTACATATCGGTAACCACCGACAAGGACCCGGTAGCGACGCTGCTTCTTTGGATACTATCATTGGTATTGTCGCAGGACTCAAGGGATTAGCAGGTCTTTAGTCAACTCTTAATCTATAACCTTTGTTCATTGGACCCCGTAACTGTGTGTTGCGAGGTTCATTATATTCGAAAGATACTTGACATTAAGTCAATACAGGTTCTGTAAGAAAGAAGCTCCCCTTCTTTCTCTTTACTCCCGAAACTCAAGCACCCACTTTGCGTTGGCGAGGCATTTGCCGAGGGTCGCGCGTTTGGCTGGTGTTGTTTTTGCAACGACGGTTAATTGCCGTTCTTTGGTATTGACCCGCGATCGATGTACCTGTATTACCTTGACCCCTACGGATGCGAAGAGTTCGAGCACTTTATCTTCTTCGGTGTCTGTATTTTTAATCGTGATGTGATACGTGAAAAACTCATGGAGCGCATCTATCTTTCGTTCAAATGGTGGCAAAATCCAGAGTACAAACATAATGCCGAGCGTGACTGTAAACACAATTGAGTAAAGCCCTGCACCCATACCCATACCGAGCGATGCCACAAGCCATATAGATGCTGCGGTGGTAAGCCCACGGATATGCACCCCGTCTTTGATAATCACACCAGCACCCAAAAACCCAACACCACTTACCACTGCAGCTGCAATACGTGCCGTGTCATCAATCGGTGTTCCAATAATGCCCGAGAGAATGGTAAAAAATGCAGACCCAGTCGCAATGAGAATCATGGTACGGAACCCAGCACTCTTGTCCCGATACTCGCGCTCAAGACCGATGACACCACCTACCAATGCCGCGAGAAATATTCGAAGTATGTATTCTTCGTACATAGAACTACGTTGTATTACTTTCTATTAGTCTACCACCTCGTGCCGTATACCCGATAGCGTTACCGACAGTATGCACGCCACACAAGCAGCATATACAGAGTGTCACCTGTGCATGGATGCATACTCCCGACACATCATATATAGGTGACGTATTTACGACAGCATGCCCTTTTCAATGCGCTCAATAGCTGCAACCGATTCATCGACTGCCACTCTTCCCTCGCGCATATACTCAAGCACATCAAGCGCATTACTCGCTGCAGTCTCATAAAGTGCTTCCTTGTGTGATGTATCACCATTGCATGCACCGTCTGCTACAAGCAACTCAATGTCTTTCAACATCTGCACGCCATCATCGTGTCGTGTTTCAAGAATGGCAAGCGCATGGAAGTACGCAACGACAAAGAGTTTTCGTTCTTTTTCTTCGAGCGTTCGATATGGTGCTGCAGCGGCAGCAAGTGCTTTATGTTTGCGTTCAAGTGCATAAAAACGCACCCGATTTCGTTCGAGCTCATTTTGTATATCAACTAATGTGCTCTTTGTATCCATTACCTTAATGGTACCAGATATACTGACCACACAATCACTAATACCCACCTTATTGTGCACAGGGTGTATGTTAAGGATACTTTACATGTATAGTTAAGTTGACATATAATAGAGAAGCTATTTATATAGTTACATAATAATTTTTAATATATGAAACGAACTGATTACACAACAAACGTAGGTGGTTTTGGTACCGCTGCCATTATTGGTATTGTCGCAGTACTTGCCATTGGTGGTGTGCTTATTGTTACCGGTAATAAAACACAGAATGAGCAACCAGCCACAACTTCGCACAATGGCGATATGATGGATGACAAAGACATGATGGAAAAAAAGGAGATGATGGATGACGCAGAAATGTCCGATGACATGGATGGTGAAAAGAAAATGGAAGCCGCTATGGACGACACCATGATGAAAAAACCGGATGCACAAGAAACGGTCGCTGGTTCATATGAAGCATATGCACCTGAAAAAGTAGCAATGGCTGAAAACGGCGACGTGGTCCTCTTCTTCCATGCGACTTGGTGTCCAAGTTGTCGTACACTTGACTCAGCAATGAAAGAAAATGCTGCAAGCATTCCAGATAACACCCACATCCTCATGGTTGATTACGACAAAAATATTGACCTTCGAAAGAAGTACGGTGTAACCAAGCAGCACACCATGGTGCAGGTCGACAAGGACGGTAACAAAGTTGCAATGTGGAGCGGCGGCAGCACCCTTGATGCAGTACTTGGTAAAATCCAATAGTAACGCTTAGCGTACACAATTATTAGTCCGAAGTAAGGGATTCAATCCCTTACTTGTATACAGGGGTCGGACCCCTGTATACTCACTTGAACAATACCGTACTATGACACTCTTCTTAATATCACTTGCGGCAGGGGCACTTACCGTGCTTGCGCCGTGCATCCTTCCCCTCCTTCCCGTGGTTATTGGGAGTGGTGCGGGTGCACGCAGCAAATGGACCCCGTATATTGTCATTGCGTCTTTGGGCGTGTCAATACTGCTCTTCACCCACCTCTTGAAGGCAAGTACGCTCCTCATTGAGATTCCGCCATATGTCTGGAGCTATATTTCGGGAGGTATCTTGATACTCTTTGGTATCACACTACTCTTCCCGAGTCTCTGGGAACATATTCCTGGACTGGCGAAGCTCTCAAGTAAATCGAATCAGGCGGTAGGCAGCGGGTACACTAAAAAGAGTGTCTGGGGCGATGTGATGATAGGTGCTGCACTGGGACCGGTGTTCTCGACCTGTAGTCCTACCTACTTTGTTATTCTTGCAACGGTACTTCCTGCGAGTTTCTTGGTAGGTACGGTCTACCTCATTGCGTATATTCTTGGGCTCTCAATTGTACTCTTGGGTATCGCGATTCTTGGACAGCGGTTCACCAAGCGTCTTGAAGGAGCGGCAGACCCGAAAGGGTGGTTCAAACGAGGACTTGGTGTACTCTTCTTGATTGTTGGTATCGCTATCATTAGTGGATTTGATAAGGTCCTGGAAACTGCCTTACTCGATGCAGGATTCTTTGATGTCACCAAGATTGAGAACTCATTGCTCGAGCGTGGTGGTATTGAGGAATAAGCATTATCAACAAGACAAAACGCAAAAGAGCCACACTATGTGGCTCTTTTATCTACATATTGAGTATATACGGTGTGCGTATAGCTACTCAAATGTGACGTCAATTGCGCGTATGTGGTACCAACTGGCAAGATGAGTGAATGTGAATACATTCTCTCCATCAGCAAACCACGTAGCGGGTACGACATATTCATGCGTTGCCATAGCATTGTTATACGCATTGGTACCAGCACTCCCAAACAATGGAATGTGGTGTGCGCTCGTACCATTGATGGTGAGTCCACCCTCTTCAGAGGCATCAGCATCATAGGCTTCGAGCGTGATACGCGCATTACTAACACCTGCTGGCTTATTGACCGAAATCACTGCCACTTCACTGGTATTTCCCGGACCTATTGTGATTGGAAGCTCGGTCACGGGCGTTGCAGGTGGTGCAGGGGTTGTGGCAGTCACAACGCTACTACGCGCAAGCTCAACAGATGACGCGAGTGGAGCGCCACTGCTATCGTGCGTACGATACAGCACCACTTCATACTCACCAGCTGTGGCAGGTGCCGTGAGTGAGTGTGTTCCTCCAGTAGCATCAACCAACACCGTCGACACACTACTCGTGTGCGTCGCGCCACGAGGCACCACAACAACCGCACCGTCTACTGTATTGCTGCTCGACCAGGTCACCTGCATAGCACCTCCTGTTGCAACACTTGTTGGAGAAACCGCAATATCGTATGACGCTGGTGCGGCAGAACCATCGAATTGTACATCGATGCCAGTAATACGATACCAACTCGATAGTTGTCTAAAGGTAAAGGTATTGGTACCGGTCGTCAGCCATGCTGCAGGTACGGTATAGCGCACAACACTGGTAGTATTGTTGTTTGCAGTGGTACCCTGCGTACCAAAGAGTGTGAGCTGCTGCTGTGTTTTTCCATTGAACGTCAATGTTCCTTCACCGGCAGCATCTGCATCATATGCCTCAAGGATAATCTCTGCGGTGGTTGCATCCGCAGGCTTCGCGAGGGTGACGGTTACTGATTCCTCCTGGATAGTTGGTGCAATGGTAATCGGAAGTCCAGATACAGTCACAGGTTGCGCGGGCGCACTCTGCATCAGACCTGCAAGCTCAAATACATACTCCTCAATATTGGTATATCCATTACCATCAGGATCACCTGCGGCATCGTATACGTGCATATCAAGACCACGCACGGTTTCCCATGCATCAGGCATACCGTCTGCATCAGCATCTGGCTCTGGGGTGCCATTTTGGTACGTTGGCCATCCACCATTATTACCTTGTGCACACCATGATGCGGCAACACCTGGGTCGTTTGGTGTCACACAGTACAACACATCACCAGTCCGATTTTGCAAATCTGCAACAAGCTGTGTATCGACACTGTCACGCCGAGGCTTGGTCGCCCCTACATCAGTAATGAGTTGTGTTTCGAGATCATCCACAGGCATTTCTGTAATGGCTGGGGTTGGATATCGTGCGCTTGCTACTGCACTTTGTGGGAACGTAGCAGGGTTCGGATTTGAGTACACATAGAGAAGTGCGTCTTCAGGGTCACTGTGTGATGGACGCATTGGTGAGATATTGCCCTCCAGATAGATACCGAGATCGTTGGTATGCAGGTGCGCATGTCCAAGTATCGATACTTCTGGCCCCACAGATCGTGGTCCCGCAATATATCGGTTCTTTACGAGGTTCACATAGACGTCACCATACCGTGTGGCATGACTGGTACCTGAATGAACCCAGTTATAAATAAGGTTGTTGGTGAAATCAACATACGCTGGGGTGCTGCCATTGATACCAACAGAAATGAACGGTGCTCGTTCTTGTAAGTGCACAAAGTAGTTATGATGCAATGAGAAAGAGTGCGCTCCTTGGGAACCCAGCAACACACCAAGACCGGCAGGTCCTTCATCGTTTGTTGCATTATGGAGACTCGGTCCAATGATGTTGCGACTGAGCGTAATATCATGTACATCATAGTACGTATCGAGCACACCGTCGGTACCCCATGAGATGGAGTTGTGATCGAGCACAACATTGTATACCTGACCTGGTGTTGCATTATTAATGGCAAGTCCATCGCGACAACAGTTTGGCTCAGATGCTCCACCAGCGCGGAAACGCATATGCTGGATGAGCACATCATGGGTTGCTATTTTAAATGGTGCCGTTTTTATATTGTCTGCACCTCGAATCATGATGCCATCACCAGGAGCGGTTTGCCCAAAAATCGAAATGTACGGGTGCTGTACAACGACTGGTGTGGTCAATGTGATTGTCCCTCCCACGTCAAATACAATCGTACGTGGTCCTGACTGTTCAACGCAGGCACGGAAACTTCCCGCTCCTGCGTTATTAAGATTGGTAACTTTACAAACAATTCCACCACGACCTGCTGTGGTGTCTGTTCCGTACCCTTCTGCTCCTGGGAATACCGGCAGCGAAGATGCATGAACAAAAGAAGATAGTGTAGCTGTCGAGAGACCGACAAGCGCAATGCAGAGAGATACTATTCTATATTTTATATGATTCATTAATTTATGTTGTAATGACCTACCCACCGCAACAGTACATGTATCTGTTCTGCACGTATGAGTAGGAACGTGTATAATTATTCTTACTACTCTATTTGTGCACCCCCTCACCATACTGCACCAGCAACTATATATAAAATCTACTATCCCCATAGGGGTATATGACACCCCGACCACACTTCTTCTGAAAAACGACATTCGTTACACACACCTCCCTATCGCTCCTCCTACTACAGAGGTATATAGTGAGAGTAGGCACCAAATCAATCGAGATACCTTGGACCGCAACACGTTTGCGACCGTTTATGCCGGCATCTCTTCCATAGATTGACTTGGTACTACGTTATATACCCATTATTACCTTATTATGGACAAGCATCGCATACTTATCATTGATGACGCACAAGACCTCGTTGAGGCACTGGAGGAAATGCTCCAACTGAAAGGGTATGAAACGCTCACGGCACACCATGGCACTGCTGGAGTCAGCTTGGCACTCGCTGAACATCCTGATTTAATTATTCTCGATTTACGTATGCCCGACATCGACGGATTTGAGGTGATTCGACAATTGCGAAAAGACGAGTGGGGCCGTACCGCAAAAATAGTCATACTTACTGCATCGGGAGAATCTGACAAAATACCACAAGACATTGCATTAGACCGTGATGATTTTTTGATGAAAACAGAGTGGGGACTTGATACGCTCACCACGAAAATTGTAGAAAAACTCAGTACCTAGTACCTCGCTAGTTTGTATACACACAGGCGTCATGAGTCTCTTAAAACCAGTCTCAAAACCCTCACATAAAGGATATGCGACAAGACTGTTCTGGCAGTCGATTTACAAAACTTAGCAGTTTTTCTACTCACATTTTGAAAATCTGAGTGCTCTAGGGTTTTTGAGACTGGTTCTTACGCAGTGTCTTCAATACCTGCTTTTTCTTTGACGAGGTTGACTATCTCAAACAAGTTGACATCTTTTTTGGTGACATATGCGCCACCTCCCTCTTCCACCACTTCTGCTATTTTTTGCATGTCATCGAGCACTGACATAATGATGACTGGCACTGATGCCCCCCAGGCATCTTTGCGGAGACGCTTTAGCACCTCAATACCGGTGATGTCGGGCATTTCAATATCAAGCAATATAACATCAGGTTTTTCAGTACATGCCATATCGTAGCCACTTTCACCCGTGTGCCGGAGGTGCACCTCAAACCCTTCATGAGTTAATGCCGTACCTAACGCCTCAGCCAAATCAACCGAATCGTCCACAATCAATATTCGCTTTTTTTGCTCTCCCATAGTCATGTATATTTATATAATTAATCACTTCGTACTGGTACAGTATACGCACAGCGGTTATCGAGGCAATATGACCGTAAAGGTAGTGCCAACATTTTGTTCTGATACACAGTTGATTGTACCACCCAACAGCTGCACTGCCTGATCCACAATATACAACCCAAGCCCCGTACCATCAGGCACTTCCGTACGGGCATTTGATGCACGAAATACCTTGGTAAAGAGCATGTTTTGCTCACTCTTTGGAATACCGATACCTGTGTCAACAATCGTAATAGACAACGCATCGTTAGCTTCAACTGCTCGCAATTGCACTTTCCCATTATCAGGAGAATACTTCACCGCATTTGAAAGCAAGTTGCCAACAATCATTCTAAAGAGATGCGTATCGGTCAAGAAACCTCGTATCCCTTCCCCATACTCACGCTTGATAACAATCTTGCGCAGCTCAGCAGCACCCGCATGCTCCTCAACAATCATTTCAATAGTATTAACAACATTAATACGTTTATGATCAGTCGCATAGGTACCCAATTCAAATTTCGACACACTGAGGAAGTCCTGCACCAGCGTATCCATGCGGTTGAGATTGCGCTCTACTTTTGAAATATATTTCAGCTGATTTTCTGACAGGTGCTCACTATTCTTTGCAACCAATAACTCGACATTCCATTTCATAGCAGCGATTGGTGTGCGCAACTGGTGTGAGGCAAGGGATACGAATTCAGATTTTGCCTGATCGATTTCTTTTTGTCGGGTAATATCCACCATCGCAATCACGCCACGCTTTTTACCCGCTTCATCACGGAATGAAAACAACGAAAACAACACCCACCGTTTCACACCATCGGCACGTGTGATGTTGACCTCTTCATCATTGATGGATAAATCTTGATCAAATTTACCTGAAAATAATGCCATGTGATCTGCATCATCACCATCGATAATTTCAAATATATTCTTCCCTTCCATCACACCTTCGTTTACCTGAAACAAGCGAAGACCTGCGCGATTCACCGATGCAATAGTACCTTCTTTGTCTACCAATAAATACGGTACCGGTGATGCACGATACAGCTCGGTAAAGAGATTATGTGATGCATCTACCATGTCTTTCGCAAGACTCTCGGCAATCAACTGTGCATCTTCTGAGATACGAAAGGATTGAAATACCGTCACCGTGACCAATGCGATACAAAACAACACTGCACCAAGCAGATAGTTCTGTATATTTTCTGCAGTAATATCAAGACTGCGTGACGTCGTGATAAGGCCAATCATCGCCATCGTCAAGAATCCCGCAGTAAAGAGAAAAATATTCTGCGTACTCTGTTTTTGCTTCATACCTCTATAATAACAGACAAGCACTACAACTACGTGGTACATGTGTGGTTACGGACACTGCCCCCACATACCTCGAGCATCCGCTTGTGCTGCGTCCTTCAAGGACGTAAAGGTCGATGCATACTGAGTATTTGGAGGAATAAAAAGTGTATCTGCATAGCCTTCTTGTACCAAATAGGCATTTACGAACAGGTCATCAACATATACATACCGCAGGAGCCGGTCATAGGTATCTCGGTCTTCACTATCGCGAATCAGTGTTACATGCTTTCCTGCAACCACACGCTTGTTTGCCTCAGTTGCTTCGTGCGCATAGCATTCCTCCTGGTGATGTTCGCGGGCATGTTCTGGAGTATCAATACCAATGTACCGCACGCGCTCTTCTCTTCCATTGATACGTACCACAATCGTGTCGCCATCAGCAACACGCACCACCCATGCTGCTACAGCATCATAGTGTTGGGGCGTTGAGGTATTTGTGTCTGCAACACCAAATATGGCAATGGACACGAGTACGGCGAGTGCAACGATATACTGCATATGTGCGTATCCCTATAGTACCGCTCATATGCCATAGAGAAAAGTGCATAGCATGCGTGCACTCTATACCATAACTTGGTACAATAAAGTAAGGAAGTTGCTGTCTGCAGGAGGACCACTATGCCAACACCACACTGCACATCTCACCAAGAATATCGCTATACCGTACTCATGGTAAATGGCAGGCTCTGTCTATTCAAAATATTTCCTAACACCGAAATATCGCAGCGCATTTCTTGGAACGATGCACCTGCATGGATACAGAAGCTGTATCACTAATCAAAGCGCCGACATACGGTCGGCGCTTCTCTCGTATGCTGTTGGGATTGCTGTGTATAGCACGTGGATACCATAGCACCTGTACTGTGGAGAAGCTGGGTATTATCCCTGCATGCGACTGATATGACGATTCATTTCAGCCATTTCATCAGTGGGTACCACAGCAACACCGACGGCACCAGCATCTTTGTTGATAAATCCCGTCGCACCATCACCCAGCACCTGATTTTTCATTGTATCAAGGGTAATACCGAGATGTTCAAGATCCTTCAGAATAAGTGCCCGAAATAGTGGATTACGCTCTGCAGCAGTGGCAGTCAGTACCAGCGTATCAAGCCCCCCTAACAGGGCAATATACCCTCCAATATATTGCTTGATTCTGGTCGTATACATATCGAGTGCGAGTGCACATCGCTCACTACCTGCCGTGTATGCTTCGAGCACATCACGCATATCGGACGTACCCTCAGTCACCCCCTTAAGTCCCCCTTCTCTCTGTACGTATCGGCGCACTTCTTCAAAGGTCATCCCCTTTCGCTCGGCAAGGTACGCCAGTGCATCTGCATCGATATCACCCGTACGCGTATTCATATGGAGTCCACTTACCGGCGAAAATCCCATTGACGTATCGAGACTCATCCCCTTGTGTACAGCAGTTATACTCGCACCTCCCCCTAGGTGACACACAATCACCCGCGCAGGCAACATACCTTCACAGATAGCAGGTAAGGTATGGATAACCGAACTCATTGAAATACCGTGATACCCAAAACGTCGAATATCATAGGTCTCAGCATCAGCATAGGCAATACTGTACCGCCACAGTTTCTCAGGAATCGTTGTATGAAATGCACTATCGGAAACAGCATAGAGTGGGACTGACGACACGGTATCGCGTGCGATTTTGATTTCACGCAACACCGGAGTTACATGCAGTGGTGCAAAAGAGCGCATATACGCAAGTGCTTCCAAATAGGCATCATCAATCACCTGATGTTTCGTGAACTGGGTACCTGGCGCTACTACCCGTACACCAATTGCGGCAATATCCTCCCAAGCACACACCAAGCCAAACGCGCAGCTTTTCTCGAAGACTGCTTTGAGCGAGTCTGTATAGACCCGCTCAGTAATTTCTTCGTGTATGTCTGCATGTTCAGGACGGGTATAGGTAACCGCACATCCCGTACCCACCATTTCAAAACGCGCCGTAAGCACACATACATCATCACGAAATAATGCGTATTTTTTTGAGGTGCTGCCTGTATTGATTATGAGTCGCATGTCCATTCCCAGTTTTCGATATCGTCTGGATCAGTACCGTACGCAACAATGTACTCACGATGGTCGTTGAGTTTATCTTGATACTTTTTAAGCAAGGCATCGCGCTTCTTTACGGTAATCACTCCTTGTTTTTGTGCTGCTTTAAATGCTTCCATAGCAAGGTGGTAGCGGTCAGTCTCATTGCGCACTTGCATGTCAAACGGTGTAGTTGTTGAACCCTGCTCTACATAGCCGCGAATGTCGTATCGCTCAGCAGATGCATCGTAATCAAAGAGAATCTGCTTGATAGTCTGCGGGTAGCCATGGAAATTTATTAAGACTGGTTTATCTGCGGTGAAGTAGTAATCGATGTCATGCAACAACACCCGACACCCTGTATGTCCAAGACCCAAGGCAGAGAGCGAGGTAATATTTACATACCGTATACGCATTTTTGGCACCTCTTTCTTAATAAGATTAATAGCGGCAAGCGTTTCATTGGTGAGATAATCACCCACTGCGGAGAAGACCATGTGTGGATCTTCATCACTTGCAAAGTCCCAAATCGTCAGCCCTTCAGCTAAATCGGTTTTTGCTTCCTCAAGTGAACGCCAACACGGCATCGGTCGTTTACCACACACGATAATGTTCATCTCGTTCTTCGATGCAAGTGACTGTTCCATCACGGCAAGTGCCGTATTTGCATCTGCAGGAAAATAGACATTGGTGAAGCAGCCTTGGCGTTGGAGCATATCGTCAATGAATCCTGGATTTTGATGTGAAAAACCATTGTGTTCTTGGCGCCATCCTGAAGAAGTAAGAATATAGTTCACCGACGGCACATCGCCCCGCCACGACACTTCACGCGCAATTGCCAAATACTTTGCGTACTGGTCAGCCATACTTGCCACAATCTGTACAAATGCTTCATATGAGGCAAACACCGCATGGCGTCCTGTCAGCACATACCCTTGCATAAGCCCCTGCAAATTATGTTCAGAAAGCATTTCAAGGACACGACCATCCCACGCCATATCCTTGTCCCAATCTCGGTGTGGCCATACAAAGGCACGCTTTGTAACGTCAAAGACCGCATCCAATTTATTTGAGTAGGTTTCGTCTGGTGACATGAGACGGAAGTTGCGTTCGGTCGCATTGAGCGTCACCACATCACGCATGTAGTCACCAATTTGTGCCATGCTGCTATATTCACCCCCACAAACCGTCACATCTTGCGCATGTTCCGCGAGTGCTGGTAGTTTGAGCGGCTTGTATGCAGGTGCACCACCCATGGTGTGTTTGTTGTCTCCCATACATCGTTCAGGTCGTGGTACGAGTGACTCAATGTCAGCATCAAATCGAGCACCATCAAAGAGGCTTGGGAAGTTATAGGAGGCAAGCCATTGCTTGAGCGCTTCAAACTCTTCGTCATCAGTACGTGCATTCGCCGCAATTACTTGATGCGAGAGATGGTTATCTTCAATCCGTTCTCCATGCAGATGCTGAATACTATGCCACCCCTTTGGCGTACGCAGCACAATCATCGGCCATCGTGGCGGTTCGTGGAGGGTACCCTCGCGTGCACAGTGTTGAGTGAAACGAATGTTATGGACACAAGTATCCATGACTTCTTGCATACGAACATGCACATCGGCTTCGGTATACGCATCAACAATATGTGGCTCATACCCATAGCCACGGAAAAGATTAATGAGTTCTTCGTCACTCATGCGCGCAGGTACCGTTGGACCAGAGATTTTGTATCCATTGACGTGGAGGACCGGCAGTACAGCACCGTTTGTCGCTGGATCAATGAGCTTATTGAGATGCCACGCTCCTGCGGTAGGTGCCGTTTCAAACTCTCCGTCACCAACCATACAGGTCATAATGAGTTCAGGGTTATCCAAAATCGCACCATATGCTGTTGAAAGCGCATAGCCTAGTTCACCACCTTCGAGTATTACCCCTGGTGCAGTGGGGTTTGAGTGACTCGGGAATCCATAGGGCCAGCTAAATTGGCGTGCCATATACTCAATACCCTCCTCGTTTCGTGGTACTTCGTCGTAGTATTTGCTGAGCGTTCCTTCGAGAAAGAGATTCGCTTGAATTGCAGGGAACCCGTGTCCTGGACCAAGCACAAACGCCATGTCGAGGTCATGCTCGATAATTGCCCGGTTACAATGCGCGTATAAAAAGTTGATACCTGGGCAGGTCCCCCAGTGCCCCAAAAGCCGTGGCTTAATATGGTCTCGCGTAATGGGCTTGCTGATAAGTGCGTTATCTTGTAAATAAATTTGCACCGCTGAGAGATAGTCTGCGGCTTGAATATATTTTTGTAATTTCTCTGTACTAAACACTGCCCATAGTATACCAAGTTGCCTAAAAGAATGTGTCAAAACATGCATGCAAAAGAGTGCATACATGTATGTACAGTGGGCTATACAATCCGCTGCTTTGGAACCACCTTTTGCTCTGGTATACTCTGCCCTGATATGCCTGATGTACAGAAAGAAAACCTCAAAGTAAAACGCTCAAGCGCCGGTCTTGGTCTCTATACGTTAGTGCCTATTCCTAAGGGCAGTTTCATTATCGAGTATGTTGGTGAACATATCTCACATGACGAGTCTGACCGTCGTGGTGGTAAATACCTCTTTACCCTCTCAGATAAAATCGTCATCGACGGCAAAGCGCGTACGAATACCGCACGCTACATTAACCACTCCTGCCGCCCAAACTGTGAAGCTGAGTCAGATGAAGAGGCATTAAAAATTCGCATACTTGCAAAGCGCACCATCAAGGCCGGTGAGGAATTGACTATTGATTATGGCAAAGAATATTGGAATGATCATATAAAACCGTATGGCTGTCGGTGCGCAGTATGTACCACACAAACATTATAAGAAATGGCTCGAAGCATGCTTCGAGCCATTTGCTAACTTACTAATCAGAGTAGCCGAACACTCTTTCCATGAACTCTACCGCATCATCATCACCAGTGGCTGCATCTCTACTAGTATCAAGCATGCGATCGTCATTATCCAAAGGATATCCAGTGTGTGCAACTGCTGCCGCATCATCATCACGCATAGTGGCATTATGACACGGAGCAGTAGGTATCGCAATTCTTCTCTTATTAAACATTAGTTTTCCTTTTTTTATGAAAATTATGTGTACAAAAGCCCGCGGGATTGTATCGTGTATACACCATTTGTCAAATCTTATGGTATGTTACACCTCGCCTGCTTCCGTTGATGTTTCTTCTTCTACTGTATTTGTAGTATCAACCTCAGCACTATCCTCTGGAGCTGACGATGCATCAGGCATGGTTTCGGCATCCCCTTCTGCCACAGTTTCTGACGTCGACGATGCAACCGCATCGGTTGATGATGCTACGTCGTCCGTTGTCGTTGCAACTGGGGCTGGTTCTGGTGTGGATGGTGCGTTTACCGCACCGCTTTGCGGCACTAATCCACCGTTTACTTTATTTGCAAGATCAGGACGCACACCGGCTGCACCTGCAGCCGCCTGCTGGTTTGTACCCGCTGTCTCACCCTCAACAATAACACGCTGGCTCGATTCACGAATCGCTTTGGCAACATCGATAGCGCCTGAATCAGAGGTGCTCAAGAGAGCAGCAATACCAACCACTGCAATACCAACACCGAACAACCCACCCACCAATGCAACAGTATGGGTATTTGTTGACGCTTTGTATGCTGTTTTTCGGCGCGCGGTGCGTTTTGTTGCTTTTTTTGCTGCCATAGAAACGTATACTATGTCGCTCATTATACCACCAGTATTCGTGATACACTATTGCGTATGAGACAAGTAGTTATTGCAATATTGGCATTTATCGCGCTTATGCTTGTACACGCATTCGTAACCAGCTAATAACGCCACGCTATATTGCCCTTTTTGCAAGTTTGTGGTACATTTTTGCACATCAGAGGCTTTTCCCTGTCTCGTGATTGAGGGCTCCCCGGCCCCAACAAACAATATATTGAGCTTCGGCTCTTTTTTTAAATAGCAATTATCGCCTTGAAAAAAGAACGTATTCGAATAAACCAAGCAATCCGTGCACGAGAACTTCGTGTTATTGGTGCTGAGGGAGAAAACCTTGGCGTCATCTCAGCACAAGAGGCATTAAGCGCTGCTGAAGCAGCAAATCTTGACCTCATTGAGATTTCACCAAATGCAAAACCGCCAGTCGCTAAAATCATGGACTACGGGCAGTATCGGTACGAGCAAAAGAAAAAAGCAAAGGAGATTAAAGCAAAATCACATGTCACTGAAACAAAAAGTGTCCAGGTGAAAATCGGCACCAGCGAAAACGACTTATCACTCAAAGCAAAGCGCGTTGCCGGTTGGCTTGAAGAAGGACACCGCGTGAAGGTAGACCTCTTCCTCTGGGGACGATACAAGTACATGGAACCAAAGTTCCTCAAAGAACGACTTGAACGATTCTTGAAAATTGTCCCAGCTGAGTATAAAATAGCCGACGAAATTAAGAAGAGTCCAAAGGGATTCAGTACAACCATTGAACGAGCAGCAACGAAAGGAGCTGCTGCAAAAAAGGAGACTTCAGAAGATAGTTAAGTAGAGGTTAGCGTGTAAACCAAATCGCATCAGCGATGCTTGGCTACCATCTACCATCTACCGACTAATAACTAAACCATGAAAACAAACAAATCATACACCAAACGCATCAAAGTCACGAAGAACGGTAAGCTCGTTGCACGAAAGCCAGGTCAGAACCACTTTAATGCACGCCAATCAGGTCGACAGCGGCTCAATCGAAAGCGAACACAGCTACTTGCACTCTCAAAGCGAGTAACCCGTCGGTTCCTTCCAAAGTCTGGCGCGTAAGACGCTACACACTACTAACTAATTACTACCCACTGATTTATGTCACGAGTAAAAGGAGGCGTTACCTCAAATAAGCGCCGCAAAAACATTCTCTCTGCCGTTAAGGGCTACCGATTCGGCCGCTCAAAGAAAAAACGAGAGGCACGAGAAGCAACATTCCACGCACAGCTCCATGCGTTTGATCATCGAAAAGACAAGAAAGGTGACTTCCGCCAGCTCTGGATTGCACGCATCAATGCCGTATTGAAGTCAGAAGGACTCAAGTACAGCCGATTCATCAAGGCCATGAACGACAAGCAGGTAGGACTCAACCGAAAGGTACTAGCGACCCTTGCAAAAGACCGACCAGAATCATTCAAACGAGTAATTGAGCACACGACGAAATAGTACTTAGCAAAAAGCACAAAGAAAACACCCCTCAAGGGGTGTTTTCTTTGTGCTTTTTGAACCGGAGCGATATTTCGGCTATTCCTACATGCCGAAACCGCGAGGTCGGACAGGAGGCACTTATGAGCGTGAGCGAATTAGTGACCTGACGTCCTAGTTTTCCTATTCCTGCCAATATGCTTTGAAGTTTTGTATTTCGGCGACCAAATCTTCTGCTGACTGCCCTTTATAACACACAGCGCGGTCATCAACATAAACATATGCAATCGGTTTCCCTGGATTTTCTCCCTCAAGTGTAGGGTTCTCATTGTAATAGTCTGCGGGAATATCGTGAGATTCACAGTATTCTTTTAAGAAATCAGTACCTCTCGTTGAATGCACGATAGTCGTATGCCCTTCCTCTTTCAAAAGCCGCATCGCCTGTACTACTTCTGCAATTGGTGCTTCTGCGTGATGTGACCCCTTAAATCCATTGTACTGCGCAATAACCCCATCGAAGTCGAACGCATATGAACGTTTTTTCTGTGTATCAGTCATAGTATTAAAAATCAATAGTAATTGCTTCATCCTGTGACGGTGCTACCGCATTGAGTCCCAGATAATCCCTCAGTCGCTGTACCAAGAAGAGCGACGATCGCTCCTCCCCCATAGCAACAAATACTTGCTTTGCCTTCCCTGACCCTTTTGCTACAAGGTCGACCAACTGGTCTCGGTCTGCATGTCCTGAGTACCCTCGGATACGTGCTATTTTTGCCCGCACCTTTACATCGGTACCATCAATGCGCACCTTCTTTGCACCATCATGCAACAAGCGCCCTAGACTACCGACCGACTGATACCCCACGAGCAGCAGGGTTGTTGTAGGGTCTTCAAGGTAACGTTTCTCATGACCTAAAATACGCCCACCATGGCTCATACCAGAACCAGCAATAATAATCTTCGCACCTTTTACTTTGGTAATCTCACTTGAGTCTTTTACCGTGCGGGTAAATGAGAGTTTTGGAAAATCAAAAATATCATCACCTGCAGCAATCTGTTCCTGCACGGCATCTTTGAGATATGCGGTATGGCGCCGATACACATCGGTCACGCTAATAGCCAACGGGGAGTCCAAGAACACTGGAATTGGCTCAACAACCCCTTGCTCAAAGAGATTATTGATTTCAAAAAGCATACCCTGCGTACGTTCGAGTGAAAACGCAGGGATAATCAGCGTGCCGTTTTTCTTGCTCGTGTTTTCAATATACATCTGCAGGAGTTCGGTACGTTCAGCAACCTCTTCGTGCAACCGGTCACCATACACACTCTCCATAAGCAGATAGTCATACCCTTCTGGCACCTCTGGTGGATTCAGCAGTGGCTGTGGCACATTGCCAATGTCTCCAGTAAACGTGAATGTCTTTCCATTCCGGGTAAAGGTTACCATGGCTGAACCGAGGATGTGTCCTGCGTCAGTGAAAACAGCAGTCATATCGTCTGAGATAGTGACCTGCTCGTGATATTCGACCGTTTTCCAGAGGGCAAGCGCAGCATCGATATCTTTTGACTCATAGATACGCTCCGTGCCATACCGCTCTGCCTCGTAGGTCATCACTTTATAGGCATCACGAAGCATGAGTGCGGTTACATCGAGCGTTGCGGTTGTCGAATAGATAGTGCCCCGAAACCCATCACGCACAAGCTTAGGGATACGCCCGATGTGGTCTGCATGTGCATGGGTGACACACAAGACATCGACCGTGCTTGGGTCATACTGGAAATCATCAGCATTTTGCGCAATCGCAAATCGGTCACCTTGAATCAGTCCACAATCAACCAACACACGCGCCGTATCGGTCTCAAGCATAAAATTTGAACCGGTCACACTTCCTACGCCACCAAAGAATGTAATTTTTGACATAACTATTGTTATTCTATACTTGCTACACTTGTTCCGACAACATAGCCAACTGCTCCCCCCACAATATCCATACATATATCAAGCAGCATATCGCGCTCAAATCCTGGTTCAATGAGCGGAATACCTGCCCATATTTCAAACACCTCCCATACCAGTCCTACGACCAGCACACCCATAACAATCGGAAACAGTGCAAGATAGCGACGTGGCATACGAGGTATCCACTGCAGCAGTAGTAGCAATGCAAGTGCTACCGCGACACCACCAAGTAGGTGCATGGGAATATCAAGCCACGGAAACCGCCAATAGAGATATAACTCAAGCGAGACTATGTGCACGACACCCATCACCAATACGGTTGTGAAAAGAAACCAAAGCAGTATCGGATGTCGCATAGTGCAATAATGATAGCATAGTTAGCACTTTGCACTTAGCGCCTAGCATTTAGGCACGAAAAAACACCCTTGCGGGTGTTTTTTCGTGGAGCCACAGTGTACATGTCTCCTGGAAACTCCAGGTGGGCGCCCTTTCCGAACGCTCGTGAATTCTCGTCGCGTCGAGCACTCATCGGCGGTCGTGACTACAGGCTGCCCTGAACATGATGTAATCGGAACATGTATTACCATGACTCCTAGAGAATAGTATAGCACCTCTAGCGTGTCTCCTAATACAGGCTACACCCACACATGTGAATAGTATTATTCCTTGGTTCCGTCGAGGTTTACATCGTACATAATACGCTCCTGCGCAGTAACATACTGTACTATTTCGTCTTCAGTGAACCAAAGAGCAAGTTCTCGTTCTGCTTCTTCAACAGATTCTGAACAATGTACGAGATTACGTACGGCACGATTTTCGTAGGTTGCATGTCCATATGAATCGACGGTGTAGTCACCACGAATGGTACCCACATCTGAAGTAGTTGGTTCAGTCCCACCGACAAGCTTGGTAACTACATCAACGGCTCGATTCCCCTCAAGGACCAGTGCGAGCACAGGACCAGCAGTCATATACTCTGCAAGCGCACGAATGATGTCTTTTCCATACTCGATTGCTTCTTTTTCAGGTGTAATACCTTGTGACTCGAGGTCTCTAATAACATTCTGACCTTTTGCTTCAAACCATGCATCATCTTTGTTGTAGTGCTTGAAGAGCACGTCCTCTTTAGCCTGTATAAATTTACATGCAGTCAACTTCAGACCTGCGCGTTCGAACCGCGACAAGACCTCTCCCATGAGACTACGCTGCACGGTATCAGGTTTAAGAATGACAAATGTGCGCTCTTGATTGGGTTTTCTATCCATAACTATTACTAGAAATATTAAAAATACCCCGTGAGTATACTACAGAAATATAGAAAATAAAGTGATTTTGCGGCACCTATGCTAATTACATTTCTGGATCGCTTCGTTATCACTCGCGATGACGTCTAAAACCGTAGGTTTTAGACGTCATGGACACATAGTGTCCGTCATTGCGAACGAATGTGAAGCAATCCAGTATTTTGCAATATATAATCCGGTTGTATTGT
>JAJOLD010000007.1:0-17270 GCA_021129515.1 Minisyncoccota bacterium
GATGTTTTTCTCTCCTCCCTAGAGAGAAAAACCGCGAGGTGGGCTCGCGAGTACTTACTATTTTAAGAACACAGTTCCTTAAAAAAGTTAGTAACTCGTGAGGACAAGACCATTTCTATATGCCCTGAACCAGCAAACCGCGAGGTGGATGAGAAAGTGTGGGGCGCTTTTGCAAGAGGTTGTCGATATCTTGAAGTATGAAAGATATCATACAACCTGAACAGCATCTGTAAATAATTTTCTTTCTGCGCTCACTCGGAGAAGTAAATGAATTTACTTCTCGCTCGCTTTACTTGAAAGTAAGATTCGAGAGTGCTTAGCATTTTGTGAGCAGAAAGAACCCCAGCGTAACACCCCATCACATTTCCATACACTAGGGGTATAATGAACTACCTATATCAACGAACGAATGGTACCAAACACTTATCCGACCTGAGTGGGCACCACCCGCATAACTCTTCGGTTCGATGTGGAGCGTGCTCTACACTATTATTGCTATTTCGTATGGGTATGTTGTATATCTATACTGTAAAGGTGTGCTACCGTTTGCTGTCCTATTACCGTTTATTTTAAATATTGTTTTCAACCTTGCGTTTACTCCCCTGCAATTTGGTCTCCAAAATAATGTTCTCGCTGCAATCGATATTGTGTTGGTATTCATTACCCTTGTATGGGCGCTCTATGCAATATACCCACACGCGCCATTGGTGATGTATGCAAATATTCCCTATCTGCTCTGGGTGTCGTTTGCAACAGCACTCCAACTTACGATTACGTATTTAAATTTTTAGTGCACTGACATCTAAGAACTCGCACCAAGCAAGAGGCACGCAAAACATCGCGTGCCTCGTTTTTTCCCGAAGCAATGTGTGGAATACTATGAAAAAGTCTACAGCACATCCAAGCGAAAAAACTTAAGGCGCTTATTGAATACAATCCAACCCCTAGCGCAGACTGGACGAGGATTGGGGGGGTATGCCGTGCAACGGCATACCCTCTTTATATATATGCTTCACACTTTTTGCCATACTCCCCACATGGATGACAACCAAAGAGTAACTATTGACACCTACGAGAAGAATGCACATCTATACATCGAAAGGACAGCCGCTACCGTTGCAAATGACCTCAAGGAGTATTTTCATACACTACTCACAAACCTCCCAAAAGACGCTACTATTCTTGAAATCGGAAGTGGTGCTGGTCGTGACGCTAATTATATTGAATCACTTGGGTATTCTGCGCTTCGCACTGATGTCGTCGAGGTATTTGTAAACCACCAAAAAAAGTGTGGTAAACACGCAGAACTTTTTAATGCCATCGATGGAAACCTCAACAAAAAATTCGACGTAATTATTGCGACAGCATCATTTCTCCATTTCAACAGAGCACAGTTCGAACAAGCGGTTGAAAATGCCCGCAATCACCTAAAAACTGGGGGTGTCTTGGCACTTGAATTAAAAAATGGAACAGGCGAGGAATATTCCGAACACAAAATGGGTACGCGGTATTTTAAGTACTGGACTGAAGAAGCGTTGGTTCAGTTTTTCACTGAACGAAATTTTACCATCAAACAAACACTGCAATCAGGAGGAGGTGCATGGGTACATATTGTAGTAACCCCAAAATAGAAATCCCGCAGGACCGACCTGTGGGATTCTAAATTTAAAGACTCAAACACCACTTCTCCAACCCCACAGATATGTCCACCTTCCCCATGTGCCCATCGTGATAGAGCGCAAGGAGCTGTTCTGCATGCTTTTCTAACTCACCCTCTTTAAATTTGCCAAGCGCTCCTTTAGCCTTGTTGTATGAAAAGGGTTTTTGCCCAGCCTCTTCCGGTGAGCTGGTCTGTGCTGCAAGGCGGAGCATTTTGAGTTGCCAAAAGAGGATACCGATAATTTCTTCGTTTGAGGCACCTGCACGCCACGCTTTAGTGAGAAGAATCCAGAGTGATTTTTTGTCACGTCGTAGATACGCGGCTGCAATTGCAAAGGTGTTGAATGATTCGCTTTTGGGTGCGGTGCACTCGATACACTCTGCTGCAGCCTTCTGAAACTTCTTCTTTGGCGCTGCAAGGAGTTTCTCTTCAATAATTACAAACGTGTTAGGCGACTCGCCAAGAAGACTCACGTGTGCGAGCACATCATCAAACACTTCTTTCTTTCCAGACGGTGTGTCAATCACCACTATTTGTTCACCACCAAAGAGTGATGCTGCGCCTGCACTATCAGTGAGCATGCCTTCGGTGTAGTTCTCGGGGGTGATGGTCTCAAGGCGCACGCCATTAGCTTCATGACCTGCGGTGAAGTCATGTGCCTTTTTGCGTACTGCAATGGTGTCTGTGCCGAAAAATACGTAGAGCATACTATTTATGTGTCATTCTGAGTCCTGTGCTGAATTTATTTCAGTATGGTTTCAGAATCTTATCAGATCCTGAGTCAAGCTCAGGATGACAGGTGGTTTGTCCTGTATGATACCAAATTTCTGGATTGCTTCGCCATGCTCGCAATGACGGCAGCGTAGCTGCCGTCAGACGAAAACCAGAGGTTTTCGTCATTGCGAGGCTCCGCCGAAGCAATCCAGGAGCTACTTTGTGGCGTCAAAAGATTCCATACCGTCCCAACTCTTCCCCACCTTCACATCAACCTTAAGCGGCACCCCGTGTCTCTCCCGCTCAGAGAGCACGCCCTCCATGACCGCAACAATGTCAGGTGTGACCGTTGCGACCAACTCCTCTTTAATTTCAAAAATAAGTTCGTCATGCACTTGGAGCAACATACGCACGTCCTTTAAGTGCTTCTTTTCTTTGAGGTGCACATACACATTGACCATAGCAATGCGCGTCACATCAGCCGCGGTCCCCTGCACCGGCGCATTGATAGCCATACGTTCTGCCTGTGCTCTAATAAACGGCGCACTTGAGGTCATACCGGGGAAGTATCGCCTGCGACCATACATAGTTTCCGTGTATCCGTGCTGCCGTGCATGCTCCTTGGTTTCCTCAAGATACTCAGCGAGCCGGGTGAAGGTGTTGAAGTATGCATTCAAAAACTCTTGTGCTTCAGCCCGCGTTGTTTCGTCACCAAGATTACTACGAAGCGCATTAACCCCCATACCGTAGAGAATACCGAAGTTAATCACCTTCGCTCTGCGGCGCATGTCCGCAGTCACTTCGTCTGGCGCGACACCAAAGACACGCGACGCAACCCCTTGATGCACATCTTCACCTTCTCTAAAGATGGTCAACATCTTCTCATCTTCAGAGAGAATTGCTGCAATACGGAGCTCAATTTGCGAGTAGTCGATTGCAACAAGCTCAAAACCTTCTTCAGCAACAAAACCACCGCGAATTGCCCGCCCTTCTTCGGTGCGCACCGGAATGTTTTGAATATTTGGGTTCTTCGACGACATACGACCGGTTGTGGTACCTGCCTGGAGGAATGTGCTATGCAGCCGACCGTCTTTTGCAACCATGTCGGGGAGGTTGTCGATGTATGTTGAAAGCAGTTTTTGGAGTTCGCGGAACCGAAGAATGAGTGGGATTATTTCGTGTTCATCACGCAGTTTCTCAAGTTCTGACTCCTTGGTAGAACGCTGTCCGCCTGCAGTCTTTTTCTGGTTTTTTGGTTTGAGTTCGAGTGTATCGTAGAGCACCTCACCAAGTTGCTTTGGTGACTTAATATTAAACTCAGCACCTGCGAGTTTGTATATCTTGGTTTCAATTGCGGCGAGTTCTTTGTGGAGTTTCTGAGAAAGCGTTTTGAGGTAGTCGGTATCGAGCCGTATCCCCTCTGTGTGCATAGCGTCAAGCACCTCCATAAGCGGCAGCTCGATGTCGGTGTAGATGTGCTCTAGGTTTTGTTCTTTAAGGGTTTTCAGAATAAGGTCTTTGGACTCGGCAAATGTATTTGCGCCCTGTGCGCGACCATAGGCAACAACATCGTCATAGGTTGGGTTCGTAGTATCGCTATGCACCAGCCACAGTGCGATTGTTGCCTCACATAGCTCAACATCAGACACTTCTTCGACCTCTTCTTCCTCCACCTCTCCGAAGAGTTCTTGCACGCGAGTTGCAAGGGTACGGAACCCCAGTGTCGCAAAAAGGTCGAGCACCTCCTCAAGCTCCAGTGCTTCTTGCCAGTTTTTTTCGGGAAGCGAAAACGTAATCGGTGCATCGCGACGAATGACCGCAAGCATTTTTGAAAACTGTGCTTCTTCCTCACCTTCTTTAAGCAGGTTCACAATACGCGGCTTAATGCCCGCCTCGAGAAATTGCTCCTCGTTCTTCTTGAGCTTCTTGTATATATCGTCGACACCGCCAAACCGCCTGACAAGCTCGGTTGCCGACTTCTCGCCAATACCTTGAATACCTGGGATATTGTCTGACGGGTCGCCACGGAGTCCTTTGTAGTCGGGGACGAGTGTTGGTCCAAAAAGGAACCGCTCTTTCACTGCCTTCTCGTCATACATCACCGTGTCTTTAATACCCTTGCGGAGGGTGTACACCTGTACACGCTTCTTCTCAACGAGCTGCAAGGTGTCCATATCGCCCGAAGCGATGATGACGGAGAGGTTTTTATTTTCCTTGGTTTGCTCAGCAATAGTGCCCAACATATCGTCAGCTTCAAATCCCTCATGCTCATAGATAGGAATACCAAACGCAGCAAAAATATCTCGCGAACGAGTTATTTGTTCTACCAAACTGTCGTCAGTCTTCTTTCTGCCTGACTTATACTCCTTATAGACCTCATGGCGATAGGTTGGCTTCGGGAGGTCAAAACACGCAACCACGTAGTCAGGCTTCAACTCCTCAATAATCTTCAGGAGCATCGCCACCACCCCATAGAGCGCACCAGTTGGTGCACCGGTTGGTGAGGTGAAGTCAGGAAGTGCATGATAGGCGCGATGCAAAATAGCATGTGCATCAAGCAACACCAGTGTTTGAGGTTCCCGCTTGCCCGTACGCGAAGCGTTTTTGGGAGCATCGTTAGATGCTTTAGGGTTTTTCTTGGTTTTGTTTTCCTTTTTTACCATAGTAATTTTTCAATCTTCCTGTTCCAGGAATTCGCCCTAGGTCAGGGGCAAATTCGGAACTAAATTCAGCATAGTCGCTTCGCTCGTTGCTTCATTTATTACTTGCCATCACCGACTATAGTTATACTCCACCGTACGCGCATCCCCCTCACCCACCATAAACGACATATCAAGCCGATCTTTGGGAAGCAGCTCAGCAATGCGCTCAGGCCACTCGATACACACCACCGCACCTGGCGCTTTAAGGAGTTCGTCGACATGGAGCACTTCCATTTCCGCAACGTCATCCACCCGGTATGCATCGATATGCACCAACTGCCGTATCCATTCATGTTCGACCTCGTAGCGTTTCATAATGACAAAGGTTGGGCTGGTCACATACTCCACCACCCCCAGTCGCTCAGCAAGTGCTTGCACAAAGGTGGTTTTCCCTGCACCAAGGGTGCCCGCAAGTGCAATAACATGCGCATTGTTCTTTTGCGGCAGTATAGAAATAACTTCTTCAGCGAGTGTAGTGAGTTCTGTTGGTGTGTGTATAGTAGTGGTTGCCATGGTAATACATATTGACTGCGTTCTGGACTGCTTTGTCGTTTCGTTTCACTCCACTCCGCGCAGTGACGAAAAATTGTTATTTTTCGTCACACCAAAATGAAGTCTTCCTATTTGAGAGTATTCTACCACCGATTACAGAGTCTCCCTTATTACACCATAGTAAAAAGCCGAATGATGTAATCACCATTCGGCTTTTGCTCAGTTTGAGTACCTCTCTATTTTTTTATCAACCGACCATAATCTTCCCGTCGGTAGAACTTGGTTTCTGTGGTAGTGTGTCCGTTTTTTTTATGAACTTTGAAATCCCTTTCATGCACGACCACCGCAATGGGGTCGCAGGACCTGTCTAACACTTCGGACACTCCCGGTATTATGCTGCTGCCACGCTCATAGTATTCCGTCCCGAATACCGAGCTCATTTTCAAGACAGCACATCCCCCAGGGATGTGTGCACATCCCCCCAACAACAAAGAGAGGGTGCACGTGAGTAACAAAAATATCTTGTTCATTACTGAACGCTCCTGTAGTGGCGTTTTGTATTAATTTTGCCACGGGAATACCCGTGTCCCGCATATTCGCAATACCACACGCCATGGCTGTTTTGCCAAACCCAGAAATCGCGGTCTTCACCGACAACTCCAGGTACATGCGTAGATTGACTCCACGCAAAACCAGCCTGAATGGCTTTTGAATTAGGTGGATTGCAGGGGTCTCCCACCTGCATACCACTACCGTTGTGATGCGGATAATAGTCAGGAGAGATTACACACCCTCCCAACAACAGCGCAGCGGATGCTGCAAAAAAAATTGTTTTCACTTGAAGAACTCCTTGCCAACTTTTGGCACAGAAAAGTAAAATTTGCTGAGATAATTATATCATTTTTATATACACTAGTCAAATATTAGCCTTGCCCCAATACTCGGTAGAAGTCATAGTGTAAGCCATATTCTGTAACAAAAATTCTAGATTGCTTCGTTTGAAACAGTCTCCCAGACTGTTTCAACTCGCAATGACACACACTTCGTATGTGTCGACGTTCAAAAGCGCTGCTTTTGAACGTCACCCGGAGCCACAACAAATCCTAACAGCATGCCACACATAGGCAGGCAATCTAGGGATCAATAAACACAGGTGCTGTCCTTGCATGCTCCTGTCGGTAAGTATGGTTCTTCGCATTCCTCCCGCGTGCTACCATTACCCCAATGCCGCATTTTCAAGAAGATAAACAAGAGCGGAAGCTTCGCGATTTACACAAACGAGAGGAAGAAAACCTCATCCGTACGCTCGCACCGAAGTACGGCTACCAGTATGTAAATCTATTTGGTGTCAGCATTAGCACACGCGCCTTACGCCTTATTCCTGAGCGTGACGCCCGTGCAGCAGAAGCCGCAGCGTTTCACTTTGAAAATAAAAAAGCTTCTATCGCCATTCGTAATCCCAAAAATGCACGTATTACAGAAGTACTCCAAGCACTGGTCGACCAAAGAATTGAGGTTGATGTATTTATGGCATCCATACATAGCCTCGAACATGCATGGGAACGATACGAAGACACAAAAGATACATCTGCTGAACAGCGCGGCGTACTTGATGTTGACCCTGAATCTATTGAACATATTGCAGAACGAATTAAATCGCCCCTTGATGTTGCTAATGAGATTCTGGAAATTCGTGCTGAGAATGGTGCGAAGCGCGTCACCAAAACCATTGAGGTTATTTTTGGTGGTGCACTCGCGCTCAATGCATCTGATGTCCATATTGAACCAAAGAAAAAAGTAGTGCGCGTGCGCTACCGTATGGACGGTGTGTTGTGGGACATTACTGATATCGAACACGTTATTTACGGACACCTCAATTCACGACTCAAGCTCATTTCTGGTATTAAAATCAATGTGACCGATGAAGCACAAGACGGTCGCTTCACCTTCAATATGGGTGATCGTACGCTTGAGATTCGCTCATCAGTCATTCCTGGCTCTGAAGGTGAGTCTTTTGTGATGCGTCTCCTTGACCCTGATACGTCACGCTTTGAAATCAGCACACTTGGGCTCAATGCACGTCTCGAGGAGGTGGTTCATGAGGAACTGAAACGACCAAATGGTTCCATTATTACTACCGGACCAACAGGGTCAGGAAAAACAACCGCCCTCTATTCATTCCTCCAAGAGGTACACAAACCAGACATCAAAATTATTACCATTGAAGACCCTGTTGAATATAAACTGAAAGATATTGTCCAAACCCAAGTTGGTGACAACTATACCTTTGCATCAGGTCTCCGTGCCCTACTCCGGCAGGACCCAGACGTTATCATGGTTGGTGAAATTCGTGACCGTGAGGTGGCTGCAACCGCAGTGAATGCAGCACTTACCGGACACCTTGTCTTCTCAACACTCCATACCAACAGTGCCGTTGGTGCTTTTGCTCGGCTTATTGACCTTGGTGTCGACTATCGCATGATTGGAAGCGCGTTCAATATGATTTTGGGACAACGACTCGCTCGTCGACTTTGTCCGCACTGCAAACAGCCTCGTGAAGCAACGGTCGAAGAAATAGGACTCATGACCCGTATTATGGGAACACCACCAAGCACCACAACACTGTATGAACCAGCAGGCTGTGATCAGTGTGGACACAGTGGATTTAAGGGACGTATTGGTGTGTATGAAGGTATTTTGGTCGACAAAGCTGTCGAGTCTGCAATCATTCAAGATCCGCGTGAGAGTGTTATTTTGAAAGCTGCAGAGCAACAAAATATCCCTACCATGCAACAAGATGGTGTGATGAAATTGATTGCTGGCATTACCTCATTTGATGAACTTGCTCGTGTGGTAGATCTCTATAACAAAACCGCAATTATTGAAACGGAAGAGGCACCCCCTCATACACCAGCAACACCTGACATACCCGATACTCCCTTGCACGATACAGCTCCTGACGCCGACACTACACCAACAGAGACGCACACGATTCCACAGCACAACACAACACACCTACCCAATCTCCCAGATATAGAAACTACTACGTAGTAGTACCATATACCACAAAACCACCCGCTTGACTTTTGCTACGAATGACAATATGTCTTCGGTCAAGTGACGGGTGGTTGTTGCTGTGCTATATTTCGAAATGCATACAGCTACAGTTCTTCAGAAGTCCAAACTATAACCCTCCAAGTAACGCCTTCTCGGAAAGAAAGTGAGCTTGAGACTAAGGGATATCGCAGCTCACACGCTGCTATGGCGTGCACCACGATATACTCGACTCCAAGACCATAAGTTGCTTAGAGGGTTATCGTTTGGATATACCATACACCAACTCCGTGAAGAGCGGTTATATGCATAGCTTCTGAGAGAGAACATCCTATACATCACTGATGTGATGTTGGATGGATGAGCATTTCGTACACGATTTTATCATATATAAAATTTTTGTCAACCCGCACCAAAGGCACAGTCTGTCTTTTTAATACGTGTTCTGTACACGGTATACACACTACGCAAGGCAACCACAAACCGATCTTGGCAATACATGCCAGAATATTTTTCATATACAATAGGATGTAATGACCGAGTCAACACACGAAAAAAAGACATTTACAAGAGACAATGCAAGCAACCTCGACCAAACACTCCGACCAAACTCGTGGGAGGAATATGTGGGACAACCAAAAATAAAAGAGAATCTCCGTATTCTCCTTACCGCAGCACGTGAGCGTGGACATGCGGCAGAGCATATTCTCCTCTACGGCCCACCAGGACTGGGAAAAACAACACTTGCGCACCTCATTTCAAAAACACTCGGTACGAATATGCGCACCACATCGGGCCCTGCCATTGAGCGTGTTGGTGATCTCGCCGCAATTCTCACCAACCTCTCTCCAGGTGACGTACTCTTTATTGATGAAATTCACAGACTCTCAAAGTCAATTGAAGAGGTACTCTATCCTGCCATGGAATCGGGCGTGCTCGATATTATTATTGGCAAAGGACCTTCAGCACGAACCGTGCAACTTGAGCTACCTCCATTTACTCTTGTGGCGGCAACAACTCGTATCTCGCTACTCTCTTCCCCTCTTCGTTCACGGTTCTCAGGTGGTGTCTTCAGACTCAATTTCTACACACGCGATGAAATTGCACAGATCCTCAAACGTTCCGGTGCATTATTGTCGGTAACTATTGCAGATACTACCCTTATGGATATTGCTGGTCGCTGTCGCGCCACACCGCGTACCGCAAACTATCTCTTAAAACGCTGTCGAGATCTTGCACAACTTGAACAACAGCCACTTTCTGATGCTGTGGTTACGCGCACCTTTGACCTCCTTGAAATTGATTCGCTTGGGCTTAACCGTCCTGACCGTGCAATTCTCGATGCCATCATCAATAAATTTAATGGTGGTCCGGTAGGACTCAACACACTCGGCGCATCAACTGGTGAAGAAATGTCGACTATTGAAGATGTTATTGAGCCGTATCTCATACAACAAGGGCTCATAGAGCGAACCCCCCGTGGTCGGGTTGCCTCCGGCGCTGCATACACGCACCTTCGCAATAATCCGCTGCTTGATTAGTGCGATAAAGAGAAAAGTTGCAATCCTTTGGCTCGCGGCTTTTCTCTCTTTTTTAAAACTGGTTCTTAGAGCTCAAGATCATTAATCTGCAACTCCCCCAATGTTGCATCAAGCCACCTCACTCCTTTTGGCACAATTTTAAACATCACAAAATCTTCAGCATCCTTCACATAATATTTTGCATCATTTTGTGTTGTAAACCAGTGTAGTGTTTCTGCCATGCTTTCGGCAGGAATTTCTTCTGCCGCACCCTGCATATCAACCACTTGCAACGGATCAATAGTTTCTTGCACAACTGCAATCGATACTTTGTTATGTGACTGCAATGCTGCATATCTACCAAAACATTTTCGAGTACCGAAGAACACGTTAAAATCATCATCAACCGCATAGAGCATAAGTGATGAGTTTGGTGCCCCTTCTCTATCGAGTATGGTGAGTACTTTTTTTATGTGCACGTAAGAAATCGAGTGCTTCCTGACACAGTGCTTCCTATGCTGTATCCATATGAAATTTCTATATTATTGAATATGTCCCTCTAGTATATAATAATGACGAACAAAGAGGTCTAGTGTATATTGGTGGATACTGAGCGTATGATACGCGTATGATACGCGCGTGTTACTCGGGATGTATCCCGTTAGCGTGTACGCACCAGTGCGTTACAACACCATTGAGAACAACAGTATTCGCACCGTTCTAGTGCAACGCTTTATTATCATCAATAAACTCTCACAGGATGAACAAACAATATATCTTTGCAGTAGTACTCATTGGAGCACTTGTTGCACTTATTGGGTGGGCACGAGCCAATAAAGAACCAGTAACCAGCATCTATGACTCATTTACACAGTGTGTCGCTGATAGTGGTGCAACATTCTACGGTGCATTCTGGTGTCCACACTGTATCTCACAGAAAAAAGAAGTTGAATCTGCCGCACAATATTATCCCTATGTGGAATGTTCAACACCTGACCGCCAAGGACAAATGAAAGTGTGTGCCGATGCAGGCATCACGAGCTACCCAACCTGGGAATTTGCAGATGGTACACGAGAGTCTGGTCATATTCCTCTCGAAACATTATCAGAAAAAACAGGATGCTCGCTTCCTACAGCAGGATAATCACTGTACGATAAACGCAACGATAGTACGTTTGACGACAAGATCGAGAGTGCCTTATACGCATTTAGTAAGAAATACCCAATACTATGTCAGGTCATAATAAGTGGTCAAAAATTAAACACAAGAAAGCAGCGACTGACGCACAAAAAAGTAAAGTGTTTAGCAAACACGCAAGTTTGATTGCGATGGAATCTCGAAAAGCGGGAGGTGATACCGCGTCCCCTAGGCTTGCAGCAGCAATCGAACGCGCCAAGAAGGACTCCATGCCAAAAGACAATATTGAAAAAGCGGTAGCAAAAGGTTCTGGCGCTGGTGGTGCAGCACTCGAAGAAGTGATGTATGAAACCTATGGACCAGGTGGCACCGCACTTATTATTACTGCGGTGACCGACAATCCAAACCGAACCAGTCCTGAAATCCGTCACCTCCTCTCAAAAGCGGGGTACCAACTCGGTGCGCCAGGTTCTGCAGTTTGGGCTTTTACCAAGGATGGTATGAACTACACACCGACCAATAAGGTCTATCTCAGCGACGATGACGGTGAAAAACTCGCGACACTCGTAGAAACACTTGAAGAACACGATGATGTGCAAGATGTCTTCACCACCGCAGATGGTGAGTAGTGACACGCTACCGTGTCTGACTAATCACTATCCTCATTAGCCACCGAGGGTCGCCAAGCGCGACCCTCTTTTTATTGACTTGCACATAACAGTTAACACCCTCCACAAATAAAACCTATAGGTTTTATTTGTGGAGGGTTTTCTATTTTAATTTGAATTTCTTTATCAAATCCTCACGGCTCTCAATTGTATCTGCTTCCATATACACAAAGCATTCTTTTACAGCATAGTATTCGACAAGTTGATCAATTTCTTTTTTACAAGGAAATGGGGATATAAATACCGAGTCCTGTATTGCAACCATACCCATATCTTTAATCTTTAGACTTATCTCATGTCGCACCTTTTTCTTCGATTCGGGAATATCAAATGTAAGTACACGCCATTTTTTATCCCACTTTTTCGGTCGCTTAATGTGTACATCTGGAGCTGTGTATGGTCGTATCCAATACTTTCCTTTCTCTGTTACAACAAGTTTCTCTGCACCCTTCACAACAGACCGTATAACATATCCTTTCCGTTCCATAGCTGCTATAGCTTGTTTTACACGATATCTCTCTTTAGTACCCTGAGCATTAAACATTTTAAACAAGACTGCCATACCAGGAAGCACACACACCGTTGCAATTGCACCTCCCGCTACTGCAGCAATCAGAATTTTTTTAGCAACTTCTCCTCTCCCATGTTTCTCCATATATATACAGAATATCATACATAGGACCTATAGGTCCTATGTATGATACTTTATTCTTTGTGGTAGTCAGATATTATTTGAGTATTATGAGAGTTATTGCAGTAGACCCAGGGTACGACCGGCTTGGTGTTGCTGTACTGGAACATGGTGATGGTGGTTCAGAAAAACTCATACACTCAACCTGCATTGAAACTGATGCAACTGCCACACTACCAGCACGCATGCATACGCTTGGTACTGCGTTTGATGCGTTGTTGGATACATATGCACCAGACGCGCTTGCGATTGAAACCCTCTTTTTTAATAAAAACCAAAAGACTGCCGTTGGAGTAGCACAAGCACGAGGCGTCTGTATCTACCTTGCAGGCACACACAACTGTACGATATATGAATATGGACCACAGGAAATAAAGATTGCCGTGACAGGATATGGAGGAAGCAACAAGACACAGGTAATTGATATGGTGCGTCGGCTTATCCCTACTGCACCAGAAAAGGCACTTGATGACGAATACGACGCTATCGCAGTTGGGATTACTTGTCTTGCCTGCAACCGACAACACTAACAGCGCCAACCCTCCTTATACTCCACCACCTCTTCCACAGGGGCGGTTGCAAAGAGGAATGAGTTTTGATAAAAATGAGTTGTTAAAATTTTTTAAAATTAAAATACTGAAGTTTAGGTTATGATCTTTGTTACCACCACCGGATACTCGGATGATTTAGAAGAAAATGAGAACAGCGTTGACGCAGCAATGTTTGATGACGATGATATGGTCGACGATGACATGGATGCTCTGCATGACGACGAATCTGAATCAGACGACACAACCCCTCTCAGCGAAGATCCTCACAAAAGCAGCCTTCATAGTGATGACGAGGACGACACTTATGAAGACACCTATGATTTTGATGACGATGTCGACGACATCGACAATGATGAGTTTGATGATAGAGATGAGATTTGAGTATGAGTATCTAGTATACGTATACAGTATAAAAAGACCCAGAGCCTGCGGCTCTGGGTCTTTTCTGTATTGGGTTTGTTACGGTAACAATTTCACAAATCTTCGTTTTCCTATTTTAAGTATTGTTGGTTCACTTACTGTTTTAGGAATCTCAGTATACTTCTCACCAGTATCGGCATTTCGTACACCTCCCGCCTCGAGCAGTCTCCGTAATTCTGATTTTGATGCAACCAACTCTGCATCAAGGAGCCCTGCAACATAGTCACCACTGAGTTCTGGCAACTTATCTGGCACACCACCTTTTTGGAAGGTATCAATGAACGCTTGTTCTGCAGATTGCGCAGCTTCAGCGTTGTGGTACATGGTAACCAATACTCGTGCAAGCTTCATTTTCATATCACGCGGGTTTTCTCCAGCCTTGAGTGCAGCATCTACCTCAGCAACCTCCTCAAGTGACACACGAGTACATACTGTAAAGTATGTGACTATTTCTTCATCAGCCATACTCATGACTTTGCCATACATATCAGGAGCTGCTGCGGTGAGTGTGATGGTATTGCCCCAACTTGAACTCATTTTCCGTCCGTCGAGTCCATTGATAAGCGGGTTGGTCAGAATATTTTGTGGTGTTTGTCCAAAATACTCCTGGAGTGTGCGCCCTGCAAGCAAATTAAACCGCTGGTCGGTTCCACCAAGCTCCACATCCACCCCTATCGCAACACTATCGTACCCTTGCAGCAGCGGGTAGAGCGTCTCGCGAAGCGACACACGTTTTCCTGCATCAAGACGACGTTTGATATTGTCACGTGCAATAAAATCAGCGACCGAGAACTGGTCTGCATGTTCCCCAATCTCCCGATATGTGAGTGATGCAAGCCATTCTGAGTTATAGCGAAATTCAACCTTATCGATATCAAGTATTTTCGCAACCTGGTCGTAGTAGGTTTGTTTGTTGGCATCAATTTGTTCCTGTGTGAGCATTGGGCGCTCACTCTCTTTGTCAGACGTATCTCCAATAACCCCAGTAAAATCACCAACAATAAAGATTATTTGGTGTCCGAGTTCCTGAAAATCACGCAGTTTCAAGAGTGGAATTGACCGTCCAATATGCAAATTTGCACTGGTTGGATCTATCCCTAGTTTTATGCGGAGTTGTTTTCCAGACAGTAATTTTTTCCTCAGTTCTTTTTCATGAATAAGCTCATCAACACCGCGTGTTAGCAACGCATCAATCTTTTTTGGGTCTGTATCTATATGCATATTTACAAATATATACAAAACTGTATCATAGCGCCCATATTGAAGCTAGCCACCAATTTTGAATATTGCGCTGAACCTGTTTCAGCATAGGACTCAGAATGATACTACCTGGGATATATTCCATACTAGAGAATGTATATATTGACCGTTGAGTGGTACTATTTGATGTATGAAGCATGTACGGAAACTATGTAAAAACCACACCCTCAAAGACTTTATTGTTGATGGTATTTTAGTGGTGTTTGTTGTTGGGTTGGTTGGTGTAGGTGCCCTCTTTCTTTGGATTTCGACACTCGATATTCCGGACCTTTCTTCCTTTGAAGAACGACGTATCCTCCAATCAACTAAAATCTATGACCGCACCGGCGAGATACTCCTCTACGACTTGCATCAGGATGTAAAGCGCACCATCGTGCCGTACAAAGAAATCTCCCATCACGTAAAAAATGCGACTATCGCTATTGAGGATGATAAGTTTTTTGAACATTGGGGCGTACGTCCTATGGCAATCATACGTGCTGCACTTGCCAATCTCCAAGGCGGTGACCTCTTCGGCGGACAAGGTGGCTCCACCATCACGCAACAGGTTATTAAAAATTCAATTCTTGAACGAGAAAAAACACTCACCCGCAAAATAAAAGAAGCAATTCTTGCGCTCCGTCTTGAGCAAGTACTCGAAAAAGAAGAAATCCTGAATTACTACCTCAACGAATCACCGTATGGCGGCACCATTTATGGTGTTGAAGAAGCAAGCCAGGCATTTTTTGGAAAACATGCAAACGACATAACCTTGGTAGAAGCAGCATACCTTGCAGCACTCCCCCAAGCACCAACCTATTATTCTCCATACGGCACCAACCGTGCGGCGCTCGAAAAACGAAAGAACCTCGTATTGCAACGCATGCATATCAACGAATTTATTTCTGATGACGAATATGCCGCTGCACTTGCGACCAGTACTGAGTTTATGGCACAAGTTTCCACTGGTATCCGTGCTCCACACTTTGTGTTCTACGTCCGTGACTACCTCTCACGAAAGTATGGTGAAGAATCGCTCGCAGAACGCGGGTTTCGCGTCATCACCTCGCTTGATTGGGAACTCCAAGAAGCAGCAGAAAATATTGTAAAAGAAAAGGCACTCCATAATGAAACAGCCTTCAATGCAGAGAATGGTGCCCTTGTTGCCGTTGATCCACAAACAGGAGAGATTCTGACCATGGTGGGCTCACGTGATTACTTTGATGAGGATATTGATGGAAACTTCAATATCGCAATTGCTGAGCGACAACCAGGTTCTTCATTTAAGCCATTTGTGTATGCAGCTGCCTTTGATGCCGGATATACCCCAGAAACGGTTGTATTTGACCTTAAGACGCAATTCTCGACCGCCTGTGCACCTGACAACTTTACGTCTGAAGATGGTTGTTATGCACCAAAAAATTACGATGGGGCATTTAGAGGTCCTGTATCACTTCGTAATGCACTTGCCCAATCACTCAATATTCCTGCCGTAAAAGCATTGTATCTTGCAGGTATTAAAAACAGTCTTAAATTTGCACATGACCTCGGCCTCACAACACTCACCAACCCTGATCAATACGGACTCACCCTTGTACTCGGTGGTGGTGAAGTGAAGCTGGTGGAAATGGTCGGTGCCTACAGCGTCTTTGCAAATAATGGGGTGAAGAATGATCTCACCAGTATTATTCGTATTGAAGATAATACTGGTGCTGTGATTGAGGAATCAACACCTTCTGAAACTCGTGTGATGCGTGAACAGGTTGCACTTCAAATTTCAGATGTACTCTCAGACAACGTTGCACGCACACCACTCTATGGCTCAAACTCAATGCTCTATTTCCCCGGGCGCGATGTTGCAGCAAAAACAGGTACCACAAATGACAAACGAGATGCGTGGATTGTTGGGTACACACCAAACTTGGCAGTTGGTGCATGGGCAGGTAACAACGACAATGAGTCGATGAGTGAACTCTCAGGACTCATTATTACCCCAATGTGGCGTGCCTTTATGGATGTAGCACTTGCAACACGAGAACAAGAGACATTTAGTCGACCGCAGGCAACTCCCTATGATGCAAAACCAATTCTCCGTGGTATTTGGTTTGATCCTGTTGCGTCCCTTGTACAAACAGGAAGCTCAACACCACAACTCAATGCTATTACCAGTATTGGGAGCGCACACTCTATTCTCTATTACGTTGATAAGAACAACCCAACAGGTCCTCGACCAACCAACCCAGCACGAGATAGTCAGTTTGCGCTTTGGGAATATAGTGTTTCACTCTGGAAAGCAAATCTACTCGGTGCATTAAACACACAAGCTGCGGTAGAGGAGGAAGAAGATGAGAACCGGAGCACTCGTCGTAGAAGTCGTGATACTGATGATAACGAGGACGAGTAACCTCGAGTATAAGTATT
>JAJOLD010000007.1:17370-24076 GCA_021129515.1 Minisyncoccota bacterium
AATACTAAATACTTATTCTCATACTATGTCTTTAGGTGCGCTTTTTTCTCCAAGCCTTCCTTTCAGATGTGCAAGTATTTCTTTCTTGCGTATCGTAATTTCACTCTTCAGTGGCCCTGAGACTGCCACCCCGAGTGTTTTAGTACTCACCGTGTACCGACACTGCTCTTTTTTAATTTCAAAGCCCATAAGGTCGTCTATCACCTCAATAAAGGCATCAATAACTACTCCCTGTGGCGCCTTGAGTGTCTTTTTATACTTATCAAAGAGATTTCCTATTTTAACGATTTCTCCTGGGTTTTTTCGGGTCATGAATACATTTGTTGTAGTGGTGTCATTCTGAACTTGTTTCAGAATGACACAGATTGAGATTATCGGCATTATCATCTTTATCGGTTAGCCTGAGCGCGAGTTCCAGCGATTTACTATACCTGGTTTATCTGGTGTTTAAATCGTTGGGATGCCGACTGTAGCGAAACTATAATCTCTAGTAATACTGCCGATTTCGAGTTCTAGGAATTTTGCCTAGTCTAGGGCAAAATTCAGAACTAAATAAATTATATGCCGATTTTTGTAAAATTATCATCTTTAATAATGAGCCCGAATGCGAGTTCCAGGAATTCGCCCTAGGTCAGGGGCGAATTCGGAACTAAATTCGTAATAGTCACTACGTTTCCTTTACTCATTTATTCATTGGCATCACAAGGTATCGCATAGACCGATCATTGACGTTCTCGATAACCATAGGGCGGCCAATACCGGCACAGCGCATCACAATACTATCGTCTACGATATGCCCCATAACTTCACTGATGTATCGCTGATTAAAATTAAGCGTCAGCGGCTCCCCCTCTACCGATGCGGTGAATGTTTCGGTTGTAGTACCCACCTCACCACTCTGTGCAGAGAGTGTCACATCGGTATTTGAAACTGAAATCGTTACCTGCAAAAACTTATTCAAAAAGATATTGGTCTTTTTGAGCGCATGCGCAACATCACTCGTGAGTGTTGTGACATGGAGGATATATTCCTTAGGGATAATCTGTCCATAATCCGGAAATGAGCCATTGGTGAGTCGAGAGGTTATATATATATTCCCCACCGTCAGTGCACACTGATTTTCGTTTACATAGAGCGTTACGTCACACCCGTCACCATCTGCAATATGCGCAAGCTCCAATGCATTTTTATACGGTATCAATATTGACTCAGGAAACACTACCCCTTGTTGCGCAACAGTCTTTTCCATAAGCCGAAACGAGTCCGTCGCAACAAAGGTTAATGTATGCTCTTTTTTCTGTACCACATATACACTTCCAAGCTCTGGCTTAATAGACGACTGCGATGCGGCAAATGCTGCGGTTTTAACACCAACCGCAAAGAGTGCTCCATTGATACGCTGTCCTCCTTCGGTAATCTTAGGGATACTTGGAAACTCTTCTGCAGGAATACTCTTTATCTGCGTATGTGAGGCTTTTGTTTCCACAAACAGCACATCACCTTCAGTACGTAATGTAACAGTACGTTCCGTACTTAAATTAATAGTCTGGAGCAACACATGTGCAGGTACTGCCACCACCCCCGCTTCGGTTACCTGTGCCGCGAGTGTCCCCTCAATACCAATCTCAAGATTGGTCGCTCGTGCAGCAACAGTATCTCCTGTTGCCTCAAGATACACACACTGCAACACAGGGAGTGTGAGATGTTTGGTACTGACACGAGCGATAGTTTCCAACACCGACTTCAATTCAGTTGTGGTAAGTGAGATGTGCATAGGGTGTATATCTTTTTATTTTTTTAATTCTTCTTATGCTTATTATTAGGGGTGTGGATGTGTGGAAATGTGTTTTTTAGACTGAACCTGCACTGTTTCTACATGTGTACAGAGTGCGTATAGGTGTGTGTTTTATGACAACCTGGTGTGGATGGTGTGTGTACAGAGGACTGCTGCGCTGCGGTGTGTGTATAACGACCAGACACATCCCCAGTATTGGATATATCTCCAACAGGTAGTCCACAGACTGATGCTGTTCGATACACACCATACTTCCCTGGTTATACACACCCCTTGGGTACACTCTCTATGAGTTCTAAAAAGAACGATACCTAAGAATCTATTTCAAAAACCCTACGTGCACCTACGTACTACTTCAAAAGCATACGTATCTGTGCAATTTCCTCCTCCAAATCTGAGCTATCTTTTACTTCGCGCTTAATTTTTTCACAGGAGTGAATGACGGTGGTGTGATCACGTCCACCAATTTTTTGTCCAATGCATGGATAAGATACTTTAAAGTCTTCTCGAAGAATATACATAATAAGCTGTCGAGGCTTCACTACTTCCTTGCGTCGAGTCTTTTCATAGATACTTGCTGGTTCTACGTCGAAATAACGAGCAATTTTGTCGACAACATCAGATACCGCAAGTGATTTTCGTGGTCGGGTACTGTTTTTAATCAAGAGTTTCACCTCTTCAATAGAGAGTGTGCGTCCAAGCAGTTGTGATTGACACAAAATAGTATTGAGCGCTCCTTCAAGCTCACGAATGTTCCCCTCAATGGTTGTTGCAAGGTGTGTGACGACATCATTTTCAAGTGTCAGTGAGTTTTGTGCTGCTTTTGCACGGAGAATTGCGCTTCGTGATTCAACATCAGGTGCAGGAATGTCAATAATCATACCTTGTGTGAATCGAGACTGGAGTCGTTCTTCCATACCTGAGAGTAGTGCAGGGTGGATATCACTTGAGAAGACAATTTGTTTGTTGTTGTCATGCATTGCATTGAAAAGATGGAAGAGTTCTTCCTGAGTCTTTTCTTTTTGTGCGAGGAATTGGATGTCATCCATAATGAGGATATCGTACTGTCGGTAACGTTCCTTAAATGAATTTGCCGTACCATTTTGGAGTGAGTTGAAGTAGTCAACGGTAAATTTCTCACTGGTGACATAAAATACCTTCTTCCCAACACGCTTGAGT
Source organism: Minisyncoccota bacterium (assembly GCA_021129515.1). Classification (GTDB taxonomy): domain Bacteria; phylum Patescibacteriota; class Minisyncoccia; order Phycocordibacterales; family UBA918; genus JAJOLD01. The sequence continues at coordinate 20,345 of JAJOLD010000007.1, forward strand.
TGATTGCCGACTGCTTGGATGAGGTGGGTTTTGCCGTGACCAGTTTTGCCGTGAATGAAGAGTGGGTTGTATGCAATACCTGGTTTTTCTACCACAGTTTTTGCTGCTGCATGTGCGAGTTCATTAAAGGGACCAACAACAAAGGTCTCAAATACGTACTTAGGATTGAGATTGTCATTTTTATTAATGTAATACTCCTCAAGTGGGAGTGCTGCATTGACGGTTTGCTTTTGTGATGCGGCTTGTTTTTTATTATTGCGCTGCACGACTACGTATTCAATACTCCGTGCGTGTGGTGAGAGTTCACGAAGTGTCTTAAGGATCATTGGTTGAAACTTATCTTGCACCCAATCACGAACAAAAACACTTGGTACGCCAAGTGTCACGGTTCCGTCTTCCAGTGACACAATGTGTGTATCTCTGAACCACGTTTTAAAGTTAGCTGCGGTAATTGAGAGCTCGATGTTGACCAACGCATCATCCCATAGTTTTTTAATATCAACCTGTTCGGTCTGCACTACGCTTGATGGTACATTAGAAATTGAACTCATAGTATTTCACAAATCAATAACGATACGAAACATTATACCGACCTGTGGAAATGTGTAAACTATTTTCTAAAAAAGGTAAGGTTTTAATACCTACAATGTTTTTGCATGTTTATAACGTGTGGACAACAAGGTACTAAGAGCGCTGTCAAGAAACGTGCTGTCATCTACGCTAGCGAGAATTCATATCTTAAACAGTACTCTGTAATAAAGACCCTGGATTGCTTCGCTGATGCTCGCAATGACCCTCAAAAGCAAAGCTTTTGGCGTTCGACACACACACGAAGTGTGTGTCATTGCGAGTTGAAACAGTCTGGGAGACTGTTTCAAACGAAGCAATCCAGAGTTTTGATGTCTGAGATGTGTTGGGTTGCCTAAATAGCGTTTGTAGTGTACATTTGTGACCATCATGACTAAACGAACATACCAGCCTAAGAAAAAGAAACGAGCAACCACACATGGTTTTTTGGTGCGGAGTGCATCTAAGACTGGTGCACGTATCTTGCGTGCTCGACGTCGCAAAGGACGTGCTAAACTAGCGGTATAACATACGGGTATATACCGTGGCATGGTGTCGTGTTTGTGCTACAGCATAGCGACACACCACACTACTCGTTGCTATACACATACACTATGCTTTCTAAAAAAGAACGATTGAATACAAAAGCATTCAATCGTTCTTTTTCTGTCGGTGCGCGCATTCATACGCAATCATTTCAATGTATCTATACGCGTACTGCTGACCGTAAGATTGCTGTTGTGGTACCTAAGAAAGTGGTGCGGCATGCCGTCCATCGTAACAAAATACGCCGTCGTGTGTATAATGGAGTGCGCGATGTGTGTCGTATGTATAGCTGCACGGGTACGTTTATTTTTTTAGCAAAACCACGCATTATTGAGCGGACATACCAGGAGATATGCACTGAAATACAGACGATATGTAAGAAAGTCAGTGCGCAGTAGCGACATATTTGTTAGTACATAATATATATTCAACAACCATGAGTTCAATTTGGCATACATTTTTCTTTGATCCAGTCTATAACATCCTTATAGGGTGTATTAATCTTGTTCCAGGAGGTGACGTTGGTGTTGCCATTATTCTGACAACTATTGTGGTAAAGGTAGTGCTTCTTCCCTTTTCACTCAAAGCTGCGCGTACGCAGCTTGCGCTACGTGAGATTGAGCCACAACTTAAGGATGTGAAAGAGCGACTCAAAGACAAACGTGAAGAACAGGCTCGTGAGATGATGGATCTCTATAAAAAAGCGGGTATCAATCCGTTTGCAAGTATTTTACTTCTCTTTATTCAAATCCCTATCATTATCGCACTCTACTTGGCGGTGATTTCGGGTGGTGGTATCGCCTTGCCACAAATTAACACCGCATTGCTCTACGCATTTATTCCCGCTCCTGAGGTGGTGCATATGCTCTTTATGGGACTTATCGACATTACGACACGAAGTCTCCCACTTGCACTACTTGCAGGTGTTACGCAGTATATTCACACAAACCTCTCACTCCCAAAGCAAGAACCACGCGATCCCAACAAAACACCTGATTTTAAAGATGACTTTGCCCGAAGTATGCAGCTCCAAATGCGGTATGTAATGCCGGTCATTATCTTCATTGTTGCCTATACTATTTCTGCAGCGGTTGCACTCTACTTTACTATCAGTAACCTCACGGCTATCGCACAAGAATATATTGTCCGAAGACAGAAACAAAAATTAATACAAGAATAATATACCGAGAAAAAACACCAGCCTAGGCTGGTGTTTTTTCTACGAACTGATTCGTGTGACTCGTGAGATGGTAACTATGCATGTATTGTTCATAACTTCCTAGTGCGTGCTACCCCTCCCTATTAGGTGGTGGTTGTGGAATATTTTGTTGTTCATAGAGCCAAATATCAAACAACCACAAGGTGTCATCATTTTTATTGATGAGGGAAAGGTATTGCCCACTAGTACTGAGTGCAATGCTGTAGATGTCGAGTGCACGCCCTGATAGTTCTTGGAAGTTTGCGAGTCGTATAAAGCTGTTGTTTGTGATATCAATGCGCCACAGTGAGTCAGAAAATGATACTAATCCCTTATACCATTGGTCAGGGTACATTTCTTTGTGTAACTCTCGAGGAACCGTACAAAATGCAACGGGTTGTGATTGGGTGTTATCGTATACACATTTTTCTGGAAAGAGTGTGAGGAACCATGGGGTTATGTCGCTGTTCGTTGCTGTATGTGCCTGTGTGTAGAGGGTGTTATCAGCACCAAACGAAGTTACCAGTGTGTCACCAAAACGCATTCCCATGAGTCCTGTACGTCCAGGAGTTACATACTTGAGGTTGGTGTCATCGACTTCGTATATATATCCGATCTGATATGCAGAAGGAATCGTATAGGCATATATGGTGTCACCCCAGAGTATGCGCATATCGGTAAGAGGTAGGCTAAACAACCTATGCGGACGCGCATCTGCAATGAGATATTGGTAGCCATCGAGCCCCTGCTCTTCTGCGAGTGTGTAGTAGAGGGTTGTGTTGTCTGTATCAAACTCCAAATTATTGATATTTGTTGGTAGTGTTGCTCCGTTGACAATACTGCCAATACCCGAATCACCGATACGGACTGTACCAATAAAATGCTCATGACTATTATTGTGCTCAGCGGTCAGGAGTATGGTTTGTGCGTCTGGTGAAAATAAGGCTTTTATGGTTTGTGGTACGGTGGTATTGGTTATTTGAGTTTCGATTCCTGAAGAAAAATCAATATCAAAAATATGTCCAGTACCTTTTGCAACGTATCGAATACCATCGTCAGTAAACACGGAACCAGCAACAGGATCGGTGGTGAGTTGGCGCAACACTTGTCGATCGCCTGTGCTTGTGACGGGTGCTGTATCGACTCGTGGCTCTTGAGGCGCGGTATCGGTTGGTGGGCGGTTGGTGCCCTCTGGTGTAGGGAGTTCGGTATACGTACCTTCATTATTGGTGTTAAATACCAATAAATAGAGCCAAAGTACACCAACACCAATAATAAGGAGTATGCCGAGTGTAATAAGGATTATTTTTGTACGTTTGTTCTTCATTTTTTATGATGGATTACAAGCAATTGCCCTATTTGGGTGGGTGCCCACTGTCTGTGGCACACCTCCCACTCTCTCACATTCATTAGAACATACG
>JAJOLD010000022.1 GCA_021129515.1 Minisyncoccota bacterium
AGCAATTTTTGCATGAAAATTTAGAAATTTGTATCAAAAATAAAGATACTAAGGCGATGAAGGTTGTTATCAATAGTATTACTTCACAGTAAGTAATGTCGTAATTAAATTTATATATGAAAAAATATTTAGTCCGTTGTCATTTTTATCTGCCCTTGTCCTCTTTCACTTTCCAACCTATTACGTCTTCTACAAGAATCTTTCAGAATAAGTTATTCAAAAGAGACAATCTTTTTGTTTAAAATAATAGTAGATTCAATACTCTCTAATATGTTACGTTTTTCCTGAACTTCACCGTCTTGTAAAATAAACTTAAAATAGCTCTTTAAGTCTTTGCTGGATACTTTTATTTGTGTACTTTTACCAGATAATGCCAATTGAAACTTTTTAAATCGAGCAACTTCCTCTTTCAATTTTTTTAATACAGTGTTTTCCTTAAGCTTGATTGTGTCTACCAAATCTTGCAGCTGACTAATTAAATCGACTTCGTTGATATACCCACACCTACAATTCCTATCTCTAGATTTAGTACATCCGTAATAGATATGAGTATTAAATGTTCCATTTTTTAACTTCTTGCACTTCTCATCAGCACTAATACCTGACCACTCGCGTGGTCTGTGTTTGCTCTGTCACCTATACGTACGCTTCCAATGCACACTATCCCAAAGGTAGTGTATGCACCCATGCATTCTCTGTGTCTTGCTGCGCGTGCGTTAATGCATTCCGTAGTGTGGTAGTGATTGGTCCAGTGGTGTTGCCGTTGATGATTCGTCCGTCGACTTCGCTGATAGCAGCAACAAAGGCAGACGTGCCACAGGCAAATACTTCGTCGGCAGTGTAGAGTTCGGTGAGGGCAACTTTGCGCTCAACCACCGGTATGTTGTGTTGTGCTGCGAGTTCAAGGATGCTTCGCCGGGTAATGCCTTCAAGAATATCCGAAGCGCAATCTGGGGTAATCAGCTCACCGCGCTTCACCATGAACACGTTGGCAGCACTCAACTCACTTACGTACCCGTTGTGGTTAAGAAAGAGGCAGTCATCGAACCCCGCATCAAGCGCATCTTGCTTTGCAAGCGCTGAATTTACATACGCTCCATTCACCTTAGCCCGCGCAGGAATCGCGCTGTCTGCGGTGCGCCGCCAGAGACTCGTTTTGAGACGCACACCGTCAGCGGGGAGGATGGGTTCTGCCTCGTACATAAAGACACTAAACGACAACTCGAGATCTGCCGTCTTTACCCCCGGGACCAGCTCTGTCGCATGTACGGTGAGCCGAAAGAACTGGTCGGTGGTTGGTTTGTTGGCAGCAATCAGCTTCTCAATTTGTTCGGTAAATGTTTTGTCTTCCACAAATTGCTCAGCACCGTTTAAGCCAATCATGCGTGCTGACTGAATGAGGCGGGTGAGATGCTCTGGGATACGAAACGCCAACATGCTCTCTGGTTTGTGCTTTGCAAAAAATACTGAATACACGCTGAGTCCATAGAGTACCGCTGAACTGGCGACTGATAATTGCGCTTCTGCTGCGGGGAGTATCTCGTTGTTATAGAGTACGTATTGTCCAAGTGTTGCCATGGTGTGTGGTGAATTAGCTGTTTGTATAGTATGCCGTAGTACACAACACCCGCAATCAGTACGCCCCAAAAGATATAGTCAAAAATCATCATATTACGAAAGTGTAACCGCGGTGCCATAGGCAGCGATTTCTGCCGCACCGCCCATAACCATAGAGGTAGTAATACGGATACCGACCACCGCATCAGCACCAAGTGCTTCTGCGTCTTTAGTCATCCTCTGGAGTGCTTCTTCACGAGCGTCAGCCTGCAGCTTGGTATATTCGTCGACCTCACCACCCACGATTGCCTTAAAGACGGCAGTAATATCACGACCAATATTGCGCGCTCGCACCGTACTCCCTCGAGCAATGCCTTTGATTTCGACAATCTCCTTACCCGGCACTGTCTCAGTCGTTGAAAGAATAATGTTGTTCATATGGTTGTAGTATAGCAAATACTCCCAGAGTTTCGGATTTTATAAAAATTTTAAATCCGATTGGGGGTTTTATGCTTGTAGGTATCGTCCATGAAATATTGGAAGCAACAAACGGGATTGCCGTTGTTACAGCCGTAGAGACCCAAAGTTCTCGATTAGAGTTCAGGTATCAGGTTATGACCCATAATGTGACGATTAGGGAATTGTTATCCTCAAGCTACACAATTTACGAAGTACTATAAGAGAGAGGTGCTACATGTTACATAAAGAGGACGCGGCGCAGACCTGGCAGTCAACTATACTGCCAGGTCTTTCTCTTTGCCTGGAGAATGAAGCGTACTATATTTTTGTGTGCGTGGTTGTGGTGCTTGGTAGTAGTGCAGGCTCAAAGTAGGTGGTAATGGTTGCATGTTCAATACGTGCGGTGAGCCAGTCGGTGATGGTCGCTGCTTCTTTTGTGGTGAGTGGTGGTGCGGTTTCAGGGGTATGGATAATAACGAGTAGTTCGTTCGTCAATGGGGTGGTGTCTTCGGCGTAGGAGAGGGGAGCGGTTGCAAGGTCGATAATCCGTCCGTCGATTGCTTGTGCTTCTGCTAATAGTTTTTCAGGACTATAAAAGGATGCCTGTTCTCGTGCGAGCTTTGCTTCAAGGGCGAGCACACGCTCGTTGTCGTTTTGCATCTCTGAGAGGACATTTTGCCATTCTTCTTCAGTGAGTGCGAAGCCGTCTTGGCGTACCACCAGTGTCGTGTGCTCAAGACCAAATGCGTCGAGTCTGTCGGTAAAGATAGTGAGCTCTGCGTCGGTGAAGCGTTCGTTGAGGAATGCTAGCTTAATGGTGCCGCCGGCTGCTCCATAGGTGATGTCTTGATACACCACGACGTGTCCTTGGTCGGTGAAGGTCTTTTGCACATACGCAGCGGCATTGATTTCAAAATTGTTTCGCTCTACGAAGGTGTACGCAAGGTATACTGCCGGTGTGGTGATGAGCACAATGACGGTTGTGATAATACGACGCACCTTTTTTTGATGTTCCAGGTCAGTGTACTGCACACGCGGCAGCCGAAGGTAGCGGGAAATGAGGAGGGAAGAAAGACAGATAAAGATCGAGTTAATGAGAAAGAGGTACGCAGCACCAAATACAAAGGTCGGCTGTCCGGTACCGATACCGTACCCTACGGTACACAACGGTGGCATGAGTGCGGTCGCGATGGCAACACCTGGGATTACGTTGGTGTGCTTCTCACGACTCAGACCAATGAAGCCCGCAAGCCCACCAAAGATAGCAATGAGTACGTCGAAGATGGTCGGCTGGGTACGGGCGAGGAGCTCAGATTGAGCGTTACTGATTGGGGTGAGTGCAAAATAGACTGTTGAGACAAACACGGCAATCCCCGTGAGCACAAGCAAGTTACGCACCGACTTGCGCATCAAGGGCCAATCGTTGATGGCGAGCGCAAGCCCGATGCCGACAATTGGTCCCATAAGCGGGGAGATAAGCATGGCACCGATGATAACAGGCGTTGAGTTGATATTGAGTCCGACCGACGCTACGCCGACCGCAAAGATGAGTATCCAAAACCGTGCACTACTGATGGTGACATCACTTTTAATATTTTCAATAATGACATCCTTCTCCTCAGCACCATGGCGGAGGTCAAAAAGGGTTCTAAAAAATGAGCGAAAACTTTGTTGCATAGATACACTGTATGTGTGCTTCGATTATCGCATGGAAACGGAGGAGTATCCATGCCAAATACTGTTTTTAATGGTTGTTCCCACCTATATATTTGCTGAGTTGTATATGTTATTGACATGCGCCATACGTTGGAGTATGACAAAGTGGGTTGTGGAGGTGACTATAGGAACGTGCACTGATGTTGTTCGAACATTGATTTGGATTTTTACGGGCTGGGGAACACCACCAGATGCTGATGAGTTCCAATGGCCGGAAGAGTCTGAAGAGATATGTCCGTATTGTGGAAAGCCATTTTTATACTATACAAAGGAGCATCAATGTCTCGCTATTGATTTACATAAAAGAACGATAAAGCCCGCATGCTGCGGGCTTTTGTAATACCTATTAGTGGTGATGGTGGCCACAGTGGTGGGGTATGTCTCCATCAAGTACAATCACATCTTTTCTTCCAAACCACCAAGCGGCGATGAGTGTGGTGAGTGGTACGGCAAGAATGAGTCCGATGCTGCCGACCATAATACGGGTGAGCTCTGCAGCAACGATTTCTTGATTGAGGGTAAGCATGAGGTCTGAACCTGCGTTTGCGTAGAGGAGTACCAACGGCAGCGAGACTCCAACATAGGCAAGTGCAAGGGTGTTTACCAAGGAGCCCACGTGGTCACGACCAACCCGAATGGCACGTTTGTAGAGTTCGAGATGACTAAGTGTATTGTTGGCTGCTTTGAGTTCTTGGACGACTGAAGCTTGGGTAATGGAGACATCGTCGAGTACACCAAGGATACCAATGATGATGCTGCCGAGGAGGAGTCCTGCAAAGTCGAGTGAGCCGAAGGTTGCAAAGTTTAAATAGATTGAGGCGTCGGAGCTAAAGCCGGTGAGACGCATAGCGCTCACAAACAGCAGTGCAATACCACTGGTAATGGCAACTGCAGCAGTGGTACCAAGAAAGGCGGTGGTTGCACGGGCATTGAACCCATGGGTACCAAAGAGCACTACGGCAAGTATGACACTTGCAATGGCAAGGCTTGTGAGTACGGGGTCATAGCCTGCAAGGAGTGCTGGAATGAGTCCAAAGAGAATTGCGGCAATACTGGCACCGAGTGAGAGGAGTGCACGCACCCCTTGTGTTCCTGCAAAGACAATCAGGAGTGCGACAAAGAGCACGGCAAGGAGTGCAAGAAGTGGGAGTCGGTGGACATCTTTAAATACGAAATACTCCTCACCGTTTATTGCAGCGAGTCGGTTGAGGAGTACTTTGTCACCTTCGGTGAGTGTGGTGAGTTCGTTTTCGAAGGTAACAACAGTGCCGGCTCGGAGCCCTTCGTGCACTTCAGCACGCACCTCTTGAATGGTAACGATGGTGTCGGTCCCGAGGATTTCTTTTTGTTCGACGGACACAATTTCAAGTACGGTGGCAGAGACGGTCTCTTGTAATTCTTGGCGTGCTTCGATTTGTGCTGATGCCGTAAGCGGCAAGAACGCTGTGATGCATAGAGTGGCAATATATTTGAGCATAGTGGAGCTATTATATCGTAGTTGTACTTTTTTGGAGACTGCGCGACATGCGCTTACCGCCGTTACCCGGTGAGGGCGATGGTCGTGATGGATGCAGCCCCCGCATGTCGGAGGGCTGAAGTGGCAGCATGGAGTGTTGCACCGGTGGTGGTGACGTCATCGATAAGTACTACATGGCGTCCTCGCACGGTGTCTGGATTCGGTGCGGAGAATGCCTGGTGCATATTGGTGCGCCTATCCTCACGACTGAGTTTGGTTTGTGGTTGTGTATTGCGTGTACGCACGAGAGCGGTGGTGTTGGTGGGGAGTCTGCTATGCGCAAGTATTTGTGCAACTTGATTGTATCCTCTGTCACGCATGCGTTTTTTTGAGAGGGGTATAGGAATGTATATTGATTTTGGTTTTGCGGGATGTGTCTTCAGATACTCGGTAAGCATCGCGGCGAGCACTGTGTACGCGTGCGCGCTCCCGTGAAATTTTGCTTCATGAATGAGTGCTTGTACCCGTATATCAGAAAAGGGAGCGAGTATGGTGGTATCGGATTTCCGTCGTATTGCCATAAGGGTGGTGGCACTTTCTCGAGACATGCTGCGCACGAGGCGTGCTTCGGCTGATGGGGGAAAGAGGATATCAAGGGCGGTGTGTATATATGAGTACATAACTCATGATACGATAATACAAACACCGTGCACCCACAAATTTTGTCTGTGGTGCGCTGTATTGTGTTGATACTGTTCGTGATATGGCATTTAGTCTTTCAAGTTTATTTACAAAATCATCTGCACGCGGAACCCGGAGCGTGGTGGGTATTGATATAGGGTCATCTTCGATTAAGTTGGTGCAGTTACATGACAAAAAGGGAGTGCCAACACTTGATACCTATGGTGAGTTGCAATTGGGTCCATATGGTGGAGTGGAAATTGGTCGCGTTACACAGCTGGATCAAAAGAAGTTGATTGAGGCGGTCGTTGATATTCTGCGCGAGTCTTCAGTTACCACAAAAAATGCTGCCGTGGCAGTGTCATATAGTGCAAGTTTTGCGACGGTAGTTGATTTAGATACGATTGACCAAGGTGAAATTCAAAATAGAGTTCCAGTTGAGGCGCGCAAATATATTCCGGTACCGCTGTCAGAAGTGACACTGGACTGGTTTCCTATTGCAGTTGATCAGGCAAACACAAAGACAAAGGTAATGATGGCAGCGATTCACAACACTGCGCTTGATAAATACACAGCGGTGACTCAAAGTGCAAGTTTGCAGACAGTCCTTACTGAGTTGGAAATTTTTAGTGCGGTACGTTCGTCTGCTGCACAGAGCGATGGTACGGTTGCGGTCTTGGATATGGGTGCAGGCGCAACGAAACTCTTTATCGCAAAACAGGGAGTCGTGCATAAAACACACAGTGTGCGTATGGGAGGGTTGGAAATCACTAAAAACATTGCTGAGGCGTCATCGCTTTCCTTTAAAGATGCAGAAGCGTTGAAGCGTACATTTTCATTACAAGATGGTGACGAGAAAACCCGCAAGGTGATTACTAAGGTATTGGAGCGGGGATTTCAGGAGATTCATAAGGTGATTACTAAATACGAACAAACGGAAAATACCGAAGTTGAGCGCGTGGTGTTGAGTGGGAGTGGTGCTATGCTTGTGGGGATGCAGACCTATGCACAGGATATATTGCAACATAAAGTTGCGTATTCAGATTCATTTTCAAAAGTAGCGTATCCAGCTTTTCTTGAGGATACCTTGGTAGAGGCAGGTCCGGTATTTGCGACCGCGATTGGTGTTGCCTTGCAAGCCCTGCTCAGCGAGTAGGTACCCACAAAACAAACACAACGCATTGTCCACACATGTTTGTATAGAAGTGCGAGTGTAAATCGTATAATGAATGGGATGACAGAGACCCCGCGTTCTTCGTTTATTCCGAAGCAAACCATGGCAACGGTACCGTCGCGTGCGCGACGTCGCCGCAAATACAATGTATTTGGTTTTATTGCGACCGTACTTTTGTTGGGAGCTATTTTCTTGTCTGTGGGAGTATTCCTCTATCGGGATGTGATGGTGAGTCAGCTAGAAGGCGAGAAGGAGGCATTGCGCGAACAACGCTCATTGTTTAATGAGGCTGACATTGCCAATGTACGAGACCTTGATGCACAGCTTGCTGCTGGTATGCATCTCCTCGATACGCACGCAGCGTTCTCGAAGGTGTTTGACACGCTACAACTAACGACTAAAGAAAGTGTACAGTTTACGGGTATTGAACTCGAACGTCGTCCTTCAAATGATGTGTCGGTTGTGATTGAAGGAGCGACCGAAGAATTTACTGCAGTGGCATTGCAGGCAACGCAGTTTGGGCGTGATCCTATTATGCAGAATACTATTTTTACGGATATCACTACCGCAGACAAAAGTGCTGAAGACTTGCTTGCCGGTAATAGCGATGCCGCAGCAGAAGAAGATGAGCCGCGTGTGACCTTCTCGGTGGAAGGGAATATTGCAGGACCACTGCTTCAGTTTGAGGTAGCAACGGTCGAGGTATATGAAACAGACCAGTACGATGAAGCCGCATTTGAAGCTGCCGATGTGCTCGAGCTGCCCGATGAGGCGGTTGCTGAGACTGCGACACCAGATACGGTTGTACCGAGTGCAGCGTCGAGCACTACAGACACTGTAATTGACGAGGAACTTGAATAGCTTATGTTTAGAACCTTAACCCCAATCTTTTCAGTAGTGATTGCAGTTGCAATATTCTTTTTCTTTGCGAAGCCAATGTTTGCTGAGATTAGGGAGGTGCAAGATCAGACCAACAAGTATCGTGAAGCAGTTGCGAAAGCAGAGGAGTTTAATCGTGAGTTGCAACGACTTATCAATAAGCGCAATGAATTTAGTGCGCGCGACCTCGAGCGTTTGGACGCGTTGGTGCCTGCTTCTATTGACGAAGTACAAGCACTGATTGACTTGCAGGCATTGGCAAATGAGTCGGGTATGCTGTTTGGGAATATTGAGGTTGAGAAGGTTGATGTGAGTGCGGACCTCGATCTTGAGCCAAGTTCACAGCGCAAGTCACTCATGGAGCAGTTTGATACGGTTGATATTTCATTTGGACTTATTGGTACCTATGAGCAGATGCGAGCTATGTTGGATGCAATTGAAAAGAGTCTGGTGCTTATGGAAATTATGCATGTTGACTTTGAGGTGACTGAAGGTGATTTGCAGCAATATAACTTCACCATTCGCCTTTATTCGCTAACGCCACTTTCACAACAAAACTAAGCCTATGACTACGTTGCTCAAAAATCTCATATTTGCACTTGGTCTTGCGATTATTTTATGGCTTGGCTATACCTTGTTTGTACAAGAAGATGAAGCGGTACTTGATTCACAAAACGGTATGGTGCGCGACGATGTAGAGCGTGAGACACAAGAATTTCTCAATCGACTACAGCACATTAAAACACTTGATATTTCAAATACACTCTTTACTGACAGTCGGTTTAATGCACTGACTGATAATCGTCAGGAAGTTATCGACGAACCAACGGGCCGACAAAACCCATTTGCACCTGCAGCGTCGGCTGCGTCGTTTGAGTAGCTGCGTGCATAGACAGATGTTGTATGGATCTTCTTTCGCTCTTAGTAGAAAAGAATACTATTGATGTTGAGACATCAAAAAAAATTAAAGCGCATGCCGCTGAGCATGGTTTTTCTATTGAGCAGGCAGCACTGGAGCATGATATTGCCGATACAGTCATTCGCGAGATGCTTGGTGCGTACTACGATTTGCCAACACGAGTGATTAAGGAAACCGATATCATTGACCAAAAAATATTAAGTTATATTCCGGAGGAATCTGCCAAACACTATAAATGTATTCCACTCGCAGTAGTCGATAATGTATTGGAAGTCGGAGTGGTTGACCCAGACAACTTGGCACTCAAAGATGCGCTCAATTTTATTACTGCAAAGCATCAGATTCCGTATCGTCTATTTGTCATACTCGAGCGTGACCATATCTATGGACTGAAATCATATGAAAGTCTCACTGGTGAAGTTGATGAAGTACTGGATTTACTGGAATCTGATTTGGAGCCAAGCATGTCCGATGCGTCTGAAGAGGAGCGTATAGAGCATATCAAGGAGGATGCGCCGGTTACAAAAATTGTTGCTACGATACTTCGCTATGCGGTTGATGGCAGTGCATCTGATATTCATATAGAACCGACCGAGTCACGGGTGGTGGTACGGTTCCGTGTTGATGGGGTGTTGGCGACGAGCTTGCAGCTGCCGAGAAAGGTGCATTTGGCAGTCGTTGCTCGTGTCAAAATCCTTTCTTCATTACGACTTGATGAAAAACGAAAACCACAAGATGGTCGTTTCTCAGCAACTATTGATGGACGAAAAATTGATTTTCGTGTGTCGGTATTGCCGACCAATCATGGAGAAAAGGTGGTAATGCGTATTCTTGATACCGAGGGCGGGGTGCGGACGCTTGAGGGTACTGGGGTGTCACCTAAAAATGTGGAGCTCATTCGGGACGCGATTAAGCAGCCATTTGGTATTATCCTAATTTCAGGACCAACCGGGTCTGGTAAGTCGACGACCCTCTACTCGATGCTTTCTGAAGTCGATAGAGAAAGGAAGAATGTGCTCTCGCTTGAAGACCCTGTTGAGTACAACATTACGGGGGTGAGTCAATCACAGGTGCGTCCTGAGATTGGGTACACCTTTGCGGCAGGACTCCGCGCTGCACTTCGTCAGGACCCTGACATCATTATGGTGGGTGAGATTCGTGATAAAGAGACAGCGCAGCTCGCAATTCAGGCGGCACTGACGGGTCACTTGGTGCTTTCTACGATTCACACCAATAATTCGATTGGGGTGATACCACGACTGATTGATATGGGCGTTGATCCATACCTTATTGCACCAACCTTGCAGCTTGCGATTGCGCAGCGCTTGGTGAAGCGTATTTGCCCAAACTCAGGGAAGCAGGTGCCTGTTGAGGGTAGTATTAAGATGATGATTGAAGAAGAATTTAAAGATTTGCCTGAACAATATCGGAGTCATGTACCGACGTCAGACCATGTGCTGTATGCAGAGCCGACAAAGGAGTGTACCGATGGTACTAAAGGACGTATTGCGGTTATGGAGGCGGTTGTTATTGATGATGATATTGAGCGCTTGATACTCCAAGGGGGTACCGAAGAACAGATATATCAAGCGGCACGTAAGAAAGGGTTCATCACAATGAAGGAAGATGCCATTACTAAAGCGTTGCGACATGAAATCCCATTTGAAGAGGTGAGTACACTTGGCGGTGCCATGCTGGTGTCAGATAAAGCTGAGGAAGGGGCTGAACAATTACCTGTCGATAACCATGAAACTGCAGCAGCATAAACACGTATAATACATAGTATGAAGATTCTTTTGATTGATGATGACGATTTTCTTCGTGATATGTATGCTACAAAGTTTAGCGAACGTGGGCATACAGTTGAGGTTGCACAAGATGCAGAGAAGGGCGCTGACCTATTGCGTGAAAAAGCATTTGATGCAGTACTCATGGATATGATTATGCCTGGTATGACGGGCATTGAACTACTGAATGTGATTCAGAGTGAGCATATTGGTGGGGATGCAGTCTGTGTGGTGCTTTCTAATCAGGCAAGTGACGAAGAGGTTACTGCCGCAACAGCTGCAGGAGCAGATGGATACATCATCAAGGCAGAAAGTATCCCAAGCGAAGTCGTGACCAAGGTTGAGGATATAGTTTCAAAAGTAACAAAAGAGTAATTATGGCGTCAGTTGATTATAAAAAAGAACTTGAAGATTTAATAGATATTGTCATTTCTGAAAAAGGGTCTGACATTCATCTTTCAGTGAATGCCCATCCAACCATTCGTGTGGCAGGTGCGTTGATTCCACTCCTCAAAAAACCAATTCTCACACCTGAGGATGTACTTGGTTTTTTGCGCGTGCTTATTCAAAAAGAACAAGAAGAAGATTTCTTGGCTACGAAAGAAGTGGACTTTTCATTTGCTGCTAAAGATGGTGTACGGTTTCGTGGTAATGGATTTTTCCAGCAGGGTACTATCTCAATTGCATTACGACATATTCCAAATGAAATTCGAACCTTTGAAGAACTGAACCTGCCCCCAATTCTTGAAACCTTTACCCAGCGACCACAAGGATTTTTCCTCTGTGTGGGACCGGTGGGGCAGGGTAAGTCCACAACACTTGCGGCAATGATTGAGCTCATTAACAACAACCGTGCAGAGCATGTGGTGACCATTGAAGACCCAGTCGAGTATATTTTCGAACCAAAGAAGTCAATGATCGACCAGCGAGAAGTCAGACTCGATACTGCAGATTTCCAGACCGCTCTTATTTCAGTGTTTCGCCAAGACGTCGACGTCATCATGGTGGGTGAGATGCGTAATGCAGAGACCATTGGTACTGCAGTGACTGCTGCTGAAACTGGTCACTTGGTGCTCTCAACACTTCACACCAACAGTGCCGCACAAACGATTGACCGTATTATCGACTCATTCCCTGCGGAGCAGCAAGATCAGATTCGTTTGCAGCTTTCGAATTCACTTGCGGGTATTTTTTCACAGCGTCTTATTCCGCGTATTTCAGGTGGGCTGGTGCCAACGTATGAACTCTTGATTAACAATGCTGCTGTGGCAAACCTGATTCGGGAGCGTCGCACACATGAGGTGCAGACGGTGATTGAGACCGGGTTGGAGCACGGTATGATTGATATGAATCGGTCACTGGTTGAATTGGTGCAGAAAGGTGAGATTACCGTGGAAAATGCCTTTGCATACTCTATTAATCCTAAGGGCCTTGAGCGTCTGATGTAATATCACTATTTCTCGTTATGTTGTTCTCCTACAAAGCAATAGATAGAAACAATCAACCTCGTGAGGGTACGGTGGAAGCGCAGAATATTGACGCGGCAATGAATACCGTGCAAGAGCGTGGCTACACGGTGGTGTCTGTTGAACCGCTCAGTGAGAAACAGTCTATTTTTGATTTTGAAATCACGCTGTTTGAACGCGTAAGTAATAAGGAGGTGGTGATTCTCTCACGACAGCTTGCAACACTCTTTGAAGCACAGGTTTCTGCGCTTCGGGTATTCCGGTTGCTTGCCTCAGAGGCTGAGAATCCAATGATGCAACGTGCATTGAATGAAATTTCTGATGATCTCCAAGGAGGAAGTTCTATTTCACGTGCCTTGGCAAATCATCCAAGTATCTTCTCTCAGTTTTATGTGAGTATGGTCAAATCGGGTGAGGACTCAGGACGTCTTGAGCAAACCTTTGGGTATCTTGCGGACTATCTCGACCGTATGTATCAGGTGGTTACCAAGACTAAAAATGCATTGGTCTATCCTGCGTTTGTGATTTTGGTATTTGTTGGGGTAATGACCTTGATGTTGACCCTGGTGATTCCAAAAATCAGTGCCATTCTCGTTAGTTCAGGACAAGAAATTCCGATTTATACAAAGATTGTGATTGGTATCTCAGACTTTATGTCTGCATATATTGGCATCATTATTGTGTTGCTTGCTATTGGTGGTGTTATGTTCTGGCAGTTTATGAAGACAGAAGTGGGGAAGCGTGCCGTTGATGAAGCAAAACTCTCAATCCCAGTACTGGGTAATCTCTACCAGAAGCTCTACCTCACTCGTATTTGTGATAACCTTTCAACGATGCTTGCGAGTGGTATCTCAATGGTGCAAGCCTTGGAGGTGACTGCAGAGGTGGTTGATAATGGTGTCTACCGAGAAATTCTTGATAGTACGATTATCGACGTGAAGGGTGGTAAGTCGTTTGCAGACTCTATCGACCAGTACCAAGAAATTCCTGGTGTGTTGGCGCAAATGAGTAAAGTGGGTGAGGAGACCGGTAAGCTCGGTGAAATTCTCAAAACCTTGGCGCATTTCTACAATCGAGAAGTGAACAATGCAGTTGATACCATGATTAACCTTATTGAGCCAATCATGATTGTGATGCTTGGACTTGGTGTGGGTACGTTGCTCGCATCAGTGTTGTTGCCTATCTACAATATTACGGGAGGAATATAATCTAGCACCTAGCGCGCAGTGTGGACAAGGCACCCCCAAGTAGTTTCTACTTGGGGGTGCCTTATCCACAGGGAGTGTTTAGGGGGCATATAAACGCCGTATAATAGGGGTAACCACATCCAACGTGGAGTAATATATTACTTTCATTAAATAGATTATGATACAAAACATTTCAAAGCGAGGTTTTACGCTCATTGAGCTCCTCGTGGTGATTGCGATCATTGGTATTCTTGCCTCTGTTGTACTCGCATCTCTTAACACCGCACGTGATAAGGGTGCCGATGCGGCAGCAAAATCAAGTCTTAACAATATTCGTGCACAAGCTGAAATCGTGTACGATGATGCATCACCAAACAGTTATGCAGCAGTATGTACAGACGGTAACGTCGATGCAGGACTTGATGCTGCAACCAATGCAATTTCAGGGGAAACA
The DNA here is from genome assembly GCA_021129515.1 of Minisyncoccota bacterium. Classification (GTDB taxonomy): domain Bacteria; phylum Patescibacteriota; class Minisyncoccia; order Phycocordibacterales; family UBA918; genus JAJOLD01. The sequence goes on from JAJOLD010000022.1 coordinate 13,736, forward strand.
GCAGATTGTTTCGATGTTGCGGATAGTTGGGCAGCAGGTATTGTCCTTTCAGATGGTACTGAATACTACTGTGTAGACAGCACCGGATACGGTGGTACACTTGCATCAGATCCAGCACTTGCTAATGGAAACACCACCTGTAACTAATACAGTGTGTAGCAAAAAACGCCCGTATGGGCGTTTTTTTGTTTTTAACAGGTATGGGTTTCAGATTGCTGTGTTCGGCTTACAATGAAATGTAATGCATATACATACATCGAAAGGTTTTACACTTGTTGAACTCCTCGTAGTTATTGCCTTGATTGGTATTATTGCAACATTGGCATTGAGTGCGCTAAATACAGCACGTGACAAGGGTGCTGATGGTGCAACAATTGCGAGTTTGAATAATGCACGCGCACAAGCTGATTTGTACTACAGTGAAAATGGCAATGCGTATACGAGTGTGTGCGCGATGTCAAAGAGTGCAACGCTACCTGGTATTCGTGACCACCTGACTGCAGCTGATAGTGCAAATGGGACGGGTGTCGTCAATTGTTTCGATGAATCTGAGGCGGGTATTGCCGAGGGGTGGGCAATGGAAGCGCAATTGGTACAGAGTACAACGACATACTTTTGTACCGATTATACCGGGCTACCGTCCGTACCACCGGTTCAACTATTAGTAATACAGATGTAGCGTGCAATTAGATATGGTTACGATAGAGTATCTCTGGTTAGGGATTATATTTATTTTCGGTGCAATCATCGGTAGTTTTTTAAATGTGGTCATCTATCGGTTGCATACAGGCAAATCAATCAATGGTCGCTCGCATTGTCTTTCGTGCGGTGAAACATTGCATTGGTATGAGCTCTTTCCTATTGTGTCGTATCTTGCCTTGGGTGCAAAGTGTCGTACCTGTGCCTCATGGATTCCGTCACGGTATATGATTGTGGAGCTTATGGTTGCATGTGTCTATGTGCTGCTTTGGAGTATGTTCGATACGACACCTTTTTTGTTTGCACTCTATGCAGTGTTAACGGCAGTACTTGCCGTGATTACGGTGTACGACATGCGACACACTATTATTCCAGATGAATTTGTGATGGGGGTACTGGCATGTGCCTTCCTCTATCTTGGGTATATGCATATGGCGACGCCCTCCGTGGCGACAGTACTGTGGTCAGTGGCAGGAGGGCTGTTCGGGTTTATCTTTTTTGCGGCATTTTGGTATGTCTCACATGGGCGCTGGATGGGTTTGGGAGATGCAAAGCTTGCATTTCCACTGGGTATGATGGTCGGATTTCCAGCAGTATATACCATGATTGTGATTGCGTTTGTGGTGGGAGCCGTGGTGAGTGTCTGTCTTCTTCTGGTGCAGCGCTTTTTGGTTCGTGGAAAAACGGCCTTACTATATTTTGGGAGTGCGCTTACAATAAAGAGTGAGATTCCATTTGCTCCATTTCTCATTATTGGATTTCTCTTCACGCATTTCTTCCATGCTGACATTTTTGAAATCACACGTACGTTCTTACCGTTCTAGTGTACCCGCGCGCGGGTTTTCTTTGGTGGAATTGACTGTGGTGATTGGTATTTTAATTATGATTTCAGCAGTCATGGTGACACGATTTTCTGTATTCGATAGTACCGTGTTGCTCAAAGGGCTTGCGTACGATATTGCTGCGTCCTTGCGAGAAGCACAAGTATACTCACTCAGTGCCTTTGGAAGCACATCAGATACCAATCAGTTCGACTCACCGTATGGTATGTCATTTACACCAAGTACCAAGGAGTATTACTTCTTTCGGTACGATGGCAGTGGCTATCCAGAATATACCATCGGCTCAATCACCAACCTCGATGTATTTACCATTGGTCGCAACATGGAAATTTATGATGTCTGCGTTCGCATGGTAGGTGAGACCACTGATGACTGCACCATTGATCGGCTTGATATATCCTTTAAGCGACCCGAATTTCAGGCATTGTTTAATGCACCAGGGGTGACGAGTAGTAACATCGAGTACGGTATTGTAAAGGTAAAGTCACCCAATGGTGATGATATCTGGACCATCACCGTCTCGCTACTCGGTCAAATTTCAGTAGTTCTCGAATAAGTATGTATACGACACGTCACACAACCCAACACGCGACCCACACGCCACGCGGTACCCGGTCAGGATTTACGCTGGTGGAGCTTATGGTGTCTATTGCAATTTTTGCCATTGTGATGACCATTAGTATGGGGACCCTCGTTGTACTTATCGACACCAACAGTCGTGCACAAGGGGTGCACTCAGTCATTACGAATATATCCTTTGCGCTTGATAGTATGACGCGCAACATTCGTACGGGGTTTGATTACTATTGTACGAGTTCTACCGTGACATCATTGCCAAGTGGTACGCGTGATTGCAACGATGGTGATACCATTATTTTTAACGATGGTGAAACAGGGGATCGGGTAGCGTACCGGTTGACCACAAGTAATGGAGTAGGTGTGCTTGAGCGCAAGATTGAAAGTGGTAATTGGCTCACGATTACTTCAGAAGAGCTCTCGATTACCAGTTTTAATATCGATATTATTGGTTCTACGGGATCGAACCTTGAACAACCTGAAGCAAATATATTGGTACAGGGCTACGTGGTGCATGACGATGATACGGATACAGACTTTACGCTACAAACGCGTATCGTGCAGCGCACATTAGATTATTAGACATATGTACACACACCACACACAACAGAAAGGGTTCACACTGGTAGAAACATTGGTTGCAGTAACTGTATTGTTACTCGCGATTGTTGGTCCTATGGTTGTTGCTGCGCGCGGCTTCCAGTCAGCATACTTTGCGCGTGAACAGATGGCTGCAGTTTTTCTTGCACAAGAAGCCTTGGAGGCGGTTGTGCAGCTGCGTGATGACACCGCACTCGATGTTGTGTGGGGCACCGGTACTGATACCTGGGACTGGTTTGATAATGGTCCGATACCATCGCAATGTCGTACCGGAAGCCAAACCTGTGATTATAATGCGCTTGATGGCACCTTCCACCTTTGTAGTGGTTCAAGTTGTCTCTTACATGAGAATCAAAACCCACTGTCTAACAATATTTTGTATGCGTATGGTTCGGGAAGCGATTGGATTGACTCAATCTATACACGTGAAATTTCTTTTGAAGAGGAAGAGTCGGCACAGGAGCTCACTGTGACGGTTACGGTGACATGGCCATCAAATATTTATGGACAACATGCATCGGATGCATCAGTAGTGCTGCAGACTCGAATTTTTAATCAATATGAATAAAACCAACACACAACAGCAGCGAGGCTTCACACTCCTTTTAGCAATTATGGTGTCAGGTATTGTGGTTGCCATTGGTATGTCGCTTTTAAGTATCAGCTTAAAGCAATTCAAAATCGCGAGTATTTTGCATGATTCAGAGACTGCATTTCAGGTTGCTAACGCTGGTGTTGAGTGTATGCGGTATTGGGATATTGCTGGTGAGGCTGGTGGTAAGGAAGGGGGTTACTTTGATGTGGGAGCGCCAAGTAGCATGATTGAGTGTTTTGGTGAATCACGAAATGCAGGGGGTGCATCAAATGGACAAGAACAAAATTTTGAATTTGCGTGGACCAATAGTGGTTCAGGTATAGAAGTATGTACTGATGTGAGTATCTATAAATTTTTTGACGCAGCTAATCCTACAAGTATGAGTAGTATTGGTGTGCCTGGTACGTGCCCTGCCGGTGTTGAGTGTACGGTCATTCAATCACGAGGGTACAACCGTGCGTGTAGTGAGAGGGATTCGGCTCGCACTGTAGAACGCGAGCTAGTCTTCAGGTACTAACGTATAAAAATCAAATATTAAAAAGCAAAAATAAAATATAGAAGACGAAAGCCGCAGGCTTTCGTCTTCTATATTTTATTTTTGATTTTTAACCTTTGATATATACGCTATACTGTCCGGATGACAAAACCCTCTCAAGACATTACAAAGCGTGCAACTGAGCTTTCGCGCCTTATTGAACATCACCGAGCGCTCTATCATGAGCAGGATACACCTGAGATAAGTGATGAAGCCTATGACTCATTGGTGACTGAGCTTCTCGAAATCGAGAAAGCGTACCCTGCGCTTAAAGGTTCGTATACACCGACTGAGGTTGTGGGAGGGGCTGCGAGTGCAGCATTTTCAAAAGTAACACACCGTGTGCGACAATGGTCCTTTGATAATGTGTTTAGCAACGAGGAGCTTGCTGCATGGGAAGAACGGCTCTATCGCTTTCTCGAGAAAGAGGGAAATAGTACCGATACGCTGACCTATGTCTGTGAACACAAAATCGATGGACTTAAGGTGATTGTCGAGTACGCTGATGGTTCACTCGTTCGTGCAACCACCCGCGGAGATGGGGTAGTGGGTGAAGATATTACGCACACCGCACGCACCATTGCAGACATCCCAGAACATCTCTCAGAACCCATTGACCTTATTGTGGTTGGCGAAGCATGGCTCTCAGAGAAAGCATTTGCACACATTAACAAGGAGCGCGAACGAGCTGGAGAACCACTCTTTGCTAATCCCCGTAATGCTGCTGCAGGTTCATTGCGCTTGCTTGATGCTGCAGTAACAAAAAAGCGAAAGCTCTCATACTTTGCATATGATATTGATTTCATAGATAAGACAGATGTGCCCGATACGCAAATGGGGGAGTTAGTACTACTCAAGACATTGGGATTCACGGTTAACAAAAACTACAGACACGCAAAGACCATTGCTGATATTTTTGATTTCTATACCACGTGGGTGCCGAAGCGAGATGATTTGCCGTATGGTGTTGATGGTGTGGTGATTAAGGTCAACGAAGTGGCAGCGCAACGTGCGCTTGGGCATACCGCAAAATCACCTCGGTATGGGATTGCATACAAATTCCCTGCAGAGCAGGCAACAACGGTAGTTGAAGACATCCAGCTCCAGGTCGGACGCACGGGAGTGATTACACCCGTTGCGCACTTGCGTCCAGTACGAATTGCAGGATCAACCGTGTCTCGTGCGACGCTGCATAACGAAGACCAAATCAAGAAGCTCGATGTGCGGGTAGGCGATACAGTCATTCTTCAGAAGGCGGGTGATATTATTCCTGAAATTCTTGAAGTGCTGCGTGCATTGCGACCAGCAAAGACAAAACCATTTCGATTCCCTAAGAAGGTGGCTGAATGTGGCGGAGACGGCAGTATCGAGCGTGTACCAGGCGAAGCAGCATACCGGTGTGTATCAAAAGACTCTGATACGCTCCACCGAGAGCGACTCTATCATTTTGTCTCAAAGGGTGCGCTCAATATAGATGGTGTGGGACCACGCATTATCGACCTACTCCTTGAACACAACCTTATCAATACCGCAGCAGACCTCTATACGCTCACCGAAGGGGATTTGATTGACCTACCAAGTTTTAAGGAAAAAGCCGCAGAAAATGTTGTGCAGGCAATCGGCGCGGTACGTGAGGTGCCGCTCCATAGGCTCTTGGTGGGGCTTTCTATTGACCACGTAGGAGAAGAAACCGCTCGACTTATTGCTGAGCATTGCGGGTCACTAGGGGCTGTTGAGAAGGTGTCGGTAGAAGCACTTGCAGAAGTACATGGGGTGGGTGACATTGTCGCAGCGTCTGTGGTGTCGTGGATGGAAGACAAAGCGCATCAAGATCTCCTTAAAGCATTGAAGCGTCATATTACCATTACGAAGCCGAAACATTCAGGGAGTGCGCTTGCCGGCAAGACGTTTGTCTTTACTGGTACTCTCCCGACCCTTGGGCGAAGTGAGGCGGGGGAGTTGGCGCGTGCACAAGGGGCGTCTGTCGCAAGCTCAATTTCAAAAAATACCGACTACGTAGTCGTTGGAACGTCAGCTGGCTCGAAAGCAGCAAAGGCACGTGCGCTTGGTGTTGCGGTGCTTGACGAAGCTGCATTTCTGGACTTGGTGCGCTAGTCGAACAGATTCTCTCGATATTACTTCGCACACCCCGCTTCATCACCCAACTATCATACATAGGACCTATAGGTCCTATGTATGATAGTTTGATGTATGAATGGTCAAGGTGGTATTCGGTGGTATTCGGTGCTAGTATAGCTCTCATGAAGAAAGAAGATATTGAGCATTTGGCAACCCTTGCACGCATCGAATTGCGTGGTGGTGAAGCAGAAGATTTAGCAACCGATATCACTTCGATTATTGGGTATGTAAGCGATATTGAGACCATTACCGCAGATGGCGATGTGACGACAAAAAAAGTAGGTGCACGCTATAACGTGATGCGTGACGATGATACTCCATACGAACCTGGTGCCTACACTGAGGATATACTGGAGGCCGCACCGAAGCGTAACGGTCAATATATAGAGGTAAAGAAAATTCTTGGTGGTGATTCACAATAATGCGTATGACAATCACAGAACTACGAAAAAAATTTGTTGAAGGGTCATACACACCAACACAGGCTGTGGAGGATTACTTAGCGGTCATCAATGAGCGCGATGAGGATATACATGCCTTTCTTGAGGTGTATGATGATGTGCGTGCTGCAGCCGAAGCCGCAACTGAGCGGTACGCAAAAGAAGGAGATGCTGCACCAGCACTCCTCGGTATGCCGATTGCAGTGAAAAACAATATCTTGATTAAGGGGAAGAAGGCAACTGCAGCGTCAAAAATGCTTGAAAACTACACAGCATCCTATGATGCAACGGTGATTGAGCGAATGAAAAAAGAGGGAGCACTCTTTATCGGTGCAACAAATCTCGACGAGTTTGCTATGGGTGCGTCAACCGAGAACTCTGCGTTTGGGGTCACGAAAAACCCGCATGACACAGCGCGAGTACCGGGAGGCTCTTCAGGGGGCTCGGCTGCTGCAGTAGCTATGGGTGCCGCAGTTGCTGCGCTTGGTACCGATACGGGTGGTTCGGTGCGGCAACCTGCAGGCTTTTGTGGGGTAGTGGGATACAAGCCAACCTATGGTGCTGTCTCACGCTATGGACTCATTGCCATGGGTTCTTCGCTCGACCAGGCAGGCGTCTTGAGTAACTCGGTTGCTGATGCTGAAACTATTTTTAATGCTATTGCAGGGAATGACCCTATGGACGCAACGACGATTCAGGAAGATACCTATAAACTGGCACCAAAAAAAGAAACCTATCGTATTGGTGTACCTCGAGATTTCTTAGGAGAAGGTGTTGACCCCGATGTCATGGCAGTATTTGAAGAATCTATTGCTGCATTGAAGGCGGCAGGGCATGAGGTTGTCGATGTATCATTGCCACTCATGAAAAAAGGATTGGCAGCGTACTACATTGTGATGCCTGGAGAAGTATCCTCAAACCTCGCTCGGTATGATGGTGTGCGCTATGGGCTTCATGTAGACGGCGCTAATCTTCTTGATGATTATCTTAAGACCCGTGCTGAAGGCTTTGGTGCAGAGGTTAAACGACGTATACTGCTTGGTACGTATGTGCTCTCTGCTGGGTACTATGACGCATACTATGGAAAAGCTGAAATGGCACGCGAAATGATGCGTGATGAACTTGCGGAAGCATACAAGGATGTTGATATCATTATGACACCAACATCGCCAACACCTGCATTCAAGATAGGAGAGAAGAGTAATCCGCTCTCTATGTATCTTGCCGATATCTTTACCGTGCCGATAAACCTCACTGGTGTACCAGCAATTTCTATCCCAACAGGAACCGTGGAACGAGACGGTAAACAGCTTCCAGTTGGGGTACAATATATAGCACCACATGGCGGTGATGCGCGATTGTTTGATTTTGGGAAACGGGTGTACGACAACAAGTAACATGCGATGTGGGCATAGCCTATGACACCAGAAGTGCTAATGGAAGAACGAGTGATCCGCTACGATACCATCGGACTTGATTTGGTGTCTCTATTACGGAGTCTCATTGAAGGCATACTCGGCGCAGACGCAACGCAGTCATCACTCTTTGATACGCTCTCACATTGGTGGGGGATATATTCAATTGTGGCACTCTTGCTCTCCGTACTCTTTTTTATTGGGTTTGTGTATGCAAAGATTAAAGGGGGACAACTCATGGCTATCGTACAGCATGCCTTACATGAAGCTGAAGCTGCATGGGCACATGCATATGGAGGGGCTGTTGCGAAAGATGCTCGATGGACTGATATTGAATCGCATGTGACAACTGATAATCCCAACGATTGGCGACTTGCCATCATTGAAGCAGATATTATGCTTGAAGATGTGCTGGAACAAGCGGGGTATGTTGGTACAACACTTGGTGAGCGATTGAAGGCAGCACGCAATAACCCATTTCAAACCATTGATGATGCGTGGGAAGCCCATATTGTGCGTAATAAAATTGCACACTCAGGCAGTGATTTTGTATTAACGCAAAAGAAAGCAAAAGACACTATCACTCAGTTTGGAAGGGTTTTTCAGGAGTTTGGGACGATTTGATTTGCATGAATGGGGAAGATAGGGTAGAGTGCTACCTATCCGTATGCGTTACCAAGCGCATTTTATAGCGGGATGGAGGAGAGGTACCTCGGGAGGCTCATAACCTCCAGACCCTGGTTCGATTCCAGGTCCCGCAACAAATACAGAAAAGGCGCCCATGGGCGCCTTTTCTGTATTTGTTGC
>JAJOLD010000002.1 GCA_021129515.1 Minisyncoccota bacterium
TGCGGTGCCAAAATACGCAATGCAGCAATTTCCACCACCAACACCGCAGCGCCCGTAATACAGACCGTGGCATAGAGCATCCAGTTTTTTGCATCATAGTGCTACCACTATAACAAATTTTGTATTTGGCACCCTTTTAAAGTACCTCCATCACCGAAATCCGTACACGAACCACAAATGCGGACAGCCAAATTTGTCCAAGACTCAAAGTATATGAGGTGTTCGTTTTCATTTTCAGGAGAGCGTTGTGCATATACAATTCGTAAGGCCTGTATATTCATCATATCTTGCCTTATGAAAGCAAGCATCGCCTCTGGTTTGAGGGTAAAAAACACACACCCGTTAGCTCTTGTTAAAAAGCGGTGCTCCAGCCCGAATGGGTGCTTATTCAGATAACGAGATATTTCACAAGCCCTATCCGTAGTAATTCGTTGGGTATCGTCAGTCAACTCGACTATGCCTCTTTTCAAACTAATACTTGGAGTGTAATTGGGATTTTTTACTATGGCCATTTGCCAATATCCTAAAATAGAATTTAAAATGTACCTTATATTCAAATTGAATATGCCCTATTTTATATAAATGTCAACCTATTTCCTCGAATGAAACTTCTTATGAATATCGCGGAGGTGTTTGTCGGTGACATGGGTGTAGACCTGCGTGGTCGCAATATTAGCGTGACCCAAGAGTGCCTGCACTGAGCGCAGATCAGCACCGTTTGAAAGCAGGTCCGTCGCGAAGCTGTGTCGAATAACGTGCGGGGTTACCTTGCGAGTGATACCTGCAAGGGTTGCGTACCGCTTGATGATGCGCTGCACACTTCGGGGCGTGAGGCGGAGATCAATATTATCGGTCTGTGCGTTCTTTGCATTTTTTCCATACTGAATAAACATCGCATCTTCCATATCTTTCCGTTCAGCTAAATACTCCTTAAGTGCTTTTCGTGCCGTGTCAGAGAGAAAGACCACCCGCACTTTGTCACCCTTACCGCGCACTGAGAATTCGTCACGAGTCAGGTCGACATCCTCGACTGACAGGGAAGTGAGTTCAGAAACACGGAGACCCGTTGAGAAGAGGAGTTCGAGAATCGCTTTATCGCGAAGCCCCTTCAAGGTTGCAGTATTTGGTGCCTTCATGAGTCGTCCGAGTTCTTGCGGGGAAATAAGATCAAGCGACCGCTCGGGGACTTTAGCAAGCTCGATCTTCTCTGGAGAGAGGGAAGTGACCCCGCGCTTGCGGATGTATTTAAGGAATGCACGCAGTGCAATGAGGTAGTAGTTTTGTGTCTTACGCTTCAGGGTCTCTTTCTGCCGACCTACTTTTGTACCCGGCTGTCGATTGAGCCACAAACGATACTCGCGCACAAGGCTATCGGTAACCTTTTTTGGGTCTTCAGTTTTTGCGTACTGTAAAAACCGCTTGAGGTATCGGTCATAGTTAGTTACCGTATGAATACTGCGTCCCTTTTCAATCTCCAAGTATTCCAGAAATTCACGTTTTAACTGTGAGAGTTTCATACACATATTGTACCCCATATATCAAAACACATGAGTTAAATTTGCATTTGAAGCTAAAAAACCACCTTGCTAGGTGATTTTTTAGCTTCAATCGTGTATTGATTTTTGAATCCTTTATTTTTTACTTGAGAGATGAAAAAACATCCTCAATAGAAAAAACATTGTCATTTCTCAAGTCATCCATTCCGACTTGAACAAAATCCTTAAACTCCTTTTGTGCTTTGGCTAGTTGGGCATCCTTTCTAACTAAGTGCCGTATATAATCAGAAGTATTTCCAAATCCACCATCTTTAACACGTTGGGTCACAACCTTTTTAAGGACTTCAGGCATAGAAATATTAAGTGTTGACATAGTATGTAGTACTTACCTGCCTACTCTTAAATTACACTCGTAATTTTTTATCATAATGTTGTACGTTATATTAATTTGACTTAATGCTCAGTTGTTACACTTTACTCGATATCGAGTTTTTGTCAATAAATAATACACACATAGCAACAAAAAATATATATATGACAAGGACTTGCTAAATAATAACATGATGCTAGAATATATGCATGTCTAAACGACATACCGTTCTTTTCACAAAAACCGCGAAGGATGACTCACAGAATTACTATGAGCGGATCAAAAAGGAAGAACCTACTGTCGCTGAAGCATTTAAAAGTAAGCTGCGGGAGCACGCTTCACTCCTTGGAGAATTTCCCCGAATAGGGCGTTCGCCAGAATATGATAGTGACGGTATATATCTACAAACTCCGATACCTGGGTTTAAGGGATTTGCTTTTATTTACGTAGTTACGGAAGAGAAAGTAATAATAGTCCGCGTAGTAAACACACGTATGGACTTACCCGAAATCCTAAAGTATGTAGAGATTTAGTGAACAGTACAAAAAAACCACCACCTGGTGGTTTTTTTGTACTGTTTGACTTGCCAAAAAAGTCAAGGTGTGGTAGAATCATCCCAACTTCGCTAGTTATTACTGCATTGTACGGAGCTAATCTATCTGTACAGTGTGTTTTTAAATCTTTTATGCTTACAAAACGAAAGAAAGAAAATGCGTTGAAGGACGTGCAACGTCACGATAAGGACACCGGTTCTGCGGAATCACAGGCGGGGCTTTTGACTCGAAAAATTGATGAGCTCACCAAACACCTCAAGAAGAACAAGAAAGACGTTCATTCACGTCGTGGTCTCCTCCAAATGGTTGCTGACCGACGAAAGCACTTGAAGTATCTCGAACGAAAAAATGAAAAGAGCTACAAGGCAATCGTGAAGAAGCTTGGTTTGCGTCGATAAACAACACGCACCTATGAGCATGGACTGCGGCGATACTTCAAACGAAGCATCGCCGCAGATGCGTTATGCCAATCTGGTATACTGCAAAGAAGTGTAGTCGCTCCATAATTTTTAAGGCGAAGTAATCCGTAAGGGTGGGAGCTGATTCATATTTAATAATTTCTAATACATACCACGTATGTCAATCATTCGACATAAAGAACAACGTGTCGCACTTTTTATCGACACGCAAAATCTGTATCACTGTGCAAAAAATATTTATAAGGCAAAGGTAAACTTTGGGGCTATTGTGAAAGCTGCGGTGGGTGACCGAAAGCTCATCCGCGCACTCTCATATGTGGTCACCACCGAGAGTGGGGAAGAGCAACCATTTTTCGAAGCGCTTGAGAAAATCGGGATTGAAGTCAAAACCAAAGACCTTCAGATTTTCAGTGGTGGTGCAAAAAAGGCTGACTGGGACGTCGGTATGGCAGTCGATGCCATCATCCACGCACAAAAGGTAGACGCAATTATTCTTGCAACTGGTGACGGCGACTTTGTACCACTGGTTGAGTACGTTCGTTCGCAAGGGTGTCAGGTGGAAGCAATTGCCTTTGGAAAGTCGAGTTCTTCTCGACTCCGTGAATGTGTTGACGACTTCATCGACATGGACGAAAACCCCCGCGAGTTCCTCATCGGGAAGCGGGGTGGACGTATTCGCAAAATCACGAAAGTAGTTGGTGCTGATTAATACAGCAGACACACTCAGCATATAAAAACCGCAACGGCTATGCCGTTGCGGTTTTTATAAAACAATATCCCTTTCAAAATACGCATCAGTCCCAAAGAGTATATAGTATGACATTACATTGTATCATACTAAAGGTGTGCCTTGTGATTGTGGAGTAATCGTCATACTCCATTAGTCTTATGAGACTTACTAATCGTTACAACACCAAAAAACATCGACACGATTGTGTCGATGTTTTTTATGGAAAAGCTTGGTAGACTGGAATACGTTATTCATTAATAGCTGAGTGTTCCTGGTACCAGCATTTCAATACAGTATCTATCGAGACTATTGAGATCTGCAACTAGGACCACTCCATACACAACGCCATGCAAAAACAATCATTTACCACCGAAATTGCCGGCAAGACATTGACGGCAGATTTTACTGACCTCACCTCACAAGCACACGGCTCGGTTATCCTTCGCTATGGTGAAACTGCCGTACTGGTCACGGCAGTCATGGGTGAAGACGAACGACCCGGCATGAACTACTTCCCCCTCTCGGTTGAGTTTGAGGAGAAGCACTACGCAGTCGGACAAATTCTTGGCAGCCGCTTTACACGCCGTGAAGGGCGACCAAGCGATGGGGCAGTGCTGTCAGCACGTATTGTTGACCGCACCATTCGCCCACTCTTTGACCAGCGTACCCGCAACGACGTGCAAGTAGTTATCTCTGTGCTCGCCATGGGTGACGATGACCCGGACACACTCGGGGTCATTGGTGCATCGCTTGCACTCGCAACCTCAGACATTCCGTGGGATGGGCCCGTTGGTGCAGTGCGTATTGGGAAGCATCGGGAATCTGGGGAATTGATTATTAACCCAACTTATACCGAGCGAGAAAAAGGGGCGTTGGTATACGAAGTGCTCACCTGCGGCAAAGACGGCAACATCAACATGATTGAGACCGCGGGAGAAGAGGTGAGCGAACAGGAAGTTGCTGAAGCGCTCACGCGTTCAACCGAAATCAATACACAACTTGAAAACTTCCAGAAGGAAGTAGTCGCCGCAATCGGGAAAGAAAAACGTGCAGCTAAAGAACACATTATTCCCGAAGACGTACAAGCGCTCTTCAATGAACAGATTGCACCAAAGATGACCCCGATGCTTTTCTCAAACCGATCGGGCAAGCATCATATTCACGAACTCAAGAAAGAGTGGCTCGAGGTACTCACTGACACAATAGAAGATGCGGACACCGAAATGGCTGCCCAGATGTATGAAGACGCAGTTGACCATGAACTACACCGAGGTGCGATTGAGGACGATATGCGCGCTGATGGTCGAGACTTCGATACCGTGCGCGAACTCTACGCACAAGCAGGCGGGGTTTCTCCCGCACTTCATGGGTCAGGAATTTTCTACCGCGGCGAAACCCACATGTTCACAGCGCTCACCCTTGGCGGACCCGATGACTCACAGATTGTCGACACTATTGAAGAGACCGGGGAGAAAAAACACTTCCTCCACCACTACAACTTCCCGCCGTTCTCAGTGGGTGAGTCAGGACGAGTTGGTGGGTTTAACCGACGCATGATTGGACACGGCGCACTTGCAGAAAAAGCTATCGCACCGATTATCCCAGACACCGACACCTTCCCATACACGATTCGGTTGGTATCTGAAACCATGTCCTCAAATGGTTCGAGCTCTATGGGTTCGGTCTGTGGTTCTACGCTCGCACTTATGGATGGGGGGGTACCCATCAAGCGACCGGTTGCGGGTATTGCGTCAGGACTCCTGATGAAAGACGCTAACACCTACAAACTCCTCACCGATATTCAGGGACCTGAGGACGAACACGGTGACATGGACTTCAAAGTTGCCGGTACTCGGGAAGGTATCACCGCAATTCAGATGGACGTGAAGGTGGATGGTATCCCAGTAAAAATTCTCACTGAGGCACTTGAGAAGGCGCGACTCGCGCGACTCGAGATACTCGACGTGATTGAAGCTGAGATTACGACGCCACGACCTGATATTTCACCACGTGCTCCGAAGATTAATGTCATGACCATTGACCCCGATAAAATTGGATTGGTTATCGGGAGCGGCGGCAAGACCATTGCCGCACTCAAAGAAGACAGTGGGGTGGAAGAAATTACTATTGAAGACGACGGTACGATATTCATCACCGGGAAAGACGGTACGGCAGATGTAGCTGCGCGGCTGATTGAAGAACTGACACACGAGTTTGAGGTAGGGGAGAAGGTGGATGCAACGATTGTGAAGATTGCTGACTTCGGTGCCTTTGCCCGATTAAACAGCAATACTGAGGGACTCATCCACATTTCAGAAATTGCACCGTTTCGACTTGAAACAATGGACGGTGTGGTCACGGTAGGAGAAACCATACCAGTGGTGGTAAGCAAAACTGAAAACGGGAAAATTGGACTCTCTATTATTAAGGCAAATCCAAACTTTGCTGAGGAACGGGGAATCAAGAAACAATAACCACATATCACTGAAACAAAAGCGCGGGCACCTACGGTGCCCGCGCTTTTTTGTACGCATCACTTTATTGGGTCAACTTGCAATCCATGAGATACTAAACACAATGACGAAGAAGCAGGAAGAAAAAGCATCACAACCGCGTCCTCAAAAAATTCGCACCTTTGCACAGGATGTTGCGGCGCTCAAAAAAACAGACATCGCAACACCCACACCATCAAAGGAGCAATCTAAGAAGGCATCACCGTCCAAGGACACCACACCCGCAAAGAAAAAAATGCATGTTCCTGATGCAGTTGCGGTTGCACACTCCGCACCACAACGATCGCTCTTAACCAACAAAGATGATGTCTTTGATGTGTCCGATGCTTTTGAGTCACCAACTGAGAGCGGTACCATCATCACCGACAAACGACGCAAGAAACTTTCGTTTGGTGAAATGTTGTTTGGCGCAGCAAAAGAATGGGCGGGCGACGCAAAACGAGTAATCGAAGATATCGAGGCGGAAAAACCAAAACCAGTAAAAATTTCTTCTACCAAAAGCCGTGCACATATCATCGCAGAAGCGACTAAAGATGCAAAACATAAACCACAAGATGACCATCAGGTTGTTGTAGAAAAAATACGCACACTCAAACAAGACGCCGAACTCGTCACTGGAAAACCCTATGTCATAAAAAAACCAAGTGGTGCTCCTGAAGCACAGTGGTCACATGTCCGTCCCGACACAACAGACACCCCAACCGACACACCCGAAGAGCATGCTGCACAAAAAGAACTCACTGACATACTCAAGACAACACCATCAGAAAAAGAACCACCTGCTGTACCCACCCCGAAAAAACCATCCAAACAAAAACCCGTGCGTACGCCTGTTGTTGCAAGTGTCGTTGCCCCTGCAGTAGACACCCACTCTCCAGAAGCACTTGCGCACCTCAAAAAAATGACAAGCACCAAAAAGGACACGCCCAAAGCAGTCCCAACCCCAACCGATATCGATACCAGCACCAACACACCTACGCAACCACCGACCCCTCAACAAACAACCCCTACACCACCATCCGCATCAGCACCCACGCAAACACCACCAACCACCCCGAGTACGGTTGAGACGGAGACCGTGTCTTCCGACACCGAACCAGAGACAGAAACCAAACGCCGCGGTTGGCAGTTCTTCAATGTGGCAGTTGAAACAAAACAACCACCCGTTGCAACATCAGTGGTAGCAGAAACCGTCGACACACATAGTGAGATTCCAACACTTGAAGCACTGGAAGACACACCACCAACACCCGCAGCGACCGAGGAACCAGACACGCCCGCTCAAACACCAACTCCTCAACCAGCACCACGCCCAACACCTGAGGCTATACCTGCCGCAATTCATGAACCACTCCCGACCATTCCTGAGACACCACCATCGCAATCCACACCTGTTTCGAACGAACCCGTGACACAACCACCACGCACACCAACACACACCATCCCGTCGCTCACCGTACCACCGTTTACACAAGCAACCCCAGACACCACTACCACACCAGAAGCAGCACAACTCCCTTCCCTTGATGCAGTTTCTCCCCCTGAAAAATCAGCGTTACACAGTGCAGCTTCAGAAACACCCACACCAACACCCACATCGGTGCCTCCAGTCGCTGCAGAACCACGGAGCGTACAAGCACCACAACAACCGACACCAACAACAGCAGCACGCCCACTAAGACAACGGTTCGTACTGGTCACTATTTTGGTGCTCTGTGCCGTTGCTGGTGCTGGTGTGGGTGCGTATCTCATTCAGTTTAATAATACCCAAGTGGTTGCACCGCTTGTGCATACCATTCCTGGTGCAGTTATACCGACCACCAATACCGAATCATTCCCGTATGTCGCAACACGAGAAACACTCCTGCGCACAATGACTGAGCTTGTCTCACGTGCGCCTGAGGGAGTGAGTCATTTGTATCCGGTCACCACAGATGAGCTCGGCACCACACTGGTCCCTGCAGCAACACTCTTGCAAACCATCAACACCCGCACCTCAGGTGCGTTCCTCAGATCACTCGACACACACCTCATGTTTGGTGCTGTGCGTACCCTTGAGCGCAATGAACCGTTCCTCTTTTTGACCACCACGAATTTTGACACAGCATTTGCTGGTATGTTGGCATGGGAACCGTATATAAGTAGTGACCTCGCACCACTCTTTGGTTCACCCGTTTCACAAACCTACGACATCAACGCACGAACAGCCGATAACACCGTCCCCGCACACTTTGTTGATGCCTTCGTCCGCAACAGAAGTGTCCGTATACTCTACGACGAGCTTGGTGCGGAACGTATTGTGTATACCATTCTTGATACCAACATGATTCTCATGACCAAGAGTACCCGTGCATTGAGCCAGTTACTCGAACTGCGCTAAGCCCTCCGTGGTATACTAGTCTGCATGAGAGACACAGCACAATACAAAGCACGCCTTGAAACAATGCTCAGCGAGCTTACCAAAGAACTTGAGACTATTGGTATTCATAATCCAACAAATCCAAGCGATTGGATTGCAACACCGGAGGGCACTGACCACAAAGAAGCTGACCCAAATGTTGCTGCAGACAAAGTAGAAGAATGGGATGAACGCCGAGGCACCGTCGCCGTACTCGAAACACGGTACAACAACATTGTCCGTGCACTCAAAAAAATCGACGAGGGTGCCTTTGGTATCTGTGAGGTTTCAGGTGAGCCAATTGAGGAAGACCGATTAGAAGCAAATCCGGCTGCACGGACGAATAAAGCGCACATGAACGACGAGGTCGATCTTCCACAATAGACCCTATGCCTGTTGCTCGCGTACATACTGCACAACCATCCATTACCGGGAGTGATGTGGTGACTATAGAGACAGACCTTTCACGAGGTCTGTATTCTTTTTCTATTGTTGGACTCGCAGGCAAGGCTGTCGAAGAAGCACGCGACCGCGTGAGTGCCGCAATCAAAAACTCAGGGTATCAATCACCCAAAAGCAAAAATAACAAAGTCATTATTTCGCTTGCACCTGCTGATATAAAAAAGGAGGGGCCGGTCTATGATTTAGGTATTGCCATCTCGTATTTGATTGCCGCAGAAGAAATCAAAGCCGAAGTGTCAAAACGTATGTTCGTAGGAGAACTGGCACTCGACGGTACGATCCGTCCCGTGCGTGGCGTGCTGCCTATTGTGCAAAAAGCTGCCGCACTCGGGTACACCGAAGTAATTGTGCCAGCTGGTAATGCAGAGGAATCTGCACTGATTCCAAATATTGATACCATCCCCGCACGCACCCTCCAGGAAGTTATCGCACACATCAGTACGAGGACCGAACAACATGTAGCTATTGCCACACAACCCGTCACCCAGATTCCAAATCTCTGGGAAGAGCACACCACCCGGCTCGATGATATCCGTGGACAAGAAATCGCAAAGCGTGGACTCATCATCGCCGCTGCCGGAAGACACAATGTCATCATGGTTGGCCCACCCGGTACCGGGAAGACCATGCTCGCGCGGGCATTCCAGAGTATCCTCCCACCACTTGCAACTGAAGATGCACTCGAGGTCACCGCAATTCATTCCATAGCCGGAGAAGCGGGAACCATATCAGCACGACCACCATTTCGCGCTCCACACCACACCGCCTCACATACCTCCCTCGTTGGTGGTGGCACCCATCCAAAACCAGGTGAGGTAACCTTGGCACATAAAGGCGTCCTCTTTCTCGATGAGTTTCCCGAGTTTGAACGACGGAGCATCGACGCGCTTCGCCAACCACTTGAAGACCGTGTCGTATCAATTTCTCGCGTGCATGCAAATGTACTCTTTCCTGCAGACTTTATTTTCATCGCCGCAATGAACCCGACTCGTGGTGGCGATGAACGCGGCAACTACGCACACCAAATGCTCGATACCTATAAACAAAAAATCTCTGGTCCCATACTTGATAGAGTCGACCTCTGGCTTGAGGTGCCCCATGTCGACTATGACACACTCACTGCACCAACAATCACTACCACAACAGAAACCGATGCCGCACGAGCACAGGTAACTGCAGCACGCACACAACAGTCACAACGCTTTACCGACACCGGTATCAGCATCAACGCAGAAATGTCATCTCGTGATATCGATGCATGTATTTCACTCACTCCAGCAGTACAGACACTGCTCCGCACCTCAGCTGAACGACTCGGACTATCGCCAAGGAGTTACCATCGACTCATTAAAGTATCTCGGACAATAGCTGACCTCGAGCAATCAGAGCATATTGAGGAAAAACATGTGCTTGAGGCACTGCAGTATAGAGTGCAAGTATAAGCACGTCAGTTATCTTCCTTACTTGTACAAATGAGTAGGCGGTCAAAAGTTTACTTTTGACCGATCTGCAAATGCTGTGCATTCAGGACCTGTACACCTTGTAAGCAAAGCTTTCTTTCTGCCTTCGTTCAAAAGTACGCATACTCCAATCGATTGGAGTATGCGTACTTTATTCACTCAATTGAAAGTCGATAGTTTATTTCGACATACGTCTCATAAACTATCTGGCAAGGTCTTGCGAAGTGACGTTACGTCACTTCTCACAATAATTGCCTGCCTGTTTGCCTGTGCGTATACTTACGCAAACAGGTGCGTGGCACGCAGTCAGGCTTCACATTCTTCGCAACGACGGACACGAAGTGTCCGTCACGACCGAAACCTACGGTTTCGGTCGTCATCACGAGCAATAGCGAAGTGATCCAGAACAATTAATGAGCATAGTTCGAGAAACGTGCATAAAATAAAAAGAGCCGTACTTGTCGTACGGTGAGTTTTATCCCACCAACAGTATTCTAAATTTTAAAATTAGTACAGAATGAGGAGCCTAGAAATTTTTCTGAAGGAGACGTAATCCTCCTACGATGACAGAAGAAAATTTCGTAGCGACAAAATTATGTATTAATTTTATATTTAGAATGGATTTCGAGCTCCTCGCACTTCGAAATGAACGTGTGCCCCCGTCGACCGCCCTGTCGATCCTACATACCCAATAGTCTGTCCTGCAGCGACGGTTGTGCCGACACCGACGGCATTGCGGCTATTGTGTGCATATAGTGTTTGGGTACCGTTTGGATGCTTCACTACAATATACTTTCCGTAACCACCATTCCAGCCACTATTTTTAGCCACAATTACTTGTCCTGCTGCTGCGGCACGAATTGGTGTACCCACTGGAGCTGCAAGGTCAACAGCGTTGTATCCATGAATACCCTGTGTTTTTACTGAACCCGGTACCGGATGGGTGAATCCACTTGCAGCGGCAGCACGTCCGCTTGTTTTTACAGGCGCCTTTGCAACACGTGATGTTGATCGTGTTGGTGCATGCATTTCACCGCCAGGAATCACCACGGTGTCACCAATACTGATTTCGTCGGCTGATGCAAGCTGATTGTATCGAAGAATATCAGCAACATCACCCTCGTATTTCTTTGCAATCGTACCAATGGTGTCACCTTGCTTCACCACATGCCGCACACCGGTAATAGGGAGAATAATAAGATCATCACCTGGCTGAATAAGGCTTGCATCACTAATATCATTTGCCCAGAGTACAGTTTTTGCCGTCACCCCAAACATTTCTGCAATTTGTGAAAGCGTGTCACCTTCACGCACAACATAGACACTAATTTCTCCATTTTGTGCACGGCGAGTAGTCTCTGCATCTTGTTCACGCAGGCTACCAGCAGGTACCAAGGCACCTTCCTCAACCAAAATATCACCACCTCCCACCGCAACACTCGGGTTAGTATGCGGAACTGCCTTAAGCAGTGGGTGTGTTTGTGGATTTGTATCAAGCGCGGGTACCACAAAATCATCTTTTGGTACCTCAAGTGCATTAAGAAGAGATGTCAGCACTCCCGCATGTACCGACATCGGCAAAATAATTGCGAGCAGCAATATGGGAGCAGCAATACGGAATGACCGCACGCGTTGGGTATATGTCACCTGATCTGTCTGAATACTACGTTTCGTATATAAAGGCTCAGGCTCCTGTGGGTTTTGTTGAATACGCAATTGTTATGGACTCACCGCCTCAAAATCATGAACAGACGCGCTGCAAATAAAAAGGGCGCTACACGCCCCCAGTACCATATTTGGTATGTGTACAATGATAGCGAAGCTACAAAGTGGGTCAACCTTGCCAAAAAACATTGTCCACAGTGTAATAGAAATGCACCAAACATGGCTTATTTGCTCTATATTATGAAGTTTGACTCTGTATTATTTATGTTTCATAATTTTTATTGGTATCCTGACCTCCCCGCGCACACACAACCTACACACCCGCTGTGTCAGAGCAGGCTACATAGATATAGCAGCACTGATATACGTACATCCTTTCATGGTATAGTTGTTCGGCACTATGAGTCATCTTGATACATTAAACGATGCCCAGCGTGAAGCAGCGCTCCATACTGAAGGACCGCTTTTGGTACTTGCAGGCGCAGGGTCTGGCAAAACCCGGGTCATTACCCACCGCATTATTCATCTTATTGAACAGGGAGTAGCACCACACAATATATTAGCAGTTACCTTTACCAACAAGTCTGCAAAAGAAATGCGTGAGCGTGTCTTTGCACTCGTCGCAAAGCACGCGCCCACTGAACGAGCCGGACATGACTCACTGCCTACCGTTACCACCTTCCACTCATTAGGTGTACGACTCCTCCGAGAGAACCACGAATCGCTAGGTTTAAAGCGACATTTCGTTATTTATGACCGCAGCGATTCCAACAAAGCCATTAAAGCAGGGCTTGAAAAAGCAGGGTATGACACCAAGCAGTTTGAACCTCGGAAAATGCTTTCTATCATCTCAAAAGCAAAAGGTGATGCGCTTTCACGTGCTGATTTTAAAGACAGTGCACGCTCTTTCCCAGAACGAGTCGCCGCTGAAGTATGGGAACACTACGACGCGCTACTCAGAAAGGAACATGCACTTGATTTTGATGATCTTTTGGCTAAAACATTGCATATGTTGAAAAGCAATCCACCAATACTTGCGCAGTATCGCGCTCGATTTCAATACGTGCATATCGATGAATACCAAGACACCAACCGCGTGCAATACGAAATCGCGCGCCTGATTGTGGGTGAACGCGCAAATCTATGTGTAGTGGGTGACGTCGACCAAAATATCTACTCATGGCGTGGTGCTGATATCAGCAACATTCTCCAATTTGAGCGACATTTCCCTAGTGCAAAGACCGTATTCCTTGAAGAAAACTACCGCTCAACCAAGACCATTATTGCCGCTTCAAACGATGTGATTGAGAAAAACGTCAACCGACCACCAAAGAACGTATTCACCAACAACGCAGAAGGAGAAAAAATATCCCTCTATACAGCCATGAACGGGAGCGATGAGGCAGAACATGTTGCCATGACGGCAAAAACACTCATAAAAGACGGCGCGTCACCATCAAGTATTGCAGTCTTGTACCGCACTAACTTCCAATCACGAGCCCTTGAAGAAGCCTTTCTTAACTTTGGCGTACCATACCAACTGTTGGGTACTCGTTTCTTTGATCGCAAGGAAATTAAGGACATATTTTCTTTCCTCAGACTCGCACTCAATCCCGACAGCACTGCTGACCTCAGCCGTATTGTAAATACTCCTGCGCGTGGTATTGGTAAAGTAACACTGTTAAAGCTTGTAGAAGGAAGGCGCGATGAACTCAAAGGTGCTACCGCAGCAAAAGTAGCCGGTTTTGAGCAACTTATGGATGATATACGGGCACAGACCAAACAAGGAACTGTGTCTGAAGTGCTTAAATTCATCATACAGCACACCGGAATCGAAGCATATTATAAAAAAGAGGGGGAAGAAGGGCTTGAACGCATCGAAAACCTTCGTGAATTGGTGACCTTAGGTACCAAATACAACGACTACGACATCGAAGAAGGGCTTGAACACCTCCTCGACGACGCCGCACTCCAAAGTGACCAAGACGAAATGAAGGAAAAAGAGGAACAAGATGCCGTGCGCCTCATGACTGTACACGCCTCAAAAGGACTTGAATTTCCGTATGTATTTATCACCGGACTCGAAGAAGGACTCTTTCCACATGAGCGCCTTTCAGACGAAAAAATAGACACTGAGGAAGAGCGACGTCTCTTTTATGTAGCTCTAACACGTGCTGAAAAGAAGGTTTTCTTGTCGTTTGCGCATATGCGCACTATTTTTGGCTCACAACGGCTCAATGAACCATCGTCATTCCTCCATGATATTAGTGATGAGTATATTGAAGGGCAGATGCCGGGCGAATCTGGTTTTGAAACCATTATCACCATCGACTAATCACTTACCTACTTAGAACCAGTCTCAAAACCCCTGGAGCACAAAGATTTTCAAAATGTGCGTGAGACAGTGCGCGGCACTGTCGTCCTGGTCCGTTCCGGCACGGATTAGGCAAGACTCATTGCGATATTCTGTGAGCGGTAGCGAAGCAGCATATCCAATGAGTGGGCAGCTTCTGTAAGGAGGAAACGTTGATAAAATTTCGAGTCATATCGAGATATGGTGCGAAATGCCCAGGGCATTTCGCAAGAGGTTGCCAGTCGCGTAGCGACGGCAACCTGAACTGGTTCTTAGTATCATATATAGAACCTATAGGTTCTATATATGATACTTTACCTTGGCTGCGTTGGTTATGATTTCAATACCTGCTGGATTGCTTCGCGATGCTCGCAATGACGAACACTTCGCGTTCGTTGGCAGATTGTCGATACTTTCTGCAGTGGAATATCATATGACGAGTTTTTCTTATGAGAATACAAATTAGAAAAATCGAGCGCCCTTGTGGTGCACTCTCAACTGTTCTTATAAGGACGCAATCCAGAGTCTTGTGAAAAAATATGACTTATTTGTTATATGTTACTGCGCATAGGTACTGCTACAAAGGATGACAGACGAGTGTGCGTGCCGTACAATGCCAATCATGGATCGAAGGCTTGAAACAATCCGTGCAAAGAAGTCCTTAGGGCAACACTTCCTCAAAGACAAGCAGGTACCGCGCATTATGGCAGACGCAGCGACAGTGTCTGCGGGGGATACTGTGCTTGAGGTAGGACCGGGCACCGGAGTCCTGACGCAGGAACTGCTACACCGAGGTGCGCATGTTATTGCAGTAGAAACCGATAGTCGCTCAGTTGAAGCGCTCAATAAAACCTTTGTTTCAGCAATACAATCTCAGCAACTACAGATTGTCGAGTGCGATATTTTGAACACCACACCCTCGGAACTTGGCTTGACCACAGGGGAGTACAAAGTAGTTGCCAATATTCCCTACTATATCTCAGGGCAACTCTTCCGATTCTTCCTCGACACCGATATACAACCATCTACACTGGTATTTCTGGTACAAAAAGAGGTCGCTGAACGTATTGTGGGTCCGAACCGTACAGGGAGTAGGGTACGGTCAGAAAAAGAATCACTGCTTTCACTCTCAGTAAAAGCATTTGGCACCCCAACCTACATAAAAACCGTTAAAAAACGGTACTTTTCACCTCCGCCAAAGGTAGATTCTGCCATTATTGCCATCAATGACATATCGCACAGTCGTTTTGATACTCTCGATGCTCCATTCTTTTTTGAACTACTTCATCTGGGATTTGCTGCACGAAGAAAGCAACTACTCGGTAACCTAAGCAAAGTATTTGCGCGCGAGATACTTATCGACACATTTTCCACACTCGGCATCGACGAGAAAGTGCGTGGAGAAGACCTCTCCATAGAAATGTGGCTCACACTCGCAGCAGCGCTTGCCATACACAGGTAGTACACAACCTATACGCAACACCTCCACATCTTCTTGTGTATCTTCTCAACATATATACCCACAACCTGTACACAGTAACTGGTATACTTACTACGTAACCTTAGTATGAGGGAACATATACGTATAGGAGCAGTAGTGCTGTTTGCCGTATTGGTGATTGCGGGCAGTTTTTATGCGCGCAATCAACGCATTGCAGCAGTGAACCATACAGAACCCGTGCTTCCTGTCTCAGAACGAGCATATATTGAAACCGCAGACACAAACAATGATGGGGTTACTGACTGGCGAGAGGCGTTTGCCGGAAGAATACAAACCGAACGAGTGTTTCGTCCAGATGAGGTTGGTACCGAAACCTATGAAGTACCAAATACCGTCACGGGGCAAATAGCACAAGAAGTATTTCAAAATTACATCCAAGCAAAAGGTACGGGTGAGCTACCCGCAGGTTTTGAAGAGCAGGTATTGGCAGCAACGGTACATAAAGCACAAAACTTGCAGCAGCCTAAAGCATACTCCGCAGCCGATATACGTGTGATTGAGTCATCACCAGCCGCAATTCGTGCATACGGAAACAATGTTGCTGAGGCAATGCTCAACAATACTACACAAGATGTGCCCGTACAGATCTTCATGGATGCGGTAAAAAACAATCGTACTGCAGATCTCGCAAAACTTGACGACATTATTACCTTGCAAAAAGAAGCACTCGAGGCGGTACGCTTGGTACCCGTACCACGAGCCCTTGAGAAGCAGCATATTATATTGCTCGATGCATTATCAAAGATTGCTTTTGACACCGAAGCTATGCGCAATATGTATACAGACCCGATGCTTACACTCATACGTATGGGTGAGTTTGAAAAGACCCTTACCCACGAGCTATTTGCATACAAGAGCATTGCAGAAGTGCTCATAGCCCACAATATTACCTACAGTAAAGATGAGTTTGGTAGTTTTTTCATTTCATTTGAATAAGTATGCGTACGTGGTATCACAACAGCCTCAAAAAAATACTTATTGTACTCACTATTTTCTGTGTGGTGTCTAGTACACATTTTGTAACCACCGCACAACAAGCACATGCTGTTGGAGGAGGTGTGGTCAAAGTTGTAGGTGGCACAGGAACAATGCCACAGATAGCAACAGAAATAAAAACAGGCGCTCTTGTTGTAGCAGAGCGCGTATGGCAGCAGAAAGACTTAGTGTTGGACTACCTCCTATGGAATACAGTCAATATCATTATTGAACAGATGGCAGCATCACTCGTCGACTGGATAAATAGCGGCTATGAGGGCAGCCCTACTTTTGCACTCGATGTACAAGATGTATTAGAAAAGGCAGCAATACGTGAGGTAGACCGTTTTCTTGGTGATCCTAGCGATAAAGACAATCCTCTTGGATTCTTTTGTAGTCCGTTTAATGTCGACATTGCCGCAAAACTAAAACTGGTCTTTAATCCAATAAAGAAAGAGGAACGTCAATGTGGCGTAGAGGATATCGTTAAAAATATTTATGATGCAAACCTCACCGTCAATGGTGAACGACTTAAACTCAAGGATGTCGGTGGATGGGACGGGTGGTATCGAGTGACTGCAAAACAAGGCAATAACCCGTATGGTGCATTAGTCTCCGCAGAAGCTGATTTGGCACTCCGTATTAAAAATGCAAAAGGAGAAGAGCATACACTACTTGATTTTGGTAATGGATTTCGCTCTATGAAACAATGTGACGGGGGCGGGCAAACCCCTAAAGACAACTCACCTGTGAAAAAGCCGACCGCAGAAGACCTTGACCCATTTGGAGGTGCTGGTGCTAATGTACCGAATGCAAAAAAACCTGTTGAAACCTGTGAAGTCACCACACCCGGAAAAGTTCTTGAAGGACAGTTAAACAAAAACTTGGGAATTCCACTCGATCGTTTGGCCGTTGCTGATGAAATCGACGAAGTGATCAGTGCATTTATGCAACGGCTGGTGACCGATGTATTTAATCTTGGTCTCAGCAATTACGATGCAGGGAGTGCTGGTGGAAAAACCGAATCAGGGAGTGGAAACGAGACCCACGAACTGCAAGAGTATTATGACGACTATCTCGAAAGTGTGGGCTTAGGCGCTGATGACTTAACTGCCGAAATTCAGTTTTGTGATGACCCAAAA
>JAJOLD010000010.1 GCA_021129515.1 Minisyncoccota bacterium
TGTACCTACGTGTTCCTACCTCGTCTGCCATGGGTCTAAACCCATTCGACTTGCATGCCTCATCCACGCCGCCAGCGTTCACCCTGAGCTAGGATCAAACTCTAATTAAAGACAGGTGCCGAAAATAAATTTTCGTGCATCTGCGTTTTGCGAGCATCTGCCTGTGCGAAATTCACGCAGACAGGTTGCGCTGTACTCTAACTGCGCGCTCTAACAAAACTGATTACCTAAAGGATAAGACAAAAGAGAATGCAAAAACAAAATGCCTTTGATCATCTTTTGCCTAAAACAAATATGTTCGTCAAAACATATTCTTTAGCTGATGCGTACCGTCACATTACAGCAATTAAAATTGCTCATGCAACATGGTACTTCCAAACCTATCATAAGGTCAAATAGATTTGGATATATGCAGTTTTCAAATATCTACCGCCCTCCAAATGGTTGAAGCGAAATAAAACGCCTTACAGGCGCAGTGCACCTTGTCAGCATTTTCTACGGCTTACGCCTTAAAAATACTAGCCAAGGTCTTGCGAAAGTCATTCAGTGACTTTCTCACCCAACCGGACAGTTCGAGCATTATACAGGTACGGGAAAAAGAGTCAAGTGCTTAATGATGATATATGCTGATTACTGACATTCAGATGAAATAAAAGGGATAGTGACAATGTAATCATCAGACGTATCCCGTATACCATCTTCTCCTGCAGTATACAGCAAATCAGCTCGACATGGGTTTCCACTGTTTTCTCCTTCATTTTCATCAAGTAGATATGGCGCACCCCACGGGTCACGAAGGGCACTACTAATACCCACAGCCAAATCATCAGCCGCCGACTCAATAGCGGTGATCGCATGCTCCCAGTTTTGGTAACACGACGTACCAGAACTAATATTCTGAATATTAGTCCCTGCAGCACACGCACAGCGAGAACAGGTATGACCAGTCATTGACTGCACGGTATCACCAACCTCTCCCTGCGCAATCACTATTGCCTTTGATATCTGCTGCAATTCCAGGCGTGCTGCAGAATATTTTGCTTTTGTACGAGCAGTACTTAATGAAGCCAATACTGCCGACGACAGCACACCAATAATAGCAATCACTACAAGGAGCTCGATGAGTGTAAAACCACGTTGTGTTTTATATTGATTCATGATCGATAAATAGCTTAGGATTTGCTTTCTTAAAGGCTTCATAGTTACCCTCGGATGTACCACCGCCATCAAACAAAAGCAATATGACAATCGCCAAGATTAATAATGCACAAAAAGCAATCAGTAAGACTTTCTGTACCCCTGCACGACTCGCTGCTAGACCATGGTCATATACAATACGAACAAGCCAAGACTCGTCTCGACAATCAGACACTCTCCCTGAGGAGTTAGGTACCGCTTTTTCACCATCAAATGAAACTTGTGCTGTCATTACCCTAATCATAGCATGGGCACATGATGGATGTATATTGTCAACTGTTAGTATTGCCAAGCTGGTATAATGATGAACGCACTTACATTTATTTATCTCACTTCGGCAATCATGACATCTGCAAAAGAAACAATTGTTATTTCAGTAGGAGGGTCGCTTATCGTTCCTGACCAGATTGATACTACTTTTCTTGCTAACCTTAAGACATTACTAGAAGATCAAATCGCTAACCATGGGCGACGTTTTATTATCATCGCAGGTGGCGGTAAAACGGCGCGACGCTATCAAGATGCAGCAGACGGAGTCGCCACGCTCGACAACGACGATCTTGACTGGCTCGGACTCCATGCGACCCGCCTCAACGGACACCTCCTCCGCACCGTCTTTCGAGATATCGCCTATCGTGTCATGATTACCAACCCCGACGATATACTCGACGCTCCAGACACCTACCAGCTCATCATTGCCGCCGGATATCGCCCAGGTTGCAGCACTGACTACCGTGCTATTCAAATTGCAAAGAACGTCGGCACCAATAAAGTCATCAACCTCTCCAACATCGACTACGTCTATACGGACGACCCGAAGAAAAATCCCGATGCACAAAAGATCAACGACATCACCTGGCAAGAGTTCCGCACACTCATCCCAGACGAGTGGGACCCAGGACTCTCTTCCCCATTTGACCCGATTGCTGCGAAAGAGGCAGAAGCGTCAAGCATTGAAGTGGCGTCCATTAACGGTGCACACCTTGAAGAGCTCAAAAAGTACCTTAATGGTGAAGAATTTATTGGTACACGTATTTTTAACGCATAAAAATTAAAATTCACTACAAAAAATCGCTCCCCTAGGAAGCGATTTTTTTAAGCATGTCGTCTATTTGTGTATGCAGTTCCTCAAGCGAGCCATCGTTTTGAATAATATAATCAGAAGCTTCAAGCGCTCCAAAAATGTTTTGTTTTGTTGGGTCAGTTGTATTTGATTCGACTTCCTCTTGCTCGCGCCATTTTTCAAATGAGATACGGTCAGTCACACTCCCTCGCTCCACAATACGCTTGTAGCGAGTCTCTTGGTCAGCATCCACGCCAACCACTATGCCGCCAATAGACTGTACGTATTCCACTTCTTTTACCGCACGCAGACTCTCTACCACAGCATTACCGCCTGACTGTTGCGCGCGCAGGCAGAGCTGCTCAAGAATATACGAAGGACCATGCTGGGTCCGCAGTTCATTCGCGACCGTTGCCATAGCATCGCGATCCACGGTAAGGCCTCGCTCTATAATTTCTTCTATAAGGAGTGTGCGCGCTGAGAAGTGAGCAAAGCCTTTCTGTGCAACAAGATAGTCGGCAACCACACCCTTACCGGCACCAAATGACCCTGTGAGTCCAATTAACATAGTTATTTAGAAGCCTCCTTATCCTGCTCAGCTTTTGCCTTTGCGATGTAGTGTTTTGCCGCAACAGTGAGCATTGGGTTTGCGATACAAATTGATGAATACGTACCGGCAAGCACACCAACCATAAGGACCAGTGCAAAATTCTGAGTCACCTCGCCACCAAGGAGGAAGAGCGCGCCAAGTGCAAGCAAGGTTGTCACAGAGGTATTGATTGAGCGAGTGATGGTCTGTTCAACTGAAAGTCCTACCACATCGTCAAATGCATCCTGCTTCTTGTTTTCTTTTTGCAGCAGTAGGTTTTCTCGCACGCGGTCAAAGACTACAATCGTGTCGTTCACCGAATACCCCAAGACAGCCAAGAGTGCGGTGATGAAGAGTACGTCGACTTCTGCGCCAGTGAAATACCCCCAGACGCTCATAAACGCCGTCGGCACAAGCACGTCGTGTACAAGCGCGAAAATAGTGATGCCACCATACACCCACGAACCCATCGGTTTTGAAACACTTCTAAATGCGAACGCAACATACATAATAATCACCAAGACCACCGCGCCAATCGCCCAGACTGCCTTGTCTTTCAGTTCAGCACCAATAACTGGACCAATGGAAGTGAAGCGTCCCAATGTCGCCCCCTCCCCTTCGCCAAGCATGCGCGCTTCAACCGCAATACGTTCGTCTTCACTCAAGGCACGTGTACGCAAGATGTAGCCGTCACGCCCCGTATCGTCAACCGTCGCACGGAGTGAGTAACTACCAAGGTCAACTGCAGCTGCGTACGCGTCGAGTGTCACCTCAAGCGCTGCTTTCTCAGGGCGTACATCATACGCCACTTCAGTGAGTGCACCACCAGCAAAATCAATACCTGGCTTGAGCCCAACCACGGCAACGATTCCTACAGACACCGTCATGACAATCGCTGCAATGGTGAGAAATATTTTTGTGTGTTTAATGATATACATGAATGAATAAATGAGCGTAGCGATTATTATGAATTTATGTCCCGATTTGTTCTGCCCTTGGGCAAATCGCTGGACAAGCTGACTCGATAGAGGGTACGACTCATAATATATTTACTACTTTAATAATTATTATTTCCGAAGTCCTGAACCGTATAATTTCGAGAGGAATGAGTCATCTGACTCTTTTGTGTCGGGAAGTACGAGCAGTAACGTGCGTGTTACAAAGAGTGCGGTGAACATCGATACCAGCACTCCAATACCAAATACCAGTGCGAATCCTTTTACAATTGATGTTCCAAACCAGAAGAGTACTGTTGCTGACAGCAAGCTCGTAATGTTACCATCGCGAATTGCGCTCCACGCACGGGCAAATCCAAGTCGTGCAGCTTCGCGGCTTTGTTTACCTGCGCGATACTCTTCTTTCATTCGCTCAAAGACCAAAATATTTGCATCAACTGCCATACCGACAGAGAGAATGAATCCTGCAAGCCCTGCAGCAGTGAGTGTCACTGGAATCAGTTTAAAGAGCGCAAGCATAGCTGCGGCATACATCAGGAGTGAGATACTCGCCACACTACCTGGAAGTCGGTACCACACCAACATAAAGACAATCACCATTGAGAGCCCAATAACACCCGCACGAATTCCCTTTTCAAGAATACCTTCTCCAAGCGATGCTCCAATAGTTTGCGTACTCTGCAATGCAATCGGCACTGGTAGAGCACCGAAGTTCAGATTGCGTACTAAATTGCGCGCCTCATCAGGCGTGAAATTACCTGAGATGATTGCGCTCCCGCCCGCAATTGCTTCATTAATCACCGGTGCTGAGACCAGTTCCCCGTCAAGAAAAATGGCAAGTTGCTCACCAACATTGTCACGCGTAATCTGCTCAAACAAATCTCCGCCTTGTGCATCAAACCGAATACTGACAATAGGTTCGTTTGAAAGCCCACCACCATGACTTTGACCGAATACAAGCTCCGCACGGGTCAGATAACGTCCTGTCAGCCCGGTAGCGACATAGGGCTCAATGCCATGTGTCGTAGAGGCAACGTCATGCGATGCCGTGCCCGATGCCGCGCTGTCCATCACCGCAAGCATACGCTGTGCTGCATCTTGATCAATTAAGCGAAACTCAAGGAGAGGCGTCTTTCCAATCTCTGCGATTGCTTCTTTCACATCCGACACCCCTGGTAGTTCTACCACCAAACGTTCCTTAGACTGACCTGCGACAATACTACTCCGCTCAACTTGCACAATAGGTTCCGATACACCAAAGATATTGACACGCCGTTCAATAACTTCCCGCAAGGTACTCATGAGTTCAGGCACCTCTGAAGGCTCGAGTGCGGACACATCAGCCTCATACACCAAGTGACTCCCTCCGGCTAAATCAAGTCCCAGCCGAAACGGATACCGAGAGTCAGTATTGATGGTTGTGGTATATACAAAATAGCCAATCACGGCACCAAGAATGAGGACTACCAGTGCTCGAAACACCGTAATCACACCATCAGTGTTTGCCGTTTCTTTTTGTTGCGTCTCTGACATATATATCTGGATTATCCTTAACGATGTTGCAGCTACTATACCACAGAGCCGTATCAACCACAGTCTGTGCCATACAAGACCCCTT
The DNA here is from genome assembly GCA_021129515.1 of Minisyncoccota bacterium. GTDB lineage: Bacteria > Patescibacteriota > Minisyncoccia > Phycocordibacterales > UBA918 > JAJOLD01. The sequence goes on from JAJOLD010000010.1 coordinate 5,424, forward strand.
CCGTACAGTATCTGCTAGACCTGCCGCTGATAGAGCTGTATTAAGTTCTTATAGAGAACCGCAACCGTAATAGGACCAATACCACCAGGCACTGGGGTAAATAGAGATGCTTTTGCTGCACACGCAGGATCGGCATCACCAGTCAGTGCACCACCGTCTTCTGTGGTACCGCCATCAAGAATAACGACCCCCTCACGCACCATATCAGGTTGCAATAATCCAGGCACACCTGCCCCTAAAACGACAATATCTGCTGCTGCAGTATACGTATGCAAATCGGCAACTGGTTTCTCAACTACGGTCACGAGGGCACCTGCTGCACGCAACCACCGCGCAGCGGGTTGTCCCACAAGCCGACCTGCTCCCACAACCGTTGCCCGCTTCCCCATTATCGATACACCATGATGGAGCAACACTTCTCGCATTGCTGCAGCAACCGGCGGCAGCACCGCTGCATCTTGCAGGTGAAATGCATCAACATCATGCGTGGTGGGCACCGCCTGCACCACCGTGGCAGTATCAATATGCTCAGGCAACGGTAACTGCACCAACACACCATGCGATACGAGCACCGCTTCATGGATTGCATGTACCATATCTCCCGTAGTAGCCGTATCGGGTAATGTACGGAGTGCAAACGTCACACCCAACTCATCCGCACGTTGCTGCTTCATGCGTATATATTTTTGCGACTCAGGTGTTGGCGCACACGCAACCACACCCAATACAGGTTTCGGTGCATATGCTGCAACGGTTTCCGCGAGTGCTGCAAATACGGTTTGTGCAATATCTCTACCATCAACAATCATGTTCCTGTTCGTGACAATACAGCATTAACTGTTTTTAAAATAATTTCCATATCCAAAAAGAATGATCGGTGCCGCAAATAATATAAATCAAAGGAGAGTTTATCAATGGTCTTTTCTACATCCACCTCATTGCGCGGTACATCAAAATGGTTAATCTGTGCCCATCCTGAAAGTCCTGGCTTAATCAGGTGTCGCATATTGTAGTATGGAATCTTTTCCATATAGACCTGTGCACGCCCCGGCATTTCAGGACGTGGACCAATAAATGAAATGTCTCCACGCAAAATATTCCACAGCTGCGGTAACTCATCAATTCTGGTTTTGCGCAAAAACATTCCTAACCGTGTCACTACATGCGTACTATCGAGTGTGGCAGTCCCTGAATCCATCCCTGACATAGTTCTAAACTTAAGAATATGGATTGGTTTATTGAACTGTCCAACACGCTCGGAGCGATAAAAGATAGGACCCCCATCCTGCAATTTAATTGCCGCAATGACCAGCGGGAAGATAATAATATTCGGCACCATCAACACCAGCGCACCACAAATATCACTCAATCGTTTCAAAAAACTATAGGCATAATGTGGTGAACGCACCGATATTTTCTCAAGTATCCATGATTCCCCCACCAACGATGGCGGTATACGATGGTGCAGCTGCTCATAAAACTCAGGCAAACTAAAGAAACGCACACTCCGATCCGTAAACGCAAGCTCAAAAAATACTGATGCAAGCTTTCGTGCAGTCTCAGTGTTCATGTCAGCAACAATCATTTCAACGTCATGCGTTGATACGTATGTACGCAACTCTTTTCCAATCACCGCAGCATCTGCCCAGGTTTGTGTATCAATTTGTTGCACCTCAACCTGCTTAAAGTATGGATTTCGCTCCAGTACCCGCATCACTCCCGCTGCTTCAGGACCAGACCCCAATACCAAGGCTTGAATGGATCGTTTTGCTGCAATTGCGGGGTACAAATACAGACGCCACACCACAATAAACAATGTTGAGACAAACAAATAAATCACCAAATTTGTTTTTGGTGTAATACCAAGCGGCAAAACAAAAAACAACACACCAGCAAGGAGCATATTGACAAACTGAGTCTTGAGAACCAATCGAGGAATACCCCGTCTATCAAACGACACATATTGGTCATAGAGTCCTGCAATGAGAAAAATTGCCGCCCAGAGCACAAACAACATTGAAAATGGTCCTAAATGCTGTGCAACAATATCTGTTGTAGGGATTTCCTGATACCGTATCAGCAGCGTTACCAGTAGCGAGCCAATAAACGCCACCATATCACCCGAAAACAGGAGTCCGCTTGTTCGACTTTCGAATTCTTGCATACTCGTCTCTCATATCATACGTGGTGCACTCTGAAACGCAACACTGTGAACCAATCATAAAACCCATACGAATACGCATCCAACACCATCGTTTAGGGCAGTCGATTTTCAAAATGTGAGTGCTCCTAGAGTTTTATGATTGATTCTATATGATAGTGTTATAGAACTATATATATGGAGCAAAAGACACGAAAAAAAGTACTGTTTGTCGTTACTAAAAGTACTATTGGTGGGGCGCAACGATATGTGTATGACCTTGCAACCAATCTTGACCGCAATACATTCGAGGTACAGGTTGCTGTCGGTGGCAACGGACCACTTAAGGAAATACTCGAATCTGCCGATATTACCGTACACACCATCACCGGCATGCAGCGAGATATGTCCTTCTCGAAAGAGCTACAATCATGGTGGTCGCTCGCCACACTCATCAAAGACTACGACCCCGACATACTCCACCTTAATAGTTCTAAAGCAGGTGGTACTGGCGCATTTCTCGGACGCATACTTGGCGTGCCACGAGTCATCTTTACCGCTCACGGCTGGGCATTTAATGAACATCGAAGCTGGCTCAGCAAAAAACTCATCACACTGCTCCACTGGCTCACCGTTCTCCTCAGCCATACCACCATAGCAGTTTCTAAAGAAACCAAGACCCAACTCCCCGGACCATGGGTACAGCACAAAATGACCGTCATACGTAATGGGCTTGCGACACCTGATTTTCTTTCTCGAACAGACGCTCGTGCGCAGTTGAGCATGCATGAGCCACGACTCCAAGCATATCGTGCCGACACCTGGAGTATCTCAATTGGAGAATTACATCATATTAAAAACCATCACATAACCATTGCAGCAATAGCGGCACTCACAGACAAAACCATCCGACATGTGATTATTGGTGGTGGTGAAGAAAAAGCACATCTAGAAAACCTCATTCAAGAGCACGGCGTCACTGACCAGGTATTTCTACTCGGCACTGTACCCAATGCAGCAACACTACTCAAGGCAGCCGATGTTTTTGTGCTCCCCTCTCGTTCAGAGGCATTACCCTATGCATTACTTGAAGCAGTACATGCAGGGGTGCCAATTATTGCAAGCAATGTCGGTGGCATCCCCGAAGTAATCACCGAAACACAGACCAGTATGCTCATACCACCCAATGACAGCGATGCGCTCTCCGATGCGCTCCACACACTACTTCACCGACCTACACAAAACACCGTACATACACACGAACAACCTGATTGTACAATCACAACAATGGTCAACAACACCATACAGTGCTACACATAACACCATACATACCATGTCGCATATCTATCGGCATACCAGCATCCTCACTATTGCTCCATGAGTGTCCGGGCTTGGTAGTGTGTTTTTGTATACCGCGCCATGGCAATAACCATACCAATTGCCAAAAACTCGGTCATGATGTGCGAACCTCCATAACTCAAAAATGGAATCGTAGTCCCGGTCACGGGCAATAGCCCAATATTCATACCAATATGTACCGTAAAGTGACTAATAAAAAGCACCGCAACACCTACCGCAAACAATCGCTCAAAGTTTGTCGCCCCACGCAACGCGTGGTGCAGCAAGCGCCACAAAATCACACCAAATAATACAAACAAGAGCAATGCACCAAATAACCCCCACTCTTCTGCATACGCAGCAAAAATAAAGTCTGTTTCATACTCAGGCAAAAATTGTAGTTTCGACTGTGTACCATAGCCAATCCCTTTCCCAAATACCTGTCCTGAGCCCACAGCAATAATTGATTGATATGCATTGTATCCAGTGCCCTGTATGTCAGCCAATGGATGCAAGAAGGTCATGATGCGCGCCTTTTGATAGTCTTGAAATCCAAAGTTCCATAACCCCATAAATGCAACCGCACCAAGCAAAAAGACAACAAGCAAATGCCGCAGACGGATACCCGCCACTAAGGTCATACCAAACCAGATTGAAAATAAAATAATTGCAGATCCAAAGTCAGGTTGCAGAAATACTAACCCAAACACAATCAGTGCATACATACCTGACACAAAAATATGTCTAAAATTACCAATGTGCTCGTGTCGCTTTGAAAAATACTTTGCTAGTACGGCAATTAATACCAGCTTTGCCCATTCCGCAGGCTGCAGTGAGAAAAACACCAAGTCAAATCGACTCTGCGCACCTTTGACCGTCTCCCCCACAAACATAACCAGCACCAACAAAAACACAATGCCGAGATAGATAAAAAATGTCGTATACCCATTTCTCAAAAAACGATAATCGGGTATCAACGCCAAAAACAGTGCAACAATACCAACCAGTATCCAAAGTATTTGACGGTTAAAATAGGAATTACTCCCATCAAACGTATACATCGTTACCAGTCCAAACAAAGAAAGCAATAGCGCACTCGACACCAACCAAAAATCAATACCCGCAAATAGCGTTTTATATACCTTCATGATGCTTATTATGCGTTAGAAATGAGAGAAAAGGAACCGTTATTGCACCGCCTTAAAGGTAATAGGCATTTTAGGGATGATTTCAATTGTCGCAACACCATTTTCACAGATAGAACCAGTAATTTCCTGATATATTGCATTAATGGTATCAGCCGATACTGCTCGATAATAGTATGCGTCACCCGAAGCCACACTGCGCAAGAAACTTTCATTCACGTCATCTCCAAGACCAATCACATATACCTCAGTATCGATTGCTTTGAGCTTTGCTGCAGCCTCGAGTGCATATGCCTCTGGACGTATCTCTGGTTCGTTCGCCAGTCCATCAGTCAAAAGCACTGCGACTTTCCGAGCATTGGTATTATGCCGATTCGATTGTAGTTCAGCAGTTGCTTTTATAATGGCATCTCCGGTATTTGTAGACCCTTGTTCTGATTCTGGAGCTATACGCAAATTTTGTATCAGCCTACCAGTAGCAACACGATTACTTGAGAGTGGTGATTCGAGTGTTGCCTCTGTAGCATACGTCACTACTGCAGCTTGATCTTTAGTGCCGAGGCGATTCACAAATTCAGTTGCTGCCGCAAGCACCGATGTTACTGGTTCAGGTGGAGTACCGCCATCGTTATTCATGCTGCCCGAGAGGTCAATTGCTAGCACAACATCAGTGGGCAATTCACAACTCCGGACCGTTGTTGCAATTGGTTCAGGCCACGTAAAGACAATCTTCCGGGTCTCGCGGGCAGACATTACGGGCACAACTGTCTGCGAAGCAGTGAGTGCATTTTTACTCACATCAAAAATAGTAGCAATAACCTCGACATCGCGAACCCGTTCAACATTTGTATTTTCAATTTCCACATCTAACCGTGGCATGGTGTCAGCATGTGTTAATGACCTACTTTTGATTTCAAATTGACTCCGTACCGATTCTGCTGGTAACCACATTGCTGGTTCTTCAATTTCAATAAAGGTACGTGTGGGGACCCGTGTACCTGTTTGTATACGACCTTCAAAAATGGGATTAACACTATCGGGAGGAAAGACCGTACTTCCCTTGCGCTCTGCGATGAGTCCCGCATCATCAAAGAGTTTGAATGTATAGTACATCTCTGGTGCACCAGCAATAGTATTGCGATTCTCCACGTACGCAACAGCGTTATATTGTCCATCAGTAATCTTGAAGGCGCGAGCCCATTGTGCCACCGGCTGTACCACATCTGCAGCACAAATACGTACACACGTACCACCGCAATCTATGCCACGCTCTTGTCCGTTATGGTCACCATCAAAACAAGTTGGCGGTTGATACAGCGTGCGCATATACGCGCCACCGAGCACGACAAACAAAAAGAGTGCTATACCAACAATATATTGTATACGGCGTCGAAGCGCCCATCCTCGTGTAGAAACCATAAATATGTACGTATTATTGTACCAATAGATACTCTTTTATGCTCTAGGTAACACGGGCAGTTATCTACAGCAGCATATACTCCAATCGATTGGAGTAACTACTTCATATATCTATATCGATCAAGTCCATTGTAGTGTGGTAATACTCCTCCCATATGTAAGATACTGTCAAGTGTATCCAAAAAAGAAAAGTAATCCTTTTTAGTTTTTGAAACTTGCTGCAAAGTAGAATCAAAATGACCTTTCTTTAACTTTACAGCCAATGCACTTACGGTACTTTGACTTAACTTCAGCTGTTGTCCGACCTTGTACATTGATACACCCTCAACCAAAAGCACGACTGCTGCCAAGCGCTTAGCAAGCATAAGGCGTTCTTCAAACCCCAATAACTCAGTTAATACTTCTTCTGCCCTGCTCGGGTCACCTGGCGAAATCGCTGTTGTGAATTGACGAAATAGTGACTCTAACTGCTTATTGGTAAGAATATTCCTATTTAATCTAACCATGTTCGTAGTATAACAAATACTCCAATCGATTGGAGTATTTGTTATCTTTTCATTTCAACATTCCTAAATTAAGCAAACAAAAAAAGCATTTGAATATATCAGTGCTGTATGTGGGCGTGAGCAGTGACTCAACGTCACTACGCAAGGCCTTGCGAGATATTTCTGGAAGCATGAACAGAAATATCCTCAAGGCTGAAACAGAATGTTTCAGGAGGTTGACAGTTACGTAGTAACGACAACCTGTACAGGACTTGTAAAGTTTACTGCTCCTGAAAACAAGTTTACTTTTACTACATTCGCAAGAAATGTATGCAAGCATCCACTTCTTTCTCATTTGTAAAAGTAAGGAGGACCCTTTGTTCTCCTTATGATTATTCGCATCAAAAAACACTTAAAGTTGGTGCCTACTTCGTCAAGTGAGCAAGAAAATACATGCGGACGTCAGTCCATATGTATTTATCTTGGGAACGCAGGCGAAGAAAGAAATGTGAGTTTACGAGCAGTTTCTTACCTGCTACATATATACGTAGTGAGTGATGGCAGAAAGATGTGCGAGTAGAGCGAGCATCATATTACATAGAAGTATGCAAAGCAAAAGTGTGCTCTCTCTTCCCGACTGTGAAGCAAATCGGAATGAGCAATGAGGCAAAATAAAAAATCTTTGAATGTGTGTTAAACACTCTAAGTTGGCGACGACCTACTCTCCCACTTACGTAGTACCATCGGCGCGAGACAGCTTAACTTCTGTGTTCGGAATGAGAACAGGTGGACCCTGTCTGCTGAATCACCAACTTAGAATTTTCAACTATTCAAAGATTTTTTATTTTGTTGGGTTTGGATGGGCATCTATTCTAAAACAGTCTCCCAGACTGTTTTAGCCCACTCAGCACCAACTTTAAAAGCCTTTTATGATTCTATCAAATACTGTGAAGTGATTCCCAACATAGGTTGGGATGGTCGGGGTAGGTGGATTCGAACCACCGACCCCCGTCATTGACGATGCGCTACCAGGCTGCGCTATACCCCGACTAAAGAACTGAAAAAGTATGGAGCGGGTGACAGGACTCGAACCTGCGACCACAAGCCCGAAGGGCTTGACTCTACCGACTGAGGTTACACCTGCACCGTTGTAAATCACTTCACAGTATTTGATATTGCTACATATCTACCGTTTATTTTTCCAATACACCACTTTAGCCTCAACAGAACGAGACTAAAGATCAATCTGTTCCTCCCACTTTCAAACAAGTCTTTTGTATCCTGAAACCGAAGAAAAAAACTGTTTTTTCACACAAATCCATATTTATACGGATAATTTCAAAACCAAATTTAACAAACTTGAATTTCACGCCTCTGTTACCTCTTTGTTGAGAACAAAGTGGTGTATTGAATTCGACTCACACATCTTCTTTACAAAATTGTATTTTTGCCAAAACATTCACAAATTACCTGCATTTCAAGGCCTGCGAGAAAAATAATGTGAACGCGGCATGACGCCGAGCGAATATTATTTTATCGATGCAGAACGCAGAAATGCTGCGATTTTGGATGTTTTGGGCGCTGTACAGGATTCCCTGCAGGACATAACGTCCAATTAGTACACCTCGGCTCCATGTATTGCTACACTTCCACCTAGTGCCTATCAACCTGATCATCTCTCAGGAGACTTAATGATACCTAATCTTCAAGTTGGCTTCCCGCTTAGATGCTTTCAGCGGTTATCCATTCCAGACATAGCTACCCTGCGGTGCACCTGGCGGTACAGCAGGTAGACCAGAGGTCTGTTCATCCCGGTCCTCTCGTACTAGGGACAAATCTCGTCAAGTATCGACGCCTGCAGTAGATAG
>JAJOLD010000021.1 GCA_021129515.1 Minisyncoccota bacterium
TCCGACATTTTGGTTTGAACCCACTCCGCAGGGACTCTTTATGTTACAAGTGGCGTTCGGTCAATCGAAGTATTATTCGGATAATCTAACAGAAAATGTGAAACGAGGTATGCGCGCTAAATTACGTCGTGGCGAATGGCTAACGCGCGCACCTTTTGGGTATGTGAATAATCCAAAGAGTCGTAACATTGAACCACATCCCTTACATTCTAAAATTATCGTGCGCGCTTATGAAGAATATACAAAAGGTACGCATGGACTCGTCTCGCTTTCACATTTTTTAGCTGAACACGGAGTTAGCACTAAGAAAGGTGCGCCACTTGGCAAAGCTCACGCCTTCATTGTTTGAAGCTGTACAAGTTGTACATGCAGATAGAGCGCGTCCAGTGTATCGGAGAGTGAAACATATCTTTCCATTCACCGGTCTTTTTCGTTGTGGAGAGTGTGGGAGCATGATTACTGCTCAATGGGCTACTGGAAAGTGCGGAGGTAAATATAGATACTATCGGTGTACGAAAAAGAAAGGTTTGTGTTCACAAAAGTACCTCCGTGAGGAATCATTAGCCGAACAAATCAAGGAACGGCTTCAATCAATTTCGTTGTGTGAAGCATACACAGATTACATGTTGCAGAAAATTGAAGTTCTGCAACGTGAAGAAAATAATGCTTCACACAATGTTTTAAAAAATCTTTCTCATGACATAAAAACCAGTGACGAGCGCCTGGATAGACTTGTGGAGTCGTATTTAGACGGAGATATACCAAAAAACATCTATCTCAAGAAAAAAGACAGCATCATGCGCTCAACTCTTGCTCTGAAAGAGAAAAAGAAAGATTTTTCAAAACAGGGAAAGTATTGGGTCGAACCCCTACGAGAGTGGGTTTTGGATACGAAACAAGCCAACTTTTTGAGTTCATCCACAGATTTCAAAGAAATCAGCTCCTTCATCAAAAAGGTTGGAACGAACCCGAGGGTATCGGACAAAACCGCGTGCTTCTCCGTTCCGTCACCCTTTGGTTTTGTGGCTGAGAGCAAAGCTCTTTTTCCTCTTGCTTCATCTCGCGCGCCTGCGGCGCGCTCGTTGTCTAGAGACGAAGTCTCGTTTTGTGATCCCACGGGGAATCGAACCCCGATTTCCAGGATGAAAACCTGACGTCCTAGCCGTTAGACGATGGGACCATTCGCAAATCTTCGATTTCACATTCGGTCCCATCGTCATAGACGAGTGAACTGAATTGTGTGAAGCACAATTCAGGTATGCTCACCACATACCCGCACGCGTACCGTACCCATTACTATATGGGTCATTTGCAAACGCTATACTACCTGAAAATTAAAAATAATGCTAGTTTATATTGCGTAAAAAATCTTGGAAGAGTGGCTGAGTGAGAAAGTCCGGGGGACTTTTGCAAGATCTTGCCTGATATTTTTTGAGGCTTTTGCCGAAAGTAAAATATCGTCAATGCTGAAACAGAATGTTTCAGAAGGTTGCTAACTGCGTAGCAGTATCAACCTGCACAGCATCTGTAAGATGTAGAGTACTGAAAGCAAAGCTTGCTTGTGCTGCATTCGAAGTCTATATAAAAATAAATTTTTATATATCTTCTCACTTGCCCAAGTAAGGCAGAAGAGAGTCAATTAGAGATGCGATAGAATAAAGGCTATATAAAATTGGAAGAGTGGCTGAGAGGTTGAAGGCACCGCTTTCGAAAAGCGGCAAGGGGGCAACCCCTTCGGGGGTTCGAATCCCCCCTCTTCCGCAACATGTAACTTCGCGCTCAGAGAGCGCAGAAGAAGCCCGCGCCGCAGGCGCGGGCACAGGAAGAAAAGCCCGTCGCTTCGCGACGAAAACGCTGGGAACAGACGCGCCGAAGCGCGCGGTTTTGTCCGATACCCTCGGGTTCGTTCCGACTCTTTTGACGAAGGAGGCGATTTGATGAAAATCGCTGGATGAGGATAAAAAGGCGGCTTGTTTTGTATCTATAATCCACTCCCGCAAGGGTTCGACCCACTGGTTTCTTCCGCGTTCAAAGTCTTTCATTTCCTCTTTCAAAGTGGCGAGGGTGCGCATGATTTTGTCTTTGCGAGTTAGATAACTTTCTTTTGGTATATCTCCGTCCAAATAGGTTGAGATAAGTTTTTCCATGCGTGCAATGTGTGGCAATTGTGGCGAATATCGTTACCGATCAACAGACGGGAGCAACTTTATTATGTCTACCCACCTCGCCGTTGACGGAAATCTCACGACTAACTCAAATCAGTATGGACCGTACCATTCAATAACTGGTGGGTGTAGCGTGGTCGATTTTTGGAACTGCAATTAACACACTACCTACCACTCGCTCAAAGCGCCATCTCCTCACACGCAGTTTCTTTTGCACACACACCATATCCAGATACCGTATACAATGATACATACATACTACACACTCCCTTGATACTCAAACTCCTCTTCGTCGCATTATTGCTCTTCACGAGCTGCAACCTCTACACACAAGCATATGGCTGGTCGTTTATCGACAATGTGAATCTTATTTTTCATGAAGCAGGACATGTACTCCTCTTCCCCTTTGGGCAGTTTATCTATGTATTAGGGGGTACACTATTTGAAATTGGTATTCCACTCCTCGTGACCCTCTACTTTTTATATCAAAAAGAATTATTTAGTGCAGGATTTGGTGCTTGGTGGTTGAGCACCGCACTCTGGAGTGTAAGCATATATAGCGCTGACGCAGTAGCACAAGAACTCCCTCTCATCACCGGCAATACTGACCATCATGACTGGACGTATCTACTAGGGACTATGAGTCTGCTCGACAGCGTCGATACCGTCGGCACTATCTTTCTTTGAGTTTTACTGCACTTGCGGTGAGTATTGTCTTTTTCATACAGTATTTCAAACACCACATACAGGAAAAGGCGGAGTAATGACTCCGCCCACCTCAATAGATCTGTCGTATGTAGGCTATAGTTCTAGACACAGAAAAACAATCACAGTAAGAGCCAGTAATTGTCGAATGAGTGCACTCACACTATTATCATTCACGTTCCGAGACCTCTCTTAATACATAATATGTGACGTGTATATGTCTATACACTTCTATCTATACTAATATCATGAATACCTTGGCACGTCAAAAAGTATCACGCATATCTGATACAATACGATTATGGACATAGAACCAGGCATGTATACACACTTCAAAGGTAGTCAGTATAAAGTAATTGGCACCGCTCGCCATAGTGAAACCCTTGAGGAAATGGTGATCTATCAAGCATGCTATAACTCACCCGAATTTGGACCAGATGCACTCTGGGTACGACCAAAGAAAATGTTTCTTGAAACTGTGCAGGTTGACGGTGTTGAACTACCACGATTTAAGAAAATGCTATAACAATAAACATCCACACGTCGTTACGAACCATCGATTTGATAGTCATGGGGTTCTTGGTAGACTCAATCTAATCTACAGTATATAAGCTTTGATATTTGACTCAGTAATTGCACCTTCACGGATTATTTCAATTGTATCATCCAAAATGCGAACGACGGTTGAAGCCGCTCCCTGGCGAGGTCCATCATCGACAACCTGTGTGATGTGTGCTACTCGGTCGCCAAGTTGGGTGAGAATCTCCTCTGTTGTCGCCTGCGGCACTTTGCCATGCAGGTTTGCACTGGTACACGTGAGTGGTGCATCGTGCGCTGCCATATACTCAGCAATAAGCTTCTGCGCGACCGAGTCACTTGAGATACGGAAGCCTATAGTGCCATCAGGTGCAATACATGTGTTTGGTACAGACGCTTTGGCTTTCAGTATCAGCGTGAGCGGCCCCGGCAAAAAGTGCTCTGCCACCCTCCGTGCAGTGTCCCCTATTTCTGCATATCGCTCTATGTCAGCAATGTCGCGCACCAACCAGCTCGCCGTCTGTGCTGCGTCACGCCCTTTGATAGCAAATAGCACCTTGAGTGCCTCTACATCAAGCGCATGCACGCCAAGTCCATAAATAGTTTCGGTGGGATATAAAATCACGTCTTTCATAGTTTGCATAACATACCAGAAAGTGACGACATATGGTATATTTTCGTCACTGTCCGGTTAGCCAGATGGTGGGGGTGAAATGGTATGGGATACTATTTCACGATTGACATTGAAATAAATGCTTTGTGAGCGATTAGCTCAGCTGGTAGAGCGCTACATTGACATTGTAGAGGTCACAGGTTCAAGTCCTGTATCGCTCACAAAGCATTTATCAGCTGGTAGCGGTAGACAGTTTTCTTACAGAAACGGTATACCTTTTGAATTCCAAAAGGTCTTGAGAAAGCATCCCATGCTTTCTCACCCAGATTGTCTACCATCTCCACTGCAGAGGTCACAAGTTCAAGTCTTGTACCGGACACACAATATCTATCAACAAACCGTATGCAATTTGAAAGTATCCAGTCGAACCCAGATCCAGTACAGAAACTAACTGATACATTTAAAGAAATCACCATCGGTGATGGTGATTATTCTGCCTATGAGCAACTGGAACTACTATTACATGAGTCAGGATTTGACCAAGCAGCCCATCAAGAAGTTATACAATTATTTGAAAATCTTTCACTGCTTTGTCGCAGTGAAGAAGTGTCGAAGGCACTACACCTCATCAGGGACAATACCGACATAGAGTTAGTAAATGAAGATATACACGCAAACATGTGCACCATTGCAGCTGGAAGTGGATTTTCGATTGCGATGACTGAAGGTTTTTCTGGCAAAGAAGTTGGCAACTCTCTTAAATGCGTCCTCACCTTCCGAGGCGAACATCTTGCAGAAAATCTTCCCATTGCAGAAGATGATGCACTCCATGAATACAAACCAGACACAGCAGCAGTATCACGGGCAGGCTCAGGAAATATCGCCGCCGAAGATGTCAAGATGATTTCCTTTAGAGTCCCTATTACACTATTCCCTCCTGAGAAAATGAGTGTTCCTGAACAGGAAATGAGTGACGCTGGAAAACTTTCATTTATCGTTCGTCATTACACTCCTTCAGACAACGAAAATACGCACTAGTCATCCTAACTAGTGCGCTATTTATGCTGGCTCTTGGTTTAGTTCTGCAATGTCTGTGCGCAACTAAAACAGAAAGGTGTCTCGGGAATAATCTTGAGACGATACTCTTCAACTGGTCCGCCACAATGCATACATAAACCATAGCTCCCATCTTCAATACGCGCGAGCGCTGCTCGATGAGCTATGAGATCATCTTCTGAATGCACCCACGAAGTCTGACCATCTGACTTCAATATCTCTGCCTTTCCTTTCAGGCGAGCCTCGAGCCATCTTTTTTTCTCTTGTATATATTCTTTGGTGAGCATGTCACCCCCCTAAATAACAAAACGGCGCATATTATACTTATATAAATATAATATGTCAATATCAATCTACACCCTTTACATCCCTATCCCCCTCCTATACAGTAATCCAAATGAAAATACTCTCAATTGAAACATCATGTGACGAAACCGCGGTCAGTATTCTTGAAACTGAGGGTGATTTTCCGCATGCGCGGTACACCATTCTCGGCAATGCCCTTCTCTCGCAAGTAGAAACACACCGCGAGTATGGCGGTGTGTTTCCGGCAGTTGCAAAACGAAAGCATGCAAAAGCACTGGTACCACTCATGCAGTCAGCACTTCGTGAAGCAGCACTCCTTAAAAATGGGCATACTGATGTCGAGGAAGCGCTCCATATTGAAATTACAAAAACACTTGAGCGAGAACCCAACCTCGCTCGGATCCTGCTTACCTTCATAGAGTCGCACCCCATTCCAGATATTGACCTTATCGCCGTTACCAACCGACCCGGACTTGAACCCGCACTCTGGGTAGGGGTTAATTTTGCGTGCGCACTTTCTCGAGCATGGAATAAGCCCGTGGTACCCATTGACCACATGGAGGGACACATTCTGTCATCAGTATTTGATGGCACGCGTCTTGCAGATCTCTCCTTCCCTGCACTCTCACTCCTCATATCTGGCGGACACACAGAGTTTGTATTACTGAAAGGCTGGAAGACCTATGAGCTCATCGGACAAACACGCGACGATGCAGTCGGCGAGGCATTTGATAAAGTCGCACGCATGCTCGACCTTCCCTACCCTGGTGGACCGGAAATCAGCCGACTTGCAGCGCACGCCCGAGCAGAAAACCTTGCACCTTTTGTGGAACTCCCGCGACCCATGCTCGACTCAGGCGACCTCGACCTCTCGTTCTCGGGTATCAAAACTGCTGTTCGCTATGCGGTATTGGATAAAGGTCTTAATGACGACCAAAAAGCCGCAGTCGCACGAGAGTTTGAAGTCGCCGTCACTGAGGTACTCCTTAAGAAAACAAAGCGTGCCATTGATGAGCATAGAATCAACAGTATTATTCTCGGCGGTGGGGTCTCAGCAAATGGGTACATCCGAAAGTCATTTACCGATTACTTTGCACAGGAATACCCGCAGGTCACTGTATATCTTCCGAATCCAAAGCTCTCGACCGACAACAGCATTATGATTGCCCTTGCCGGACACGCCTGGGCTCATGAAGCACTATCTCCAGAAGAAGCACAGAAAATAGTCGTCCTCGGAAACAAGAAAAACACCTGGTAGGTACGCAACACGAGTCGCATACATTAGTCCATCCCCACTATTTCCTGTTTTAGTGATAGTATGACGTTACATTGTATCATACTATAGAAATGCGCTTCTTTTTGGGGGTAGTGAAACACGCACCTGTGTGTTTTGAGACAAGCGACCGCAGGCATAGCCTGCGGTCGCTTGTCTTACCCAACTGCGCATCCTTCCTTGTTATTTCTTCGACTTTGGCATTGGGAAGAGCAGGAAATGCATTGGATACTTTTTCTTTAGCCGATACAAAGCACTCGTTGCATAGAGCTCTTTATCAAAATCCTGCTTATTCTTACTACCATGCTTCTGCATTACATCTTTTCTGACTTCAGTGGTTACTTTTTTATGCTCAGGCAATTGTTCCTCCAACCACTGTGCGATACGTGTAATGGTGTCCTTCCCCACACCATATTCGTCTACAATTGCATCGTAGGTGCTTCCTGCAATCAACTCTCTGGCAATGAGAATCCGTCTACCAATCATGATTTTTTCACTCTCGGTTAACAAATCTTCAATCAACTTTTTTGACCCGGTGCTACTTTTTACCGTGCCTGCCGCGGTTTCTAGAGCCGTAAAGATTCTATCTTTTTGTTTCTTTGTTAAATCTTTGGTGCGTACTCGCATATGCGTATATGTTTAGAATTAGTATGACGTTACATTGTATCATACTATATGTATATGGTCTGCTCGGGCACGCTCAAGCTACCACCCACCCTACTGTGAAGTGGCTCAAAATCGTGCTATTATCGAAAAGCTATGAACGAGAAACACGCGCCCGATACGCCGGATATTCCGGATATCTTCCTCAAGCCGTATGACCCAGCCGAGCATGAGGATGCGCTCTACAACACATGGGAGGAATCAGGTTTTTTCAATCCTGATGTCTGTATCGAGAAGGGTGTCACTGCCGCTGATGCAGAACCGTTCTCAATCGTGCTTCCTCCTCCGAACGTTACTGGAACTTTGCATATGGGTCACGCATCCATGCTCGCGGTTGAAGATATTCTCGTACGCTATAACCGAATGCAGGGCAAGCGTACCCTCTGGCTTCCAGGTACCGACTCAGCTGCTCTTGCGACACAATCAAAGGTCGAGGGTATCATCTACAAAAAAGAAAAGAAACGTCGACATGAAATAGGTCGCGAGGAACTCCTCAAGCGTATTGATACCTTTGCAGAAGCAAGCAAGGACACTATCATTGGACAAACAAAGAAGCTTGGCTCATCACTCGACTGGAGCCGCTACGCATTCACACTCGACGAAACACGATATGCAGCGGTGATGGAGGCGTTCGTCAGGATGTACGACAAAGACCTCATCTACCGAGGAGCACGAAGCGTGAACTGGGACCCAAATTTGCAAACAACAGTATCAGATGATGAAGTGGATTATGTGGAACAAGGAGATCCCTTCTACTACTTCAAGTATGGTCCATTCACCATCGGTACCGTTCGACCTGAAACTAAGTTTGGCGACAAATATGTGGTCATGCACCCCGATGATGAACGATACAAGGAGTATATGCATGGACAACAGATAGAAGTTGAGTGGATTAACGGTCCAATCACTGCAACCATCATCAAAGACGAAGCCGCAGACCCGGAAATGGGGTCTGGTGTGATGACTATTACCCCATGGCACTCAGCGGTCGACTTTGAAATCGCTGAACGACATGGACTCGACAAAGAGCAAGTGATTGATGAACGTGGCTGCCTCCTCCCTATCGCCGGTGAGTTTGCAGGTCAGCACATTAAAAAAGCGCGCGCAGCCATCATTGAGCGGATGCAAGAGAAAGGACTTGTCGAGAAAATTGATGAAGCATACGTGCACAAAGTTGCGACAAACAGTCGCGGCGGTGGCACGATTGAGCCACAAATCAAAGAACAGTGGTTCATCGATGTGAACAAGGAGTTCATCATGGGACCATCGGAAATCTCAGGAGTGTCTGAGAGCGACACGGTAACACTCAAGAGCCTGATGCGAACGGTGGTCGACAACGGACAAATCGACATTCTGCCTGAACGTTTCATGCGCGTCTATAAGCATTGGGTAGACAACCTGCACGACTGGTGTATTTCCCGGCAAATCTGGTACGGACACCGTATTCCAGCATGGTTTAAAGATGGTGAAGTAAAAGTGCAGATTACATCTCCAGGTGATGGGTGGAAACAAGACTCTGATACACTCGACACCTGGTTCTCTTCTGGATTGTGGACTATGTCAACACTTGGCTGGCCCGAGGAGACCGATGACTTTAAGACGTATCACCCAACGACCGTACTGGAGACTGGGTATGACATTTTGCCATTCTGGGTGGCACGAATGATTTTGATGTCGACCTGCTTAACTGGACAAATTCCATTCAAAAATGTGTACTTCCATGGTCTTGTGCGTGATGAGAAAGGAAAAAAGATGAGTAAATCGCTCGGCAACATTAGCGACCCACTCGATATGATTGAGAAGTACGGTGCTGATGCAACCCGTCTCTCACTGATTGTCGGTGCTGCACCAGGGAATGATATACCACTCTCTGAGAACAAAGTACGAGCATACAAGAAGTTTGCAAACAAACTCTGGAATATCAGTCGATTTACACTCACCAATATCATTGATGCAGACTTCACACAAAAACCAACACACTCTGACCGCGACAAAGAAATTCTCGACACCCTTCGTAGCACCGTAGCAGAAATCTCAGATGATATTGAGAATTTCAACCTCTACCTCGCAGCAGAAAAGGCATACCACTATGTATGGCATGACCTTGCCGATAAGGTGCTTGAGGAATCGAAACCAGTACTTAACGGTGACGATACTGAGGCAACATATGCCCGACAGTATGTACTGCGAGAATGCTTGGTGACATCACTCAAGATGCTCCATCCATTTATGCCGTATGTGACAGAGACCATCTGGCAGCAACTACCAAAAGAACTAAAAGAAAGTGAACATGAGCTACTCATGGTAACCAAGTGGCCCAGCAAATAGCGGTAATGCGAATAAAGAAACGGTCGGCAGCTTCGCTGCCGACCGTTTCTTATACGCACTACCCACACTCACTACTCATACTTTTATTGCTAGAATAGATACATGGATTCAACTGACTTCCTGATTGCTTTTTTAGGTGGGCTCATACCTGCTCTTTTTTGGTTATGGTTCTGGTTGCGTGAAGACAAGGCACGCCCTGAGCCAAAAGCACTCATTGCTTCAGCATTTATCGCAGGTATGGCAGTGGTGCCTTTGGTGCTGCCGTTACAAAAATTTGCCATTGAGCGATTCAGTGGTGATAATCTTGTATTTGTATGGGTAGTCATTGAGGAAACGTTTAAATACGCTGCTGCACTGATTGTGGTGCTCTGGCACAAAGCAGTCGATGAGCCAATCGACACAATCATCTACATGATTACCATTGCATTGGGGTTTGCAGCACTTGAAAACGCGCTCTTCATCTTCACGCCGCTTGTAAACGGCGACTATGTCAATATGCTCCTTACCGGAAACTTCCGTTTTCTTGGCGCTACCCTACTCCATGTACTTGCCTCAGGCACTGTTGGTGCTGCTATGGCATTCGCATTTTATAAATCAAGTATATACAAGATACTCTATGCAACACTTGGTTTATTCATTGCAATCATATTGCACGCCTTATTTAACTTTTTTATAATGGATGCAAGTGGAGAAACTATACTCGGTGTCTTCATCTTCGTGTGGATGGGCATCATCGTACTCTTTCTTGTATTTGAAAAGATAAAACTTATTGAAAAAAATCACCGCAAAATATTATGAAAAAACCATCATTTCTAGAACGACTCACTGGTTCAGTGAATCTTGACGCCCTCGAAGAAGACACCTTTGAAGAGCAAGGTGATTTGTATGAAGATGAACAAATAGAAGACACCATGGCGCCTGCAGGTGAGGAGGCGCACGACGACTGGCATGATACAGCCGAAGAACCACAAGATGGCGAGCTTGCTGTCGACATGTACCAAACCGGCGATGCTATTGTCATTCGGGCACTTGTCGCTGGTGTAAATCCTGAAGATCTTGATATTGCCATCACACGCGATATGGTCACCCTTAAAGGGGTCCGTGAGGAAATCCAAGAAGCACCAGACGAAGACTACTACCACCGCGAACTCTTCTGGGGTTCTTTCTCACGCACCATCCTCCTTCCTGAAGAAGTAATCATCGATGAGGCAGAGGCAAAAGAAAAGCATGGACTCCTAGAAATCAGCCTACCAAAACTCGATAAAGACCGCCGGGCACGACTCACGGTAAAAAGCCATCATAAATAAGAAAGACCGCCGAAAGGCGGTTTTTTGTTGACAGAGAGCATCGTTACCCATACCATTTATTTAGACACATGCTCAGTGTACACCACGGGGAGAAGATATACTCATGACACTTCAAACACTTACCCTTATTGCAGGTTTCATACTCATATGAGCAGCCTATAGAGCCGCTATTATTTCTGGTATTGTGCATGAAACCGGAGAGCGCAGGAGGCAACGTATGCTCTCAATAGCTCTACCAACAATTGGTGGCGCTCTGGTAGGTTATTCCATACTGCGCATATTAGAAATTCTAAACATCATCACGTACTAGACAGAAGCAGTACGATACATGTCGCCCTCAATCTGAGGGCTTTTACTTTGTAGCGAAGGCAGGCTCAGCGTCCGGCTCTAGCTTGCTACGTACCACTTTTGTATGCGGGGCGTCAGGTTCATCACCCCTGAGGGGCGGGCTCGTCCTGACGGTTTCTAAATATTTATATACCCTGGGGTCAAGTCAACCTAAGCGCCTCCTTACAGGAGCAGTACACCTTGTCGATATTTCAGTCCAGGTATTCCTGAAATATCAGGCAAGGTCTTGAGAAAGCGCCCCACGCTTTCTCACCTGCCCAGACCTGCTGCCTCGCGACATGTATGAATAGCCCCTCAGATCGCAGGTCTTTCGAGCCCGCCCCTCAGCACCCACAGAAAACTTAAGACTCGGTCCAAGTCACTAAGTATAATTATTCACTTTGTTCCAATTCTACTAAGTGCTTGCGACCCCGGCTCGCTTGTTGTACTCGCTTCGCTCCGTGCAACAGCGCTCCGCCTTTCGAGCCCGCACGTAAAGCGCGCCAGCGCTTTACTCCCTCAGCACAGCACACAGAAAAGCACCCGT
>JAJOLD010000024.1 GCA_021129515.1 Minisyncoccota bacterium
CCTAAGTAGTCCGACTAATTAAGTACTTAATTAGTCGGACTACTTAGGTTTGGTTGGATTGAGCCTGTTTGCTAAAATACTCTGATGCAACGATTATTCATACAGGGCATTTTTGCGGTCTTTTTAGCACTAACTATTGTTTCACCCGCTGCAGCTCATCCACACGCACAGCAACCAGCTGAAGCACAAGCAGGTGTTACTGGTACAGACGTTACCATTTTTTTCTTTGGTCGTGATGACTGCACTTACTGCGCGCTTCAGAAGGAATTTATGGACGAGTACGTCGCCGCTGATGCAGCCATTGCGTATGAATATCTCAATGTCATTACCGACGAGCACGCCAAAGCGCAGTTTGCAGCCATTATTGAAAAGCACTCGCTCTCGCATGTGACACCACTGACAGTGATTGGAGAGACCATTATACAGGGCTTTAATGCTGCTGAAACAACGGGTGAGCGTATCAAAGCTGCTGTAGAAGTGGCACGGACTAGCGACATCAAAACCCTCAACGACCATATTGAGCGTGGCAAAACACAATCAGATGTGATTGCCGAGGCAGGATGCGATAAAGACGGTGCGGAGTGTGGGGTGGTTGGTTCGGTGCCGGTTGCCGGGCAGTCGTACCTCTTTAAGCTGCCGATGCTTGGGGTTGTAGACCTCCAGGAGTTTTCGCTCTTTGCACTCTCGGGCGTCCTTGGAGTGATTGACGGATTCAACCCGTGTGCAATGTGGGTCTTGGTGACCTTCCTCGTACTGCTCTCGCAAGCAGGGAGTCGTAAGAAAATGATTTACGTCGCAGGGCTCTTCATACTTGCCGAGGCAATCATGTACAACCTCATTCTCAACATTTGGTTCACTGCATGGGACTTTGTCGGGCTTGATCAAATTGTCACACCACTTGTGGGACTGCTCGCGCTCGGCGGTGGTGCTTTCTTCCTTCATCGATGGCACAAGAATCGTGGCAAAGCACTCACCTGCGACATCAGCGACCTTGAGGAGCAGAGCAAGACAACAGAAAAAATAAAAGACCTTATCCAACGACCATTCACCTTCTTTACCGCGCTCGGCATCATTGGTATTGCGTTTTCGGTCAATGTGATTGAGTTTGCGTGCTCGATTGGTATTCCACAGGCATATACAAAAATTCTCGAGCTCAATGCACTGACCTTCCTCGAGCAGCAATTCTATATCATGGTATACACCGTCGGATACATGGTTGATGACATCATTGTCTTTGGGCTTGCTATTTGGGGCTTTTCAAAGCTCGAAGCACATGGACACAAATACTCACAGGCGTCACTCCTTATTGGTGGATTTCTGATGCTCGTGCTTGGTGCCATTCTTGTCTTTAATCCAGACTTGCTTGTTCTCTAGGAGACTAAGTGCGATATACTAGACGTATTATATGATTGAGATAGCTATTTCAACAGTCTTCCTCATTGTAGCGCTCTTTGTGCTCATTCGGGGTGCTGATGTATTTGTGGTTGGTGCAAAACAAATGGGTGCATCCCTCGGTATGAGCAAGTTTGCAATTGGAGTGCTCATTGTTGGTTTTGGTACATCACTTCCAGAACTTGCATCTTCTATTGCCGCAACACTCGATGGTGCAACTGAAATTGTGATTGCAAATGCCGTTGGTTCAAATATCACCAACATCCTTCTGGTGGTTGGTGTGCTGGCGACGGTAGGAGGGCGTATTATCATCAAGCGCGACCTTATCAAGACTGAGCTACCCATTTTCTTTATTGCGACGACGCACTTTTTAACGGCAGTATGGGATGGATCTGTCGATAGACTTGAAGGGGTGCTACTTATGGGTACCTTTGGGGCATATATGTGGTACCTCTTTGTAGAGGCGCGGCAGGAGGACTCGGTGGAGCTTTCGAAGCAGGGGCGACGCCCACACCTTGAACTCAAGTCGGTTGTGTTTATCGTACTTGGTATTGTAGCAGTCCTCTTTGGTGCGAAGTTCACGGTTGAAATGGTAGTTGATATTGCGACCGCACTCTCAGTACCTATTGGGCTTATTTCAATTGGGGCAATTGCGCTTGGTACCTCACTCCCCGAACTTTTTGTATCGCTCCAAGCAATCAAGACAGGCGAGGCAGAGCTAGCCATTGGAAATATTTTTGGCTCTAATGCCTTCAACATGCTCATCGTGGTGGGTGTACCAGCGCTTATTGCGCCGCTTATGGCAGATACGGTGGTCATGAATTTGGGTCTGCAGATTCTCTTGGCAGCGTCTGCAATCTTCTTCGTCAATGGTCTTGCGAAGCAGGTAATGCGGTGGGAGGGAATGATGATGCTTCTTTTCTTTGCATTTTTCACTATTAAACTTTTCGCCTTCATCTAGAGAAAACTCCATTTTTAGCGTCTCTCTTTGTTGACTTTCGCAAAATAAAACTCACTGTATAGTACATACACCTCGTTTTATTTTGCTCAGTCGCTGCGAGGTACATCTAAAGATGAAGTTTTCTCATTGCAGCTCGCCCGAATTTTTTTGAATGTCTCGAATTGCACTCAAAAATAGCATAATTGGAATGCAATACTGATGTGATTGTAACGCATGGAAACATCAAAATTTGAGATTTTTTAAAATGTGGCGCCTCATTCTTTCTGGATTGCTTCGTCGCTTCATTTCATTCCGCTCCTCGCAATGACGGCAGCGTAGCTGCCGTCATTGCGAGCGGATGCGAAGCAATCCAGAGATGTCTTATAATTTATTTTAATCACGTAGGACATCCGATGTCCTACGTTCATAAAAAACTAAGACATCGGTTGCGGTACTACTGTAGCTCACCCGATGACTTAGTTTTTTGGTACTATTGTGCTTATTATGCATGAATTAACGCCAGAAATTCTTTTAGTAGACAAACCAGTTGGCATCACATCCTTTGATGTCATCCGTATCCTTCGTCGTGAGTTAGGTATTAAAAAAATGGGGCATGCGGGCACACTCGACCCGCTTGCGTCGGGGCTTATGATTGTTGGTGTGGGTCCAGGCACCAAGAAGCTTACGGAGTACATTAAGCTTCCTAAGGAATATGTTGCAGAGGTGCTCATTGGTGAGCGCCGCTCAACCGGCGATATGGAGGGAGACGTGCTCGAGGAGAAAGAGGTAGCAGTGCTTGATGCTGCTGAGGTTGCAACCGTGCTTGCCGCGATGGTGGGCACACGCACACTCCCGGTCTCAGCCTACTCAGCCATTAAAAAAGGCGGGGTGCCCATGTACAAGCGCGCTCGCAAGGCAGAAAAGAGGGGGGAAGTAATCACCGATGTGCCCATGCGTGAGATGGAGGTCACTGAAACAGAACTGCTCAACCTCACGTGTACTGACGGACGATGCGTTGCACAGGTGCGATTCGCAGTCGGAAGCGGTACCTATATCCGTTCACTTGGTGAAGAGCTTGGAAAACAGCTTGGGTATCCGGCAACACTTAAGAGTCTCAGGCGTACCCAGGTGGGGAAGTTTTGGGTAGAGGATGCTCGAAGTATTGAGGTATAAAAATCACGCCCACAACCATTGCGATTGTGGGCGATATCGTTATATACCTATGTGAGGAAATGTTTTTCTCAGAAATGCAATAAATACCTTTTGCGCATACGGTATCTTCGTAATGGCACGCTGACTTTGTGGAAGTTGTATGCATATGGTCACCCCGGATGCATTCGTAGTGCCACGCACGCTCACTTTTTGCCCTTGCATTATAAATGCAGGATTTTCTTGAAGCGTTGATTCCAGATTTTGTAATAAATCGTCTGAAGGTAATTCTTTTTCATCGACCAGTATTGCTGTGAGCCTGCTCTGGGTAAGACTGATTGTCATTGAAAATGGCAGACTGACTCTATCGTGAATATTGTGCGAAGCGCCAGTATACATCGAGAAAGGGTTCATAGATTTTCTCCGACGGTTGAGGAACTATAGTACAAAAGTACAAAACGTACTATATAATATGTACTATATTTGTCAAATAGTATGGGTAAAAATGAAGGGTGCAGACTTTGTGTCTGCACCCATGTGCTGTTATCGTTTTACTCCATCTATCGTTTCTCGCCATTGATCAGTACTCCCATAGGGAGCATCAACGTGGCTGAGGGTTGTTAGACCCCATGTAGCAACGATGGCAAGAATAAAGATAATTGCCCAGAATATTGGTGCGCTAATCTTCATGAGCATATCCTCCAGGCATGTGGCAGGAACTCCATGAGGACTCCAACGAGAACGACTGTTGACGCTGAAAGCGTCAACGTGGCAGTATTGCTCAGCATAGCTGCTTCTCCGTACTGTAGTTATGGTATTTCCAACACTGGTCTTTTATAAAGAACATGACCAGTTGCAAATAATATAATAAAAAAATACCTTGTCAAGGTCTTCTTTGTAGAAGTTAATAAGGGAAGGTTTAAAACAAGAACACCCTCTTAAACGCGAGGGTGTAAGTGATTGAGTTTTGTTAGGTGTTTTTGTATGCAGCTGCGTACTTGCGAGCATAGGCACGTGCTTGCGTAGCGGTGAGCACTTGACCGTTAGTGAGTGGGAGTGGTCCAGCTGCTGCAAGCTGCAAGCTTAGTTGCGGTGAAGCGGTTTTTTTGCGACGAGGACGACGCCAATACTTCCAATAGACAATTGCAGGTACCATTCTTTTACTCCTAAAGAACCAACATATTTGCATTATACTATATATTCTGATTCTGTCTATGCAATTTAGCCCAAAGCACACAGCGCACCACACTTAATGAGTCCGACTATAAGTTACGAAAGCAACTCCTCAACCACTGTCTTTACATCAGCTCCATCTGCTTTGCCTCCAAGCTCTTTCATAAGTGCCCCAATAAGCACCCCCATCTTACTTTTATCTGTCACATTGAGTTCCTCCTTTTTAGCTTCAGCAATG
The DNA here is from genome assembly GCA_021129515.1 of Minisyncoccota bacterium. Classification (GTDB taxonomy): domain Bacteria; phylum Patescibacteriota; class Minisyncoccia; order Phycocordibacterales; family UBA918; genus JAJOLD01. The sequence goes on from JAJOLD010000024.1 coordinate 4,893, forward strand.
GGAGTAATCTCCTCAATGCTCATCATCTGTGGCAGGTATGACTCAAGTACCGAAAGTTCCTCTTTTTCTGGTGCAGCAAGTTCATCTCGGCCTGCTGCTTCAAACTGCGTGATTGACTCTTTGCGCTGTTTGGCAAGGCGCTTGATGACCGTGAGGATGGCGTCATCCTCAAGCATATCTTGTGGCGTCTTTCCTTGTGTCACTAATTCATTCGTAAAAGCGGTGAGCATACTACGGACGGTGCGGAGCCGCACCTCGTCTTTTGCTTTTAGTGCAGCTTTAAGCTCATCTTTAATGTGTGTGTGTAGTTCCATACGGTGTGTTGAAAATTATTACTTGGTACAACGGTGTGTATGCAGGATATGGTATCGAAGGTGCATACGCGTAGTACACATATTTTTGTATACCGTTCTCAAAATATGTGCGAGATGTTGCTATACTACCATGTACAGGTATTTAGTACATGAGTTCGTCAACGCTGCGGTCGCAGACAACAGGTCCCGAAACTATCGTTGCTCCTAAGCGTGAGTGGCATGCGCTTTCCGCATCTGAGGTGTTTGCGCAGATACAGTCAACACCACAAGGGCTCACGCAGGCCGATGTGGCAGCACGTACCGAGCAATACGGACTGAATACATTTACTGAAGCAAGGGGAGATACTATTTTTACCCGACTCTACACACAGCTCAAAAGTCCACTCACCGTGGTGCTCATTCTCGCGTTTATGATTACGCTTGCATTGCACGAATACGTGGATGCTGCAGTGATTTTTTGTGCCCTTGCTATTGCGGTGGCGGTCGGTCTTTTGCAAGAGGGCAAGGCATCACGCGCCTTTGAAAAGCTCTCTAAGTCACAAGTGCACATCGCAACAGTCATTCGAGGTGGCAAAAAGCACGAAATTGAAGCCTCACAATTAGTGCCCGGCGACGTCGTGGTACTGCAAAGTGGTATGCAGGTCCCTGCAGATATTCGTATTTTTGAAAGCAAAAAACTCTCTATCAATGAAGCCTCGCTCACTGGTGAGTGGCTTGCTGTTGATAAAACAGTAGAGGCGATTGCCGTGGGAACACCTTTTGCAGAACAGGCGAGTATGGGGTGGCTTGGTACCTATGTTGCAGAGGGGTACGGGTCAGGGGTCGTCGTCGCAACGGGTGACACGACTGCCATGGGTGCACTTGCGCATGAGCTCGGCGCTATTGTTGAAGAAGATACGTCTATCAAAGAAGAAATGGCACGTATTTCTCGCATTATGCTGGGTATTGTGGCGGCGTTGATTCTCATTATTTTTATCATTGGACTCGTGTATGGAGAGCCGTTAGAGACCATGCTCCTTACGGCAATTGCTATTGCGGTTGCCTCCATCCCCGAAGGATTGCCTGCAGCAGTGACTATTATTTTGGCAGTTGGTATGGAGGCGCTTCTCAAGCGTGGTGGTCTGGTACGAAACCTACTTGCCGCAGAGACGCTCGGTTCAACAACCTATATTCTCACCGACAAGACCGGCACCTTGACCCAGGCACGTATGGCAATTACTGACGCAGTCTATATTGGCTGTTTAACCCATGACTCAGAAAATGTATGTGCCTGGGAGAGGGATGACCGTGCGGTTGAGTTGTTCGATGTTGCACTGTGTGCGTCTGATGCATTCCTTGATGAGCAAACCGATGACCATGGTGCTGCGTTGGTGCGTGGCGAGCCTATGGAACGTGCCATCCTTGAATCGGCGCGTGGTGTCGGGCTCATCTTGGAGGGTGACAGCTTGCGGGGGAGACGAATCGATTTTTTGGCGTTTGACTCACACAATCGGTTTGCTGCAGGTCTGGCAAAGCAGGGTGAGTTTAATCGTATGTGTGTGAATGGTGCTCCCGAATATTTGTTGGCAGCAGCATCACATGTATGCACGAGTACGGGGGTTGTTCCTATGGACGATGAGACCCGCGCCTACTTTACCAATCAAATTGAAACGTATACCACCCAAGGGCAGCGTCTCATAGCCGTTGCCTTTAAAGAAGTGCCCTACGACACGATTCCCGACGATACCACTGAAATTACCAAGGGTCTGGTGTTTGGGGGGCTGCTTATCTTTAAAGATCCCGTACGGGAGGGTGTAGAAGAAGCAATTGCAGGTGTGTTGAGTGCGGGTGCACAAATCCGGCTAGTGACGGGTGATAATCCACAAACTGCACTCGCGGTCGCGCAAGAGGCAGGTATTGCGGGTAAACACGATATTGCCCTTACTGGTGATGATATTGCCGCAATGAGTGACGAGGAACTCCTCCAAGCGCTCAGTATGACCAAAGTGTTTGCTCGTGTGTTGCCACGACAAAAAATGCGCCTTGCGCGTATCCTCCAGGCACAGGGGGAGATTGTGGCGATGACTGGTGATGGTATCAACGATGCGCCGGCGCTGAGAAAGGCGCATATTGGTGTTGCCATTGGATCGGGAACGGAGGTGGCGAAGGAGTCCTCTGACCTTGTGTTGATGAAAGACTCCTTCGCCACCATTTACGCAGCTATCGAAGAAGGACGGCGTATTATCAGCAACTTGCGGCGTATTGTGGGCTATTTGTTGGCAACCAGTCTCTCTGAGGCGGTGCTCATCGGCGGCGCCCTCTTAACCGGGGGTGCTATCCCAATTCTCCCTGCGCAGATTTTGTGGGCAAATATCATTGAAGAAGGACTGATGAGCGTTGCATTTGCTTTTGAAGCGGGTGATAAAAATGCCATGAAACAAAAGCCACAAGATATTCATGAGGAGGGTGTGCTCTCAAAAGACGTGATGCGTTTCTTGGGTATGGTGGTCTTTGTATTGAGTGCACTGCTGTGTGTACTCTATGCGTATCTCCGCATGCAGGATGCCTCTATTGAAACCATTCGAAGTATTATGTTCCTCGCTATTTCTATGGATTCGCTATTTATCGCCTTTTCTTTCCGCTCACTTACTGTCCCTGTGTGGCGTATCCCACTCTTATCAAATCTCTTTTTCATTGCAGCATTTCTCATCAGTATCGTATTGCTCTTTGTAGTGCTTTCCATACCGTTCTTGCGAGAAGTCTTTTCATACACACCGCTTTCAGTCGGCGAAATCGCCATTACCGTGCTCTACGGTATTGTTGCCCTCATTGCCATTGAAATTGGCAAATGGATATTCTTTACCCGCAAGGTCGAGAAGTAATACTCGCATGGTAGTATTGAGCTATGCAAACTATTGAAATAGCTATATTAATTGTGCTGTTGGCAGTGTTGGGGCTGCTTGTGTATGTATTTTTCATTCGCAAAGACGATACGGAAGATGTAGCGAGTGACACCGTACTCCTGCTGCAGCAGCAACTCCAGAACCTCGAGCGCACCATGAACGAGCGCATGAGTGAGTCCAACAAACTCATGCAGTCATCACAGCAGACACAGTTTTCAGAGAGTCGAAAGCTCATTCAAGAGATAAACCGCGACATGAACGAGCAGCTGATGCACGTTGCAAAAGGGGTGTCTGAGGTGACCGAATCAAATAAACAAATTTTTACCATAGGTGAGCAACTCCAAAATCTCGAAAAAGTCCTCAAGCACCAGAAACAACGCGGGAATCTTGGTGAAGCATCGCTCCAGCTTGCACTCGAAAATATCCTTGATCCAACCACATACAAACTGCAATATCGTTTTGAGAGTGGCGAAGCTGTTGACGCGGTGATTTTTGCAAAGGAGGGTATTATTCCCGTTGATGCCAAGTTTTCGCTCGACAACTACCAGCGATTACTTGATGAGGAAGATGAGGAGCGTATTGCGGTCTTGCAAGACGAATTCAAAAATGATCTCAAAAAACGCATTGACGAAACTGCCAAGTACATCAAACCCAAGGAAGGTACGCTTAACTTCGCGTTTATGTATATTCCTGCCGAAGCTATCTATTATGACCTTTTGGTCAATGAAATTGGCGCAAAGGGAAGAGTGAAGGTAAATTCACGCAACCTCATCGACTATGCATATCGCGATAAAAACGTCATCATTGTGTCTCCAACGACATTCGCGGCATACTTGCAATCGGTGCTCTATGGATTCCGTGCATTTCAGTTTGAAGAGCAGGCAAAGGATATCCGCAAAAATGTAGAGCTTTTGAGTCGTCATTTGCTTGCATATGAGGAGTATTTCAAGAAATTAGGCAATGCTCTCGGTACCACGGTCAATCACTACAATCACGCACAGAAAGAGCTCGGAAAAGTCGATAAGGATGTTATGAAAATAACCGATGAAAAAATGGGAATCGAGGTCGAATTACTCGAAAAACCCCAAAAAGAAGAGGAATAAAACACCTAAACACTATGAATTGTCACCCTATGCGAACTTTTGTGTCATTCTGAACTTGTTTCAGAATCTTATGGGATTCCGAAACCTTTTTTAGAATGACAACTAGAGTACGGGCTATTGCAAAAAGAGGTATTTTCTTGTACAATCGTCCGCGTTATGAATAAAGAAACAACTGCAACCAAAGACGGAGCATTTTCTGTCATTGAAACTGGAGGAAAGCAATACATTGTTTCCGTTGGGGACGTTGTAGATGTTGAACTCCTCGGGGCTCACGATGAGGGCGCAAACATTGAGTTTGATAAAGTGCTTATGCACGACACTGGCAAAGACGCGACCATTGGTGACCCATATATCAAGGGTGCAAAAGTAAAAGCAACCTACCTTGGTGAAAAGAAGGGCAAAAAGCTCTCAATCATCCGTTTCAAGGCGAAGAGTAATCGAAGCCGCAAAATCGGACACCGACAGAAGTACTCACAGGTGAAAATCGAGTCACTGTAAGAGGAAAAAAGAATAAAAAACCGGCGCCCATCCTAATACGCTCTAAAGAACGTACGGACAGGGGCGCCGGTTTTTTTGTTGGTACACCTGTTCAAAGATAGTACTTAGGACATCCAATGTCCTAGGGGTCCCCTAGGACATTTGCGTACTGTCACCCTGAATTGACCCATTTTTCTTATGAACGAAGTGTAAGAAATGACTTAACGTCATTTCTCAAGACTCACTGAGATATTTTGAAGGTATGAAAAGTATCCAGTGAGTGGACAGTTCCTGTAAGGAGTTAGAAAGAATGGTAATGCCCTTGTGGTGTATTTCAGGGTCTTATTGTATTTTCACCCATTCTTGTCCCCAAAAATGTGCATAAAAACGGTTTAAATTCTTAGTCCCATTGGTACAATAAGGAGGTCATTTGTATGTAACATGAGTAACAAACTACGCCAAACAGGGGGTGCACTTTTGCTATATGCTCTTTTGCTGTGCGCGCCACTCATGACACATGCGTTCTCTACGGATTACGTCAATCAAATCGAACAGGTGTCTGGCAGCTTGAAGGCAAGTGTGTCTGACATAGTCTGTACGTGGACTGGATGGTGGTGTCCGCGTGTTGTAGAGACATCACTAGCTGATATTGTGTTTGTTGCGCCACCAGGTCCGACCTCAACACCACCAGGTTCACCACCGCTTCCTCCGTCATCTACATATGCGTTCTTTGGTGACACTCAAAATACTGCTTCGGTGGTGACAGCTACTACCGCACCAACACATACACCAACACCTACTACCCAACACGTTCACCCCACAGAAGTTATCGAAAAATACTTCACCATCTACCAAACAGCACCAGGTACCGTGTCAGGCGAGGTGTCATACGAAGCATTTAAAACATTAGAAGCAATCGTAGACAAACATGTAAACTCCGTGCACCACAAAGGTGACGGCCGCGCACGGACTTTCACTGACCTTGAAGGTGAACTCGTCATTACTGAAAGCACATCACTCCAAGACACATCAGCAACTACCCTCACACTCTCTGGAGCATTAACCGGCACCTCAGGCACCTTCACCACCCTTGGTGTTGGTACCACATCACCATCTGACACCTTGGCAGTTGACGGTGCTGTATATTTGGCAGATATCACCGCACCGACCGATGCTACCAATCGTCTCTATAACGTTGGTAGCGACCTCTTCTGGAATGGCAACACCCTTTCTGCGAGTACCACGGGCAACTGGTCTGCTAGTGGTGGCGATGTCTATCGGTTAACGGGGAACGTCGGCATTGGTACTTCGTCACCTGCATCGACGCTTGATGTGTGGGGCACCTTACAGGTTGGGACGTCGGATAACGGTTTCTTTGTTGAGGCAGACGGCAGGATACTCATTGGTACATCAACAGCGCCAACATCAGATGCACTTACTATTGTAAAAACTAACTCAAGTAATATTCAACTTGAGTCTACCGCTGGTGGTTCTGGAGGTCTCGATATGATTGGGTTTCGGTCTAACAACAATAGCCCTATTGGGCAGTGGCGATCATACAATGCGCAGGGTGATCGTACCGATGCGCTCACCCGTATTGCGTCGTTTCGTGACGATAATAGCGATGCCGCGAGTCTTTTCTTCGCGACCCAGCCAGCAGGTGGTGATTTAACCGAACGAATGGTAATCAATAGTGAAGGCAACATCGGCATCGGCACCACGAGCCCCAGCAGCGCACTGCAGGTAATGGGAGACATACAGATTAATAACGAGAACACCATAGGAGGCGGTATATTCCGTGGTCTAAACACAGGGCCCGAATTACCAACACGGCAGACCGCCTTTATCGATGGAGAATGGAACGCACAAATCTATCAGACGGGCACAAACGCAGGTACATACCCATTTGATGCATTTGGACGACTCATCATA
>JAJOLD010000005.1 GCA_021129515.1 Minisyncoccota bacterium
ACGGATACCACTCGAATCAATAACTACGTGCAAGATGGACGAGTATTCCTACACGAAACCACCGCGCAGTATGATGTGATCTTTGAAGATGCGTTTGGATCAGCAATGAGTCTTCCGGTACACCTGGTGACGAAGGAGTTTTATGAATTGGTACGGTCGCGCCTCGCACCCGAGGGCATACTGATGGTTAATTATGTGGGTGTGTTGCGTGGTGTGGGGACACCGTCGGTGACGGGGTCCACGATACAGACTATTCGGTCGGTATTTCCCAATACAAAAGTATATGCGCTGAACAAAGATAATCCATACGATATTCAAAACATCATGATTATTGCACGCAATGGTGATACCGATATAGACTTTGCAGAAACGACCCTTACTGGACGATACCTACAGGAGGAACGTATCGCTGACATGGAAATTGCGCCATATTATTTTGCGCTGGAAGATGAGATTGTGTTTACCGACGATCAAGCCCCACTCGAGTATCTCTGGCTGATGCAGTAGTGCGTGGCGTTACATGCGTAGGGAGTCAAAATCACGTATCTTTCCGTTTGTAATGACAATACCCTCGTCAGCATAGCGTTGCATACGCTCGGCATGCTGTTCGTCGGTCATCCAGATACGTCCATCGGCATACACAATGCGATGAAAGGGTATGTCAGTAATGCCGTTTTGGTATGCACGTCCGAGAATGCCGGTGATACTGCGTGCTGCTTGCGGTCCACCGCCAGCTGCACGGGCAATATCGCCATAGGTGGTGACCCGACCAGCAGGGATTGATTGAGCCAATGCAATGACGCGTGCGCTAAAGGTTTGGTGCATATGTGTGTGCGGGTTATACCTGAGATAGGTACTGTACCATCACAAAAACAACCGACCTTGGTCGGTTGTTTTTTCGTTAGAGGGTAATCTCTACATCTGCTTCTGCACGAAGGGTATCTATAAGTTCGGTTACAAATTCTTGTTGTTTCCCTGCAATCAGTTGCTCTTCGAGGAATGGTCGGATTTCTTCAAGCGGCGGTGCATCGCCATTTGCTGCAATCGATGTGTAGAATGTCGCAATATCTTCATCGGTCACCGCGAGCGCTTCTGCTGAAACCGCGGTATCAAGATATGCCGTAATCACGACTTGTTCTGCAATATTTTCGCGAAGGTCTGCATCAGTGAGGTTGAGTTCCTCGAGTTTCTGCATGAGGACCTCGGTGCCACCGACTTGCTCTGCGAGATTGGCATACTCAATGTCTACTTGCTCAGGGGTTGCGGTATGTCCCTCAGCATGCGCTTTTTGTACCAAGAGCTCTGTATTTACCAATGCGGTGAGTGCTTGTTCAGCAATTTGTTGCTGCACGAGCGGGTCGCTGACGTCGGCACCCTGCGCGGTGGCATTTTGCGTGATTTCAAGAATACTTGTCTGGTATTCTCCATGCGTTACTTTTGCACCATTGATAGTTGCAACCGCGCTATTCGCCTTGAAGAAATGAAGCAGCTGCGTCTTTGGTTCGACGAGCATACCTTTTTGATTCATAACGCCAAGTACAAGCAGTATGGCAATAACAACTGCAAACCCGATGTAGAGTTTTGGAAGCCCTGCCTTTTGTGGTGTTGCTGCAGCATCTGGTGTTGTGTGTGCTGCTGCTTCGGCAGGGGCTTCTGTATCTGCTGCAGGTTTTGTGTCAGTGTCTGCAGTTGTGGATTCGTCGGTGACCTGTGTGGTTTCAGTCACAGCCTCCGTGTCTTGTGCAGTAGCTGCTGTGTCTGGCGCGTCGGTAGTATCGTTTGTATCAGACGCTGGGGTATCTGGTTGCTTTTTGAGTTCCTCCATAGAAAAGATTATGTGTCTAAAAATAAGTGCACACACAATACCATATATATGTATGATAGTCTCGCAGGTACTTTTCCTATATACTACACATCTATAAATCACGTTAGAGTTTATGAAAAAGAGTATTGCGGTTCTAGAGAACAAGGTATGAAGGTAGTATTTTTGAGACAAATTATTATCAGTAATAAACTCTAACGTGATGAAACTCTATTCGTGGAATGTAAACGGTATTCGCGCAGTTGAGAAAAAAGGCTTACTCAAGCCATTTTTAGACACACATGCACCTGACATCCTGTGTATACAAGAAACAAAAGCCCAAGAAGACCAAGTTGCGGCGCAATTTGCCGAATTATACCCCCAGTATCAGCAGTTTTGGCACTCAGCGGAGCGAAAAGGCTACTCAAGCACTGCTATTTTTACAAAAACTGCGCCAAAACAGGTGCTGAAAGGCATTCCAGCGTCTATTACCACGCAGTATGCACTCAACGATGACTACGGTGATACCACCAAAGAAGGTCGCGTACTCACCCTTGAGTTTGATGACTACTTCGTCAGTACCGTCTATACACCAAACGCAAAAGACGACCTCTCCCGCATTCCCATGCGTCAGCAGTGGGATCCAGCGTACCTAGAATACATGCTCGAGCTTGACGCAAAGAAGCCCGTGCTCTTTTGTGGTGATTTTAACGTCGCGCACACAGAGCAAGATCTTGCTCGACCAAAAGAGAACAAAGGCAACAAAGGTTTCACCAATGAAGAGCGAGCGGGATTCGATGCGCTGGTAGAGGCAGGATTTGAGGATACCTTCAGACGCTTCAAAGAAGGCAATGGACACTATACGTGGTGGTCACACTGGGGTGGTGCACGAGAACGAAACGTTGGATGGCGTATCGACTATGTTATGAGTTCAGCAGCACTTATAGAAAAAATAAGTGCGGCACATATTCACCCCGATGTCATGGGAAGTGACCACTGCCCGGTGTCAATTGAGGTAAACATATAGCATATACAACAACACGAATCACAAATGTGTCAATATGCTGCACGCAGACTCCTAAAATACCGCTTAAACAGGCGGTTTTTTAACGCAGCAAACCACATGTCTTTTATAAAGGACATAAAAAATTTTACTATACACAGTTATACACAAGACTGTCCTTTACACATATCTATAAAGGACATAGTATATGGGTAGGCCCAGAAAGGGCGAGCGGGAATCTCCAGAATTCTAATTAGAAATACTTCCAATTAGAATTCTGGAGAAACCTCTTAAAGAGCACATTTAAAAATTGAGTAAAAATACCTCCAAAAATAACTCATATGTACAAAACTAACGTTACGATGACATAGACATAATTTCCAGAAGCAACCTACATCTGGAACAAAAATTATTCTAAAGGACATCGAAACAAAAAAGAGTTGTCACCCCAAGGTAGGCATACAAAAAAGAGATGCCACCCCATGAGGACAAAGTCCTCCTACGACTCGAAAGAAGCAAAAAGATAGGCCCGAGGGAATCGGGAGCCGAAACCACCACATTCGGCATTCGATTCCCCCGGGCCTTTTTCTTTTTGAATGAAGAAATGAGCGTAAGCGATTATTCTGAATTTAGTTCTCAATTTCCTCCTTGCCTAGAGGAAATTGCTAGAACACTAAGTCGGCATTTTCTGTCGAGGTGATGGTCACTTCACACTCTATTAAGCACTTCCTCAACATTCTCTTTCAATATGAAATAACACTCGTTGTGATCAGTTTGTTTTCGTGAATATGTCTGCATATCTGCAAATATCTCATTTTCCGGAAACTGACCTTTAGTAAGATCAATATCAATATCGTCAATACGGTTCCAATAGTGACTTATAGCACTAGAACTCTTTGCTTTTATTATTTTTCCGCCAAAATAGTCATTAATCACTAGTGCAGACACAAAACATTTTCCCACTTCGGGCATTTTTTCATTCCAGTTGTTCTGATATGGCTGATAACAAGTGTCTTTTGATCAAGATTGGCGTAACGTGGCATGTAATTGGTCAATAGTCATACTTACCCAACCTTATTTTTTCGCCTAATGGTCTTGAGTTCAGCTGCCTCTTCGGCATCGCGCTTCTCCTTCCCTTTATCACCAAGTGCGGCAAGGGTTTCTGCATCCATCTGCATGAGCTCGGTTGCTCGATTCTCTAGGTATGTAGCCGTATTCTTGGTTGGGTCGTCGAGTACTTCCTCAAGCAGTGCATGCAGCGTATCCCCTATTTTCTTGCTTGGTTTCTCGCTGGTTATTTCCATAATGCGGTCCCCATGAATTTTGAGCATTTTGACCGAAATAGGGTCACGAAGTGCTTCTTCAACCATGGCGATATACTTTCGAAGCCGAAATGGTTGCTCTTTTGGTCTCCCGGTACCAATACGGTCGCACCGGCGGAGCTTCAGGAGGTTCCATATATGCTCCTCACCTACGTTTACTATCGTCCGCCGTACCGCAGAAAGGGTGATTTCGTCAGGATCTGAGAAAAACATATGCCAGCGTACGAGTTTAGTCACTTTCTCCACCGTTTCACGAGGAAACTTCAGGTCCTTCAGTGCTCGTTTGGTCACTTTTGCGCCCACTACTTCATGCCCATGGAAGGTCCACTCCCCTTTCTCATCAGACCACCTGCGGGTTTCTGGTTTTGCAATATCATGAAAAAGTGCTGCCAAACGAATAGTGAGTGACCAATCCTTATCTGCTGCATGCTGCAGTGTACGCAGCAAGTGCTCGTATACATCAAATGCATGCGCCTGATTTTGGTCAATACCAATACTGCGGAGTAAATCGGGTGCAATATATTCAAGAATGCCAAGTTTTTCAAAGAAAATAATCCCCTGCATCGGGTTCTTTGACTGCAGCACGCGCACAAGCTCATCACGAATACGTTCTTTCGAAATACGACCAAGATTAGCGCTATTCTCGCTAATTGCCTCCATAGTCTCCCCCGCTATCACAAAATCGAGCTCAACCGCAAGGCGTACGGCGCGCATCATACGGAGTGCATCTTCCTCAAATCGCTTGCTCGGTACCCCAACAGCGCGGAGGCGCTTTTCTGCAATATCATCTACACCACCAAATAAATCAACCACAATCTCGTCTTTGAGGCGGTACGCGAGTGCATTGACGGTGAAATCGCGCCGTTTCAGATCTTCTTCCAGAGAGACACCAAAGGTGACCGTATCAGGGCGGCGGCTGTCAGAATAGCCAGATTCCGTGCGGTATGGCGTTACCTCAATCACTTTTAGGCTTTCTTCAGCGTCTTCATGTACCACTCCCACCGTGCCGTAGTCGTTGTTTGAGAATGTATCTTCAAACAGGTTTTCAATCTTCTCGGGGGTTGCATTGGTGGTGAGGTCCCAGTCTTTTGGTGTTTTGCCTATATGGAGGTCACGCACACACCCACCCACCAGATATGCCTCAAAACCCGCGCTTTCAAGCGTGTCTGAAACAAATTGCACTTCCTGTGGGATGTCGCTTCGTACAATCATATGCGTGCATTGTAACAGAAACAGTGTGTTGTTGTCCCACGTTCTTGATGGTGCATGTAGTGTCCGTCATTGCGAAGTGCGTAACGCAGTGAAGTATTAAAGCAATCTAGTGTTTTGCAATACATATTTGTATTACAGGGTTTTAATGAGTATAGGTGCAACACCAGCACTTGATAAACCATCATAAAAACTGCACTATGCGCACAGCTCCTGAAGCGGCGCAGATCGTCGCTTGCCTTAGCAGATCTAGGGTACATTGTGTCGGGAATTTTGTGGAGATCTTTACAATGAGAAATTTGAACTTCAGATTAGAAAACCAGCCATTGTATTTGTACACATGCAATGGATTTGTGTGGTTATCCTGACATTGGTTACGGTTATTGGTGTGGATCTACCAAATTATCCGCTCATAGGATCTTTTGCAGCAGTCCTTGTTTTCGCAAGTCTGTTTGGTTGGGCTAGTGCCTTTTGGAACCTATTATTAGAAAGAGTATTCTTGGTAACAGATAGCTGCCTCTGGCATCTCACAAAAGAATCATGTGAAGGAGAAGCTTTGGCTCAAATGTGGCTCTTGAAACTAAAATCTAATGCAAGAGCTTTGCTTGCTCAATTTGAGCGTGAGGATGCATTTCGTGCTACACACAGCGCTGCCGAAATTGCTAGTTCTCCAGAGCTACAAGAAGAACAGGTCGCTATCACTCAAAAAACAGCACATATGAAGGAAGATTTTCAATTGTTGCGAAATACCATTGAAGAGCTGCTTCCCGAGGTTATCAACGGTACAGTAGAGATACCAGCAGCATATAATGCTGTAGCAGAAATGAACGTCAAACAGATTTTGGCAAACGCCCCCACTACAGAGCCACCATCTGCACCCACGGGTGCTGCGGGAGCTGCATCGTAGTAGAGCTGTTCCCTCTTTCATTTTCGGGGTCGTGTGTTGCCACACGGCCTTTTTTGTATTTCAGCAGCGGGCTCAGAGGCAGGTTGTATACATGCCATACCTGACAATATATAGAAACCACCATATACTGTTGTGTACCATGCGTGCAAAAGTTCAGTATAAAGATCGTGCAATAGCGATGCGCAAGCAAGGTAAGAGCTATAAAGAAATTATGGCAAAAGTGCCCGTTTCTAAAGGAACGCTTTCAAAATGGTTTGCGCATGTTCCCTTGACCAAGAAAGAAGCGCGCTTTGTGCGTGAGCGAGCTGCAGTACTGCAAGATAAAGGGCGTATCAAAACAGCGCAAAAGAACCAAGCACGCAATGAGCGGCGCCGTGACCGTGTGCGGGTCAATGCAAAAGTGGATTTTAAGCGCTATAAGGATGACCCGTTTTTTATACTCGGTCTTTCTCTCTATTGGGCAAAAGGTGCACAAACGGGAAATTATCTCAGTTTTAGTAGCGCTGATAGCGCCATGCTGATACTCGTGATGCACTGGGTGAGTCAATATCTCAAAGTTGAACCTGCCGACTATTCGTTTCGGCTCTATGCACACAACGCGTATACACACGACAACCTAGAGCGCTATTGGTCACGAACCTGTGCTATTCCCCGCTCTCAGTTTCAGGATGCGGTATATACAAAAAATACAAAGATGATGAGTAAAGACAAGGCATATACAGGCTCTCTCCGTATGGTTGTCTCTGGTATCGACAACCTTATCACACTGAAGACTTGGCAAAACGAACTTTCTGAGTATTATGTAGAGGCTATATAGCGCACATGCACCCGTGGTGAAATGGATATCATTACTGACTTCGGATCAGTCGTTGGGGGTTCGAGTCCCTCCGGGTGCACCAGTGGAAAGCAAAACCACATCCTTCTTAAGAAGGATGTGGTTTTGCTTTAGTACATGCCCTGCGGCATGTACGACACTGGTGCAAGGCGGAGCGCTGTGAGTCGCCCTTTCCTAGGGCGACGAACCGCGAGCCCGGGGAGGAAGTTCTTGTGAGCGTTAGCGAGCGAGAAACTTGACACCACAATGAGTTTAGAGACCGTCAGGACGAGTCCCTCCCGAGGATGTTGCTTTGCAACGAGCGGGCTGGGGCAGCAGGTTCTTGGCGAGCTTGAGAGATTAGAAACCTGCGCTGAGTCCTTGAGGTATTGGTATATCATTGTTGGCGAAATAATACTCCCCATTGCATCAGCCTACAATACATACTATAATCGGGTGCATCGTTTGCGGGGTATGACCTCAAAAACGGCTCAAAAAAAGCATATGCGGCCATAGTTTAGTGGTAGAACATATCGTTGCCAACGATAGGACGGGAGTTCGATTCTCCCTGGCCGCACACACGAGAAGAATACAAAAACACCATTCTTAAGAATGGTGTTTTTGTATTCTAGTACGTGACCTTCGTCACGTACGGCTCGTGTGTGAGGCGGAGCGATGTGAGGGCTATGCCTAATGCCCGAACCGCGAGCACGGGATGCAGCATAACAAATACTAAAAAGCGAGCATTGCTCGCTTTTTAGTATTCCAGCAGTATGGTGAGATCACGCAAATCAACGGAACCATCAAGGTTAAAGTCATAGCGTGCGTTATTCCCTGCTATATTGAGCATAAATATGCTGATATCGGCGATGGTTTGTTTGCCATCGTTGTTTAGATCGGTTGAAGGCGCTTTTTCGAGTACTTCATAGAGTGTCACCTTTTTTGACTGTGTGCCGGTACTGAGTCGTGGCTCAGTGTCTTGTACGGTCACAATCGCATCGAGAGGCTTTGTGATGGGTGTTTCGGTACCGAGTCCATCGCTGAGAAAATACTTGCGGTATTCATGGTAATGACTCCCTCCCCTTCTGCAATGCTGGTAAATCGAATCGTCATCAAATCTCCCTCTCCCTCAAAACCTCCCCTTTTGGTGGTACCTCTGGTGAAATTGAGTGTACCATCGCCATTGCTATACCACGGTGTTTCAGCCCAGAGTTCTGCAATTGAGGTGTTGTAGTCGATAGACGCAACCCTAAGTACTGTATGGTCAAAAAAGAGCTCTCCAGCAAAAACGTTGGTTGGCTCCCCTGCATTCACTACAATACGTATTTCAAAGGTATTGTCTGACTGCACCCGGATTGTGGTCGGCTCCATACGTATTGCCGTTACTGGTTGCGTGTCTGTGGGTAGTACGACAAATCCAAGAATAGTAGCAAATCCAACCACCGCACTTGCAATGAGTGCGGTGTGTAACGCAAATCCATGTGTGTAGGTTTGTTTCATACACGGTCTATAGTTTTATTATGACACTAATTGCCGTACAAATCGAAAAGCGGAGGTGTACAAATAGAACATGTTAATGTATGCGTGCATAATATGCTTGTAACAGTGTCTTGCATGGTTACACATGAAACAGCCACTTCTTGTTCCACGTGGAACAAGAAGTGGCTATATAAGCGCTCTATTGTATATATTCAGTAATTTTAAGGTGGTTCAGTGTATAACTGGGCATAAGTACGGGGGTATGTGTATAAAGGACACAGTAGCTTAAGGACAAGATTTTTAAAAAATAGCTTAAAAAAAGGATATTAAAAAAGAAAAATAGATTTTTTCACAAGTACACATGTACCACGTGAAACACAATTGCACACATACTATTGTTTGTTTGCATGGTTTCATATGGAACAATACTATATATACATGGCGTATCATAACAACATTGGATACATTGGCGAAGATATTGCAACGAAGTGGCTTGCACTACACTCATACACGATTGTAGATCGTAATTTCCGGAGAAAATGGGGTGAGATTGATATTATTTGCAAAAAGGCAAAACGGATTCATTTTGTTGAGGTAAAAACTGTTTCATATGAAACTAAGAGCAGGTTGCAAATGGCAGTTTCATCGAGAGTTTGGAGACCCGAAGAGAAAGTAACTGCACACAAGATCAAAAAGCTTAACAACACTATTGAAACCTGGCTTGCATATGAAAAGTGTCATTTACCATGGCAGATTGATGTAGTGACCGTTCGTATGGTTCCACGTGAAAAATACGCGCAGGTAAAGTGTATAGAAAACGTTATTTTAGAGCCGTAGTTCCATGTGAAACAGATTTCTATGTTCCACGTGGAACAATTTGAGGTTGTTTCATCTTGACCGTGCTGGGCACAGCAGACAGGTATGAAACTACGTGACGTTTGCATGTAAAAAAATGTGCATTGCATACTTACATGTTGCATGGTAAAAGCTGTGCAGCTGCCAGTGCTGGACTGGTGTTGTGAGGAGTACATACAGTGAACATTGCTCGTAAAGTAATAGGTACTTTTTTTCGACTCATAAACGAAGTTGGTGTGACCTTGCGCATTATAAAAGATGCAATACATGCTGCTCCTGAAGAAACAAAAGAAACAAATGAAAGGGGATTATCACCGAATTCTTCAGATATAGAATCGCTAAGAAAGAATCTTATTGCTCTGCAAACAGAGCATCCTGGAAATGATGCCCTTATCCATTAGATGGTTACCACCTTCTGATGGCGGATGAAAAAGCCGACCAATTCGGCTTTTTAGTTGGGTAGATTGACTGATAAAAGAGAAATCTGTGTCATAAACTAATTCGTTATTAACATTTTAAGGAATCGTCCTGATGGTTTGTAATTCACTACGTTCATAACAACTACGGGACAGAGCTCGTTTGTTTCGGTATATAGGCATAGCCGAAACATTGCTCCGCTCTTCGATTCCCGACCGCAAGCAACGCAAGTTGCTTGCTCTCCCGACAAATACAAAACACCTGACGCATGCGTCAGGTGTTTTGTATTTGTCGGGGAGCCGGGAATCGAACCCGGACCGCTCGGTCCCAAACCGAGTACACTACCACTATGCTACACCCCGATGTAGCGAGAGATGTTACGAGTGAGAGGTGCCTCAATATTATTCCAGAAAATAAAA
>JAJOLD010000017.1 GCA_021129515.1 Minisyncoccota bacterium
CGGTATGTCGCGCAAAGCGGCTTCCATTTTAACCAAAAAAACCACCGGTAGGTGGTTTTTTTGTTTCCATTTTTACAGAACGATTCTATTTATTTTGTTCGCTGTACCGCTGCAGCCAGACGTGATTTTTTGCGGGATGCGGTGTTGTCTTTAATGATGCCGCGCTTTGCAGCTTTATCAATCGCCTTGTGTGCTTCTGGCATGAGTGCCTCAGCCTCCTTTACATCACCTGCGTTAATGAGTGTGCGTACTTTCTTTACCACCTCGTTCATAGTGCGGCGGCGGCGCATATTGAATACGCGCTTTTGTAGTGACGCGCGATGTGCTTTTTTTGCTCCTTTAGTAATTGGCATAACGCGGAAACTATACAGTATTACTGCTAAAAACGCAAACGTATTGATGGAGGGACACGTGAGAAGCCCGCTGCCTACGGCAGCGGGCTTCTCCTCATACCTTCCCCCATACTCGCACTACACACTATATTTCATACACCGCAGGCAGTGCGTAGACGTTGACTGAGGCATTGCCGCCCGGACAACTAATAGTGTAGGTATTATTTTCGTTGACCGTGAGCGTTTCAGAACCACTACTTGCTGAAAGTGCGGTTGCATAAGTATCATCGAGCCCTGATTCTGTTGTTTCGGTAATGGTACAGCTTGCGGGGTCATTGCCGTTTACATCCCAGTCAAGCGTGAGTGTTTCGCCGACACGGATACTCTGATCATCAGCGGTAATATCTGGCCCGGTGTATGGCTTGTACACCGAAATTGAGTCAGATACGGGACCACCTCCTGCGCCACTACACGATACTTGGTACACCGATGTGTCGCCAAAGTCAGGCTCGGTGACGGTGCTTTCGTCACCACTCACTGTAGTACCACTGGTAAATGTTTTGGTACAACTATCAGCATTGGTGGAACTCCACTGCAACTGGATGTGTTCATTAGGGAGCAAATCTACAATATCCCCTCTTGAGAATGCGCCATAGCTCCCTGTCTCATTATCACGCGCAACTTCAAGCGTGACGGTTGGTGGAGGCACGGGGTCGGTCTCATCACTGTCGGTATCGCTGGTGCACCCATCGTCTGCGGGATAGTCGGTCTCACTATCTCCATCATTATCGGTACCGTCGTTACATGCAGGTGGTGTACCACACTGGAGCGTTCGAGGTGAACCAGTGAGTAATGTGTCATTGCCTGCACCATCGTTGAGCGCATAGGCGTAGATGTCGCGGGCAATACCATCTTTGATTGACTGGGGAGTAGTGAACACAAATCCATGGTCTCGATTACCGCCGCAGTTTGCACCCACCGCTGCTTCTCGACTGACATCTGCTAGGGTTGAGCCTATGAGGGTACCTCCTGCACCTTTGACCCCATCGTAAAACTCAACGGTGAGTGGACTGGTATAGTCATTTGCATCACAGGTCCAACCACTGCTTTCGGCACAACTGGTTGTATCGTGGAAACCAATGGGATTGAAATCAGGATCTGCAGGCGGAGTACATGACTGTACGAGTGGCACGTGGGCACAACTATTCCCTGTTGTGGTGGTCCAATGCACATCGACGGCAGTCTGAATACCACCTACACACGCAGACCACGAATTAACCTGGTCAATATAATGACAGGTGGTTTCAGTGATAGTATTTCCCGTGTATTCGGTGTATGAGTAGTTTACATATGACGCGCGGGCACCATTACCACACAGGAAATCTCCCGTACAGTTGTTTTGTAAAAAGTACGCATGGAACACCCAATTAGTACCAAATGTTGCGGTGCAGTCTGCTGGATACTGGACACTTCGATAGGTGCCAGGATTGGTACTATCCTCACAAATAGTTCCACCACCGCCACCATTAAATACTTCCCAGGTACACACCCGTGTTTCTTGGACATTTTGTGTCGTGGTATACGAGTCACTGTGTGCGGTGGTATAGGGATCTTCAAGTGCATGCGCTGGCGCACCATACCCAAGCAGCCCGATACTAAATATCAGTGCTGCTGCATAGCGATGTGTTATGTGTGTTGTCATATTCATACGTTATATACCTAATGCGTCACCGAGTGTTTTGTACTCATGTTCTGCCGCTTTGTCTCCCGTGTAATAATAAATGTTTGCAAGGGTGTAGTAGAACTCGCGACGGTACTTTTCTTTACTTGATGCGAGTAATGATACATCGTCATCAATAAGCCCTAACCCTGTTTCTGCTGCAATGATTGCTTCTGCAAATCGCTCTTGTTGGTAGAGTGCGTATGCAAGACTCAAATGGGGCACTGCTTTTGCTGGACTTCCTGCAATTGCCTTTCGTGCATACTCCTCTGCAACATCGTACTGTTCGATGCTGATTTCATAATCAGCCAAGGCAGTGAGTAAGTTGCTATCGGTCGGTGTCAGGACCAAGGCTTTTTCATAGTGTGTGCGGGCGGTGGCGGCATCTCCCTCACGGAGCGCAATTTTTGCGAGTGTTTGGTGTGCTTCGGCATGGTTGAGCGCACCTGCTTGCGGTATATCGAGCACAATACGACAGTTGTTTTTGGCTTCGTCATACAAATCGCTGCGGGTTGACTGCAACCGACAGAGGTGTGCATACACCGCTGGATATGCCTGGTTGGTATCGAGTGTACGTGCTTTCAAAAAGCTCGTGAGTGCCTCCTCAAGGAAGCCTTGCAGGTTTGCGGTATGGCCATACCCTACATATGCATCGACACTACTTGGGTCAAGTGCAATTGCTTTTTGATACTGTGCGGTTGCCTGTGCATAATCGGGGAGAATTTCGTAGACATACCCAGCTGTTTCATACACATCTGCAAGCTCCGGTGCTCGTGTTTTTGCCGCGTCAATATATGCAAGTGCCTTTTCAACTTCAGGTACCTGACTCTCTCCTGCTTCCTGTGCACGAAGCCCCTTCTCTGCATGGAGCACCGCGAGCTCAAGCATAGTCGAGACATCATCTGGCTTTTCTTCCAATATTGCTTCAAATGCTGGGATAGCCCGCACATCATTGTGTTGTCGCCGCGTTTCGGCAACGACCAGAGGCGGTGCACTCACCACACTGGAAGCAATAACCTGCTCGCAGGCGCTTTTACGTGAGAGTTCAACAATGTCTGCACAGAGCCGCTCATCGAGTTGTGAGACTGCGTTTTGGTACAGCATGGCATCAGTGACCGCGATGGTACAGAGCTCTGCCGCATACGCATCATCTTCACAGGTACAGTACTCGACATTGTCTGCGGCGAGGGCTTGTTCGAGTATTTTGTCGTATCCGTCAGTACAATGCAGCCCTGAGGCGGTTGTCTTTTGTACAGGTACAGGGGTCTCGTCGCCATCGTGCGACGTGCTCAGATATGCATAGAATCCGACCACAAGCGCGATGATACTTACGAGTGTTGCAGCGAGACCAAGTACAACTCCTCGACTCATAGATGTGAACATATTGTGTGTCATTGTATGAAACTAACTATACCTACCATGGTAGTACGTCCGAGTCGCTTATGCCACAGCTGCTCTACACAGGTAGTAAAAAACATGCGGCATCTGCCGCATGTTTTTTGTCACACCTACATTTGTCGTATTACGATTCGTAGACCTTTGGTAGTGCAAATACTTTGGTGTCTGCCGCACCGACAGGACAAGTGATGGTATATACCGTATCTTCATTGATGGTGAGTACCTCAACACCGCTCCCCACACTGAGTCCCGATGCATACGCGGCACTGAGTCCTGAATTACTGGTTTCAGTCACGGTACAGCTTGCTGGGTCAGCACCGCTTGTATTCCACTCAATAGTTACGGTATCGCCAACATGCACACTGTTATCATTTGCAGAAATAGTTGGTCCTGATGGCGGTTTGGTGACTGACAAGGTGTCTGAAACACGTGCACCATGTACCCCGATACAAGACACTACATAATTGATGGTTGCACCATGTTCCGGCTCGGTCACTGAGTTTGCAACACCATCAACCGCGGCGCCAGCAACAAATGTCTTTGAACAACTTGCAGTATTGGTTGAATCCCAGTAGAGACGAATTTGTTCGGTACTGCCGAGATTATCGATGTCATCGCCGCTTCGGGCACCGAAGGTACCAGTGCCACCATCACGGGCAACTTCAAGGGTAACGGTTGGTGGATTTGTATTTTCAGAATCTTCTGTATCATCGTTGCGGCTGCTACACCCTGGATCATCAGGATAATCGACAGCACCATCACCATCATTATCGAGTCCGTCGCGACATGCAGGCACATCATCGCTTTCGTCATCATCATCGGCATTGGTACACCCTGCATCATTTGGGTAGTCGGTAGTACCGTCGCCGTCGTTATCGATACCATCAGAACATTGAGTTACACAAGACCGCACCGTTGGTACATCATCGTAGTCACGACAATCGGTTGGTGTTTCATACCGAACATTGGTTGCGATTTGCAGACCACCACTACAACTTGACCATGCAAGCACCTCAGCAATATATGGATCTCCGACACACTGTATCACCGGCTCAAGGAGTGCGCATCCCGCATTAACACTATGTGATGAACTTGGCTGGTTTGTTGGGTATGTATGTGCAGCACGCACGGTAGTGACGTCTTGTGACAGGTTCAGGGTGGTATTCACTACTCCGCGCCATGTTGCGGTGTCTTTATCATCTCTGAGATCAGGCGTTGACTGCGATGCGGCAATGCGTGTGTTTCCATTGAAAAACTGGAGGTGATACTGCTCTTTTGTCTGTGCGTATCGGCTACTTCTGCCTGCATAACTATCATAGGCATAGAGTGATACGGTGTACTCACCTGCTGGAATAGTCGCTGCGGTATCTACATGCTTTGGCCAGTGTGATGCCCAGCTATAGGCAACGAGACGATTCTTGCCGGTCATTGGTTCTGCACCAGATTGTGGAAACTCAACGACGATCGCACCATTGCTTGCGGTAAATGGACAATTAGGGACTGCCGCTGCTGCATCAGCAAACGGAATGAGAAATGCACATGCAAGAACGAAGAGCGCGTGCGTGAGATTGAATGAATATGTTTTCATGATACGTAATGAATGCATTGTGCTTATTGAGTAATAATAACAACCGACGCTGCCGCACCATCGTCTGCAAGCGTTACGGCAACGGTGTCACCAACCGCAACTGGTGCAGCTTCCGCAGCGTATTCCTCTGCAGCCATATCATAGGCGCGCACCTCGATTGATGCAGGCATCGTCACCGAAACGGTGGTGTCTGCTGCAGGCTCACCATAGATGAATGAAGCCCCGAGTGTGAGTTCTGACTCAGTCACCGCGGTCACCACACCTTCATATGCAGCATTGCAGACCATATCTGGACAGACATTATGCCCTGCATGCATTGGACTTTGCTCAATAACGGCACGACATGCGGCTTGTCGAGTGGTATCGACAATAACATCACAGAGTGCCGGTGTGCGGTATTCTATAGCGCGCGCATATGCGACGGCGTCAGCAACACTTGTTTCACACAGACGCATTGCGTCAGCGTCATCATGACAACCACAATACTGGCTATCATGTTTTTCTAATGCCATATGGAGTGCTTGCATGTCATCTTGTGGGCACGTAACTGCACCAGTAGGGGTTGCTGCTGGACTCAAATCAACTATTTGAGAGAGGATGAAAACACCTCCCAAGAGTGCGACGAGGACCACAAGAATAATAGTGGGTAAATCCCGACGACTCACACGAGTATCAATGTTCATAGGTTAGGATAAAAATTGGTGTGACTTATATTGTATGTGTATATAGTAGTACATCATCAGCCTATATACTCGCCAAGCTGTCCACAGGCATCACTGCCGTGACTTCGTATGCATCGACTTTTATTCTGTGTCCAAAATAGGTACTATGTACAGCATGATTGCACGACTCACGGGAACGGTAGTAGACATCACACCAACTCATGTTGTACTTGATGTTTCTGGTGTCGGATACGCAGTAGCGGTACGCAGTACCGCGCCCTTTACACATGAACAATCAGTATCACTCTATACATATCTTGCGGTGCGTGAGACAGCGCTCGATATATACGGGTTTCATACTAAAGACGAGCAAGAAATTTTTGAGTTACTGCTCACACTCCCTAAAATAGGACCAAAATCAGCAATGCATATACTTGCACAAGCTGACATTGCACTCCTGAAAAAGGCAGTGGTTGCAGAAGACCCTACCTACCTCAGCAAAATGTCAGGTATTGGCAAAAAGAGCGCGGAAAAGATTGTCGCTGGACTCAAGGAAAAAATAGACCATATATCAACCGAAACAGAAACCACAGATGCAGAAACAGACGTTATCGACGCATTGGTAGCACTCGGCTATAGCCAGACAGACGCACGAGCTGCTGTACAACAACTCCCGTCAGACATCACTGACACTACTACCCGTATTACCAAAGCATTGAAACTCCTTGCCTAGTACGTCCCATACATCACTCTGATGCGTGCGTACACCGCGTTACGTTTGAAAATAAAAACACAAAAAGTAAATCTTTGAGGAGTGTAAAAAAACCGCTATACTACGCTCATACTATTTGAGCGAGCATTATATTTATGGATACCGTACTCTATTATATTAAACGACTTATTCCGGTTCGACTGTTTACCGCACTCCAACCTCCCTATCATTTGCTCCTTGCATACATTGGCGCGGTGATGTACCGCTTTCCGACTAAAGAAATAACCGTCATTGGTGTGACCGGCACTAAAGGAAAATCAACCGTTGTTGAACTCATAAACGCCATTTTCGAGGCAGACGGCAAACGCACTGCCGTGTGTGGCACCATACGATTTAAAATTGGCGAAAAAAGCGTGCGCAACTTGCATAAAATGACCATGCCCGGACGGTTTTTCATGCAACGGTTTTTCCGTGACGCCGTCAATGCAGGCTGTGAAGTGGCGATTGTGGAAATGACCTCTGAGGGTGCAAAGCAGTTCCGCCACAAAGGCATTCATCTTGATGCGCTTATTTTCACCAACCTCTCTCCTGAGCACATTGAGTCGCATGGTTCTTTTGAAAAATATGTACAAGCAAAATTAAAACTCGCCACTGCACTTGCCCAGTCTAAAAAGCGTCCCCGCTTCATGATTGCAAACACCGACGACGACTACGGACGCGTGTTTCTCAAAACCAAGGTAGAGCATCAGCTTGCGTACACTCTCTCAGACCTTGAGTTGCACACCCTCAACAAAGACGACATCAGCCTCGTACAACACGGCACCACCTTGCGCGTACCGCTCGTTGGGTTGTTTAACGTCTACAACGTCCTTGCTGCAATGACCTGTGCTAAAGCATTTGGCGTCCCTGAAAAAACCATACATACCGCCCTTGAAAATCTCGACCCAATCAAAGGACGCGTTGAACAGTTTAAGTCACCAAAAGGTGCACCACGCGCTATTACCGCTGTCGTTGACTATGCACACACCCCCGACTCACTTGAGAAACTCTATAAAGCATTTGAGAAAACACCAAAAACGTGTGTACTAGGCAACTGTGGTGGTGGACGAGATACCTGGAAGCGCCCCGAAATGGCACGCATTGCTGAAAAATACTGTGACCACGTAATTCTCACCAATGAAGATCCCTACGATGAAGACCCTGAAAAAATTGTCGATGATATGGTACGTGGCATTGAAGACACGAAAAAACTCTCAATCATCATGGACCGACGCAATGCCATCCGCACCGCACTGGAACAAGCTCCCGACGGAAGTGTGGTACTCATCTCTGGTAAAGGCACTGACCCATACATTATGGGTCCACACAACACCAAAACACCATGGAGTGACGCAAAAGTAGTACAAAAAGAACTGCACGCACTCTTTAGTGAAACCACATAGACAACCCATACAGCCACTCCAACCACTGCTATACTACTCATATGCAAGAACTTGGACCCGTTATCGCACTGCTTGCCATTGTTATTATTTTCATCGTTGCCGGTGGCGAGGGTGGTGTATTGCAAACCAATACCAACGCACCCCTTGCACCCGCAAGCACCCAGACCACACCCACCACTGACCAAGACACTATAGCGCGTTCAGCAACCATTTCATCACCAGCCTCAGTCGAACCCACCACGCAGGCACCCGCAACCCCTGCCCCAGAACCACTCTCCGATACAGAAATTGAATCGCGACTCGTCACACTCTATCGAGAACTCGACACCCTTGAAGAAAAAACTCGACAAGCAACACTACGCGAACCACGCTCACCCTATGCTGCCATGGTCTCACTACGTACATCGAGTGTTCGCACAACCGACCCAAGCCGTGAATACCTCACCCTCAAAGCACAAAGCGACAATGCTGGCGGAGTGACCATCTCAGACTGGTACCTTGAAAGCTATGTCACCGAAACACGTGCGGCACTACCCGAAGGGTCCCGCCTCCTCGAACACCTACAGACAAAAGACACTGAGCCTATTGTGCTGCTTCCTGGAGAACAGGCATACCTCATCACAGGTGAACCTGCACTGCGGGTGTCGTTTCATGAAAATCACTGTTCAGGATACCTGACACAGTATGAAGATTTTTATCCGTCACTGACTCGTCGATGCCCACGCCCGTTTGATGAAATGGAACGCTTCGCAGATATCAAACTCGATGACGATAGTTGTTATGACTATATCGAACGCATGCGAAGCTGTACCGTTATTAAAGAACTCTCCCGTGATACCAAAGACACCCTTTCAAGCAGGTGTGAAAAGTTGCTTGAAAATCACTTTACCTACAATAGTTGTGTAGAACATCATAAAAACGATCCATTCTTTGAGGATGTAGGAGGCTGGTACGTATACCTCGATCGCGACGAAGAACTCTGGCGCTATGAACGCGAAATTATTCGCCTCATGGATGAACACGACCGCGTCATTGCCGTGATTGAGTACTAATGAAACAACACCACTCCCGCACTTACCGAAACATTGAGTGATTCTTTCTTTCCATGCATGGGGATTTCGATGACGGCGTCACAGCGAGCGCACACAGCATCTGGAACCCCACCAACCTCGTTGCCAAAAATATAGGCAACTTGTTTGTCTGTTTTAAATTTTTTGTAGTCTATTGCATCTTCATGCTGCTCAACCGCAACGACATAGACGCCTTCTTCTTGTAGATTCTTGATGACCGGTTCCACAGCTTCATGATGTTCCCAGGGAATAAACTCACTTGCACCAAGTGAGGTCTTTGCGATTTCTTTTTGTGGTCGACCGAAGCGGTCAACCGGTGTTGGGGTGTGACCAATAAGGTATATGGTGCCAACTCCCGCACCATCAGCGGTCCGAAAAATAGACCCAACATTGTGGGCGCTCCGAATATTGTGCAATATAACTACACGTTCCATAGCAAGGTGTGTGCAATAATACTATATATAGTATGTTTTTAAACCCATTCCCTATTCAATTTTTAGCACTGCTTGCGTACTTCATTTTGCGTGTGTTTGTTGCAGGCACACTACTTTTCTTAGGCATAAAACATCTTCGACATCGACACAACATCAAGCACGCCATGCAGCTCCGCTGGTTTCCGTTTGGTTTGTTCTCGGTGTGGTACCTCGCACTTATTGAGATTATCTGCGGATTGATGTTCCTCTTTGGTATCTATACACAAATTGCAGCATTGCTCGTCCTTATTATGGCAGTAAAGTTCATCTTCTTTGGAAAATACATCTCTTCTCCATTCATCCCCAGTCGCATGTTCTATATCCTCCTTACCGCAGCGTCACTCTCACTTTTCATTACCGGCGCAGGTGCCTTTGCATTCGATTTGCCGATATAACATCATGTCATTGCGAGGAAGAGTATGTAGTGAAACGGAATATTTTGACGTGAGAAAGTGTGGGGCGCTTTTGCAAGAGGTTGTCGATATCTTGAAGTATGAAAGATATCATACAACCTGAACAGCATCTGTAAGAAAACAATCCAGAAAGTATGAGTTATGTGCTGGATTGCTTCAGCATTCCGCCCTGCTCCATACTTCGCAATGACTCACTGTTGATGATATGGAGTGTTATGGTATAGTTCTCCTGCGCAATTCGTTGCGCAATTTACATATCCGCCCTTAGCTCAGTTGGTAGAGCAGCTCCCTTTTAAGGAGATGGTCCGAGGTTCGAGTCCTCGAGGGCGGACCCGAGAAAAGCTAAAAACACCCATGCA
>JAJOLD010000012.1 GCA_021129515.1 Minisyncoccota bacterium
GAGTGGTCGAAGGCGGCGGTCTTGAAAACCGTTGTACGTTTACGCGTACCGTGGGTTCGAATCCCACCTCCTCCGCAATAGAAAAGAGTCGGCAATTGCCGACTCTTTTCTATTGCGGTGATTTACTCACTCTTATGCGAACCTATTTTGAACAGAACTAACAACGCGCGGAGCGCGTGGTAGCTTTGTACTTCTGTGTACGCATTCGAGCGCGTGGTAATTCTGCACCTCGGACGCTCGCTCCACTCGCGTGCAAAACCAAAAACTTTCCTTCCTTATCCATTTAAGCGGAGAGGGGTCTGGGGAGAGTCGCCAAAAAACTGAAAGGAAGTTTTTGTTTTGCTTCGCTATGTTGCAATATCTAGTTTAGCACTATATTGGAAATATGGATATTGCTTTTCTAGATACATACTTGTATTATGAAACGGTCAACGCAGACAAAGGAATATACAAAATTTACTGTGCGCTTGCGTAAAGCTCGTCTAGAAGCTGCCTTAACGCAGGTTCAGGTTGCAAAAAAACTCAAACGACCACAATCGTATCTTTCTAATATTGAAGCTGGACAACAAAGGGTTGACGTAGTCGAGCTACAAAGGTTTGCAAAAATGTATGGAAAGGACATTGCTTACTTCTTCAAATCATGACCAAAAAATCTACGCTCGAATACATAATCGCAACACATCTTTTGATGGTAACTTTTATATCGATATTAAATGTTACCGCAGGCTTGATTGGTGGAATTTGGCTATTGTTTTGAAGGCTTATTCTCTGCGGTTGGAGCTGGATTTCTGTATAGTATCTTTGGACACTACATTTTGGGTTTTGCGATGATGATTACACTTGTCTTTGGCGCTCCAGGGGCTGCACTGTTTGAAAAACAAAAATATATACTTGGGTCAATTTTTCTTTTCCTTAATCAGATTGTGACAGTAGCGATTGTTTATTTTTCTGTCATGTATGTCTTTGGTGTGGCTGCGCAATTATCCGCACAAGCAAATTTTATTCCTGTGCTTCTCTTTGCGTACGCTGTGAGTTTTGCACCCTGGGCATTTTTAGCAAACGAAGACAAGAAGAGTGGAAACCAAAATGGTGCAATCATGATTATCAGCGGTCAGATTGGATTTGTATTGGGTATCCTCTTGATGTTCATCACAGGACAGGGTGCATGGGTCTCGATACTATTTCTTGTCGGTTTGCTTGGTGGAACAATCCTAAATATTATTCCTGCCATCCAAGAAATGAGAATGAAGAAAGAGCAGTACCAGTATGAGCAATAATCAAAAGAAAAACATCGCGTTTGGGGTTGCGGCGATTGCACTTTTCCTCGCTCTCTTGGACGGTTGGCAATATGGATTTTTCACTCTACTCCGCTTTATTGTCTTCGCTTCCACTGCTTATGTGGCGTGGATGGCGTATGAGGAGCAGAAAGAAAAGTGGGTTTGGATTCTGGGATTTGTTGCGTTACTTTTTAACCCTTTTATTCCAATTCATCTCACACGGGAGATTTGGCTGCCGATTGATTTTGCCACCGGAGTTGCACTTGTAGTTTCAGTCTTTCTCCTCAAACTGAATACAAAAAGAATTGATAATTGAGTATGTCTAACTTTTTCAAAAAACAGGACAAGAACCAAAAATTTATCAACCAGGTGGTTGGTGGGCAATCGGTAATATTTAGAATTTTCAAAGAGGTCTTTGAGGAAGATGAGGCAGAAGTTAATAAAGCAGAGCTTACGTACTTTGCCCTATCTGTATTTACCTACACCTTTCTGCGACTTTCAAAAATGGCTGACGCACAAAAAGAAACAGTGTCCGACGAGATTGCATTGACTGTCCTACAAAAAAGTATTCCCTATGCAGGTAAAGAACTTTCTGTTAAAGAAGCTGCGCGTGAGTATCAAAATCGTTATCAGGAGTAACGACACTCTCATAAACGCAATGTTCAAAGACGATACCATCGACAGCAACGCTTGCACGACACTTATGATGCATCTTTACGAATGTGTCATGGGTAAATCAGCAGAGAAGAAGATGATACAAATTTCTGTTGCTTCGCCGCTTTTGGCTCAGTATGTAGCGGATCATGTTGATTTCATGCAAACAGTGTACTAAACCTGTACGCACAAATTTGACATACTACAAATAGTGTGATAAAGTATAGTCCGTTTTGCACTTTACATACTTGCGTCTGCCGTAGCAGAAAGTGCCTGATTTTTGGACTTTTTCTGCTACGGCAAACCCGAAATAATCGGTTAGGCCCACTGGCAAATACCGCGACTTTCTGTCGCAAATGAGGAGACTACTATGAGTGAACTCACTCTTGATGTTGGCCTCGCTTATAAGATTAAGCAGGCTCTTTCCCGCAACGGCGTCACTGACGTTGTCGACCTTGACTGGTTGGCAACTGGCGACAACATTGCAAAAATGCGGCGAGTGCGTCTCGGCTACGACGAAATCGTCACGCCCGAACATGTCGTCGACCTCGATGCTGATCCGTTCATCCCAGACGGCTGGACGGTCGAGGAACACCAGAAGGGCGGACAGTTCCAGTGGAACGCCGCCAACGTAGCGCTTCACCTCGACAAATGCCAGAAGAATGGCAAAGTAATCAATGGCAACAAGCTCCGTAAGGAGCTGGCGAAGAAGTCCGTCTTCAACGCCAACGTCCTCGATTACCTACTCGCCCATCCGCACCTCATTCCCGAGGAGTGGAAAGGTAAGTTTGTCTTCTTCTGGGGGACGGTCTACCGCGACCGGAACGGTGACCTCTGCGTTCGCTACCTCCGCTGGGACGGTGGCAGGTGGGACTGGGACTTCTACTGGCTCGGCGGCGACTGGCGTGACTACAGCCCGGCTTTGGTTGACGCAAGTTGAACTTGGCTTTGGATTCTATGCTCTTGCACTTGAATCCTTTGCCCTTGGCTCCGCACGCACGTGCGGGGTCAAATTTTTTTGCTAAAATACAGATGGTACTAGGTGAATATGTGAGAGGTTAAGGCTTCTCGCTACCGAACCCAGTTTTTATATATGTCAGAATATTCTCGGCTACGGTTTAGAATAGCGTGCTATATACAGACTCAAAAATAAAGATACTTGGTGCGATACGCTAAGGCATTTAAGATGTCCGATTCGATACAGCTCGGAGAATGTTCAATGAGCAGTGGTACAGATGGCGTTTCGTACATAACCGCAACCGGAACGGCAACCTCTACGTTCGCTACCTCAACTGGGACGGTGGCAGGTGGAACTGGAACTTCAACTGGCTCGACAACGACTGGAATGACAACAACCCGGCTTTGGTTGACGCAACTCTTTTTATTTCTCACCCTGCTTCGGCAGGGCTGAGTTTTTGGTAAGTTGTCCGTTCCATCCACCAAGCATTTTACCAACTTCATCCATAACTTCAGATAATGCGATATACTTTTTCGTGTCAAGTGACTTCGTTTCCCATAAAACCATGAGTAATAATTTCAACGTATCCACTTTTCTCGTCGCCAGTACATATGGTAATTTCGCTTCTCGCGAAAGGAAAGCGGCTGCCGATACAGCTTCTATGTTTTCAATAAACAATTCATCAATCCTGGCACCGAGTGAGTATCGGTGTAGTTTTGGCAGTTCAGCATGGTATGTATGCCAGAGCAAATAAGCTTGTTTGATTCTCTCCAAGACAGGGAGTAACTTCCTTGCGGGGGGGGTGGGCGTAGCTTTTCTTAGAAAAGCGTTACGCGATTCGAAAAGCTTTTGAGCTAGATTACGAGCCTACGAAGTAATATAGCCAAAAGGTGTACAGAAGCTGTAAGCTTCGAATCCCACCTCCTCCGCAGGAATGCAAAAGGAACCTTAATCAAGCTTCCTTTCTTGGCTTGCTTATCGTCGCCCAAACCTTGACATATGTACCAGAATATACATAATCTGTGATAGATACAAGTCGTTCATAAGCAACTCAACAAAGGAGAAAAGACAATGAAACAGTCTGATAAGCGGCTCATTACGGGCTTGTATGCTACTGCTTTCTGCACGCTGTTTTTTTGCTTCGGAATTATCAGTGGCGCTTCATTCGGACTACTGGCACTTGGACTCTCTGTCCTCGGTGTCCTTCTGTTCGAGCGCGGCGATGTTCGTCCGTTGCCAATGATTACCGCTAGTGTCGTAGGCTTTGCCTCGGGAGTGTGTGCGGTTGTTCTCTGGATCGGTGGTACGTCGTTGCCCATTGTTCTCAGCTGGGTGTTTGGTGCTGTTGTGCTATTTCATTTTCTCGTGTGGATTGATTTTCGCCGAGAAAAATACATTCATTTTAATTCCTAAGGAGGTGTGATGTGAAATTAAGATTGAGTTATCATGCAACTGCGATTGTCATCACCCTTATTCCATTCATCGCGTTTCCATTCTTAGGAGGGTGGGTAGGATATGTATCTGCGCCTATGAAGGAAGTTGAACGAGTGGTGTATGTAGAGCGCATGGTTGATGCATACGGTCATGAGATTGCAATGCTAGATTCTGGCGAGCTTGAGTTGCTCGGAATCCCAATGCTCCCAATACCACCCGCACTAGACTCAGCAGCATCATCGACCACCTCCAAGGAAGTCCTGACCCCGGTCGATACGGGCGGTTGGGAGACATATATAAATACGGAATTTGGTTTCAGTATTAAGCATCCTACTACTTACCCCATGTCTCGGCTTAACCTTGATTATCGTTCTCCATTTCTAGACCGTCCAGGCACCTTGTATATACCAACCTTTAGACTTTCGTCCAAAGACGAACCGTTTGCATTCAATGACATTGCAGTTTTTCCGAAAATGAGCATTGATGACCTTGCTCTGTACTATCTTAATAACTACAAAGACAATGATTTTAAGTATGAGTTCGCACCAATTCAGCTTGGGAATCTCAGTGGGAGTAAATTGTGTGTGAAAACATGCGAGGACCATGTACACCTCAATATCTTAGAAGGAGAAAATTACTGGTATGTACTAACCAATGACGGAGCAAACAACATCGAACGTTGGGAGATTTTTGAATACTCGCTCTTAGATACCTAGTCAACGCCTGCACTCCTAAGTTCTGTTTTTGCTATAATAAAAACCAATGTTATTCACTGGAAAAGGGGACAGCGGTACTACCACCACGTTTGGGTGCAACCAACGTCTGTCAAAATCGTCAGTAATTGCTGAGGCACTTGGTGCACTTGATGAGGCAAACTCACTCATGGGTGTGTGCAAAGCACTCCTTGCAAAGAATAGTGACACATACCGACTTGATGATGCGCCCCTTGCGGGACTGGTACACGATGCACAGGAAACACTCTTTATTATTCAAGCTGCGGTTGCAGGTGCACCGCAGACAGTTGCTGAGGAAAAGGTCACGAAGCTCGGTGAGCTGATTGGGAGTATGGAAGATGCGATGCCGCCGATTAAGGTGTTTTCAATTCCAGGCGCGACCGAACTTTCAGCACAGCTCGATACTGCACGCACGGTTGCGCGCCGCACGGAACGGCGGGTCGTGGCAGTCTCGGAAGAGGGGACGGTCGCGGTGGCGCCTGAAGTGCTTGCGTATCTCAACCGGCTTTCCTCACTGTTATTTGCCATGGCGCGGTATGTAAACCATGTGCAGGGTGTTGATGAAACGGCTCCATCATACAAGTAGTTATCATATATGGATGCACATGCTATGCTTACCTCATGCGATTATTGGGGATTGATTTTGGTTCGAAGCGTGTCGGTATTGCGCTCTCTGATGAGGCGGGTATGATGGCATTTCCACATGGTGTGTTGCTCAATGATGCAGACTTGGTGCGGCACATCACCACGCTCGTTGAGAGCAAATCAGTCACCACAATAGTGATTGGAGAGTCGTTGGGACGAGATGGAGAACCAAACCCAATCCACGCACAAGTTGAGGAGTTTGTGGCTGATATGACGCTGCAGGTAGGTATACCAATTGAGTTTGAACCCGAACAGTACACCACACAAGAAGCTATACGAGTGCAGGGGAGAAACGCGCACGTTGATGCATCAGCAGCAGCCATTATTCTCAACAGCTACATTACAAGACATAAAACAGCGTAGCTGTTTGAAACTACTCTCTACTATCTCACTACTACCCACTAATAACTAACTACATACCAATTTATGATTACCTACGACGATTTTGCAAAACTAGACATTACCATCGGTGAAATTAAAACAGTGGATATAGTGGAAGACGCTGACCGACTATTGCGACTGACGGTTGATTTTGCTGAAACTGACGAAGAAGGGAATGCGATACATCGACAAATTGTGTCTGGTATTCGCGAATACTATGAAGATCCACAGTCACTGGTGGGCACTAAATGTCCGTTTCTCACTAATCTTGAGCCCCGCACGATTCGGGGACTTGAGAGTCAGGGGATGATTCTCGCGGCATCGCATGAGGATTCACTGGGGCTCTTGGTGCCAAGTGTCGATATGCCTGCAGGAACAAAAATTGCATAACATGGATACGCCGAAAAAAACAAAACCACCATTTAAAGAAACCTATGCCGATTGGACGCTTGGGGCGGTTTCGTTTACCGAGTCGTCATTTTTGCCGATATTGACGGACCCTTTTTTGGTTGCGGTGACACTCGCACAGCCGCGGCGTTGGGTGTGGTACGTGGTGTTGACGACCGTGACCTCAGTACTGGGTGGCTTGTTTGGGTATATGCTCGGTGCTGTGTTTTTTGATGTGATTGGTGAGCGTATTGTTGCATTCTATAGTTTGGAATCGGTGTTTGAAAAAACAGTGGTATCACTCGATAATAATGCATTTCTATTTACCCTCATTGGTGCGGTGACTCCTATACCGTATAAGTTAGTTGCGATTGTGGGTGGTTTAACCAAAATCAATATTCCACTTTTTATTGTGGCATCGATTATTGGGCGCGCACTTCGATTTGGTCTGGTGGGGTACATTACCAAGACATTTGGTGAATACGCGCTTGCTGTTTTCACCCGACGGTTTGGCTTTGCAACCGTGGCGATTGTTTGTGGTGTGGGAGCATATGCATTGATGGTGTTGGTGAAATAAGCCTGCTGCTGTGGGTTACAGAGCGCGTATAAACGTGTGTACCATCGTATACTATAGAGACATGGTCTATGTCGGCTCTTTCTTTGTTACATAAAGTATTTCCACCGCCACAGTATATGATGCTCCAAAATGCTGGAGTTGATATTTCTGATACATCACTAAAATACATACAGTTTAAAAAGGCAAACACAGAAACGCCGATGCTTGATTTGCATCAGTGGGGTGATATTGCTATTCCGGTGGGTGTGGTGAATCGAGGAGTGGTGCATGATGTGCAAAAACTCACCGAGGTACTCAAGCAGGTGAAAGAAAAATGTGGTACTGAATATGTACGGGTCTCATTACCTGAGGAACGTGCGTATTTGTTTGAAACGACCATCAAGCGTGATACACCGTTTAAAGAAATCCGCGGCAAGCTTGAATTTAAGCTTGAAGAAAATGTGCCACTTTCTCCACGGGATGCATATTTTGATTACGATATTGTTGCTAATGACGCTGACGACAAGGTGCTCCGTATTGCTGTTGCCGTGTATGCAAAAGATACTATCAATAGATACTACGAAGCTTGTCTTGGTGCAGGGCTTATGCCGCTTTCGTTTGAAATAGAGGCACAAGCGATTGCTCGTGCGTCTATTCGAAATGGGCTAATGGGTACCCACATGATTGTTGATTTTGGGAAAACACGCACGGGTATTGGTATTGTGCATCAGGGTGCACTTGTGTATACCTCCACGATAGATATTGGTGGTGCTGAGTTGAGCACTGCACTGAAAACAGTATTGGGAGATAGAGCAGAAGATGAATACACTGCGATAAAAAACAAACATGGGCTTATCGGTATTGCTGGCAATGCAAAAATAGCGGCGGCGCTCACGCAGGTAATCGACGATATCAAACTCGAGCTTGAAACCCGGATTCATTATTGGCATACCCGGAGTGTGGATCGAAACAAACGACAAATACAGAAAATTGTCCTCTGCGGAGGGAGCTCTAATTTG
The DNA here is from genome assembly GCA_021129515.1 of Minisyncoccota bacterium. Taxonomy (GTDB): domain Bacteria; phylum Patescibacteriota; class Minisyncoccia; order Phycocordibacterales; family UBA918; genus JAJOLD01. The sequence goes on from JAJOLD010000012.1 coordinate 8,046, forward strand.
GCAGGATTGCCTGAATACTTATGGGATGAGCTGTCCATCCCCACGGAGCGAGCCGCGGTCTGGCAAAATGCCTTTTCACTCAATACATACGTACCTCCTATTAGTCGCGTGTATTCCTATGGGTATGCAACTGCGGTAGGGTTGGCGCTGAAAGATTTTACCGATCTATAGTTATGATTAATCTCATTCCACCACATGCAAAGAAGACTGCCGCGCGTGAATATTGGGTGCGTGTGCTTTCAGTGTGGGGGTTTTTGCTTACAGGAGTGGTGGGTATTGCACTTGCGTTGTTGTTGCCGTCGTATGTGTTCCAGCAGCTTCAGCTTGCACCAATTGAGCGAGAGCTTGCCCAGAAAGACATTGTGTATGAAACCTTTGGTTCCGTGGAAGGTATTGTAGAAACAGCCAATACGATTGTTGCACAACTCGATGAACCACGGGTGTTGGTGCAAGCATCAGAAGTGCTTGCTGAAATAAATACTGCAGCAACCGCAGGGGTGTCCTTTAATGCGTTTACCATACAGCGTGAAGAGAAGGTCATTACACAGGTGTTGGTGCGTGGTGTTGCCGACACCCGGGTGCATTTAGCGAATTTCCGTGACGCACTGGAGCGGTCGGCACTCTTTGGTACGGCATCAGTCCCTATTTCTGACTTAGCACAGGAGTCAAATTTGCCATTTAGTGTGACTATTACTATGTCTAATATTCGAGATGGTCATGATAACTAAGCAAACAAAAATAATGGGTGTGACATCGCTATTGGCAACACTGGCTGCGTGTATTCTGTTTGGATTGGGGCTGTATATTATAGAGCGAACAGAAGACACCCTAGCGGCAAAGCGACATGCGGTTGCAGAGTCTCGATTCCGTGTTGAAGAGATTGTCTCCCTTTCAAAATTGGTAGAAGCATCATCTGAGGAACGAGATGCGCTTGCGCAGTATGTACTCCACAACGATGATGTTATTTCGTTTTTAATGCTTGTCGAGGCCATTGGTGCTGAGCAAGGAGTGTCGCTCGAAATTCCAAAACTCAATGAAGTGCCGCTCAATGACACCTTCGATGAATTGCGTATTACCATTACCCTTGAAGGGGGCTATGATGCTGTGGTGCGCGCCCTGACTGTGTTTGAGAGCTTGCCATATCAGTCACATATCTCAAATGTCTCGATTACCCGGGTTGGTATTACCCAGCTCTGGACTGCAGGGCTCACCATCCATATCACTAAATATAAAACGCTATGATTACCAAAAAAGATATTATCGCAATGGCAAAGCATGTGGTGCATCGTGATGCAGGTATGCGAGATACGCGCCTAATGCACCCTATCCGTGATTGGATAATGGGACTTATTGCCGCATTGGTACTATTTGTGGGTGCGGTGTTTTATGCCGCATTTACCTTTATCAGCCACACACAATTTACCGAACAGCCAGGCGTTGTGGCACGATCAATCGATCCGTATAACCAAGAAAAAATACAAGCAATATTGGCGCAATACAACGAACGCGCAATACGCTTTGCGACACTCAGAGATGTTGAACCACCAAGTGTACCGCTCGATATCGACACACCGCACGCGACCGATGATACTACTGAGCCCATTGAAAATTCTGTCGATGCGCCACTCGAGTTTGAATAATACTTGCAGAGTGTAGAGAAGGGCAGTACACTCGTGTGACGAGCGGGGACTGCGCTCACAGACATGACGCAAAAAAGCACTCTGCCCCTATAGTTTAATGGATAAAACTGCGGACTTCTAAGCCGTTGATGTGGGTTCGATTCCTACTAGGGGCACCAATATCAAACTTTCCGATTTTTTCCCGACCGATTCGGCGGCGCGTAGCGCCGCAAAGTAAGGGGGTAAAGGGTTTCCGCGCGCTTCGCGCGCGGCCAAACGGAGGTTCGAGCCAAAGATTTCTTTGGC
>JAJOLD010000014.1 GCA_021129515.1 Minisyncoccota bacterium
GCGAACGAATGTGAAGCAATCCAGTATTTTGCAATATATAATCCGGTTGTATTGTAGAGTTTTTTAGCATAGGTGCGAGGAGCTGTGTTGCTAAAACAAAAAAAGATTGTATAATATTGGATACGTTGGGTAGTCGCTTAGACCCTATATCCGATTATGACACACTCGTGGCATGATAGAGGATCGGGTGTAAGAGGAAAGTCCGAACACGCCCCCCTAATGCGTATGCACGGGGGAGCAGGGTAGCGTCCTGATTCGATTATGACACACTCGTGGCATGATAGAGTATGGACCCGGTCACTTGGAAACAAGTGATTTAGGGGGTAACCCCCGTCACCAATTTTATCTGCCGTAGGCAGTTATAAAATTGAGAGCCCGAGCATCGTTAGATGCATTAGGGCAGCTCTAAAACAATTTCTGAGAAATTGTGCGAGTGCTCAATTTTACAACCACCTGCGGTGGGTACAATTGGCAGAGGTGCGAGCAGAGACGCCCAAATCGAAAGAGGAGGGACTCCCTCCGGGAGTAGTGTCACGGTAACGTGAATGCTAAAACATCTGGCTATTGCCTTGATGTTCGCATAGACATTTGCTTCGCAAATATCTCAGTGAAACGGCTAAATCCTTACCTGCGTGCAAGACCGTACCACGTGCTCCGCACGGTGGTAGTATAGAGAATGAGTATATAGTATGAGTTATGCGCGAAGCGTATATACTCAATACGTATACTTGATACTCATACTTCCGACGTGCGGAGCACGGAGGAGTGTCGCTAGAGCGTATTGGCAACAATACGTCGAGGTAAATGACTACACAGGGAATACCATCTTTGATGGTTCCTGGACAGAATTCGGCTTATAGACGTACCAAAAGGGCATCTTTCGAGATGCCCTTTTGGTATGCTATGCTTACAGTAATTGTCTTATAATGTACACCGTTGTGAGTATTTGTTAGTAGTTAGATTCAATAATACATATGATGTCCCCTGGAGAAGGTGTTGTGGATACCGTTGCTGCGCGACTGCGCACATACACCAACGGCATCCTCACAATAGTCTTTGGTATATTGCCACTCTTTTTTATTCCCATTGTTGCTGCACCCTTTGAATATACAAAAATTCTGTTTGTACTCATGGGTGTTACCGCAGCGCTCATACTCTTTAGCCTTGCGGCGTTGCGTTCAGGCACCGTCTCTATTGGTGCACCGCTGGCACTCTGGGCATTGTGGGGTGTGGTGCTGGTGTCCCTGATTGCATCGGCGTTGTCTGGAGATTTTCATGACTCATTTGTCGGTGATTTCTTCAGCACGCATAGTACGGCGTTTGTAGGTGTCTTGGCACTCATTATGAGTGTCTGGATAGTGTCTGGTATTGATAAAGTGTCAGTCATGCGTACGTATATGCTCCTTGCAGTCAGTACACTGGTGCTGGTGCTCTTTCATGTGTTGCGTATTATCTTTGGTGAAGGAGCCCTTTCGTTGGGCATATTTACGAGCCAAGTAGCAACACCTGTGGGGAGCTGGAATGACCTCGCACTCTTCTTGGGGTTGAGTATCTTACTCGCACTTGTTGCACTTGAACAATTGCCGTTAACAAAATGGGGACGACGGCTCTTTGCGATTGTGTCAGCGTTTGCGCTCGTAATGCTTGCCATCATCAATTTCTTCTCAGTGTGGATTGTACTTGGGTTAGTGAGTTTGGTTATGTTGGTGTACACCCTCGGCAAGAACCGAATGACTGGGGGACAAACCTCACTCCTCACCGAAAAGAAAACACACACCTCCTCACTTACCTTGTCGCTTGCGGTATTTATTGTTTCGACACTCTTTATTATTGGCGGTTCCGCACTGGGAGGATTCATCAACGCACACACAGATATCTCATATATTGAAGTGCGACCATCGGTACAGGCGACCTTGGATATCGCGCGGGGAGTCTATGGTGAACATGCGTTGCTTGGTACGGGACCAAATAAATTTGCCGATGCATGGCGACTGCATAAGGATGACGAAATCAACCGAACCGTTTTTTGGAATGTCGACTTCAGTAGTGGCTTTGGCTACATTCCAACATTCTTTGTCACTACCGGTGTTCTGGGAGGTCTTGCATGGTTGGTCTTTTTGGGACTCTTTGTGGTCACTGGAGTGCGGTTCCTCGTACGTACGCCTGAAGCAGATAGAATGTGGTACTTCATTGCTTCATCGTCATTCCTGAGTGCGGTGTATATTTGGGGTATGTCACTCATACATGTACCGGGTGCGGTCATGCTGATGTTGGGTGCGCTGTGTACCGGTATTACGTTTGTTGCATATAATGCGTTGCGTCCTGAAAAGAGTCGTACTTTTACCATCGGTGCAGATAGACGCACTGGGTTTATCCTATCGCTTGTGGTGATTGTCGTGATTGTGGTGTCTGTGAGTACGCTCTATGTGACAGGACGACACTATGCAGCTGCCTATACCTTTACCGACAGTGGACTCTCAGTGCGAGAAGGACAGACCATAGATGCCGTAGAGAACAAAGTACTCGCAGCATTCCAGCTTTCAAATAGTGACTTGTTTGCTCGACGTATTGCTGAATATCAAATAGCACGTATGCAAACACTCCTGAATGTTGCTGAACCAACCGACATTCAGCAGCAACAGTTTAGTGAAGCTCTGACCAACGCAGTGACGGTGGGTAACCAGCTCGTAACACTTGACGCAACCGAGCCTGATAACTGGGCAACCTTAGGTACTGTATATAGTACGCTGGTTGCAATAAACGTTGAGGGTGCGTATGAACGCGCAATTGAGACCCTTACCCGCGCACGCGACTTAGATGCACAAAATCCTGCACGGTATCTTGCACTTGCAGAGGTAGAAGCGCGAGCCGGCAACATGGACGCCGCAAAAGCATATGCAAACGATGCGCTTGGTAGAAAGTCAAATTATAGTGCAGCGTTTGCATTCCTTACCCAGCTTGCATTGGCTGAGGGTGATGTTGATGAGGCTGTTGCCTCTACACAGGCATTGGTTACCTTTGATCCACAAAATCAAGCACGATTGTATCAACTCGGTGTACTTGAATATGCACGTGGGTCATACGAAGCAGCAGCAGCGGCACTGGCACGTGCGGTTGGTATAGACGCTGATTATGCAAATGCACGATATTATCTTGCACTTGCGTTTGATAAGCTCGCACGGCCTGAAGATGCAAAAGCGCAACTCGAGCATGTTCTCACGCTTAATCCAGACAATGTGCATGTTAAAGAATTGCTTGCTGAACTCGAGCAGGGGCGCACTCTGGACATAGGGAGTCCACAAACCGATCCGGTTGTACCTGAGCCAGTATCCGTAGTGGAGGAAGGAGGAGCTGTGACCACTACCACAGAGCCAGACACCGACCTTATCGCGCCCGTGAATACTGCTCCGGCTGTAGAAACACCGGAGGAAGATACTCCTGCTGACACCTCTCCAGACACTGCAGCAACATCGAGTGACGATACTTCTAGTGAAACGCAATAATGGTACAACAGGTACTCAGAGCGGTATATAAGGAAGTGCGTGGGCTGCATCAGGCAGCCTATGTGCTTGCTCTGTTTACCTTTGGGTCGCAACTGCTTGCACTCATTCGTGACCGTTTGCTAGCAGCAGAGTTCGGTGCAGGGATAGAGCTCGACCTCTACTACGCCGCATTTCGGGTGCCTGATTTGTTGTATGTACTCTTTGCCTCAACGCTCTCAGTGTACGTACTTATTCCGTTTGTTGCAGAACGAATCAATCGTGGAGGAGATGAGAAAGCAAAACAGCTGCTCGGGCAGGTCTTTACGCTCTTCTTGATGTTCTATAGTGCGCTTGCCTGTATTGCGGCTGTATTTGCGCACGACATTGTGGCGTTTCTCTTCCCAGGATTTGTTGAGTACCAAGCTGACTTAGTGCTCTTGATGCGTATTCTCTTGCTGCAGCCATTTTTCCTCGGTATTTCGAGTCTCTATGGCGTGGTCACGCAGTACCAACATCGGTTTGTACTCTATGCACTCAGCCCGCTCTTATACAATATTGGAATCATTATTGGGCTTGTTTTTTTCTACCCATACGTTGGGCTCTCAGGACTTGCGCTTGGGGTGGTGCTTGGTGCCTTGAGTCATCTTCTGGTACAGGCGCCATTTGTGCTTAAGAGTAATCTGTCGCCACGAGTGGTGAAGCAGGTGTCGTTTCCGGATATTGCGGCAATTCTTCGTGTGTCCATTCCTCGTGCAGTCACGCTTTCACTGCATCAGTTTGTGTTGCTCGGCATGGTTGGGTTCGCGAGTGTCATGGCGTATGGTTCGGTATCGGTCTTTCAGTTTGCGTTCAATCTGCAATCGGTCCCACTGGCGGTTATTGGTATGAGCTATTCGGTGGCAGCATTTCCGCTGCTTGCGCGACTGCATGCTGAAGGGGAGATGCAGGCATTTGGACGGCATATCGTCATTGCCATTCGGCACATTATCTTTTGGTCGTTGCCGGTCGTTGCACTCATTGTCGTGGTTCGGGCGCAGTTTGTGCGGGTTATTTTTGGTTCAGGAGCATTCGACTGGGACGACACGAGGCTCACTGCCGCTGTCCTTGCACTCTTTATTGTGTCACTCACCGCCCAAGCAATTCATCTGCTTGTGGTGCGGGCATTGTATGCAAGTGGGAACACCCGATTGCCGTTTTTGGTAACCCTCGGCTCCTCAGTAGGTGCGTTAGTGGCAGCATTTGGGGTATATGTATGGATGCTGTACTCAGAAGGATTCCGGGCGTTCTTAGAGTCGCTGATGCGTGTTGAAGGAGTGGTCGGTACCGAGGTGCTTGCGCTTCCGATAGGGTATTCAGCTGCACTCATTGTGCATGTGCTGGTATTGCTGCTCCTCTCAGAACGGCAATTGCACTTCAAATTCCGGGCGATTTTGGCACATATGTTTGAAGCGATTATGGCAGCTATTGTCGCAGGAGGGTTTGCGTACGGTACATTGAACTTTGTAGTTGTGGGACTTAAGACAGAAACAGTGGTTGGTATTTTCTTGCAAGGGATGCTTGCAGGTGTAGTGGGGCTTCTCGGCGCCGTTGCAACCTACTACGTACTCAAGACGCCTGAACTGTTTGAAGTATACAACTCGATTCATAAACGTATTTTCAAAACAGATGTCGTTGCACCACAGGACGAAGACCACCTTTCAGTTTAGGACCTTTTAAGGTAGAGTAGTGCGACACACAGTCTATGAAGCAAATTCGAAACTTCAGTATCATTGCGCATATCGACCATGGCAAGTCGACCTTGGCTGACCGCATGCTTGAGGAGACCAAGACGGTTGAAGCGCGCAAAATGAAAGACCAGGTGCTTGACTCCATGGATCTTGAGCGTGAGCGGGGGATTACTATTAAAATGCAACCCGTAAGAATGTCATACATGCGCGGTCAGGAAGAGTACGAACTCAACCTTATCGATACTCCAGGACATATTGACTTTTCATACGAGGTATCACGAGCACTCAAGGCGGTAGAGGGTGTATTGCTCCTGGTTGATAGCACACAAGGTATTCAGGCGCAGACCCTTACAACACTCCACATGGCACAGGAAGCGGGACTCACCATCATTCCGGTGCTCACTAAGACCGATGTGCCACATGCGCGTCCAAAAGAAGTGGGAGAAGAAATGATTGGGCTTTTAGGATGTGCGCAGGAGGATATCCTGCTTGTCTCAGGGAAGACGGGCGATGGTGTGCCCGAGCTTTTAGAAGCAATTTGTGAACGTATTCCAGCACCTGAACAAGAAGCATCTCGTGATTTTCGTGGACTAATATTCGATTTTCATTACTCTAACCATAGAGGCGTCATTGTCTATTTCCGAGTTATGGAAGGGAAGATTGCAAAAGGCGATGCACTGAAATTTGTAGTGGCAGGTAAAACCTTCCAAGCGCTTGAGGTGGGTATATTGGCTCCCGAAGAAGAGCCGGTCACTGAACTGCGGGAAGGAGAAATCGGCTACATCGTCACCGGTATCAAAGAACCTGGCGTTGCGTCAGTGGGTGACACGCTCGCACATGAGAAGGGAGCGAAAGAGTCACTCGCTGGGTATCAAGAATCACGACCGGTAGTATGGGCATCGGTCTTTCCAGAAAGTCAGGATGATTTCACCATGCTCCACCAAGCACTCGATAGACTCAAGCTCTCAGACTCCTCACTCTCATATGAAGAAGAGTCGTCAGGTATTTTAGGTCGTGGATTCCGGTGTGGATTCTTGGGAATGCTCCATTTGGAGATTATTACCGAGCGACTTCGTCGAGAATTCAATATTGAGCTCATAGTCACTTCACCCTCCATTGCATACGAAATTACCCATGAAGACGGCAAGGTAGAGGAGATTTATGCTGCCGCTCGCTTTCCAGACCATGGCGCAAAAGTGTCGGTACGTGAGCCATGGGTGCTTGCCGATATCATTGTGCCACCAGACTACCTCGGTAACGTTATGACGCTTCTCTACGGCCACGAAGCATCACCGATTGATACCGAAGTCTTTGCTGATGGACGCACACACCTCACGGTGGAGATGCCACTCAGGGAGCTGATGCGCAACTTCTTCGATAGACTTAAGAATGCATCAAGCGGCTATGCGTCACTTTCGTATGAAATTGCCGAGTTACGCCCGGCGAATGTCGTACGGCTCGATATTCTCGTTGCAGAAGAAATTGTCCCAGCATTCTCACGGGTGCTTGGTATGGCACGCGTCGAGACCGATGCACGGGCGATGGTAGAGAAACTCTATAAAATACTGCCACGGCAAATGTTTGTGACCAAAATTCAATCAAAAGCAATGGGACGCTTTATTGCATCAAAAACACTCTCAGCAATGAAGAAAGACGTCACCGCAAAGCTCTACGGCGGAGACATCACCCGAAAGATGAAGCTTAGGGAGAAACAAAAGAAAGGGAAGAAGAAAATGCTTGAAAACCGAGGCAAAGTCAATATCCCTCAGGATGTCTTCATGAAAATGGTTAAAACAGACTAAATGTCTGTTTTAAGACCTTTTGAGCTAGATGACGAGCTTGCGAAGTAATATAGCCAAAAGGCTCAACAGTCCGGGGGACTGTTGAGGAGGTTGCCAGATAGTTTCGAGTGGAGCGAGAAAATATCGTCAACCTGTACAGTATCTGTAAGATGGACTAGCTCCTGAAAGCAAAGCTTCCCTGTACTGCACTCAAAGCTCAAATAAGAATACTCCAATCGATTGGAGTATTCTTATTTGACTTCTCGTTATTAAAAAAATCCCCCATAGGGGATTTTTTTTAATACAACCCTGCACCACTACCAGAGTAGGCAAATATCATACTGAGCGCAATGAGCAGCGCGAGTCCTGCCCAGATCCATTTAATGGCAGTTTTTGTCTTTTTGTGGAATAACATGTCGGTACTATTCGATTTAATAACGTATACCAAGTATACTAGAGAGGTGGACGACAAGTCCACCTTCCTGCGCACTGCTAAGTGCTAGGAGCTCAAGACTAAGCGCTAACCCATGTTCGACTTCCACGAAAAAAGAAAAATACGAAGCCTCGTCTATTCAAAGTACACCATTGGGGTATTGGGTGTGCTTATTGTTGCATTTTCAGTGAGCGTGTTTGAGCGCTTCTCAGTTGAACGCGCAATGTATGAAAAACGTGTTGCTCGTGAAGTAGAGCTGGAAGCCTTGCTTGAGCGTGCGGCACTTCTTGAAGAAAAAGTATCACACCTGAAAAATGAACGTGGCGTCGAAGAAGAGTTGCGCAGTCGATTTGATGTCGCAAAAAAAGGAGAACAAGTGGTTGTCATTATCGATGACGATGCACCAAACACGGCACAAACTGCTCAGGCTATTGAGGCGGCACCGCCTGCATCATGGTCATTTTGGGATTTTATAAAGCGATGGTAATTTGCTATACTAGAGTGTGTCACAAAAGTAAATCAGTGTCGTTTTTTGTTCCGGCTCATCGGTGTCCAGAATTTGGTCAAAAAATTGTTACAATTTCTTATCATATATTCATATGGTTCTAAATTTCCTCGCCGTTTTTGCCTCAAATTCTGAACACCGTTAGTGCTCGGAGAATTTTGAGACATATTTGTAACTTAATAACGTATTAATATTTTTTATGGAAGAGAATCAAAATCAAGATGCTATGCAGTCTGGGGCAACCGAAGCTCCTGCAACAGGAAATGTGACCGTGTATAGCACACCAACCTGTCATTTTTGTCACGCTGCAAAAGATTTCTTCAAAGAACACGAGGTTGCATTTACTGATATCGATGTTGCTGCAGATGCTGAAAAGCGACAGGAAATGGTTGAAATGACCGGTCAGATGGGGGTTCCAGTAATCAAAATTGGTGATGAAGTAATGGTTGGTTTTGATGAAGCAAAGGTGAAGGCTGCGCTTGGCATGTAGACATACACACTGTATCTGTATGCAAAAAAACACCCGAATGGGTGTTTTTTTGTTTTGTGCACTAATTCTAACCAATGCGCGAACCTTTTTCGAGAAAGGACAATGATTACAACGCGCCGAGCGCGTGGTGATGCTAACCTTCTTCGTACGCATTGGAGTTTGATTGCGCCTCGGTCGCGCTCCGTTCCACTACGCGCGAGCAACCCCAAAAATTTCCTTGCCATTTTTTGCGGCTCCTCCCCCGATCTCTCCGCCGAAAGGCGAGAAAGAAGAAAGGAAATTTTGGGTTGCGCCGTCGGTTCAGTCTCCAAAAGCTTCATAAGGTCACTACATTTCCCAAACTCCGCTTTTTCCGACTTCCCGCCGGCCCGAGGCACTCCCGTAGCGAGAGCATAGGGTAACTCTAACGTCCACTCACACTTCGCAGGCACCTCGCACTGGCAGCTCACATTCGTTCACTATGCCTGCTCGGTGTTGCTTCTTGTTCGCTTAGTGGCTTCGTTGGAGTTTGTGGTATGCAAAGTGGGTTGCGCTGACGCGCAAGCAGGTCTTTATGTGCTTGTCCCACCCTCCCAATACGCGCACAAGTCCGCCCGCTAAGCGGACGGCTCCCTAAAACACAAAACCCCTTTTGGGGTTTTGTGAGAAGGTGTGTCTTCCGATCGCCTTTGTGCGTGCCGTTCAATC
>JAJOLD010000009.1 GCA_021129515.1 Minisyncoccota bacterium
CCTAAGTAGTCCGACTAATTAAGTACTTAATTAGTCGGACTACTTAGGTTTGGTTTAGCGTATTACTCAAAGAGTGTGAGGAATGCGCCATACCCTTCAGCCTCCATTGCCGCTTTTGGTACAAAGCGGAGCGACGCTGAATTCATACAGTAGCGTATCCCACCAAGCTCAGGAGGTGCGTCGCTGAAGACATGCCCGAGGTGTGAGTCAGCAAAGCGTGAGCGGATTTCGGTGCGCGGCACAATGAGCTTGTAGTCTTTATGCTCAGTGACTGCCTCAGGATAGAGAGGTCTCGTGAATGATGGCCAGCCGGTACCAGAATCGAACTTGTCTTGCGAAGAGAAAAGCGGCTCACCCGAGACAATGTCGACATAAATGCCCTCTTCGTGATTGTCCCAGTACGTGTTGGAGAACGATGGCTCGGTCCCCTCTTTTTGCGTTACCTTGTACTGCAGTGCGTCAAGCTTGCTTTTGAGCACCTCGTCACTTGGCTTTTGAAAGCCTTCCCATGCACTCACATCAAACGGAGCCTTATCTGCAGGGAGTATGGGACCAGTATCACTTCCCCAATGTTTCTTAATAAAATCATCCCGACCTGATGCGTTGCGGTAATACTTGTATTTCAGCTTCGAGAGTGTGCCCTTGTAATAATCCTGGTGGAAATCTTCCGCAGCCCAGAACTGTGGACGAGGTAGCACGTCAGCTGCCACTTTCTTTTCGTACACACCAAAGTCGTCGACAGTCTGTATTACGTCGAAAATATCGTTGCGCTCTGTATCGTTCTCATAATAGAAGGCTGGTGCATATGATTTACCACGATCATAAAATGACCCATCAGGATCAGTTGGATCCATATGTTTCAGCGCATAAATCACAATTTCACGGAAACTAACCACACTTGGGTTATAGGTAACTTCAACCACTTCACGGTGACCACTTTTTGAATAATTACCATATTCTGGATTATCAGCAGTACCACCAGCGTATCCAGAAACCACTTCAAGTACTCCCTGGAGCTTTTCAAGGTCTGCCTCAACACACCAGAAGCAACCACCTGCAACCATGAGCGTTGCGCGGGCATCAGGTTGTGGGGTTTCGGGTGCAGGAGCTGGGTTCGTATTAGTCATCATATGTGTGTTGGCGTTAGTTGCTACTAACGTATCCATCATCGGTGCTACCTCCTCTGCCATACGTGCAGGCTCAGTATGATCCTGAGCGAGCGGCTCAACCTGAGGTTCTTTGTTAGGCTCGGTTTGTGCCTCGGTCGCTGTTTCGGAGTCTGCAATAACTGGTGACTCAGAAGCCGTATCGACCATAGAGAGCGAGATATTCTGCTGTGCGTTATTCCACAACACAAACCCTACCACACCCAACCAATGCAATTAAAAAAATGGGTATTACTTTCATACTCATTAGTATAGGGCTTTTTGTATGTAAAGTCTACTTTACTTATTCACGCACTCTTATATAAAAAGACTCCAGCGGGTAGGAATACCCAACTGGAGTAGTGGTAACCCTGCACGTGGTACGTGCAGGGGTCGTAGCACAAGCAACCGGAGCGGTGCTGCCGTGATCTGATCTGCAACAGCACTCCTGACTAAATAGGTGTGGCAGTTGTTGCAAACCATAAAGATACCTATGGTTGAGTGTAGTTGAGACACAGGGGTCGGTCAACCAACACAAGCCTGTAAGCTACCGCGCATTAAAAAACCCCAGCGTGCAAGCACGCTGGGGTCCTCTCCCAATAGTGCGTCGCAAGAGGCACTCCTCGGGACTGCCGATTTTCGGCAGGGTGAGTGACATGGAGTCACTCGTCGAGGTTCGCAACGCAGGGGGGTGTACGTATGCGAACCAAGAACTGTATACAACGCCATTTTTACAAAAGTAATGACACTTGTCAATTCACTCTCATTATTGCCATAAAAAAATACGCCCTTTGCGGGCGTGTTAGATGTGATTGTAGAGAATCGGGAAATGAGTACTGTTATAGATTAGTTCTATATCCATTGTCCTACAAAATAGCATTTCGTCAATCCAGCATTGCGCGTGCAGCACTACTACTCGGGAATCCGTGCGCGGGAATATGCGTCATTTTTCGAAGGTGGCTGCGCTGTGCTTTATAGTCAGGCATGGCGCGTGCAACATGTGCCCAAAATGCAGGTGAATGATTGAGTTCGTAGAGATGGCAGAGTTCGTGCACGATGACATAGTCCATCAATGGTTCAGGAAGGAACACAATTTTATAATTGAAATTCAGGTTGCCGTGCTCAGAACAACTTCCCCAGCAGGTCTTTTGGTTCTTAATGGCGACGCGATTGTATGTGAGTCCGTAGAAGCCGCTCCAATGCTCGAGTCGCTCATGAATAATGCCCCGCGCGAGTTCCTTGTGCGCTTGGTAGTGTCTTGAGACAGGTTTCTTTTTGCGTACACGTCTTCTCCTCCACATATTGTCATCCCATTAATTTCATTAAAATATTTCTGGATTGCTTCGTTACTCATTACATGAGCTGTACACCTTTTGGATATTTCTGTTCACAATTTGTTCCAGAAATACCTCAAAAGGTCTTGCGGCAGTCTCCCAGACTGCCGCACTCGCAATGACGGTCAAAACCAAAGGTTTTGACCGTCATTGCGAGGCAAGGCCGAAGCAATCCAGAGTCTCCATCACAATACGTCGACCACGCCACCTTTTACAGAACATTATGAATCGTTTAAGGTATACATAATTCGAGCTAGGCGCACCAAGTCATAATCATACTTTTCGCCCGTTGCTTCAAAAATAGGCTTGAGTTTCTCCGTACCATGCTCGTCCATCGCTTTTGCAAGCTCAAGATACACCGCTTTCCACGACACATCAGCGGGAATAAGCACGCCAAGCTCCTCTCGCGACAACCTCCCTTCCTCTGCGAGCTTCTCTACATGGCTCCAGATAGTTGATGAAACCATCTCACGCTTCTTGGCAATCTGCGGCACCTTCAGACCTTCAACAATCAGCCCCCTGGTTACTTCATACGTACTCTCCTTCTTCACACGCGTACCACGAGGACCTTTTTTCTTTGGCACCGCTCCTTCCTCGGGCCATGTACCGCCACTTGTCTTCACAAAATCTTGCTGCATTTTGAGTATCTCCTCATCTTCCATTTCACGGAAGGCGTACTCTGCCTCTTCAGACTCAACTTTAAAGTGTTCATCTTGACTCACGATCTTTGGATTCACCGCGAGCGCATTGTTATTGAGCCCTAACACTCGCATACCTTCAAGTGTCCGCACTCGAGACAACGCCACATACCCTTGTCCATAGGTGAAAGCATTGCGGAGGTCAATCTCAGCCGCATCAAGCGACATACCCTGGCTCTTGTGCACAGTAATTGCCCACGCGAGTCGGAGTGGCACCTGCATCACCTCAGCAAGCACCTTGCCGTCTTCCTCTACACTCCATGGCATTGGCATCATCTTGATACGGCGCTCATCGCTTGTTTCGATGATGGGAAATCCATCCTCGTAATCAAAATCAACCACGCGTCCAAGCGTACCATTTACATACCCTGCTTCAAAGTTGTTTTTCGTACACATAACCATCGCTTCTCGGCGAAGCTCCAGCACTTCGGGCGAGAGGCAGTTGCGTTTCAGCACCTCAAGTACCTGCTTATTCCCCTTGCCTTCCATGCGGTACGTTGCGGCTTCAGTCTTGAGCTCTTTGAGCTTTGCGTCATTAACCGTATCGACATCTTTGTTGTGGGTAAAGAGCTTCGTTGGCTCAATATCAGGAAACGCAATCTCCGTTTGTTCAGAGAGCAGTGTGTAGTGATCTTCTTGCACATCATCACTTCGTATTGAGGCAAGCAGTCCTAAGAGCATCTCGTCTTCCTGACGATGCTGCTCAGTGAGGTAGCAGGTAATAAACCGTGCACGTTCCCATGCACCCGACTCAAAAGCAAAACATGGCACCTCGCCATGCTTGGTCACCGGCGGTAGCTGAAAAAAGTCCCCGACTATAATGACCTGGAGTCCACCAAATGCTTCCGGTGACTGCCGAATGGTTTTGGTGATTTTGTCGACCATGTCGAGGATTTTGCCGTCGAGCATCGACACCTCATCAATGACCAGCACCTGGGCTTTTTTCACCCGCCGAACCACCTTTTCTTTGCTCGTGATGGAGTCAAGGTCGTAGGCTGAGAGTGTGTCGCGCGCGCCAATCCAGCTCCATGAGTGTATGGTCATGCCGCCAATGTGGGTTGCGGCAATACCGGTTGATGCGGTCACCGCTACATGGATACCCGCAGTATCGAGCCAGTCGATGTACTCATTGAGTACGTGCGTCTTTCCTGAACCTGGTTCACCAGTTAGGAATACATTGGCGCCTGTTTTGAGAATCTCGAGCGTCTGTGATTGGGTCATAGAGGAATAGTATACCAAAAAGCCCGGCATCCTTGTCCGTACATTCTTCAGAACGTACTAAAATAGACGCCAGGCTCTTTGATGCCGGATGTCCTAGGAGTCCCCTAGGACATCCGGGGAATTTTAATCTCCGTCTCCACCTCCTTCTGCATCATTAACAATCTCAGCTTCACGAGCTTCAGGTTGCTCTTCCGTTTCGGGCGCATCATTTTGAGCTGCATCAGCTGATGCTCCTTCTGCAGTGCTGCTTCCGGCAAAGAGCTGTTCACCGTTTTTGAGCCACTGTTCCCGCAAGTGCCACCCCGCCCAGAGATATGCGGCACCAGTTATCAGAAATATTGCTGCATTATCACGCACAATATCCATACCAATATTAGTGCTTGAAAGTGCATACCATCCAAGGTTAAGTCCAGACACTCCCATAATCAAAAATGCAATTTTGTCTTTTTGGTCAGTACCACCAAAGAGTTTGTGTCCACCGATATGCCATCGATACAACAGATACCCAGCAGCAACACCCGAGACAAGCTGCGCAATCTGGAGCAGTGAAGACACCAACCCTGACATACTCCACGTACCCAACATACGCATCAGATAATAAATAACCGGCATACCACCCAAAAAGAGTGCGCCAGCTGCTAACACCAATCGAACCTCAGACCACAAGAACGCATACCGTTCGAGTTTTGCTGGGCTCATATGATTATTGTTATCCATATATATGATTTAAACTTTGTTTCAGAATACCACAGTTTCCTCGGTATATATGAGACAAGCGCCACAATGCTCTGTGGCGCTCTTTCTTAATAGGGACAATAATACTATGTGTACTGTACTGCACTACCTACCCTCAAAACACACCCCGAGCATAGAGTAGTACACCCAAAAGCAGTAGCCATCCTCCGAAACCAGCGATGAGTACCGCACGTATATGTGTACTTTTTTGGGGAGTCCGCCATGCCCATAGTATGGAGACACAACCTACAAGCACAAGACCGATCAACACCAAAATGTCAGTCATCGATACAGACATACCAGAACCTCCTCCTCTATGAAGACCCGTATGTACAGCACCATACCAGTCTCTATCGCTACGTCAACCTATAGCAACATGCGCGCGCAACAGCTAGTATTTTTTGTGCCTCCAAGACAAACAACGACAAACCCGTGTTTGCAACCAGGTACACTTTGTGAAAAGTACCACACTATTCCTGCACTCATAAGGAGCGTCAGGGCATGCTCGAGATATGTTATATCCACAACTTCCTCCCACCACAGTACTCAGCATATACACCCACGTTCTACCATACCACTAGTAGGATAGCGAAGATATACTATACAAAAATACCTTGTGCTCACTCAGTACTATTCCTCAACAAGTGATTCTGTATCGTCGATACTGTCTACTGTTTCTTCTTGAGATTCAGTATCCTCATCGTCAGATTCTGCCTCAATCTCCTCTTCGTCATTCTCTTCTGTCAATTCGTCCTCAGTAGTTTCAGACCCAGTTTCTTGCGCTTCCGCTGTTTCTTCTTCTGAGACAGCCGTGTCATCGGTAGTTTCTGTATCATCGGTGACTCCGGTCTCCGTAGTGGTTGCGGTATCTACTTCGTCGTCTGTGGTTGTAGTGTCGGTAGAAGTGGCAGTGTCTGCTTCCTCATCCTCGGTTGTGTCTGTTGTATCGTCGTCTTCTTCCTCTGCTGGAGTATCTGTGTGTGGCGTATCAATATCCAGTGCATCCTCAAGTGTCTCGATACGCGCTTTCAGTGCCTCATTTTCATCTCGGAGGTCTGCAATATCTTCAGTATTTCCTGTCACAACCTCCCACATCTCCTTCATAGCTTCTACAACCACAGCAAGCATGTTTT
>JAJOLD010000023.1 GCA_021129515.1 Minisyncoccota bacterium
GTTGTTGGTAATGGTACTATAATATTGGGTGCAGTGCTATTATCAGGAGTTGTTACAGTATTTGATGGTTTATTGTAGATTTGATTTTTTGTCGAGTTTCGTGTTGTTGGTTTTGGTGTTGTGGTATCGTCTGTATCGGCATCATTAAAAATGTCATTAAAAATATCACCCAACGGTGGCGGTGGTGGCGGTGGTGGCTCTTGTGCTGTTGTAATAGAGGGTACCCAGAAACAGAGCGCAATACTCATACTGAGTAATTGTGTGCTATAGGTGTTGTGTAAGTGTGACATAAGCATTATTCAAAATAAACAGTAAAATCATTTGCAGCGGTATAGTCGTGTTCGAGCACATCGCGTACATAAAAACTAACGATGGCGCGTCCAGAATCACCCGCTTTACGGAGCGTGATGTCTTGAGGATCTTCGAACACCTCTTCAACACGTGCTTTGTTGATAGACCACCCCCACCGATTAATTTCAGAATCAAATGCGGTAGGATTTGCAAAATACGGTTCAGCACGCACGTGCACCTCATCATCTAAAAAGGTATAGCGATCTTGTATTGCTTTACGACTCAAGCCTTTTAATGGATTTTGTATATAGAAATAGAGCTCTGGATCAACGGTTGGGATGGTGTATCGTCGAAATGCAATAAGTGTGCCGTAGGTGTCATAGACGGTCAGTTCAACCTCATTGTAATGTAACTTATCGAGGAGTAAATCTATGGATTGTTTACCAACGAGTGGTCCTCCTTGATATACTTTTCCATTTAATTTCCAACGATAACTAAAGTGTCGAGAGTCATTGAAGGTGCCATTGTGTACAATTGCGGTGAGGCGAACTTCTGAACCATCATGCGGTAGCGCACGTCCTGCATAAAATACCGGTACAGTACTGTTTGCTTCAATAATCATATCAACGGCTGCAGGGCGTATGCGTTTTTCTACAAATGCAGCTGACAGATGCGGGAAGGTTGCTACTTGTATGAGTGTTTCTTCCCCTACATTTCCGGTAGGAATCTGTACTGATCGTAAGCCACGATATGATGTAACCTCTTCTCCATTCAAAAACCAATAAAAAACAGCATTTTTTATGGTGTATGCTTGCAGCGTAACGTCTATAAATGTGTTCGGCTCAATGACGCGTGGTGTTGCAATGTGCACGTTGAGATTTGTGCTTGGTGTTTGTGCGTGTACTGATACCACTGACATGCCACCTAAGAAGAGACCAACACAAAGTGCAAGTAGTGTAGAAAAAAAAGCGCGTGTACTCATGCAATAAGTGTAGCATATACACTTTTTTATAGGTTTATTTTTTACCAGTAAGGGTGGATATTTGCGATTTCCATATAAGGAAACCAACCCATGCAGGAATCCATGGAAATAGGTTTGCAAACGGCATCATACTTGCACTGTAGGCAACAATTGCCATAAGTATGCCTGGTATGGTGCTCTGTATTTCTCGATAATAGAGTAGTGCCACAATAATAAATCCGAGGGTTACCGCTGCGGCTGCAAACGTCAGTGACAAGCTAGTAGCTGTTTGTAAGTGTTCAATAATTACCTCTGTTGCACCGAAAAAATCGAGTACACCTTTTCCTAGTGCTGTTATTGATGAATTGGTTTCTGATCCACTCAGGTATGCAGCAACGCTAATACCCGCTGCGGATAAAATACCAAAATCGAGTTGTATGCCATATACAATTCCTGCAACAGTACCAGCAAACCATTGTTTTATTTTTTTAATAAATACGGCTGTTTTTGATGATGATTTTTTAGTGTGGAATCGTGCGTCGTTTGCAGCCCTGGTGTGCTGTAGATGACGTGGTACACGCATACGACCTGGCGGTGTTGCCTGTGTGATGCGTCGCCTGCTTGTTCCACTGTATCCAGATTGTGTCTGTTGTTGTGTTTCTTGTCTCTGTACATCAGTGCTGTTGTGCACATTGGTAATATACGGATTATTTGCTGCTTTATGTTGTTTTTCCGCACCTTGTCTCAAGTGTCGCTCTCCTACCGTCTCGCGCCGTAGTTTATTGCTGTGTGGTGTTGCTGTAACATTACCAATACCCCGCGTTATATTGCGGTCTTGATTCTGGTTTCCTTGTGCGCCATGTACGCGCACATTAGATGTTTTGTTTGCTGGAAGAGCCATGAATACAGTGCGCACGTTATTGCATAATTACTCGGTGCTGTTTTCAAGTTCAGAACGAGCATCTTTAATTTGGAGAATTTGGTGTGGATCAGAGGTGATGATTTGATCTTCAGTATATGAGGCAATGATTTTCATCGCGACATGTTTTCGCCCAGCAAAGAAGATGCCTTCCCCTACCCCAGATTCGAGCAAGAGATATTTTTCTTCATCGGTAAGGTTAAAGACACTTTGGAGTGTGTCGACTGATGTTGGTGATTGCTTCATCAATAATTGCATTGATGAGTTAGTAATCATGGGTACCCCATAGGGAGAACGAAGGAAGTCGTCAACATCTTGAGTAATGGTTGAGAGTCCAAGGAAATATTTACGACCACGTTTAGCAACATTATAGAGGAATGATGCAGTATCTTCAGATTTAAGCATCCACCATGCCTCATCAATCACCAACAATCGTTTTTTAAGGTCGCGCCGTACTGAGGTCCAAATATGGTTAGTAATAATGTACATGGCAATGGTTTTAAGCTCCTCTTCCATGTCACGCAATGAGAACACAATAAAATTCTGATTGATGTTCACATCGGTTGGTTGATTCATGAATCCTGACCATGTACCCGAAGTGTATTTCACAAGCCGTTGTACCAATGATTCACTCCCCTCCATACCAGCAAGTACCATTTCAAAATCAGATAAGAGCGGTGGTTCTAAGTGTGCATAATTTGCTTCTCCGGTGATGTCTTTGAGCGCATACGTCTCACGGAGCGCTTGATCGATGATAGCATCTTCTTCAGGTGTGAGCCCTCCGAGCATGAGTCGGAAGAGTCCAATAAGTTCAATAATATGGGTGCGAAGTAGATCGCCAGGCTTCTCTCCTGCTTGTGGTTCGGGAAGGTCAAATGGATTAATATGATTTGATGACGACAATGAGATATTAAAAAATCGTCCTCCAGTTGCTTCAGCAAGATATTCATACTCCTTTTCAGGGTCAATGACAATCACCTCAGTGCCAAACATCAGTGATCGCAAAATCTCAAGCTTGGTTGTGTATGATTTTCCTGCACCGGAGGTTGCAAACGTGACAGAGTTGTAGTTGGTGAGTGAAAACCGGTCAAAGAGCACCAATGAAGAGTTGTGGCGGTTAATACCGTAGAGAATACCTGAGTCTGAGGTGAGGTCGAATGAGGTAAAAGGAAAGAAACTTGAAAGTGGCGATGAATTGAACTTGCTATGCACCAGTAGTTCGTCAGATACAGTTGGACTCACACTCGCAAATCCTTGTTGCTGCTGATAGTACGCTGGCTTCACATATACCAATCGTGCATCAAGGGTACTTTTAATGATGGACTCTGTTTCGTTGAGTTCTTGTTCTGTATCACCATAAATGGCGATATAGAGTCCGACATCAAAAAGCTTCTCTTCTGCTTGTTGGAGTTTGTCACGTAAGTCTTCGAGGTTGCGGTATGCGGCATCGAGCTGCGGATCGCGCACCATACCCTTTTCAGCGCGCACGTTGATTTGACTCTGAACCTCAGCAACCTTTTTTTGGAATTTTTTAAGGGTATATGCGGTATCAATTGGGTGAATCACAATAGAAATATCCATTTCTCGTTCAAGGTTGAGAATCGGTTCCATCCATCCGTCGTTGAGGTACCGTGGGTATGACACCACAAAGAATATACGAGACATTTTGCCGCTGACGGTAATGCTTTTTGGATTTACCTGTATTGCTGAAGGAGCAATAATGTCTGCCAGTGTTAAATCACCACTGGAACTAGCGCTCGAATCCTCTTTTTTGTTTCCTGGTATCAGGGTCTCTAAAAATGTGTCAAAAATTCCCATAGCAATATAGTGATTTGGTTATCGTTTTGGTGCTTTGTTCGTCTCATCAGGATTATAAATATGATAAAACAGCTCGACTAATTCATCGGTGCCCAACGATACGGTGCGCACACCAACGCGCGCAAGTCCTTGCTCCACCACGGTTACACGTTGTTCAAGTTGGCTTTTATCTTCTTGGAACCGAATCGGATCAGTTTCTTTTTTGGTGCTCAGTATCTCAGCTATTCCTGATACATCGACTGCAGCAGGCGTGTATGGGATAACGACAAAGAAGTTTTTGGTCATAATATCAACCTCACTCGTGAATGCACGGATAAATTCAATATATTCACGGAGTTGAATACGCAAGAGATCGTTGTATTGGTGTTCTTCACGGGTAGCGAGCATATCGAGATATGGCCTGATGTCCATACGTCGAGACTGTATATAAAACTGTACCGAGAAGTCTATCATATTTAAAAATGATTGAAATTGTGAAAGAATTGCTTGTTGTTCAACGCTTGACTTGAGTGAGAAGTTCACTGAAGAAGCAAGGAGTACGGTACACATTTTGCCATCCTTGAGTATGAGTACACCATCACGTATTTCTTGAATTGGTACAAATTGTTGTGTTGAGCTCTTTTTAGCCATAGATTACTTTTCTGCTTCAAGTGCATTAAGTTCTAATTTTCGTGAAAGCGAAGCAAGCCCGTCTTTTGAAGTGGGTGCAATATAGGTATCACTGCTTTGCATACGTGGAGATTTTTCTGTGATGACTTGGCTTTCACTACGTCTCCATAAGAAGAGTTTCTCGTTAGCAAAATAATTAATGACTGACTCTAAGAAAACAGAGAATGGTCGATTGTTTATCTTATGAAATGCTAAAAAACCAGCAAGTATAATAATTGGTAATCCAATAAGCAAGAACACCAAAAAACTAGCGGTCAGGAAGAGTATCACCGCGACCCCGCCGCCCCCGGCAAGGTACACAAACTGCCGCCAAGTCAACGGACCAAAAATCTTATCCTCCACCTCAATAAATTGTGGCACTGCAAACCGCATCACCTCATTATACCGTACTCACATACCTGCACGGCATACAGTATGCGGATTACCGCGTGTCACCACCATATGGATCACGGTAGGTTGGTGTTTGAGTGAGTGGTTTTTTATAACTAGGAATAAGGTTTTTCTCTATAACCTCGTCTGTGTCACCGTATCCTCGCTTGACTGCGTCTGGCTTCTCAAACTCTGCCTTCCGAGGACCGCTTGGACTAAATGGTTCTGCAATACGTGCTCTATGAGTGGTATCTTGTGCCTGTGCTGAATAGCTAGTTGCTTCTTCACGCTTTTTAAGTGAGTTGAGTAGTTTGTCTTTGGTGAGGTAATCTTGGTTTTGTGTGTTTGTAATATCAGGATTTGTTACCATGCTGAGCTTTTCTTGGTCTGCAGCAGATGCGGCAAGTGCATTTTCAAGACCTGAAAATATAAGCAATTCGAGGTCACTGTATACAGTGTTTGCTACTGTGCGGTCTACCCCAAGTGCAACTTCGATATTGGCGAGTAGGTTTGTATAGGGACGTAGTTCAAGTAGTACTAATACTACTTCATGTTCAAGTGCACGAGCCTGATCTTTGGTAAGATTATGGCTTTGTGCCACG
>JAJOLD010000011.1 GCA_021129515.1 Minisyncoccota bacterium
CAGCTGTCAACGGCGGAGAGTAAGGGATTCGAACCCTTGAAGGGCGTTAACCCTTACATCTTTAGCAAAGATGCGCTTTCGACCACTCAGCCAACTCTCCAAATTGTATGTACTCAAACTACTTGAGTGGGCACAGAATACCATATTCACATATGGAGTTCTAGGTTCGTTCCGTCTCCCTTCCTAGCTATAACATGCATATATTTTGTAGTATTAGTTAAGAAGCAGCATTTTCTACCGTCATAGTCTATACTCACTTATATGCATACTGGACGAATTATTGCAGAACATAAAACGAACTTTCGTATTTTAGACGAAGGTGTTGAGCGAATCGCAACGGTGCGTGGCTCTTTTTTTGAAGATGGTGCATTCCCTAAGGTTGGTGACTGGGTACAGTATGAAATTGTGTCCGAAGATCAAGCCGTCATTGAGGAGATACTTCCCCGTTCATCAGTGATTAAGCGCAAGACCGCGCATGGTGAAGAGGAGCAAGTGATGGTCACCAATGTGAACCTCATGGTGGTGGTCATGGGACTCGACGGAGACTACAACCTCAGCCGCCTTGAGCGCTATCTCCTGCTTGCAAAGCAGAGCGAGGTGCCTGCGGTGGTAGTCCTCAACAAAATGGATATTGCAGATGACGTCGCGACCACACACACTGAAGTGGAAGCGGTTGCAGGCGATGCTCCCGTGATTGTAGTAAGTGCTGAGCAAGGCACCAACATGGACACGTTACTCTCTCACTTTACCGACAACACCACCGCAGTGCTCCTTGGATCTTCAGGTGCTGGCAAATCGACCATCACGAACTGGCTACTCTCTGAAGACAAGCAAGCAACTGGTACTATCCGCGAAGACGATAGCCGCGGCAGACACACCACCACCGCACGCGAGCTTTTCACGCTCACCACTGGTGGTGCACTCATCGACACCCCAGGTATTCGTGAGCTCAGCCTCCTCGATACCTCTGAAGAAGATGAAGATGCAGTATTTTCTAAAATAGAGGCACTGGCGCACGAATGTCGCTTTGCCGACTGCGACCATGAGAAGAGTGCTGGTTGCCGTGTGCTTGAGGCAATTGAAGAAGGACTTATTATCGAACGAGAACTTGCGAGCTATAAAAAACTGAAGCGTGAACGCGAACATGAAGCAATAAAACGTGATGTCTTTAAACAGCGGCAAAGCGAAAAGAAACGCTATCAGGGATACAAGAAAGTCATGGACCAAAAGCGGTTTGAACAAGACAACGACTGGAATTAAGTGAAAGCAACTGTCATTCTGAACTCGTTTCAGAATCTTTCGAGACCCTGAAACAAGTTCAGGGTGACAACTATGCGACCTTACGTACTAAAAAACACCCTTCCGTGAGGTTGGGCGTTTTTCTTTGTGTTCCTATTTCTTTACCGAGCTTGCCACTTTCTTAACCAAATCTTTTTCCATAACACTTGGAATGATTTTGTCTGCGGTTGGTTTTTTGACCATCGCTGCAATTTTCTTTGCTGCGGCGAGTTTCATATCTTCGGTGATTGCTTTCACCCCCTTGTCGAGTGCACCTCGAAAAATACCTGGAAAGGCGAGCGAATTGTTGACCTGGTTAGGAAAATCGCTCCGCCCGGTTGCCACTACTGCAGCACCCGCGCGCTTTGCGTCTGTTGGTGTAATTTCTGGAATCGGGTTTGCAAGCGCAAACACAATCGCATCATCTGCCATCTGCTCCACATGGAGCCGGGAAATGGTGCCTGGCCCCGAGACACCGATAAGTACATCAGCACCAGGGAGCGCATCCATGAGTTGTCCTTTCACTTTATTTTTGTTGGTGATTTTTGCGAGCTCTTTTTTGTATGCCACCAGCCCCGGACGTCGGTCATAGATAATACCGTTACTATCGGTCACAATAATATCTTTGATACCAGCCTCTGAGAGTAGGAGTGCAATTGCGCGCCCTGCAGCACCAGCCCCGACGATAACCACTCGCATACCCTCCATCTTTTTCTTGACCACTTTGGCTGCATTCATAAGGCCTGCGAGTACCACAATCGCCGTGCCGTGCTGATCGTCATGGAATACTGGAATGTTGAGCTCCTTTTTGAGTCGTTCTTCAATTTCAAAACACTTTGGGGCACCAATATCCTCAAGGTTAATACCACCAAACCCTGGAGCAATTGCTTTGGTAACGGCAATGATTTCTTCAATGTCTTGCGTATCAAGGACTATCGGGAATGCATCAACATCTGCCATCTCCTTAAAAATCGCACACTTCCCTTCCATCACCGGAAGCGCACCTAAGGGACCAATATTCCCGAGCCCTAAGACCGCAGACCCATCACTCACCACCGCAACCGTGTTGCGTTTGATAGTGTACTCACGTGCGTCCCCCGGCTTCTTCGCCAAATGGCTTGAGACCGCTGCAACACCGGGTGTATAGAGTGTACTCCAGTCGTCTTTGGTGCGGAGGCGTGCTTTTGCATTGACTTCAAGCTTCCCTCGCTTCTCCTTATGGAGTTTGAGTGAAAGTTTGTTGTAGTCTACCCGAGCAACTTTTGTTGCTTTAGGGTCTTTTTTTGCAGACTTGGTTGCTTTTTTTCTTGCCCGAACACCTGTAGGTGTTTTAGCGCTTTTACGCGCCGCTTTGGCATTTGATGGTGCTTTTTTCATGAGGACTATATACTAAGTGAGCACCTATTATACGACATGAACCAAAAAGACCAACTCACCGACCATTTCCGTATCGATGCACCACACAAAAAGGCGTTCGCGCGACTCCGCATTGCGACGGTAGAGGATTTGCTCTACCACCTTCCTGCCCGCTATGAAGACATCACCGACATCACCTCGGTCTCGGGACTCGTAAAAGGGCAAGATGCGATTGTCTATGGGCAAATTGGCGGTCTGAAGAGTCGCCGCGCATGGAAGAGTAAGCGACCCATTGCTGAGGGATGGATTGAAGATGGCTCCGCACGTATAAAAGTAATGTGGTTTAACCAGCAATACATTGCAAAAATGCTCACCGACGGTGCGTATGTAAAGATGGTTGGCAAGGTAACGGGGAGTGAAGGCAAGCTCTATATCGCCAATCCTGAGGTCGAGCATCTCGACAACCTCCCTATTGATAGACATGACTCCATTTTTCAAAACACCGAAGCCGTAGACGACACCATCTACCCCGTCTACCGTGAGACCAAGGGTGTCACGAGCAAGTGGTTCTTCCATACCGTACAAAAGTGTTTTGCCGCAGGCATCCTCGACACAGTGAGGGATCCAATCCCTCACTCAATCCTGAAGCGATATAACTTACCTGAGCTTGCTACTGCACTCCAATGGATTCATACTCCCAAGAAAGCAGAACATGCCGAGAGTGCACGCAAGCGCTTTGCGTTTGAAGAAGTCTTCTACATCCAAGCTCAGAAAGCCATGGAGCGCGAAGCCGCAAACGCAGCAACGACCTACCAGTTCAAAACAACCAAGAAACACATCAAGGAATTCACTGACCGATTCCCATTCAAGCTGACCAATTCACAAAACAACGCCATTGCAGAGATTCTCAAAAACTTCAACGGCAAACATGCCATGGGGCGCCTGCTTGAGGGCGACGTTGGGAGTGGCAAGACCGCCGTTGCCGCAACCACCGCGTACGCCGTCGCGACCTCACGCCCACCAGAAGGCTCAAAGAACAACGTCAACAAGGTCGGACCTTGTAATGACTCTTCTACAAGGTCCGACCTTGTAGAATATGATGCGGGTATCCCTACAGTAACTGATTTGGACTGGGGTAATCTGCAGGTTGCCTACATGGCGCCCACTGAGATTCTCGCCAAACAACACTTTGAAAGTTTTATTGAATACTTCCACCATTTACCAATCCAGATTGGACTTATTACCGGCTCAGGCTGCATGAAATTTCCAAGCAAGGTAGACCCCACCAAGCCAACCAAAATCAGTAGAGCACAGCTTCTGAAGTGGGTGAAAAATGGTGAGATACCGATTCTCATTGGTACCCATGCACTTATGTATAAATCAGTGGAGTTTAAGCACCTCGGCTACGTTATCATCGACGAGCAACACCGCTTTGGCACCAACCAACGCAAAGCACTCGCCAAAAAAGACGAACGCATGGCGCACCTACTCTCCATGACTGCCACCCCTATTCCCCGCACCCTTGCACTCACTGTCTATGGTGACCTCGACATCACGCTGCTTGACGAGATGCCCTCAGGACGAAAACCAATCATTACGAAAGTAATAGGACCCGGACAAGAAAAAGAGATGTACGATCATGTTCGCAACGAGCTTGAAGACGGCAGGCAGGCATACGTAATCTGCCCACGCATCGACGAGCCCGATCCAGACAAAGCGAGCGCGCTTCGGCTCAAGTCAGTCAAAGCAGAAGCGGAACGACTCAAGAAACATGTCTTCCAAGACTACGAGATTGCGGTACTCCACGGCAAGATGAAACCTGCAGAGAAAGATGCGGTCATGAAGCGGTTCTCAGATCATGAAATAGATATTCTCGTTGCCACTTCGGTGGTGGAGGTGGGTGTCAACGTGCCAAATGCTACCAACATCATTATCGAAGGCGCAGAACGCTTTGGACTCTCACAACTCCACCAGCTTCGCGGGCGCGTGATTCGCGGTACCCACCAGCCATACTGTTTTGCAGTCTCTGAAAGTAAATCTGAAAAAACAAAGGAGCGCCTCAAGGCGCTCACGACTGCGAAAAATGGATTTGAACTCGCCGAGCACGACCTTCAGTTCCGTGGCAGCGGTGAACTCTACGGAGCGAAGCAATCAGGCCTCACCGACCTCGGCATGAAAGCAATTAAAAATATGAAATTAGTAGAGGCTGCGCGGACCGAAGCACAAAAATTGGTGGCAAAAGATACTGAATTAGACAAACATCCACTCATCAAAGCAAAAGTTGCACAAATTGGAGAAACGTTGCACATGGAGTAATTAAAAAGGCCGCCCACACGGAGCGACCTGAATCCTCTTAAAAGTGACAGAGGTGAAATAGACTTCTAATTAGGTGGTTGGTTGCATAAGAAACCACAGTATGATCTCTGTCTACCAACCAGGTAGATACCGCCCAACAAGGCTAATCACCTCCTTCAAAATACTGCAACATGGGGAGGTCTAACGTTTCTGCATGCGTTTTCATATAGCTCTCCTTCTCAATTTAGTACACCAACGGTGCACCTAATTCGATACTATCGATAAACTGTTCCAAAATCAAGAGTTTTTGTTCTTAGGACTCGGCGTCCAACTCTAATAACATGTCAGTCCTCACGGATTACTAAATAAAATATGTACTGCGCACATATTTTATTAAGTATCCTCGAGCCCACCTCGCGGTTTTTCTCTCTAGGGAGGAGAGAAAAACATCGCTGCGGTTCGGACCCGAGTCGTACGCAACGAAGGTTGCGTACTAAAGCTAAAAACACCCATGCATATGCATGGGTGTTTTTAGCTTTTCTCGGGTCCGCCCTCGAGGACTCGAA
>JAJOLD010000003.1 GCA_021129515.1 Minisyncoccota bacterium
AGTGAAAGGCAAAGTCAAAAGCTGGAGCGATTTTATTGACTACTGGGCAGTGGATTGGAATTTTAACGGCGATACCTTCCACAATATGAACCAGCGCTACCGCACCCGCAAAGAGCTGAAGCTGGAGCTTTCAATGAGCTACGACTATAAAAAGTCGGGCAAATACAATGTCCTTGTCAAGGTCATTGATATTTTTGGGAATGACACGACGAAACTTATACAAGTTAAAGTTACTGCCTAAGGGTATGTTTAAAGATTATGGAAATTTTTTACTTTGAAATTGCACACTATGGACAAAGAAGAAATTAAAAAAATCAGCAGAATAACAGAGGTGTCTCACCTAAACTTCCTACTTGGAGCAGGAACTTCCGCGCCGTTTATTCTCCCCTTACCGGAAATTGAACGCAAAATGAATGACGCAGAAGAGTCCGGCAATAGCGAAGAAGCACTTGAATACAAAAGGGAATTTTTCTCCAAGGTTATGACACCTTGTCTTAAGATCAAATCTTATTCATCCACTCAAAACAGTGGGGTTGAACAAGGTTTAGTAACTACATATGACAATTACAAGCTATTCCTTATCGAAATAACTAAATACTTACTATCAAGAAAAAGTACGCTGTTAAGCAAACAGGTCAGCATCTTTACCACTAACATTGATATCTTTTTGGAAAAAGTTTTAGAAGATATGGGGGTATATTATAACGATGGATTTATCGGACACTTGCACCCGTCTTTCCGTACAAGCCACTTCCAAACAATAGTAAAGAAGAAAAGTGAATATTTTGAACAACAAAGTGAAATACCAACTTTTAATCTTTACAAGTTACACGGCTCTCTAACTTGGGATCTAAAACGTGATGAAAAAAGAATTGTTTACTCTGACCTTTCTGCGTTGGAAGGTATGAGTGAGCTCGGGAATGACGATTTTAATAGCAGATACGCAGATTTGCAGATCGTTAACCCAAGTCGGAAAAAGTTTGAAACCTCGATTTTGGAATCAACTTACTACGAACTATTACGACTTTATGCCACCGAACTTGAAAAAGAAAATTCATTACTCGTTGTTGCAGGATTTTCATTTGGCGACGAACACATACTTGATATCACAAAAAGAGCAATGGATTCTAACCCGACTTTGACAGTTTGTATTTTCAGTCATACACAAGAGAGATCTGAAGATTATAAAAATAAATTTGAAGGTGTGCGCTATATCAACAATTTGAATATCATCGCTCCCCCAGATAGTGAAAAAATAGATTTGAAGTGGCTGTCGGAAAACTTTATTTCTAAATTGAATCAAAACTATGGTTAATACTGAACCAATCACCACAAGAACGATAGACATTGATGAGCACCTCAAACGAGAGTCAATTTTTCGTATTGGCACTGTTCATTCTGTTTCGGGACGGAAAATTAAAGTTGAAGTTTTTAAGAATAAAAACCACCCGTACCTTGTTTACAACGGCCAAATTACAAAAAACGTTGCCACCGGAAGTTATATAAAAATCAAAAAGGGACTTACTACAATTATTGGAAAAATAGAGGGCGAAGAAATAGATGAAGATACTTATTTTAACGACAAATATGGGAAAGAGGAAGTAAAAATAAGACGTTTTCTCAATGTCTCTTTATTTGGACATTATGAAAATGGAAGGTTTTATCAGGGCATAAAGGAACTACCACTCATAGATAATGAGTGTTACGTTCTTGAAGAAAGCGATTTTATAAAACTGCACAACTTTTTTGAGGAGGATGATCTTACAATTGATCTGGGAAAGTTAAGCGAAGATCCATCGCACACTATTAAAGCGAGTGTAAACAAATTGTTCGCCAGTCATATAGGAATATTTGGAAATACCGGTAGCGGAAAATCAAATACGCTTGCAAGAATATACACCGAGCTTTTTAAAACGATTAGCTCTTTGGCAAGTATCAAAAACAATTCACGTTTTGTATTTATTGATTTCAATGGGGAGTATACGAGCCAGCAGGTTCTTTCAGAAAACAAAAAATGTTTCATTCTCAATACACGTAAAAGGGCTGAAAATATCACCGAAGAAGAAAAGTATGCCATTGATGCTAATGTTTTAAAAGACGCAGAAATACTTTCTGTTCTACTTCATGCTACGGAGAAAACCCAAAAACCATTTTTAGCGAGTGTGCTAGAGAATGATTTTTTGGCCGACCCAAATAACTACACACAATCCGTAAAAATTACGCTTAAAAACATCATTGAGCGAGCGCAACCGACAGCAGGTGTAGATAAAATTCTCGGTTTTTTGAACGAGATAAAGGAATATACAGACGACACAAGTACACAATCTTTGAATGTTTTGATTGGTAATATTGAATTCAATTTGGCCCAAAATGCAAAGGGATCTTTTATGTGGAATCACAATTACAACCATGATATTTGGAATGAAATGAAACTAACCTTAAACAGCGTGAGTTTTAGAGATGATTTGAACCCAATAGATGAAATACAGCTTAAAATTTGTTTGAGCTATTACCACAGAATTTCTACTTCTACTATAAATGCAGACCACGTTGGACCATTGATTAGCAGAATGAACAACCAATTTAGATTCCTCAAAAAAGTTATTTGCGTAAAGGATGAAATGCCGGAGGAAAATATAATCGTTGTCTCTTTGCGCAATGTTAAGCTGGAAATGAAAAAAATCTTACCTCTGATAATTTGCAAACACATTTATGAAATCCAAAAAAGGAAAAACGATGAGAAAGAGAAAATAGAAAGCTCACTACACATTATCATTGATGAGGCACACAATATACTATCTGAGGAATCAGAAAGAGAAAGCGAATTATGGAAAGATTATCGCTTGGAAACTTTTGAAGAAATCATCAAGGAAGGCAGAAAATTTGGCACCTTTCTAACAATCGCAAGCCAGCGACCTTATGATATTTCACAGACTATCATCTCGCAGCTCCATAATTATTTCATTCATAGGTTAATCAACAATAATGATCTAAACGCTGTCCGTAAAGCCGTTGCTTATCTTGACGATTTATCATTTGATACGATCTCAATACTTTCAGTCGGGAGTTGTTTTTTTGCTGGTTTGGCGACAGACATACCAATTAAAATTAATATTGAATTACTTGAGGAAGGTAAACAACCTCGGAGTGAAACAATTACATTGACTGACGCATGGTCGCAAAATTCTAATCAAAATGGACAAAATGCAGAAAGAAGTTAAACGACAATCGGCGCTTCCCCTAGTCCGCGCTCTGCAGCAGGCAGTGGCCGCGTGGCGCGAGGGTGGGTATAAAGAAGGAACAAGCGAAACGACGCGGCGGCTTTTGGAGTGGTGGTTTTTGGAAAACCACGAATTGAAAGATGGGACGATGTTTGCCTTTTGGCGCGCGCAAAGAGAAGCAATTGAGCATTTGATTTACTGCTATGAAGTTTTGGAAGCGCGCAGTTTGTATCAGTTGGCAC
>JAJOLD010000018.1 GCA_021129515.1 Minisyncoccota bacterium
CGTCAAGTTTATTAATATCGTCATGTTGGGTCGCTATAACACTCGACAATCTTTTTATTTCGTTTGTCGATTTTACAAGTTTTCTTTCTATTTTTTGAATTGAGTCGTTTAATTGGGTCAATTTATTATTCAAAACCTCGACACGTTTAACAAGTCGCTTTTCATTTTCGATAATTTTTGCAACCTCAATAGTTTTTCTTGGACTTAGTAGTGTCGCTCCGTTTTCCGTTATAGTTACTTCTTGCGATAATATCGACTGCATCGACATAATCAATAGTATAATTAGGGCGTTTTTCATAATCTTGAAGTGTTTTAATTAATTGACGACTGTATGTCGAAATTCTTTTTATATCGTTTTGCATCGTTTTTAGTTCGTTTAAGGACTTCTTTTGCAAACTATCTATTATTTGACGTTTTTGTATTTTTAAGCCCTTCACGAGCCTCTTACGTTGCTCAATTTCGATATTAAGGTCTTTTTTAATAGAACGGAAAGCAAAAAATCCCATTGTAAGTATTCCTACGATGAGAATTGATAATATTATTGCTATTGTTTTAGTTGTTATTTTCATAAGTCTGATAATAAAGAAAAAATAATAAGTAAAAAATATTTTTTTATATTTTTTACTTATATTGATTAATACTTAAGTATTGATTAATACTTAGTGGCTGTTTTCCCGCTGACGGGTTTTCCGTTGAACGGAAACCTGTATCACGGTTGTTTTTCACAAATCTAATTTTTGAAGTCCCTCGAATAATAATAATGCTGTTTTATTACGAAATTCATCAGACACTAATTTTTCAAGGTCACTTTTTGTAGTCATAAAACCCATCTCAAACAATACGGCTGGACTTGAAGTGTCACGTAACATTTTAAAATTTGCTTGTTTCGGTCGTCGTAGGTTTAAATCGTAACCATTGTTTTCTAAATAATAAGTCAAATGTTCAGCAATTTTACGACCTCCTTCGGATTTGTAAAAGAAACGTCCGCCTGTTGCTGCATTCTTTACATGAAACGCATCGGCGTGAATTGATAAAAACACCGATTTCTGCCCCAAACGTTTTAATTCCTTAGCAATACGCCTTTCTCGTTTTACTCGTTCATATAAAGGGACGTCGTGCCATTCGTTGGTTATAAAGTAACTATCGACTTTATTAAACCAATATAAAAATGATAGTTTATTGCCGACGGCTTCGTTTACCGAATTTTCTTTTAATACAACTTTTCCGTTTTCCATAAATCCATCACTTCGTTTTCCCGGAGTATTGAACCCATGACCAGTTCCAAATATTGCGATTGGTTTCATTAGATTGCGAATTTTGTGAATAATACTTTTACAAACCAAAATAATGCAGTACCAACAGCACCACCAATTACTCCCCAAGTCGTTGCCTTTGCCTTGTAAACTTTCTCACGTGTTAATAAATCAGTAAGTTTTCGGTTCATTGAGTTTACCTTTTCAACAAGTCCTTGTTCCTTTATTTTATCATCGCTTTCCAAAATACCAAGTATTCGGTCAATCGACTTTTCTAAAGTGTCAAATCGTTTATAAAAGTCTTTTTTTTCCAGTGGTGTCATATCACTCATTTTTTTTATAGTTATAAATAGTAATTCCAATTATCACGACAAATCCCATATATTCGTTTAAACTTATTACTGTTGGATTAAATAATATTTCGTCAAGTAAATTATTGACCGTTGTTAAAAATATAATATTTGAAATTATAAGTAAAAATTTTTTTTGTTGTTTTTCAAAATCAATTAATTTTATTAATAGATGTATAATGTAGGTATATCCAACAAACGACAAAGCGATGCCGGGATAAAATACCCGGACACCGTATTGTTCCTTAATTACGCTCCAAAACGAATATGTTATAAACGCTATGGTAAAGGTTGCTATTAGTAAGTATTTTATTTTATCGGTCATCTGGTCTGTCGCCTACATGGTCAAATGATTTTTCCGAATAATCACGAAGTTTAAATTTATCCAAAATACACTTAACAAAAAATGGATATAACCAATAAGCCAATAAATAACTTATAATCGATGGCAACACCTCCGTTTTTGTAAAATAAACATACGCAATCGTAAACGGCAAGGTTACAATTAAAACCTTCCAAAATGACGGTGGCACTTTACTTGTCCATAATCTTTTCGTTATTTCGCCAAGTGCGATAATTCCCAATATTAACACCCAATTTAACTGAGCATTTATTGTTTCCCAAATTTCAACTAATACATTCATTTTTCTAATATTTAAAATTAATAATTTCTTTTGTTATTATTTACTGTTTTATCGGTAAAAACTAAATTTACAATGGCTTTTCGAGTTGTTGAGGCGTAACCTGTTCCCTCATTGTTAGCTAACTTTACAGGAAAATTAACAAACGAATAAGTGTGATTGTTCAAATTATAATCATTCATTCGGATATTATCCGAGAACAACATAAAATCAAATATCTCAAAGGTTAAGCAATCCGGTATCATATTCGTCTGAAACTTATACTCGTTCGTTTGCTTCATTGAAATTTGACGTTTATTATATGACCTATCAATTAAATTGTCCTCCTCCCATTTCGGTTCTCTTCTCCCAAAAAATCCCGGAAGTCGAAGGGTTGTTTTAAACTCTGACCCTGTAAAATCAATGTCTTGTTTTTCTAACAATCCCTCCATTGTTACATCAATCCGTACAGTTTTATCGGCTCTTGATGTTGAATAATTGTATAAATCGTAAACTAAATATTCATGAATAACTGCAATTCCTACAACATTAATTCTTTTGATAACCTTATACGCTCCCTCACCTAAATCTACAAGTACTTTTTTCCAATCTAAAATGAACGTCGATAATTGTGGTGCGTCCGGTATTGTTCCAAAACCTTTAAAAGTTCCGTAATCATTCGAGTTTAAAATATACTCAGTTCCATCTGACATATCAATTAAAACAAACTCGACCGTTTCTGAAGTAATTTGTCTTTTATGAAAATAACCAGAATAATCGTTTTTGTAATCGCTTCCACTATCGAGCGA
>JAJOLD010000019.1 GCA_021129515.1 Minisyncoccota bacterium
TACATTTTTTAATACGGATACATTTTTTAATACGGATACAATTTTATACAAACACTTGAACGGCTATGCCTTAACCAAAAAACACTTTGCCGATTGGGGAAAACAATTTGCTTTGATGAAAAAAATACAATTTATTAATATTAAACTAGAGCATATGTATGGACCAGGGGATGACAAGTTAAAATTCACCACTTATGTAATTGATAATTGTCTTAATAATAAAGACGAGCTAAAACTTACACCGGGGCAACAAGAACGAGACTTTATATACATAGATGACGTAGTGTCCGCTTACTTAATGCTATTGCAAAAAATAATAGATAGCCAAAATTTTCATGAAGAGTTTGAACTAGGCAGTGGTCAAGCAATTACCGTTAAAGAATTTGTAGAAATGGTACATAGGAATGCCCATTCTAATACAAAATTGTGTTTTGGTGCATTACCTTATCGCGAAAATGAAATCATGGAGTCAAAAGCAGATATTAGCAAGCTGAAAAATTGGGGTTGGCAGCCCAAATATTCGTTGGAACAAGGAATTAAACAAATACTTGCTGCGGAGAAAATTTAAGTTTTTAAATTTAGAGCATGGTAAAATTAGTAATTATTCAGAAATGAATGATTGGTACAGACGAAACAGATATTTTATTTATAAAAAGCATTTCCAAACTCTGTGCCATCTGTGTTCTCTGTGGTTAAATTTTGTATGTTTTATAAGTCAAAACTTCAAAATTTATTTTGCACATATCGGAATAAATTGAAATGCAAACAAAAAACTGGTTTTGCGTGAAAGGAACGGGTATGAACATGACTGCTAAAAATCTTTTTAACAAAAGATCCAGCGGTAAAAAAGTAGTAATCTTAGGAGCAGGAATAGCTGGAATCTCCGCCGCATATTTTCTTGAAAAAGCTGGTATTGAAACGGCAGTATACGAAAAGAGTGCCTCATGGGGTGGACTTTGTGATAATTTCACAATAGACGGATTTAGATTTGATAAATTTGTACACTTATCTTTTACTGAAAATGAAGCTGTTAAAAAAATATTTGAGAAAGCAGGAAATGTTTTTAGGCATAAACCCGATGCTAGTTGTTATTATCGTGGCCTAAAATTAAAACATCCAGTGCAAAATAATTTATATCCGTTAGGTATCGAAGAAAAAATTTTAATATTGAAAGGTTTTTTTAAAAATAATATAAAAAAAGTTAAAGATATAGATAATTATGATCAATGGCTAAGGGTGCAATATGGCAATGATTTTGCCGAAAGGTTTCCGATAAAATATACAAAGAAGTACTGGGGAACTGAGGCTAAAGATTTAGAGACAAAATGGATTGGAAATAGAATGTATAGACCCACAATATCGGAAGTATTAAGAGGAGCATTAACAAGCAAGACTCCAAATACTTACTATGCTAAAGAGATGAGATATCCAGAAAAAGGGGGATTTAAATCATTTATTACTGGAATGACAGAAAACCTGAATATAAGATTAAATAAAAAAGTAGTCCGAATTAAAACAGACATAAAAAAGATAATATTTTCAGATGGTAGTCAGGTAGAATATGATATATTAATATCAAGCTTGCCGTTGCCAGAGATGAAAAATATCCTTGTAGATTTACCGCAAAATATAAAGCACGCAATTGAACAACTAAATTGGACATCTGGCTACATGGTTTCTATCGGATTAAGTAACCCGTGTGAATCAAAGGAAATATGGTCTTATTTATATGATGAGGATACCTTAGTGTCAAGAATATATTATCCTTGTAAAAAGTCAGAAGATAATGTGCCAAAAGGTTGTAGTTCGATACAAGCTGAAATATACTATTCACAACACAGAAAAATCAATTTAAATCATCAAGAAATACTTCAAAAGACGATTGATGACTTAGATGGAATGGGACTAATAAATAGAAAACATATAATTGTGGAAGATATTAGACATGAGCAATATGCTAATGTAATATTTGACCATGAAATATATAAAAATAGGTCTCTTATACTTGAACATCTAGATAAAATTGGTATTAAAAGTATCGGTCGATTCGGTTTATGGGATTATTTATGGAGTGATCAAAGTCTACTAAGTGGATTAGATGTTGCGAAATTAATAATTAATGATGTAA
>JAJOLD010000020.1 GCA_021129515.1 Minisyncoccota bacterium
GCCCCTGCTTCACTGATAATTTGAGTGACATGCTTCTTTATTTGCTCTGTTACTTTTAGTGCATATGGCTTAAAATCTTTTAACAGTACACCTTCTTCTTTCAAAAAATAATAAAAGTTGTTCCCATAATAAAGATCACTTATATATTCTTTTAACGGAAGTTTCGGATAAATAAGCCGTATTTATTGCTGTATGTCTTTGATAAACATTTAATTAGCCCTTATTACGTCTCAAAAAAATCTTATCTACAACTATTTTAATTTAATATTGAGTTTTTCAATAATTCTTTTCTGATGCGGTAATAAATTTGGTGGTATTATGTTCAGGGTTTTGTCATCATAAGTGTATTCTAAGTAATTAATTTTGTCTAAACTTTCAAAAATAAATTTTCTGCTGTAATTTAATTCCGAAAGTTCATCCGTTATATATTTTATTATCATATAGGCGAGCATTACCACAAAAATATGCCCTCTTGTTCTGCTTGCTTTTTGCAAATAAATAGGTCTGATTTCCTCGAGCGTAGTTTTCATGGTGCGAAATGCAAACTCTACATTCGCAAGGTCTTTGTAGCGGTCGTGAGCTGTCTTTGTATCTAAATTTTCTTCGGGAGCATTGGTTTTTACAACATAGCAACCGTCTAATTCTTCGGCTTTTTCTTGGGCTTGTTTATTTGTTGTTAGTGTTATAACTCTCTTGTCTTCATTAATTTGTAAAATATTTTTTAACTTTAACTTAGATATACTATCATTTATTTTCCCTAATGCAACTTCTGTTTTCGCTTTTTTGTGCTCTTTTAAATAAGTATTTTGGTCTGATATTATGGATTTTATCTTATCTATTTTCAATTGCCTGTTTTGTTTTATAGCTTCGGCTCTTTCCGGATTTCTGCGTAAAATATACCGAATTCCGTCTTCTGTTTTAATTTCTACAACTTTTTCGGCAAACAAATCAAGCTGAATAATTTTTTCTGATATAAGTGTTTTTATTTGTTGTTTTGTAATTGTAGTCAGGTAGTTCCACTTGTATCTATCAGATTCTATTTCGGATATCTGACTGCTTTTTACCATTCCTTTGTCGCCCACAAAAACAACTCGTTCTACTCCGAAATTTTCTTTTAATTTTTGCAATTGATTGGATACCGTTTCAGTGTCGCCCGTATTTCCTTTAAATATTTCAACAGAAACAGGATAGCCTTTATTGTCTGTAAGCAAGCCTATTACGATTTGTTTTTTGCCCTTCTTATTATCTCTGTTATAGCCGTAAGCTGCAAGTTCGTTCTTCTCGCCTTCAAAATACGACGATGTTACGTCATATAAAAACATCTCTTTTATTGATTCTTTTTTATGGCGATACGAAAATAGTTTTTGCTCTATTCTTTCTTGATTTTCACTCAGCCAAT
This sequence comes from Minisyncoccota bacterium, assembly GCA_021129515.1. GTDB lineage: Bacteria > Patescibacteriota > Minisyncoccia > Phycocordibacterales > UBA918 > JAJOLD01. The sequence continues at coordinate 1,400 of JAJOLD010000020.1, forward strand.
CAAGGTTTTCATACAAATCATATTTGTTAAAATCGGTGATATTGAATATCTTATCAAGCGCCTGCCCGAGTTTCCATTCCTTTGCAAGATAGTTGCGGGAGCCGGGCGAGAGTATTCTGCCCGCAATTTGAATCATTGCAAGTTTAGACTGCTTGGAGTATCCAAGGGCATGTTTTATCCCAATTTTTTTCGCTATTTCTGACACTGTAAAAATTCCGCCGACTGATTTTCCTTGTGTCAAATTCAAATCTGAAATTGTTGTTATTTTTTTTCCTTTCAATAATCTTTCAAAATCTGAAATCAATTCCGGCGACCATTTTGACAAATTTGAAATAATATGGTGCTTTACTTTCTTGCCTTCACGGTAGTTCTCCATCAGTACCACAGAGGTATAGGTCTTTTTTGCAGTTTTCTTATGTATCCTTTGTATAAACATCTTGGCCACAAAGATAGTAACTTAATTAATTCTACCAAAATTATTTATATGTTTTATTCAAATTTATTTCTTAGCCACACGGTTTTTGCACTTTTTAGTATAACCACCTGATAATAACGAGCTTGCAGCTTGAAAACAGAAAAAAACTGCGAAACTTCCGTTAAATTGGTTAGCAATATCTGCCGGTTCTAACTTTGTATTTCGCCAGATTTTTGCCTCTCTTATCACTGCCCTGATTCTCTTTTGATTGGATGGACTGATTTCGGCTGTGAATGCTGTG